>JANOVM010000080.1:0-64889 GCA_031417395.1 Bacteroidota bacterium | reverse complement strand
TCATTAGTATTTGCAGGTGAATGAACCAATGTTGTGCTGTTACAGGATTCTACGTCGCATTCATTAAGATCCTGTGTAGGTGGTACAGTTATCGCAGTATGTGTAATTACTCCGGTGGATGAAATACAGCCATCAGTTGTACATGGATTGTTGTCCTCAGTAACCACCGGCAAATGAACAACTACTGTGCTGTTACAAGATTCTACGTCGCATAGATTAAGATCCTGTGCAGGTGGTCCGGTGATCGCAATATGTGTAATTACTCCGGTGGATGTAATACAGCCATCAGTTGTACATGGATTATTATCATTGGTATTTGCAGGTGAATGAACCAGTGTTGTGCTGTTACAGGATTCTACGTCGCATTGATTAAGATCCTGTGTAGGAGGTACAGTTATCGCAGTATGCGTAATTACTCCGGTGGATGTAATACAGCCATCAGTTGTACATGGATTGTTATCATTGGTATTTACAGGTGAATGAACCAATGTTGTGCTGTTACAGGATTCTACATCACATAGATTAAGATCCTGTGCAGGAGCTCCGGTTATTGCATTATGGTATACACCTGTGAGTGTATTACAACCATCGGTTGTACAAAGATTATTATCATCTGTTTCATATAGTGTATGAGTTGTTGAGCCACCAGTTGTGTTGCAACCATCAATTGTACAAGCATTACCATCATCTACTGCACCATTTCCGCCAAAAATATCATCTATTTCTTTATGATTAGCAGAGGCACATGGACCGTTTAATGTTTCTACCTCAACTTCCTGTCCATTTGCACCACCTGTATAACCAATAGGTACATAAACGTCTATACAAATTGTTGTTTGTCCGGGAACAATAGGGATTACAATATCAATTAGAACCGGTTGACCCTGCGGATTGAATGATAAAGAAGGATTAGCAGTACGATCTATCCACCAATGGAAAGCAGTAGTATTTGAACCCGGAGGTATAGTTATGCAATACTGAACAGTAGAACCGGGACAAACAATCTGTGGACCTGTGATAGTTAATGGTGTAGGTGGAAGTGTGTTAAAAGTAACAAGAGCTGTACTAGTAGCTGCTACGCAAGGTAATCCTGAAGGATTATTGGAGGTAAGTGTTAGTGTTACACTTCCTGAATTTATATCAGCTTGAGAAGGAGTATAGTTACCGGTTAAAGTATTTGGAGTAAAAGTACCGGTTCCGGAAGTTGACCATGTACCATTTGTTGCACTACCACCAACGGAACCATGTAAAGAAACAATGGAGGAAGATGGAGTATTTCCACACTCGAAGTAAGGTGTTGCAGTAGTATTTGAATTTGCTGTAGGTGGATTGTTACATAATACAGGGCAAATCGGATCAAGACCAATAATAACACAAGTCTGGCTATTTCCGCACGGTCCATTTGCAGTTACACAAATATCATTACTACTTGGATTAGGGCTTGGGAATTGACCGCCGGGACCACCGGTATATGCAACGCTTGCTGATAATCCGCCTGGTGCAACTGTTCCGGTAGAACGGGTAGGAAATTCCCATGTATACGATGTAGCACCCGGAACAGGCACAATGGAATAGGTATATGTTTGATTTCTGCAAACTAAAATAGGTCCTGTTATAACAGGTGCTGTTTGAAGTCCTTTTGAAATCTGAATACAAACCTGAGGACTTGAACCGCAAGGGCTATTAGCTGTTACACAAATATTATTATGACTAAGATTTGGACTAGGGAAATTACTATTGTAAGTAACGACTGTTGATAATCCGTTAGCCGCAGTTACATGAGATGAACGTGTTGGGAATGACCAAGTGTAGGATGTAGCACCCGGTACTGCAACTATTGAATAAGTATATGTCTGTGTTGGGCAAACAATTGTAGGGCCGGTAATAACAGGTGACGGTAAAATTCCTTTTGTAATCTGAATACAAACCTGAGGACTTGAACCACAAGGACCAACAGCTGTAACGCAAATATTATTATGACTCAGATTTGGACTAGGAAAGTTACTATTGAAAGTAACGACCGTTGATAATCCGTTCGCAGCAGTAACATGAGTTGAGCGGGTAGGGAAAGTCCAGTTGTAAGATGTTGCACCCGGTACTGCAACTATTGAATAGGTGAATGTCTGTGTTGGGCAAACAGTTGTAGGACCGGTAATAACCGGTGCCGGTATTGTTCCAAGACCAATAGTAATACAACTCTGATTTGTTCCGCAAGGTCCTACTGCTGTTACACAAATTCGATTACTAAGTGGATTGGGGCTCGGGAATTGTCCACCCGGACCACCACTGTAAGTAACGCTAGCAGAAAGTCCTCCGGGAGCAACTACACCGGTTGCACGGGTAGGGAATGTCCAGTTGTAAGATGTTGCACCGGGCACTGCTACTATTGAATAGGTGTATGTTTGATTTCTGCAAACGGACAAAGGACCGGTTATAACCGGCGCACCCAATGATCCTGTTCCGGCGCCAACTACAACAGGAGATGTAGTAGTACAACCGTTATTGTCCGTTACCCTAACTGTATAATTACCTGCAGCAAGGTTCGAAGCAGTTGCTGTTGTTTGACTACCCGGTGTCCATAAAAATAAATATGGCGTTGAAGGAGTAGTAACTCCCCCTGAAGGAGTAGCCGTTGCTGTTCCGTTGTTAAGGCAATTGGAAGTAGGTGTGGATGTTGCGCCAACTGAAAGATTGGTTGGATTTGATTGCAATACACCATTAACACATATTTCTAATGTACAAGGATTACCATCCTGAGCTGTTGGGCCGGATAGTGGATTATGAACAGTATTTCCGCTAATACAAATATCGTTAGTACACTGATTATTATCGGAAGCACCCGGTGAACCGTTTAAAACCTGCGCATGAACTATTACACCGTTATCGCATTGATCCAAAGTACAGGGATTATTATCACTTAAAGAAGTAAAACTAATTGTCGTTGAAGAAACAGCCGGTACGCAAGGCGCTCCATTTGGATTATTCGAAGTGAAGGTTAATGTTTTAGGAGTTCCGCTAGCTAAATCAGCCGGTGAAGGCAAATAAGAGTTTGCATTAGTTGCATTTGGAATAAATGTTCCGGTTCCGGATGAAGTCCATATACCGCCTGAAGCAGATCCACCTAATGTTACACTAATCGCAACAGCGGCACAGCTGGTAGAATAAGGGCCTCCGACAGTTGCTGTTGGAGGATTTGTGCAGCCGGGACAATTTGGAATAGGAGTATGTGTCACTGTTCCATTTGTTGAATTACAGGCATCAACGGTGCAGGGATCATTGTCGCTAAGTGGATTACTGTTGTTGATATTCAAATTAACTGATGTTACATACAAGCATCCTAAAGCACCTTGTACGTTAAAATATATAGTAACATTACCAACCATAGAATCCTGATGAGAAAATGTATAAACTGCATTTACTGCATTGGCATTAGGAGAAAAAGTACCGGTACCTGTTGAAGTCCAGAATGAACTTACCACAGGTATAGGCGGGTTTGAATTTGATTGAATAATAGTTGCATCCAATTTCATCTGACCGCAATAGGCCTGACGGTCATAAATAAATGCACTTGGACACAGATCATTAATTACATTTCCTTGTGATCCAATAGAACCAGTCCCTTGTGCTTGTGAAAATTTTCCAGTCAGAAGTAGTAGCACAAAAAGTACATTCCTGAATGATTTAGCAGTAATTGTTTTCATTTTATAAGTGTATTTGGTGTTTTTTGGTGTTTTTAATAAATCAAATAATATTTTAGAATTATTACTTTTAATTAAATAACCCTAAATAAAGTTCGCAAGTTAGTATTTGTTTCGAAATACTACAATTTTTTTTAGGAATTAAATTTTTGTTAAAAATCACCAAAATTGGCGCTTTTGAGACATTTTTTATTATAAAATAAAGTAGCTAGAACTCAATGAAACGAATTTTAATTCTTTTTTAATAATAAATATATAGTTTTAATTAGTTATATTGAGATAATTAATTCAATAAAACGGTACCTGAACACAATCATATCTATTGACATGTATTAAATAATGAGATGAAAATTATTTTCGCTGAAAACCCTTTTAAAATAGGCGCTACGTAATTTTTTTGCAGAACGTTTAACCCATTTGCAATTGTTATTTTAATAAATTGTTTGATATAGGTAAATAAAAAGAACTAAATAATTAACTTGAATTTTACATATAATTAATTATTTAAAATGATTTTCCAAAATGAATTTGGGAAAGCAGAAAAACCTTGAATAAACATAAACTAATATTATTTTATTGGCAATATAATTGAACAATAAAACCAAATACCTTTCAAATTTTATTATCTATAATAAATTGGAATTTCTATTACTATTTGCAGGAAATAGAAGTTTTTAATAACTTCATGAACTTTTTATTTTGTAGTGTACTGATAAAATAATATCGGGTATGGAATAATTATTTTTATACCCCACCAAATCTCTTAAACAACTTTTAGAAATGTTAAAAGTATTTCCATTTAATCCCTTCTATGTGCTAATAATAATTTTATTAATGCCTTTCGGGAAAACCTCTTCCGCACAAACCTTTGATGTATTCATTGCCAATGATTCCGTAATAAATACAACTACATATGAATTTGATGTATTCCTCAGAAGCACTTCAACTTCTCCCTGGGCTTTTCGGACCATTCAATTTGCTTTTTACGTAAATCCTGCCTGGCTACCTGCGGGGAACTCACCATCTATATCCTACATTTCAGGCTCCACTACCCTGCTTAATTATTCTCCCAATAGCATTCAAATGAATGCCGGCCCAAATTCACTGAGTGCTTTTCAGGTGGCTTCAAATTTAGCAGGTACGTGCGGATCCGGTACATTATTCAACAACCTAAATCAAACTGAAAAAGTAGGAAGATTCAGAATTTTAAGTAATTCGGGGCCAATGAATTGTGAACCCTGCAATATTTCAATGATTCGTCCAACAATAGATTCTCTTGCCGGAACGAATGTTTCTATAAAGATGGCCGTCACCAAATGGACAGACCCAAGCTGCGTTCCCGGCACCTCTGCAGTTATTAGTACAAGTGGCACATATACTAGTATTGCAGGAAATTCCTTGTTAAATGACTTCAATAATATGTCGCCAATTGTTTATGCTTTGCATGATACTATAGGCACTGATTGCACTACTGCAACATTTTCAGGAATTGCTTCAGGAATTGCAGGACAATCGGCACCGCTTACATATCAATGGTATGAAAACGGAACAATGCTTAGTAATAACAGCATTTATAGTGGCGTGAATACTTCTCAATTAACACTTACGAATCCTCCGCTTTCTTTAAATGGCAAAACCTACTTTGTTTTAGTATCGCAATGCAGTGAACGTGCAAGTTCTTCGGCAACACTTACTGTTACACCGTGTACGGGTTTATCAGAAATTGAAAATAATAAAAATATCTTCGTTTACCCAAATCCTTCTCACGGAAAATTCAATATTAGTTATGATGGTAGTGAAAAAGCAACAGGCATTGAAATTCTGAATTTAGTGAATCAGATTGTTTATAAAAAGGAATCCATAGTTTTTCAAAAATCTAATTCAGAGATACTTGATTTGCCAATTGCAAAAGGATCTTATATTGTCAAGTTGATCTTAAAAGATACTTCTGTTCAAAAAATGATCGTTATAAATTAAACGAAAATCTTTTATTCCCTTATTGAACCAATTCTACTTTCTTAAAATTTTTGGGAACTGTTATTGAATAAGATTTTGCTTTGTGTATGCAAGGGGCCTCAATAAAATTTCCGTCGAGCATATAACCTTTGGGTTCAAAAGTGAGCCCGTGAAAGTCAAGGGTAAATTCTTTACACGGAGAGTCGTAAGGACCTTTCCGGTATTGAAGCAAACGATATTCTTTTCTATTACCTAAAACACAAAAGGTGCGTAGACAAAAATCTCCATCTTTGTACCAATCGGTTTTTCCATCGTCTTCGTATAATAGTCCGCCGTGACGATTTTTACCATGATAAACATGAAGTGTAATAGTATCAATTACTTTTTCATTGGCATATTGTTGAACAGGATAATGCGGCAGAACTGCTCCCGCTTTAACAAAAATCGGTGAATGATCCATAGGAGCATCAACCCATTTTTCTTTTCCTCCTTTAAAGTGCTCACCGGTGTAATAATTATACCACATTCCATCGGGAAAATACATTGTTCGTCCGACGGAATTACTCGATTTAATAGGACATGCCAATAAATTATCGCCGAAAACAAATTCCTCCTGATGACTTAGAGTTTTACTGTCAAATTGATCGTAAAAAGACAATGGCCGTATCATTGGCGTACCGGCTGAAACGTGCTGGTAAAAGGTAGTATATATATATGGTAAGAGTTGATAGCGGAGTTCTATGGCCTTGCGAATATAACCTTCATAAGTACTTCCATAAACCCATGGTTCTTTATCACCCTGATCGCTGGAAGAGTGTCCACGGAAAAAAGGATGAAAGATTGCCATTTGAATATAACGGACAAACAACTCTCCATCCGGCTGGCCAATAAAACCACCAATATCTGTTCCGCAAAATGAAACACCGGAAATACTTAATCGCTGGCATTGCAAATCGGCCAATAATAAATGTTCCCAGGAAGCAATGTTGTCGCCTGTCCAGGTTGCAGAATAACGCTGCATGCCGGAGTAACCGCTCCGCGTGAGCACAAAATTTCTTTCATTTCCCATGAACTTGCTTACACCTTCTTTTGTGGCTCTGGCCATCTGCATTCCATAAACGTTATGCGCTCTGCGATGACTAACTTTAAAGCCATCGTAACTATGACGCACATCGTCCGGGAAAGTACCTATATCGAAAACAGCAGGCTCATTCATGTCATTCCAAAATCCTTTCACCCCCTGCTCAACATATTCCTTAAACAAGCCTGCCCACCATAAGCGAACTTCAGGATCGGTAAAATCAGGGAAATTACAATCACCCGGCCACACTTTTCCATGCATTAAATCGCCGTCGGATCGCAGGCAGAAATAACCTTTCTCCAATGCTTCTTTATATACAGCATATTCAGGATCAATTTTTATTCCGGGGTCAACTATGAGAACAACATTAAAACCCTGAGCTTTTAAATCAGCTATCATCCGAGAAGGTTCCGGAAAACGCTCTTTGTCCCACGTAAAACAACGGAAGCCATCCATATAATCAATGTCGAGGTGAATGACATCACAAGGAATATTGCGGCTTCTGAATTCGTTTGCTATTTCTTTTACTTTTAATTCGGGATAATAGCTCCATTTGCTTTGATGATATCCCAGTGCCCACAAAGGAGGCATTTCGGGAACACCGGTAATGTGAGCATATTGTTCAGCAACATTTATTAACTGCGGACCATAAATAAAATAGTAATTCATTTCTCCGCCTTCACCCCAGAAGCTAACCAGACTATTGTCCTGGTATCCAAAATCGAAAAACGAACGGAAGGTATTGTCGAAAAACATTCCATACCCTATTCCATTATGAAGTCCATAATAAAAAGGAATATTTCTGTATAATGGATCCTGATCAATACCAAAACCGTAGGTATCGGTTCCCCAGTTAATCAAACGCTTTCCGCTTAAATTCAGATCGGATGTTTTATCACCCAAACCAAAAAAACATTCTCCGGGATGATTTTTTTTACTGCAATAAACATAATTACCACCCTGATTAGGATTAGGCTCCCAATGAAATCCTGTTTCATCTTCACTGATTAAATTACCACGCATATCATAAATGGTAATCAATCCATCTGCTTTTTCAATTTTACAAATCAGTGCTGCCGTAAAAATCGTATAAAACTCATCATGCTCTTGCAATTCAAAACGAAGGCAGTTTCGTTTTAGTTTTGGATCGATAGCATAGGAAAAATCCTGAGTAAACTGATTGATGGCATAACGAAAACGTAAAACGTTATCATTAATAGCGGAAACTACCAGTTTGCAATTTTGAAAATTAAAGTAATAATTACCATCGAGATGGTAATAATTGGTAATTGACGAAGGAAAAAACTTCAGTCCTGCCTTTTTAGCTACTTCCATATCCTCCCCTCAATGACTTTAGATTTACCTGACATAAGAATAACGTAATTCAGAGATAATTGTATCGTTTTAATTTTAAATTTGTTTCTTTGCAAAAGAAGATTTTTTTAGTGAATGTTAACATTTCTTCATCAACCGGGTTAATTTTTAACTCATTTTAAACATTAAATCCTTTTGCGTGATTCGCAAACCTAAAATACTAATGCTTGGCTGGGAGTTTCCACCTGCAATTAACGGTGGACTCGGCGTTGCTTGCCATGATTTATGTAAAGCAATGACTGCACATGCAAAAGTAATTATGATTATTCCTCAAAATACAGTTGGATTTAAGATGGATAATTGTGATTTAGTTGGCCTTAATCAGGTTAATTCTTTAACACTTCCTCCTGTAAATCAAGCATATAGTAGTGATTTTTTTGACGATGTTAATTTAATTCCCGCTAACCTGAATCCCTATTACTTCGAAGAAGTTAAGAAATCAAATCCTGAGCGAAAAAGCCATTTACGTAATATTAGTACGGAAGGTTCTACACAAAATATTTCTTTTCAAATTGATGAATTGTATGGTAAGGATTTGATTTCAAAGGTTATAGAATTTGGAAATATTGCTGCACAATACGCTCTCACAAAAGACTTTGATATAATTCACGCTCATGATTGGATGACCATGGTTGCCGGCATGAAAATCAAAGCGTTAACAGGTAAACCACTTGTGGTTCATATTCATTCACTTGAAATTGACAGGGGTGGAGAAAATAGCAGGGGCCCTGTATTTGAATTAGAAAAACGTGGAATGGAGGCAGCTGATGTAATAATGCCTGTTAGTGATTTTACGGGTAACATTATTCAAAAATATTACGGCATACCGGCTGAAAAAATTGTAACGATACATAATGGCATCCGGCCGGTAAAAGCATATCGTTCAGAAAAACCGTTTAAAGAAAAACTGGTTGTATTTGTAGGACGGCTGACGAGGCAAAAAGGTCCTTCGAGACTTGTTGATATTGCTTCAAAGGTTATTAAGCATACACCTGATGTTAGATTTGCTATAGCCGGAACGGGAGAAAAATCTCAAACAATGCTTCAGAAAAGTTCTACTTACAGAATTGGTAACCGTTTTCACCTGACCGGATTTCAGAAACATGAAAACGTACAATATCTTTTATCGATGGCCGATGCTTATTGCATGCCATCTGTATCGGAACCTTTTGGACTTTCAGCAATGGAAGCAGTACAATTTGGTGTTCCATGTATTATCAGTAAACAATCAGGAGTAGCTGAAGTATTGCATGGAGCCATGAAATTTGATTTCTGGGATGTGGACCGGGCAGCGGATTATTTAATAAACGCATTGTACGATGATGTCTTAAAGAAAAAAATTGTCAAAGATGCTTACCGTGATTTAGAGAATATCAGCTGGGAATTATCTGCTCAAAAAGTAATTAATGCTTATGCCGATTTCAACCTTTACTAAATAAATAATTTACATTCATTAAAAATTAAAAAAGTGCCAAGCGTTTGTTTTTATTTCCAGGTACATCAACCTTTTCGTGTAAAACCTTATACGTTTTTCGACATTGGTGTAAATCATTCTTACTTTGACGATGAAAAAAATAAAATCATCTTTAAAAAAGTAGCAGAGAAATGTTATTTACCGACTAATAAAAAGATGCTTGAATTGATCAAGCGTCACAAGAAAAAATTCAGAATTTCCTATTCTTTAAGCGGAACATTCATTGAACAATGTGAATTATACGGTCCTGAAGTATTGGATTCTTTTAAAAAGTTGGCAGAAACAGGCTGTGTTGAATTTTTATCTGAGACATACTATCATTCACTTAGCTTCATCTTTTCAAAAAAAGAATTTGAACGTCAGGTTAAAATGCATGACGATAAGATTAAAGAATATTTTAACCAGGAACCTAAGATCTTCCGAAACACAGAATTAATTTACAACAACGATCTTGCAGCCTGGGCTGAAAAAGCAAAGTACAAAGGAATACTCTGCGAAGGCGTTGACAGATTGCTGGGATATAGAAATTCAAATTTTCTATATAAACCCGTTGGCACGAAAAAAATTAAAGCGCTTTTGAAAAACTATCGCATGAGCGACGATATTGCTTTTCGCTTCAGCGACCGCGGCTGGACTGAATTTCCGCTAACGGCAGATAAGTTTTCAAATTGGGTTCATCAGATAGCAGGCAATGGAGAAGTTCTTAATTTGTTTATGGATTATGAAACATTCGGCGAACACCAATGGGCATCGACGGGTATTTTTGAATTTCTGGATCATTTACCAAAAGAAATATTAAAACACAAAGACTTTAATTTTAAAACTCCTTCGGAACTTGTTTCCGAAAACGTTACGCGCGGTGAATATTATGCCCCTGAATTTGTTTCCTGGGCTGATGTAGAACGTGATCTTTCGGCATGGAGAAGCAATTCCATGCAGGAAGAATCTTTGAATCGCATCTATGCTCTGGAATCAAAGGTCATGCAAACCAAGGACAAAGACATTATTCACACCTGGGGCAAATTGCAAACCTCTGACCACTTTTATTATATGTGCACTAAATTCTGGAACGATGGCGATGTGCATAAATATTTTAGTCCGTATGATTCTCCTTACGATGCCTATATCTTTTTCCTGAATGCTTTAAGTGATTTTGAGCAGGAGCTGGAAAAATTCTTAAAGAAAAAACCGGCAAAAAAGAAAGAAGTAAAATTAAAAATTATAAAAGAAGGTTCGGAAACAAAAGAAGCGGCAGACAACGTTAAAAAAATTGTATCCGGGAAAGTGGCGAAGAAGCAGAAGGTTTGATGTTGTGAATTTGTCTGAACTTCCCGCTGGGCGAAGTTAAGAGCGAAGTACCAATAAAAATAATAGCTCCGAAATTAAATCAAGCGTGTGACTTCGTCTCGAGGGAGCGCGGGATTTACTTTCCTTCATTCACGAAGAACGATAAAATACAGAGGCATGAATTCGTTGGAGTTTTAAAAGGCGCGTCGTGGACGAAGTCACGCGCTCAATCCGATAGTAGTACTTTTAATAAAGATTTCGTTTCGCGCTTAAGACTTCGCCCAGCAAAGGGTAATGAGATTGTTGGGTTGTCAACGATCCTAACAAATTACACTTGTATTATCCGGAATAACAGCACCCTTTTTAATAATTACAATTCCGCCTTTAACACAATACTGATCTGTTTCAACGTCGGCCATTTTTTTATTTCCGATGATGGTGACATTGTTTCCTATTCTTGCATCTTTATCGATGATGCAGTTTTCAAACAGGCAGTTATCCCCAAGAGCCATTAAAGGTTCGTCCTTGGTAGCAAGCATTTCTTCGAGGGTTTGGTAATAATCATTACCAAAAGTGACACAGTTTTTCACAACAGTTCCCTTACCGATACGTGCCCTGTCGCCAATGATACTTCGTTCAATAAGTTTTGCATTGATAATACAACCTTCTGAAATAACAGAGCCTTTTAATGTAGTTTCTCCGGAAAATTTTGAGGGAGGCAGCATTCTTGCACGAGTAAAAATTAATCTATCCTGATCAAATAAATTAAAATTTGGCATCGGTTCGGTAAGGTCCAGATTGGCATCGAAATAACTTTGTATGTTTCCAATATCCGTCCAGTAGCCTGTATAGGAATACCCTTTCACCTTTGTTCCTTCATTAATGGCTGTTGGAATAATTTCTTTTCCAAAATCGGTAAAGTGAGGATACTGTTCAAACAATCTCGAAAGAGACTTTCTGTTAAAAACATAAATACCCATGGAAGCCATGTAAACTTTTCCTTCAGCTTTTTGCTTTGGACCAACAGGAGAAACCCAATTTACAAGTTCCTGCTCGGAAGGTTTTTCAATAAATTTATTGATGAAGCCGGCTTCATTGACTTTCATGATTCCAAAACCTGTTGCATCTTCTTTATTAACGGGCAATGCGGCAATACTTAATTCAGCGCCGCTTTCAACATGTTTGTTGACAAACTCGCGTAAATCCATTTGATACAATTGATCGCCGCTTAAAATAAGAATGTAATCAAAGTCATGACCTGCAAGGTGAGGCAATGTTTGTTTAACAGCATCGGAAGTTCCCTGAAACCACTTTTCACTACCGAGTCTTTGTTCGGCAGCAATGATATCAACAAAAGCGTAACTAAAAGAATCGAAGTGATACGTATTTTTTATATGCTGATTCAGTGAAGCAGAGTTATACTGCGTCAAAACGAAAATACGTCTTATGCCTGAATGCAGACAATTGGAAATCGGTATATCGATGAGGCGGTACTTGCCTGCAATAGGAACAGCCGGTTTACTTCTCATAGCCGTCAGAGGATAAAGCCTTGAACCGGCACCTCCGCCTAAAATTAAACATACAATTTTTATTACACCTTCCATGTGTTAATTTTTATATAACTCAATGTATTGTTTCACTGTCGTTGTCCAGGAGAAATCCAGACCTACTGCTATTTTTCTCACTTTTTGAAAAAGTGCTTTATCCTTATAAAGAACTGCAGCGCGATACAAACTTGATATGATATCACCAATATCTGCTCTGTTAAAACGAATGCCGTAACCGTTTTCACCACCGTAATCAACAACAGTATCTTTTAGTCCGCCAACTGCTCTTACAATTGGAATGGTTCCGTAGCGTATTGCATACATCTGGTTTAATCCGCAAGGCTCAACCAGTGAAGGCATGATTAAAAAATCAGCAGCAGCATATAATTTATGAGCCAGAGCTTCATTGTAACCAATATAGTTAGCGACATGGTTTGGAAACGTACCGCTTAAATGCCGAATATTATCTTCCAGAAAATCGGCACCGGAACCAAGTATATAGAAATTGAAAATCCTATTCTGATATAAAAAACGGTGAATAGCCTGCGTTAGAATTTCCGCACCTTTTTCTGTATTAAGTCTGCCAATATAAACGACCAGTGGTAATTCAGGATTCAAACCCATCGATTCGCATATTGCTTTTTTATTTTCATCTTTAAAAGTATCCCAATCGTCATCCAGTTTTACAGTAAGATTTGCATCCGTTTCCGGATTCCAGACATCGGTATCAATTCCATTTACGATCCCTTTGCTTTTCTGCCAGTATTCATTGTACAACCAGTTCATGGGATTGCTTTGAAATTTCAATTCATCAAGATAACCGGCACTAACTGCAGTGAGCCTGTCGCAACATTTGATAGCTGAAGCCAAAGGATTAATTACATCATCCCATTCAAGCAGTCCTTTAGACTGGTAAGGAAAATCAGGAAAAAACTTAGAGTATTCAACCGGGAAAGCACCGGTATATAAACCGTTATGAATTGTAAAAACTGTCTTAATTCCGCTTAGCATAGAATAACACGGACAATTATGAATCATAAAAGGAACCAGGCCTGTATGATGATCGTGGCAATGCAGTACATCAGGCTTTTTATTCCAGGTACAAATCCAGCCTAAAGCAGCCTGCTGAAAAAACAAAAAGCGCAGTGCATCGTCTCTGTAGCCGTATACACCGTCTCTAAATAAATATTCAGGGATATCGACCCAATAAATATCAAATCCAAAATCAGCATCAGGAATTTTATGAATAAAGTAATGGATGTGAAAGTTCTGTGCACTAATAACACCGTGATGAATAGGAGTTGAAGTATGCGTAGCATTCCACTTTTGATTATACCGCGGAAGCATGACACATGTTTTAATGCCGGCAGCAGTAAGGTATTTAGGCAATGCGCCAACTACATCTCCCAATCCGCCAACTTTGGCTATAGGAAAACACTCTGCTGCTAAATGAACTGCCTGATACATTTTTTATTTAAAAGATATTTTTCAAATATATAATAATAAGTCAGCATCATAAATTTTATGCATAAAAAATAGCTGGTAAAAACGCGTATTTCTTGCTAAAATCGAACAGAAAAAATTTAATTCTTGAAATAAATCATCTTAAAGCAATTAAGTTTAAGCAAATTACATTTCAACGATTAAAACCTAAAAACTCAAATGCAAAATCTATCTTTCTCCAAAAGCCCAATTAAAAAAATAGGGTAAAAATATTCCATAGGTTTCAAGAGTATGCTTACCTCCTATCACTTCATGGTAAACAATATTTTCTCCTTTTTTAAATCCTTTTTTTTCCAACTCGGCAATTAAGTCAAGGGTATCATCGATAGAATCTATTATGCCGTTGTGGTTGCGGTCTGCAGTCTCATCAAGCGTTCCACACTGTAGCCATATTTTTAAATTTGGTTTTTCCTGTTTAGTTCTTACCACTTCATGCATGATTCTATCGGCATCCGTATAACCATGTTTTAAATCTTTTTTTCTCCACCAGAAAGAACCACTGCAAACACCAACTTTTGAAAAAACATCTGAATGGTTCCAGGCAATATCAAAAGCCGATAAACCGCCCAAACTAAAGCCACCGATTACTTTATCTTCAAATTCATCAATGCTAAGCTGCATTTTGATTTGATCTATCAATTCTTCAGTAACAAACCTGGCATAATTTGATGCCAATTTGCCTCTTTGCTTAAAATCAGGGTGATGGGATACACCATATTCATTTAAACGGTTATTTGTATGCGGTGCAACTAAGATAAATGGCTTACTTACACCCTTTTCCCATACCTGACCCAGAATTTCTTTCATTTTCATGGGTACCATATCCTGACCATCGTTTAAAATAAGCAAGGGATAGGCCCTTTTTTTATCGATATTTTTGGGCATTATAAGATCAGCGTTGACTAAACGCTTAAGTGCAGTTGATTTAAACTGCACGGATTGCAAAAATGGCTTCATAGGTGATTTACAGAGTGCAATATTATACACTTCCTGTCAAAACATGTTATAAAAAGTGTTTAATTTTTTGCCAATTTGAAAAAAAAAAGCAATTTTGCATTTCAATACACTAATCCCGTGAGAGAAGAACATATTCGCTGGTATTCGCACAGCCTGAACCATGAAATGTCCATGCTTGTTTTTGGCGAAAAAGGAATTCCTATTGTTGTTTTCCCTACATCCATGGGCATGCATAATGAGAACAAAGATTTCAAGTTAATTGAATCTGCAAAATGGTTTATAGATAACGGACTCATTAAGATCTATTGTCCTGACAGCATCGATAAACACAGCTGGTATAACAAAGAAATTCATCCTTCTACACGTGCATACAACCATTCTTTATATGATAAAATGCTTCACGAGGAATTAGTACCCCGAATGAAAGCAGATACAGGCCATGGCAGAATTGTAACGGCAGGCTGTAGTTTTGGTGGTTACCATGCTGCAAACTATGCTTTCAAGCATCCTGAAAATGTTAGTCATCTTATAAGTATGGGTGCTGCATTTGACATCAGAAATCATGTAAAAGGTCATTACGACGATCATATTTATTACAATAATCCGGTAGACTTTCTTAAAGATAATAATGCTACAGAATTATGGAATATGAAAATTGTTCTGGGTACAACGAATGATGATATGTGCAGAGGCTCCAATGAATTGTTAAGCTCCATCCTTCATCAAAAGGGGATTAAGCACTGGCTCGATATACGGCAATGGGGAGGACATGACTGGCCGGTTTGGAGGGAAATGTTTCCGCATTATTTATCTCAACTTTAATTATTATTTTTATTAAACCATACAAACATACATTATCATGAAAAAAATTGGAATCCTTTTCGGACAGGAGAATACATTTCCGAAAGCCTTTGTTGATGAAGTTAACATCAGAGGAGATAAAGACATTGTTGCGGAATTTGTCAAAATCAATAAACTGTCACAAGCTAGTGATTCAGGTTATGCAGTTATTATCGACAGGATTAGTCAGGATGTGCCTTTCTATAAAGCTTATTTGAAAAATGCAGCTTTAATGGGTACAGCAGTAATCAACAATCCATTCTGGTGGAGCGCTGATGAAAAATTCTTTAACAATTGTTTGGCCGTCAGACTGGGTGTACCGGTTCCTAAAACGTATTTAATTCCTTCCAATGAAAGACCGGATGATACAAGTGAGAATTCATTCCGTAATCTGGTAATGCCTCTTGACTGGGAAACAATGTTTAAAGAAATCGGATTCCCTGCCTACATGAAACCTCATGCAGGCGGTGGATGGAAAAGTGTATACAAAGTAAATGATGCAAATGATTTCTTTGCCAAGCATAAAGAAACCAAGCAACTGGTTATGATGCTTCAGGAAGAGATTATTTTTGATGAATACTTCCGTTGCTATTGCATTGGCGGTAAATATGTGAGGATTATGAAATATGAGCCTCGTAATCCGCATCATTTAAGATATGTAGTTGATGGACCTCCAACAAGTCCTGCCATGTTAAAAATAGTTGAAGAGTACACACTGAAATTATGTACAGCTTTGGGTTATGATTTCAATACGGTTGAATTCGCTGTTCGCGATGGCATTCCATATGCAATAGACTTCTGTAATCCTGCTCCGGATGCTGATATAAATTCTGTTGGTCAGGCTAATTTTGACTGGGTGGTAAAAACTGCAGCTGATTTCGCCATTGAAAAAGCACGCAGTCATAAAGAAGGCGTCGACAACCTTACCTGGGGAACATTTGTTAAAGATTCTGTTTCAGGAATGACCGTTAGTCAGGACAACGACAGCAAAATGATAAAGGGTGAAAAAAAAACGATTAAGAAGCTTGCCAAAAATGAATGGGTTTAAAAAATCTTAATCATAAGGTAAATTAATAATTACCATGCTTACATTTATCCCACACATCTATACAATGAAGTGTGGGATAAATTTTAAAATAAAAAAATGAAAATACAAGATTTAGATTTTAGCAATTTTACCATTGGAATCGAGGAAGAATACATGGTTATTGATCCCGAAACGAGAGAATTAAAATCACACGAACAAAAAATTGTAGAAATTGCTTCTAAAATTTTGCCCGAAGATCAAGTAAAAGCTGAAATGCATCAGGCTGTTGTTGAAGTGGGGACAGGCATTTGTAAAAATACTACAGAGGCTCGTAAAGACCTCACCAATTTAAGAAAAACAATTGGCGGTGTAGCCAATAGTTTAGGTTTTAAAATTGGAGCCAGTGGCACGCATCCATTTAGTAAGTGGGAAAAGCAGTTAATTACAGATCATCCACGCTACAATGAAATCGTCGATGAACTTCAGGATACTGCACGATCCAATTTAATTTTCGGATTGCATGTCCACGTAGGAATGGAATCGAGGGAATTGGCCATACATATTGCCAACTCCATGCGATATTTCTTACCGCATGTTTATGCTCTTTCAACGAATTCCCCTTTTTGGGAAGGCAGGAATACAGGCTTTAAATCGTTTCGAACAAAGGTCTTTGATAAATTTCCACGTACGGGAATTCCCGATTATTTTGAAAGTTATGAAGATTATGACAGCTACGTTAAATTGTTAATACGTACAGGTTGTATAGACAATGCCAAAAAAATCTGGTGGGATCTTCGTGTACATCCTTTTTTCAATACAGTTGAATTCAGAATCTGCGATGTTCCATTGATGATAGATGAAACAATTGCCATAGCGGGAATATTTCAAGCATTATGCGCAAAATTGTATTTGTTAAAACAGCAAAATCTCAATTTCATTAATTACAAAAGAGCTCTGATAACAGAAAACAAGTGGAGGGCTTCCCGTTACGGTCTTGACGGAAGAATGATTGATTTCGGCAAAGAAAAGGAAGTAAATACGCGTCTTCTTATTGAAGAATTATTAGACTTTATTAAAGAAGTCGTACCATACCTTGGAAGCGGAAAAGACATTGCATATGTTGCAAATATACTTGCTCATGGTACCGGTGCAGACAAGCAATTGGAGGTTTTTAAGAAAACAGAAGACTTAAAAAGCGTAGTTGACTACATTACATCAGCAACTATGTCGGGAATTCCTTCGTAAAACCTCTTCTTGGTTCGTATTGAGCCAATATTCAAAGAATAAAAAATAAGCCAAAAAAACCTTGGAATCCAATCAAGCTAAACAGCCATTTAGAGTAGCTATTCTCGACATGTATAAAGGCGAACCCAACCAGGGTATGCGAAACTTACGTGAAATGCTGGAAAGGTTTGCTCTTGAAAAAAATCTTGCACTTCAGAAAAAAATATACGATGTGCGGGGCAAAAAAGAAATGCCCGGACTGGAATACGATGCTTATATTTCTACAGGAGGACCCGGAAGTCCTGTGGAAGCCGAAGGCTGGGAAGATGAATTCATGGCTTTAATACACTCCATTATTCTTCATAATGAAAATGAAGTTAATAAAAAATATGTTTTTCTGATATGCCATTCCTTTCAGGTTGTTTGTTATCATTTTAAACTAGCAAAAGTGTGCCTGCGAAAGAGTGAATCGTTTGGAGTTTTCCCTATGCATAAAACTTATCAGGCCAAACACAATATATTCACCCATCGACTGAAAGATGTATTTTATGCAGTAGATTCCAGAAAGTGGCAAGTCATACAACCAGACCATGAAGCATTGCGATTTATGGGAGCTAAAATACTGGCCATTGAAAAGGAAAGGCCTCATGTTCCTCATGAACGCGCTACGATGATGATTCAATTTACGCCTGAAATAATCGGAACACAGTTTCATCCGGAGGCGGGTCCTAAAGGAATGATATTCTATCTAACCGGCGAAGAAAAAAAGAAGATTGTAATTGACAATCTTGGTCTGGATAAATACAACAAAATGATTGAGCATTTACAGGACCAGGATAAAATTAAATATACTCAAAAAACGATCATTCCCGGTTTTCTTGAAGAAGCGGTAAAAATGTAAAATATTAATTCTGCCATTTTATGATTAAAGAATTACGGGAGCGATTCAACAGCGAATTTACACAGGCTAAATATGAAAACTTTCTAAAAGAACTTGAAAAAGTTTTTCATAAAGAAGTTGTTTTCCGGGTTCCTGAATCTCCCATATTTCTTACTAAAGATTTCAAAGAAAAACTTATTGAAGGCAGTGAAGCAATTATCGATGTCATTTGCAAGCCCGGATTTAAAGAACTAACAGAAAAAGCCATACCGGAAAAATACAAGGTTAAAAATGAAAACGACCATTCACATTTTATCTGCATTGACTGGGCTATTTGCGATGATGGAAGGGGTGGATATATACCTCAGCTTATAGAACTTCAGGGCTTTGCCAGCTTGTTTGCCTGGGAAGATCTTATTGGAAAAAAGTATAGAGAATATTTTTTCTGCCCCGATTCCTTCACGCATTATTTCAGCGGATTAGATTCCGAATCATATACAAGCTTGTTAAAGAAAGTACTAATCGGAAATCATGCAGTAGAGAATGTTGTTCTGATGGACATAAAACCCCACGAACAAAAAACCCGCATTGACTTTTATGCAACAGAAGCTGCATTTGGAATATCCATAATTTGCTTAAGCGACATTATTCAAAAAGGGAAAAAGCTATTTTATAAAAAGGCCGGTAAAGAAATTGAAATTAAACGAATCTATAACCGGTTAATTTTTGATGATCTGGAATCCAATCCTGACTTTACCTATACGGTAAACTTATCTGACGATTTAGATGTAGAATGGATAGCGCATCCAAACTGGTTTTACCGCATCAGTAAATACACCATGCCATTCCTTAAAACACCTTTTGTTCCTGATACTTTTTTTCTTCATGAACTAAAATCAATTCCGGCTGATCTGGAAAACTATGTATTGAAACCACTTTTCAGTTTTTCAGGACAGGGTGTCTTAATTGATGTCACCAAAGAAGACGTAGAAAAAATAACCGATAAAGAAAATTGGATACTCCAGCGAAAAGTACAATATGCAGAAGCGTTGAAATCGCCGGAGGGCGGTGTAAAATGCGAAGTGCGTATGATGTATCTCTGGCCGGATGGTGATGCCCGCCCTACCCTAGCGACAAATCTAAGCCGTATGAGCCGCGGGAAAATGATTGGTGTACGTTACAATAAAGATTTTACTTGGGTGGGTGGAAATATTTCTTTTTTTGAACGATAGATTTTTTGATCAAAAAGCTCCATTTGTATATCGTTATTCCCTAGTTGTTAATCTCAAGTCTCTCATCCGTAATCGTTAGTCGTTAATCGTTACTCTGGTTATCCTTATTCAGTAATCGTTAATCGTTACTCCCCCCCATTCTCATTCTTAAAATCTTTAGTCTACCCTTTCCTCCCAAAAAATATCTTCCTATAATTGGTCGCCAGCGGATTTTTTGATAAAACCGGAGGAAAAAGAACATAACGTTCGACAATATTCTTATCAAAAAATGTTTCATTTACAGCCGTAACTTCAAATCCTGCATCTTGCAACATAGCAGCAAAATCATCACCATAAATTCTCATATGATCAAATTGACCGAAAACTCTTTCTCTTTCATTTCTATCGGTAATTGTCAGATCCTCTAATGTGATTTTCAGATTGTCTTTTTGAGGGACTGTAAAAATGCAGTATCCTCCTTTCTTTAATACTCTATAAACTTCTCTGATTCCACCTAAATGATCAGGAACGTGCTCCAATACGTCAGAGGCAATCACACAATCGAAACTTTCATTAGAAATGGTTTTCATAGATGAAATATCGATGTTGAAATCAATTTTATCGTATTTATATCCTTCTGCTAAAAAATCGGCTGTCTTATATTCGCCTGCTTTACTTTGAATTACTTTACCTAATGCTTTTTCGGGAGCAAAATGCAGAACCTTCTTATTGGATATAATACTCTCGAAGTTAAATTTATCGAGATAAGTAAAGGAAGCCATTAACAACCTTTGACGAACACCGGATCCGCAATACAGGCAATTGCAATATAAATGCCATATGTCGCTTTCGAATTTGTTCGCTTTATAGTGGCAAATATTACATTCCACTTTACTGCCTGCAAAATAAAAATAGGCTTGTTGTAACTTAAAAATCTGAAGTTTACTGACACGAATTATCTTTTTATAAATACGCAGTAGCAAACTTAAAATATATTTCATATGTTTTTGGTTAGTAAAATTTTACCCGGTATTAAAACTAAAGGTAAAAACATTTATTTAACAGTGTCACATACGAAATTCGCATCGTATAAGTTAACTTTAAAATAAAATACTTAAAACTATTTTTTATCGGGACTAAGAAGCTTAACACCTAAAATACTTTCCAGCAAAGAAGCTTCTTTGTTTCCGCCTCCATTCATATACGTTGCCGGTAAAGCGATTTTAGATAATGCTTCGGCTACACCAATTTTTGTGTCCTTTTCAAATTGCGCGCGTTCCTGCGGTGTTAAACCTGCTGAAACCAACTTAGAATTAGCATAGGATTGAGCGTCTGCATCTGTTTTAACTTTCTGTGCTACTAAAAGAGCAGTTTGTGCAGCAAAAGAAGCAACTTCTTTTTCCTGCTGAGCCTGAGTAACGGCTTGAGCTTTTATTACCTCTTGTTCCCATTTCGCTTTCGCAGCAGATGCTTTTCCCTGCAATTCCGTGGTTATGGCATCCTGTTCTGCTTTTTTAGAATTCGCTATAGCTGTTTGGACTTGCATGTAAGCCTGCTGCTGAACTTTAATTTGATTTTCAACTTCTTCATCGTAGTCAATAGAATTTAATGCTAATCCCTGAAGGCTGATACTATACGTTTTAACTGCTGAAATTTCCTGCCGGGCCGGAACATTATTTACTTCAACAATTCTTACAACGGTAACCGATTTGTCTGTATTCATTAAATCATCGTGGACCTTAATATCTTCCTGCTTTGTTCTATAAACACCATTTATACATTGGTCTTCGATATAAGAAAGTAAATCATTTCTCTTTTCAGCAGATGACTCTTTTGAGGACATCAACGGGCCTGTCATGTATACAGCTTTAGTTACTACCTGACGAATTAGTTGCTGCTCTATTGCAATCTGAGACCCAAAATCGGTATGCAATTTCAGAATAGCGGTATTGTCACTTGGCATATACCAACGCACAGAACCTGAAATTTGTCCGTGCCCTCCATCGTTAAATCGGATTTTTATGGATTGATCTTCATCCTTTCCCTCATCATGCTTTCTTGAAAACCAAAATTGATTTGACTTTTTATAATGAGTTGCTATTCCAAAATTTTGAATAACAGGACCAGGAGTAGTATAAATAGTAACCTTTCCTGAAAATGCACTTTGAATAATTACAATTTCTGAATTGTCAACATTTTCAATAATTTTTCCGGCAAAAAGGAAAAACATTAAAACAAAGAAACCAATGCCAAGGACTAAAGTTTTCTTAGAAGAAAAATTGGAGAAAATCCTTTTTAATAATGTAAACATACTATTAAGATTATAAAATAATAATTTTTTTATTTAAGTAAATCGTCTGCCTCGTCTTTTAATTGTTCGGCAGTTTTAAAATTCTCATTAATTTCATTTTGTAAAGTTTTAATTTCTTCTGCTTTTGCTTTAGCGATTGAAACTTTCTCTTCCAATGAAATGTTGTCCTGCTTTTTTTGTGCTTTCTCCTTAGATCGTCTAAAGGAGCCAAAAATCGGTTTACCCGTTAATATTGGCCATAAAAATTCAGTAATAAAAACTAATATTATTGCCAGCGTAAATAATATTTCAAGTATAGTCCACATTGAATTATTTTTTTTCGAAATATTTTATATTAAATAATTAACGGTAAAAATAGTTTTTTTTATGACTTTTTTGAACATTAAGCAAATTTTTTATTCCGTTGAACTTGCCCTCAAAATAAGTTTTTAGTTTAATTTAAGCCATATCACCAAAGAAACAATGGTCAATCCGAACAAAAAACGAAATAGTTTTACAGTAAAATTAAAAAGTAATGGCCCAATCCGAATAAAGCACTTATTCCAATCCACGCAATAATATTTACTTTAAAACGATACAAAGCAATAAAAGAAATAACAACCCAAACGAGTGAAATAATATCGAGTCCGGCCAGAGAAAAGTATTTTGGAAAAATTACAGCTTTACCAAGATAAATTGTAAGATTTAAAATTACACCAACAACAGCTGCCGTTACTAGTCCAAGAATTTGCCTTACAGTTTTATTCTCCTGTGTTTTTTCAATGATAGGCGCACCGGCAAGAATGAAAAAAAAACAGGGAAGAAAGGTGTAAAATGTTGTTGTAAGCAAACCAAGTGTCCCCATAGCCAAAGAATTTTCAAAATGATTGTGTCCTGCCATAAAACCAACAAATGCTAGCACCATAATTAATGGACCCGGTGTTGTTTCCCCTAAAGCCAGTCCATCGATCATTTGAAGATTCGTCAGCCAATTGAATTTCTCAACGCTTACCTGTGCAACATATGGCAATACAGCATACGCACCTCCAAATGTTACAAATGCTGCTTTCGTAAAAAACAATGACAGGTTTTTCCAAAATTCAAAGTCACTTGTAAAAAAATATAATATTGAAAGGGGTATTATCCAAAGTAAAATAAAAAGACTTACTTGCTTCAATAATCTTACCGGTTGAAAACCTGTATTAGGAATAATACTATTCTTGTTTAGATAATATTCATTTTCTTCGCTTACATTTTGTTTTGCATTGGTATTTTGATTCTTGAAAATACCCGGCAGGAGTTTTCGGGTAAAAGCAGAAACAATAATGGCACCGATTATAATTAAAGGAAAGGGAATATTTAGAAAGAAAATACAAATAAAAGAAGCAACTGCAACAATATAATGAAATGAACTTAGCAATGACTTTTTCCCAATTTTGATTAATGCAAGAATAACAATAGCAATTACTGCAGGCTTGAGTCCGTTAAACATTGCATAAATCCATGGCACATCACCAAATGAAACATAAATTAATGAGAGCCCAAGCAGAATAAACATTGATGGAAGCACAAAAAGAATTCCTGCTAAAAGTCCTCCAATTCTACCATGCATTAGCCACCCGATATAAGTAGCCAATTGCTGTGCTTCAGGCCCGGGGAGAATCATACAATAATTCAAGGCATGAAAAAACTTACTGTCGCTGATCCATTTCCTTTTTTCAACCAGATATTCATGCATAATCGCAATTTGTCCTGCAGGGCCGCCAAAACTAATAAAGCCGAGTTTAGTCCAGAATTTTAATGCTTCCTTTAAAGGTGGTTTTTCTTTCATAAAATGCCTAAGTATTACTGCCTGGTCAGCAAGGTTGAGAAGCGTCGGTTCATTGAAAAACTAAATGTAAAATAAAATTTCTATTCTACATTAATTCTAATAAGTAATCGGCTTAATAAATTTATCATGATTAACATAATTGAGATTTCTCAAAGAAAAAACAAGTAAAATCCTTTCTTAAGAGAAAAAATAAATAATACCGGCCATTTTAGCCAATTGCACCAATGCCGTTGTATCCCTGGCCCCTATCTTTTCAATCATATTGCTCCTGTGATTCCCAACAGTAGCTGTGCTGATAAAAAGTTGTCGGGCTATTTCTTTAGAATCAATATCTTCAGCAATGAGTTTCAGGATTTCCTTTTCTCTTGCACTTAACAAATCATTTTTAGACGAAAGCTTATCATTTTAATGAAATTAGTGCGACGTACTGATATAACAGAAGACCTTTTACAGGACGCTATTGTAAAAATATGGAAGCACATTGACAGTTTTGACCCGGCCAAAGGAACACTTTTTACCTGGATGTTAAACATAGCAAGAAATCATGCTATTGATTACCTGCGTTCTTCAGGTTATAAGAATCAATTACAAAATGTAAATATGGATTTGTTATCCGGTCAGATGGATTACATAAGCGCCACAACATCAAATATACCGGAAGTAGATGTTAAAGACTTTAAAACTCAAGCATTGCAAATTGAATCAAAATATTCAGAGATAATTGATATGATTTTCTTTTATGGATTTACACAACAACAAACTGCCACCATGCTGAATCTTCCTCTAGGTACTATAAAAACGAGAGCCAGAAAAGGGCTTAGGATGCTGAAAACTCTTTATAAAAAGTAAAGCACTTGAAAAATATGGGGACAATAATAAACTTTGGCGACGGACAGAATTACGGATGAAAGTATGGCAAGCAGTTAAAAAATTGTGGGATGAAAATCCCTAGGCAAAGTGCTGATTGATTATATAAATAGTGTAGCAAAATAATTTTATTTATTATGAATAGATAACAGTACTTTGTCAATTCTTGCCCCATCCATATCCATTATTTCAATTTTAAAATTTCGCCATAAAAGGCTATCACCGGCTGAAGGTATTCTTCTAATTTGATGAAGTATTAGTCCGCTGATGGTATTGAATGGGTAATCCTCTATCAAATCATCCAAATCAAACTTCCGTAAGAAATCAGTCAATGGATATTGACCGTCAATAAGCCAGCTTCCGTCCGGGCGTTGAATAAAAACAAATGCACCTTCATAGAACTCAGAAACATCTCCGACCAATGCTTCCAATAAATCATTCATAGTTACTAAACCTTCCATTTGACCGAACTCATCAGTGACAATTGCCTGATGCGTTTTACTTGTCTTGAACATTTTCAAAACTTCATAAGCAGATAAATTTTCTGAAACATATTGTGGGTGTTTGGTGTGATCCAATATTTTAAAATCAGGGTCATTAATGTGTCTGAAAAGATCCTTCAATTGCAAAATACCGACTACATTCATTTTATTATTTAGTACCGGATAAACAGAATGCATTGCATTGTTTACCGTTTTACTGATTGCTTCCACATTAAAATCAGTTTTTAGAACAACAGTGTCGTTACGATGTGTCATTAAAGATGAAATTTTCCTGTCGCCTAAACTAAAAACACGTTTAACTATATCTTGTTCAATTTCCTGTATTGCACCACCCTCTGTTCCTTCCTGAATGATTGCCTTAATTTCTTCTTCAGTTATTTTACTTTCTGAAGAAGGTTTTATGCGAAAGAGTTTTATGATAAGATCAGAAGTGAATGTTAGAAGCCAAATAAATGGAGCAGTAATAATTGAAATCCAATACATTGGAAAAGAAAAAATTTTTGAAATCCTTTCGGGCATGGTAAGTCCAATTCGCTTAGGGACAAGTTCGCCCAGTACCAATGAAAAGAAGGTTAGTGAAATTACAATAACTGATACTGCAATGGTTTTACTGTAGATTCTTAGCCATTCAAATTGGTTAAGATATGCAACGAGATCTTCTTCAATTTTTTGACCACTATAAATACCCGTTAAAATTCCAATGAGGGTAATACCTATTTGCACGGTAGATAGAAACTTCCCGGGATTGCGCGAAAGTTCAATTGCCATTTTTGCAGCTTTATCTCCTCTTTTTGCTGCCGTCTCCAATCGCGATTTTCGTGATGAAACCATTGCAATTTCAGACATGGCAAAAATTCAATTTAGCAAAATCAAAAAAAGTATTATCAGTATTTCCATTCGTCAAAGATATTCAAGAAGGTGCCGGTTCCTAAAGGTTATCATATTGAGTCACAAATGTAATAATACATCAATGTTTCAAAGGTCTTTTCTTTATCATACCACCTTTTGTGTCCTTTATGCTGCTCATAATAACAAAAGCCTTCGGATCAATTTTTTCCAATTCAGTATTTAATTTATTTTAAATTCGCGCACCCTCTTAGCAAAATCAAATGTTGAATTCGACTCATTACTCCTGCTCTTCTTCTTCCTTTGTCGAAGTATTGAATGCATAATTATTTTCATCCAAAATGATTTCATTGTCGTTCTTTTGAATGTTGTTAAACGGTTACACCTAATTAAGTCATGAATGTAATATATCCTATTTTCTGATACTAAAGTAGATTTACTCCAATTACTTATTAATTTAAAGTCGCAAAATTAAATCTTTAGGGAACCTCTAAATCCTCGTGCTGCATAGTAAGATTCTGCGCCATTATGATAAACAAATACACTGTTATACCTTCTATCACAAAAAATTGCTCCTCCAAGTTTTCTTATATTAGCAGGTGTTTTCACCCAGCTCGAAGTTTTTAAATCAAAGTTACCCAGTTTTTGAATTTCTCTATATTGCTCTTCTGTTAAAATTTCAATGCCCATATTGATAGCCATATTCATGGCACTATCTTTAGGTTTATTCTCTTTCCGTGACTCCAGTGCTTCCTGATCGTAACAAACACTTCTACGGCCATTAGGGCTTTCAGCTGAACAATCACAAAAAATGTA
Source organism: Bacteroidota bacterium (assembly GCA_031417395.1). GTDB lineage: Bacteria > Bacteroidota > Bacteroidia > AKYH767-A > 2013-40CM-41-45 > JADKIH01. The sequence goes on along the minus strand of JANOVM010000080.1, from coordinate 37,677 downwards.
TTCGTCAGTCTTTTTATCATTCCCGATAGTTATCGGGACAACAACATCCGGTTCTCCGCCGGTTCTTTCCATTTCATTGAGTGACCAACATTTTGATGGGTTAGCTTCAAGCTTTGCCTGCACTTTACGCCATTCTATGCCTTTATGGCGATTCATATTTTTCTCAAAACGGGCTTTTAATATTTTGAGTAATTCTTCAATTTGCACTTTTGATAATTTGCCGGTATTTTTCATATGATGTATTTGTCAAGTTTGTACAAATAACTTGTCCGAATACTAAAACAAAGCCAGTGTATGCGATCCGTTATTTTTAATGTTTCAGTATTCTAAGAAATTCAATCCACGGACCGGTTTCTTCTTTGTATTGTTTTGCCATTATTCTTGCAATTTGCGAAATATGGTCCAGGTCATGCACAGCCCAAGTTGATAAAAGCTGACTTAATGTAACAGTTCCAAAAGTCGGATGTATTCCGGTTTTAAAGAAATCGCTTGGGGATATATTCAATAATTTAATCTGTTGCAAATTATATTCTCTTACTGACTTAAATTCATTAAGTAATTCCATTAATGTCATTCCCCTACTTGTTTCAAATTGAGCAAACCTGTCAAATGGCACAAATTTTTTATCCGCAGTATTTGATAAAATAATTTTAACTCTCGTCAAATAATCTGTTTTATCGCCGTGTAATAAATGACCAACCACATCAAACACAGACCAAGTATCATTCCCTTCATTCATCGTTGTCCAAAAGGAGGATAGTCCTTTTGTGAGTCGTATTAGAGTTTCAGGTGTTTGTTCTAAAACCTCAAGGGTTCTCTCGAATGAAAAATTATTTTTATTCATTGATTACTAATTTATGTATAGCGGTGATTTTATTTCCTTCTGTCAACTGAAGAAAATATATTCCGCCTGATAAGTTGTTACGGGATATTAATATTTCCTGACCGAAAATATTTGATATTTTTTTTACTTCTTGCCCGAAGACATTGTAAATATTTATCTCTGCACTATGGATTGGCTCACTAAATTGAATGGCTGCCGAAGAACTAAATGGATTGGGGTATATCTTAACCGCTCGTTGATTGCGGACGGTTTCGCTAATTCCTGTAACGCTATCGACAAGATACCGCACTATAGCCATATCTGTTTTAGAGCCATTATAAGCATAACCGCCCAAGACAATTTTACCATCTGTTTGAATACTCAATGAAAAGACGTTGCTATAATTAGTTCCAATAGGGGTTGTTACCATTCCACCTATGCCAAAGCTATTATCCAAAGTCCCGGTGCTATCGTATCTCACTATTGCAAAATCAGAATAGCTGGAACCATTGACAGCATTTCCCGCCAATAGAATTTTCCCATCGCTCTGAAAATTTAATGAATTGCCCACACATGAAGAGCTGTTTATGTATGATTTTACTATTCCACCAGCGCCGAATGAACTATCTAATGTCCCATCCATTTCGTATCGCACCAAAGCAAAACCGGAGCTACTACCGCTTTTATAGCAATAACCTCCCAGTACAATTTTACCATTACTCTGTATACCCAGAGAATTTGCTTCACCGGAACTATCAATAGGTGTAATTACCTCTCCTCCTACTCCAAAGGAACTATCCAAGGTTCCATTAGCATTGTATCGCACTAAGGCAAACTTATATCCCGAAGAACCCCCAAGAAGAATTTTCCCGTCGTTCTGAATTCTCATTGAATATCCTCTTCCTGCACTTCCAATTACTACTCCGCCGGCGCCAAAGGTAGTATCCAAAGTTCCGTCAGTATTGTATCGCACAAGAATAAAATAGGAATTGTCGTTGGCATTATGCTGGCCATACCCACCCAAAAGAATTTTCCCATCGTTTTGTATGGCTACTGATTTGCATTTTTCACTATAATAGCCGTTGATATCTGTAATTAAAATACCACCGGTACCAAAAGTTGTATCTAAGCTACCATTGATATTGTATCGGGCTAAATTAATGAACCACTGTGAATATCCTCCCAGCAGTATTTTCCCATCGGCTTGAATGGACACTGAATTACCCTCACTTCCATTCTCAATAGATGTGATTACCTTCCCTCCCATTCCAAAAGTCGTATCTATAACACCGTCAGTATTGCATCGCATTAAAGCAAAATCAGAAGAAGTAAAACTGCCTTTTGTAAATCCCCCAAGCACAATTTTCCCATCGCCTTGAATAGCTACTGAATTTCCCTTATCCCCAAAACTCCCGAAGGAAGAAATTAACTTTCCGGCTGAACCAAAGGTATAATCCAATGAACCTGGCTGGGCAAAAGAAATAGTTGGCCGTAACGTTGTAAGGAAAACTGCTGTTAAGAATAATGCTTTTACTATATAATTTTTCATTTAATTACTGCACAAAAGGGTTACTTGTATTAACGGTAAAGTTAATAATGTTTTATTCATTTGCATAGCAGATAACGCCAATTAGAGCATATAATCAAGGCGAAACATTTTATCAATTCGCCACACTAAATGAGATCTATTTGCACAAAAAAATATCAGATATTTTAAAACCACTGAATGCACAACAATAAATGAGTATATTTTAAATTCACTTGTTAATTAACAACAAACTTTTTGACAATTGACTTCCCTTCGTTTTCAAGATAAATAAAATACATTCCTTTGGGCATAGACGCAAGATTAATTGTATTAAAATTAATTGTTTCAATGAATTTTAATACTCTTAATATACTTTTTGACGAGGGTATTGTTCCGACCGAAAATATAATAAACATTATGTTTTTGTTGGTTTCATATTCAGGAAGAAGATCGACTTGTTGTAAAATAAGCTATGCTTTGAATATTCTTTCCCATATACAGAAAATACATAAAAATAGCTTTAAAGTAACCAATTCTTTCCGGCTTCTTTAAAGCTATTTATTTTCTATTGGTTAGCAGAAAACTAAAGTCAAACTGCCAGGAAAACTTATCTTGCCGTACTTATTAATAGTATATTTTGCCGTACTTCATATTTAAATATATATAAGCCAGAAATGTTTTTTTGAAATTAATTTAACCAAATTGCATGGCAGGATATTTCACAACCGAATTGCCCCAACGCAGCTTCCGCCTTGACTCCTCATTCATTTTAATAGAATTGGATTTTTGTTCCATATTTTCCGAATTAAATACTTATTGACCTCTCCTATCTTTCACAAAATGGTTATCAAAAATAAATGCAGCTTAGATTATACAGAAAATTTATTCTTGAAACGCTCAGGTTTTATAATTGCAGATTATCCCGTAACGACAACTATTCTAATAAAAGAACCGGCATATTTGCTGTTGTCATGATGTATTGGAAAAATAATCTTTGCCTATTTAAAAACATCATTGCTTTGCATTGTAATGATGAATTGTACGGCAGGGTGAGAGGGAAACCGCACGAACATCTGGCGCAAGCCATTTTCTTTTCTAATTGCTAGTTAAATAGCAATAAAATATGCTGGTCACTTTACGACATGGTGCCCAAAGGCAGAGCATAAATTCTCTTGCGCCCATTGGCCTTGTTTTGTTCAATCTTTTCCCGCCAGAAAATGATATCACAGAATCAAACCGCTTGTAGTATATCTACTGTATAAGTAAAAATATTTTCAAACTCACTATTAAAAAATTCAATTAAAAAATAAATTTAATCAGAGCAACCAACACATAAAATATTTTACCGTACAATAAGACAAATTCTTTCAGGAAGACTTGATTCTCTTTCCAAAACCAACACATAAATACCCGCCCCCTGTTTCTCCAGATCAACTTTGTATGAATCCATTTTCATTGACGTTACATATCTTCCCTGTAAATCGTAAACCTTTGCAGAAACTATTTTATAAGGCGATGCATCAACTAATTCAAATTTACCTGTTACAGAAGGGTTCGGATAAACAAAAGCAAAACGATTGCTCCATTCAGGCTTATCCTCCATTCCAACTACATTTGCTCCATATTTTATCGTGAGCATCTTAAAAAGATAATTATTAAAAAACTCTCTGGAACTCTGACCGGTAACGATAAAATTGCCCTGGTTATCGCGTGTCAAATCGCGCAGTTGGTCCCAACTGAAAGAAACCGGCAAAGAGTTACTGTATGTATTAATAAATTCGACAATACCAGCGGATGAATATCCGGCCAGCACATAATCGTAATTCGTAGTGAAACCGTTTATTTCCCATCCGGCAGTTACAACTCTATTTGTTGGTTCGACAATCAAATCAACCGGTTCGCGGTCACTCGCTGTCTGATTATAGGTATTTGCCCAAAGCAGGGAACCGGTTCCCGAATATTGTACAATAAAATACCTGGCCACAAAACCTGTCCAGCCGCGACTAATTAATACAACATTTCCTGCAGGCGTAAATCGAATTTTTACGCCATACTCATTGGCTGTATTCGGATTGTAAATCTGCCTCCAAGTTAAATTACCCGTTGATCCGTCGAGTTTGCCTGTCATAGCAGTGAAAGTATTAGCGCCTCCCGATGCACCGGTAAAAGCCACATCACCTGAATTACCAATGGTAACATTCTTGATTTCATCGTAAACATTTGACGAATCAACATTGGTGGACCATAATTTTAATCCGGCCGAATTATACCTTTGAATAATTCCTGTCCAGCTGCCCGAAGTTTGTGAGTTTCCGCCAACGAGTAAATCGCCATTCGGAAAAATGTCTAAACTATTTGCATGTGTAGCCGCAAAAGGAGTCGAATCAATTTTAGCCCACCACGATTGGCTCAGGGTTGGATCAAAATGAATAACAATTCCGCCATGAATATTGGAAACAGCACTAAGAGCGACACTGCCGCTGCTGCCCACGGCCATAGAAGTTGAAAGAATACTTCCTATTGCAGGACCACCCAGCGCAGCGGTATCGATAAAGTTACCTGACTGATCAACTTTCAGCAGGGAAAGTATATAATTATTTTTCAGCTGAGCAGAATCAGTAGAAACACAAAGAATTAGATTTCCCGAAGGATCCATTTGCATATCTGTGAGTGTGTCGTTATTCCATCCGTAAGAGGAATAATATTTTTCCCATAAAAGATTTCCTGCCGGGTCATACTTAATTAAAACAACATCGTATCCCTGGGAGTACAATCTGTCGACAGTGGCGGCGCAATATACATTATCGTTAGCATCCGTTTGAACAAACTGTCCCATTGTTATGGCATCGCCGACTCCGTTGTAAATCCATTCGCTTATTGAACTACCGGCTGTATCGATAATCAATGTGTATAAATTTTCATCTACATAGGCTGTATCCGTTACAAATCCTCCGGCAAAAACTTTTCCATCTTTTGAAGTGATTGCAAATCCCATGGAACTGTTCAATGAATCGATGCATCGGTATGTCCACAATGAATCACCGCTTGAATTGTATTTAGCTACAATCATATTCGGCAGACCGCCATTTCCATAATAATCTTCACCGGGATAAACTCCACGTCCGGTAACGTAGATGCCGCCGTAATTATCGATTGCAATGCCATGAAACACATCGTAGCCGTTGTTTAACGGTCCTCTCCATTCTTTTCTCCAACCTTGCGTTCCGTCGCTGTGAATGCAGGTAACAAAACCATCCAGATAATCTGTTCCGGTGAAGTAAATGTTTCCCGAATTATCGACTGCTACTTTTTGCAAATATTCATCCACTAAAGAAGTTGAATCGCTATAAACGGTAACCCATTGCCTGATGCCGCTTCCATCGTACCGGATAGCAAATACGTCGCGATTGGAAGTATTGTTATTATCGGTTTCGCCCCCAACGAAAAGGTCGCCTGATAAATTATAAGCCAGTCCGGACGCCTTATCGGAACCAGTTACTGAAGAATTGTTCCATGTGTCGGACCAGACTGTTGTGCCTGAAGAAGTATATTGCTTCACGAATGCATTTATGTAACCGGATGTGTTTATGGAATATGCATATCCGCACACTGTAGCATTTCCGTTAGGTGCAATTACAATGTCCAATGCCTCATCGCCGCCATTTCCCGGCCCGTTCATAACATCAACCCATTGCTGTACTCCGGATGAATTGTATTTAATAACAAGCCAGTCGGTTGAAGCTGTAGCCGGATCTGTGTAACCTGCAACATAAACATTTCCGGAAACATCAACAGCGATTCCATTTCCAAAGCTTTCTGCATTTGTCCCGGCAGAATACCTTGCCGACCAGGCCTCATTTCCTGAAGGATCTATTTTAACCGTAAAGCAATCGAAGAAATAAGATGTTACCGATTGCGACTTGCCGGTGACATATGCATTTCCTGAGTTATCGACGACAATTTCCGAAGCATAATCTTCTTTGTTGTCGCCGGCATCGTAGTAATAAGTCCAGAGTGTATCACCCTGCAGGTTACGCTTCATGGCAAATGCATCCGGGGAACCGTGGTGTTTTCCTGCATATCCGGCAATATAAATATTCCCTGAAGCATCGGTGGATATGGAGGCAATCCTGTCGGAAGCCTTACCCTGTCCTTGAAAACTTTTAATCCACTCCACGGGGAGTTGCTGACATTTCGAAACATTATAAATTGAAAACGATAAAATAAGTAAAATAAATTTACGCATAGATAAATTAAATTGAATTATATTTTTAAGGTAACAGGTTTTGATTAAATTAATTTAGCAAAAATAAGAAAGTTTCCCTTAGCATAGAGATAAAATAGAAGCTTTTATACTCTCCTTGATACTCTCAGTAAAACTACTTATTATATTAAAAATCATTTGGCGTAAAAATACATTTCTGTATCTCTAAAGGTTCAATTGGAAAGCCAAACTTCCATTAACCATTGAACTGCCAATTTCTTAACCCCGCTGTTAGCGTTTCGTTGCTATTTCATGTTCACCTCCATATCGTATAGCAGCTTCAAGTATTTCCATATTAACATCCTTCAATTTCTTGAACTTAATACAATAACCGGTTACACTCGCCTTACCGATTTCCTTTCCATAAGTCTGAGCAAGGAAATTCTTATCCTCTATACCTATAATGTAGACAGAGATTCCTGTCGTGTTTGCACTAATACCAATTTGATAAAACTCTCTGGATTTTCCATCAGCATATTTTATGGTTTGAAAGCCGTATCCTATATTAGGGTTAGAAACAATTTTACCTTTATCATCTTTGCCATCCAAGAACCATAATTTACATTTAGGAAATAATTTAAGAATGCGTTGGTGCAACATTTCAAGGTCAGCCCTTTTTAATTCCGGTTGAGATGCTATATACTCGTTGATTTGCTTTTGTATGTTCATATAAAATCAGGGTCGCCAAAGCTTGTTAACAATTGCGGTTATTGTCTGCTCACACTATAATTAAGTTCAATTACACCGTTATTAAATTGTTTGGTAGTTAATAGGTTTAAATTAATTTTTTCTTTGATGTCCACAAACAATGGAATACCCTGCCCAAGAATAATAGGATTAACAAATAACCAGAAGCCGTCAATTAAATTCTGTTTCATAAGTGAATATGTTGCTGTCGGACTGCCAAAAAGTAAAATTTCTTTTTCTGCTTGTTGCTTTATTTCATTTAATCTGTCCGGAAGGTTGTCGCTAATTATTTTTGTATTAGTTAGTCCGATTGCCATCGGACCCGAGTCTTTCAGTGTTTTTGATAAAACAATTTTGTTAGCATTCCTATACCACTTTGAATGTGCAATTTCGTGCCTGGTTGAAGTCGGCTTGTCTCCTGCAGTAGGCCAGTAATTTTCCATCATTTGATAAGTTACACGTCCATATAATGCAGTGTCGCCTTCGCTAATACGCCTACCTACATAATCAAAAATTTCTTCATTAACTTTAATCCAGTCCAGCTCTCCTTTCGGTCCGGCTACAAAACCGTCAAGGGATATGTGCATAAATGAAATTATTTTCCTCATTTAGTTCTATTTTTTATTGTTGTCTATGGTTTGCTATTGTCTTTTAACAATGACAACGGTTATTGCTGCGTTCTTATTTTTCAGTTAAATTTTCCCGTTATATTTCGGGTCAAAATCTACCATCCATTCAATACCATATTTGTCTCTAAACATACCAAAGTATGAACCCCAAGGACTGTCGGCAATAGGCATTTCAATTTGTCCACCTGCTGAAAGTCCGTTAAATAATTTTTCAGCTTCTTCTTTGCTTTCTGCACTAATTACAATTTTGCTTCTGTTCTCATTTTCGTTGGTTCGTCCCAGTATTTCAGGTACATCATTAGCCATTAAAATACTTTTACCAATTGGTAAAGCAATATGCATTATTTTATTTGCTTCATGTTCTGCTACCGGAAATTCAGCACTTGCTAAATCTTTGAAACGCATTATTTTTGCAAACTCTCCGCCAAAAACAGATTTGTAAAATGTAAATGCTTCTTCTGCATTTCCGTTGAAGTTAATGTGAGGATTGATTTGTGCCATATGTATAATTTTTATGAATCTTGAATATTAGGTTCCACCAAACGTTTTAATTTGTCAAGCGAATCTTGCCAACCCAAATAACACATTTCAACAGGTATTGCATCCGGTATACCTTCCTGTGTTGCGAATAGTTCTGTGCCACATAAAACTTTCTTAAATTTTATTGTTGTAATCATTTGTCCCGGCAAATTCGGGTCGTCAAATTGGTCGGAATATTTTAGTAATTCATTTGGCAAAATCTCCAAATATTTTCCTCCGAATGAATGTCCGTTGCCTGTAGTAAAATTTGTGAACGACATCTTGTAAGTTCCGCCAATTTTAAAGTCCATACTATGCACTTTGCATAAAAATCCATAAGGCGGTATCCAGGAAGCCATTGCATCAGCATCTGTAAATGCTTTAAATACTTTTTCTACAGGTGCTGCAAAAACTCTATGAAGTGTAATTTTGTTATTGGTCATAATGCTATTATTAATTTGTTAAAAATAAAATTAATTTTCGATATTCTGTTGGTCGGCAGCGTCGCTTTGCCATTCAAACAAAGGTTATTTTGTGCAAAAACCAAATGCAAAATAGCTTTTAGAGCTGTCTTGATGATATTTTGCAACCAAAATTGATAAAAAAAACACTGTCTAAGAAAATGGCTTATTGGAAAAGCTTGCCTCATTTCATAAGAATATGCTTTGGGGGATGTGCTTCTTTTTCCTAAGAAGTCAAACTGTAGAAAATATTTTGTATCAATATAGAACATAATATTGTTTTATATTAAAACATTGCCTATATTTGTCTGGTTACATTGAAATAAACAATTTGATATGAACATAAAATTGACACAAAAACAAATTGGCCGGAGAATAGCTGAACTTCGTAAAATAAAAGGGTTGTCACAGGAAGATTTGGCTAAAAGTGTCAAAATTTCCCGTCCATCCTTGGCTCAAATTGAATTAGGCAATAGAAGTGTTGATATTCTTGAAATGCAAAAATTATCCCTGGTATTAGAATTTTCACTGGACGATTTTTTGTCAAAGGAATTCTCCACAAATCAAATAGTTGAAGGAAAAGAGGAAGTAATGGCAAAGAAAAAAGAAGAACGAATTTCTGTCCCAACAATGCAAATCAATAAATTCAAAAACGTTTTGCTGTATATTCTTGAACGCTGTGCCGGTAAGCCAAATGTAGGAGAAACGGTACTTTACAAGTTGCTCTACTTTTCTGATTTCAACCATTATGAAATGTATGAAGAACATTTAACCGGAGCCAGGTATCGTAAATTACCCTTTGGTCCAGTGCCACAAAAGTTAGACACAATTATAAATCAAATGATTGATAAAGGGAAAGTACAAAGAGTGAAAACAGAATATCACGGTTATCTGCAAACTCGCTATTTACCTTTAGAGAAAGCTGATTTAACTGAACTAAAGGCAAGCGAAAAGGAAATAATTGATAGGGTAATTGAGCAAATGAGTGATTGGTCTGCAGCTGCAATCAGCAACTATTCTCATAAAGACATGCCTTGGCTGGCTTCAAAAGAGGGAGAAGATATAAATTATGAATTAGTTTTTTATAGAGATGCACCTTTTTCTGTAAGAAACTACGGAGATGAAACTGAAGAACAATGACCTTTGATGAGTTAACCGAATTTAAAAAGGACTTGAAAAGTCTTTTAAAAAAATACAAGACGCTTAATGAGGATTTGGACGTGGTTAAAAGAGTCTTGGAAGTATCAACTAATGAAAGACCACCCTTCAGTTTTCGTATTGAGAATTTGGGATTGGAAACTTGTGTAATCAAAGTAAAAAAGATTGCTTGCAAAGCCTTAAAAGGTCGTGGCGTAAATTCAGGCTTGAGGCTTATATATGCTTACTATGAGAGTGAACCGAAAATTGTTTTTATTGAAATTTATCATAAAAGTGATAAAGAGAGCGAAGACAAACTAAGAATTTCAAAAAACTTTAAATAAATTATATTCAAACTTTTTTAAAAGAACAAGTTTTATCTTTTCCATCGCTCCAACTTTGGAATTGTTCTTGTAGCCAGCCAGGCAAAGAAACTGTTGATTCCGCTTTTCTTCATTTCCTGTATGCAAAACTTTTGCATCTTTTCAGCAGTGTCAATTTCAGGTGGAGACAGAAATTTACCATTCTCATAGCACATTGAGCAAAATTTTTTGCTAATTGTTCCGTCTTTCTCAGACCCTCCTCCTTTTTTATCTTTCTTCAAGGGGAATCCGCAGCTTTGGCAGAATTTATATTCTTTCATAGTTATAAATGTTAGTATCGTTATACATAATTTCTGTACAAGTCACTTGATGTTATGCAGCATTGCTTTCGAAAGATTGAATAGCCTTAAACTCTGATTTTTTTGTGTTTAGTTCTTCCTCAAGGTCAAAATCATCTTGCAGCCCCATCCAGAACTTGGGTGAATTTCCAAAGTAGCGGGACAAACGAAGGGCGGTATCTGCGGTAATACGCCGCCTGCCCTTGAGGATTTGGCTTACACGACTTTGAGGAATTCCAATGTCTTTGGAGAGTCGATACGCTGTGATTCCAAGCGGAAGAAGAAATTCTTCTTGAAGTACTTCTCCGGGATGAATGTTTTTTAAACGTGCCATTCTATATTAATTTAGTGATAATCGATAAATTCAACATCATCTGCATTACCATTTTTCCATCGAAAGATAATCCTCCATTGATCATTTACTCTTATCGAATAGAATCCGGATAACTTACCTTGTAGTTTCTCTAATCGGTTCGAAGGGGGAATCCGAAGGTCTGCCAAATCCTGAGAATTATTTAGCATTCTAAGTTTCCTTCGGGCAATTTGCTGTATTTCGGTTCCCGGACTTTTCACCCGTTCTCCGTTCCAAATCTTTTCTGTATCCTTCGAGGCAAATTTTAGAATCATACTAACGTAAAACAATACTAATGCCAAAGATAAGCATATTAAAGGGGAAAGTCAAGTAGGCGGAAAATTGCGATTATTTTAATGCCGTGAAATTCGCTTTAATCCTATTATCTTATCTATAGCTATTCAATTTTAAAATGCCTCATTACCCGCAAAACCCTCAGCGTATTCCATCTGCTTGGTTTACCTGCTTTCTCCATGTTGACGTGTACTTGTCCTGCGTGGGCGGATTGCATATTCCAGGTTCCGTCTTTATTTTGTTTTGACTTTAGAATTTCAATTGCAGGATTCATTCTTTTGTCCCATTCAATTCGGGCGTATTGAAAATAGTACATAGCACGAATAATATCGTATTTCCATCGGCACGGATACGTTAGCTTCAAGAAGTCCTTATTAATAATATTATTTGTTCGGTCAGACAAGAATAACTGATGCAACAATATAAACTCAATTGCACTTTCTTTGGCTTTTGAGATTTTGTCTTTGCTATAAGTATATCCGGCTTTTTGAAATTCTGTAAGCCCTTCAAGTACTGAAATTGTTGAGTGCAAGGAACTGTGTTTAGCGCCACTTCTTGTTGTTCTGCAGTTAAATCCTCCATCGGGCATAATCTCCTTAAGAATACAGTCAACAATGGAATGCAATTTCCTTTCAGTTGTTCGGAAATAGGAAGCGTAATTCAAAAACATTCCATTTACACAAACGTCACTATACTTCGATGTGGATGGCCCCAATCGAATACCTCCATCATCGGCCATGTTACTTTGTAAAACGCATTCTATTGACTCTTGTACCATCTCATTGTCTGATTGGAGATTTAAATTCCGCAGGTCAAGTAAGGTGTAATGAGTCGAAGTCCATTTGGGTTGATAGAATCTATCTCCCCAATTACCGTCTGAATGATGCTTTGATAAGATTTTAATTCCCCATCCTTCCTTTGCTATTCGCGCCTGAAGCTTCTTCTTGTCAACTCCTAACAAATCACGCCAAACTGTCTTGTCCTGAAATACGTTTACACAAATCTATCAAAAAATGACAAAGAAATCAGTTCAACACAGGATTAAAATGCACCTTCGCGAAAAGTGAAGATGTTTAATTCTTATATATTAGGCGTAGTTTTTATTTCAGTTTCTATATAATTTATTAAAACAATAAATTATATTTTAACACCAACGATATATCCCACTAGTGCGGATAAGCCCATTGCGATTGTTCCCCAAATAGTAATGCGTAAAATAGCTTTTTTTACACTTGAGCCACCTGTTTTGGCCGCAGTTGTTCCTAAAACAATTAAAAAAATAGTTGTGAAACCATATAGCCAATATTCCAGTCCTTTTATTGGTGCAAAAACTATTACTAAAAGAGGTAATACTCCTCCAACAGTAAATGATGCTCCTGATGCAATTGCTGCTTGTATAGGATTTGCCTGGCTAATCTCGTTTAAACCCAATTCTTCTCTGATGTGTGTTCCCAATGCGTCCTTCTCTGTTAATTCAATTGCTACTTGCTTTGCTGTTTCTTTTTTTAGTCCTCTTTTCTCATAGATCTGAGCTAATATATTTAACTCTATATCCGGCATTTCTTTGAGTTCTTTGATTTCTCTTTCAATGTCCGCTTTTTCTGTGTCAGTCTGAGAACTTACAGAAACATATTCACCGGCAGCCATAGATAATGCACCTGCTACAAGTCCAGCGACTGTTGCTAAAACAATAGGCTCTCTTGTTGAACTTGCAGCAGCAACTCCTATTGCAAGACTTGAAATAGAAATTATTCCATCGTTTGCTCCTAAAACAGCCGCTCTTAGCCAGTTGCTTCTGTGTATAAAATGGCTGTCTAAGTAGTTGTCAATTGTTATCATTGTCGTGTTTTTGTCGTGTCTTAAAATTACGCATAAAACATTTAAGATTTCATGTGGAAGAAAAGTTAGCAGTACTCAGAAGAATCGATTGGAGAGTTTCCAATTTTTAAAAAAGGGGCTAATGAATTTACGTAATTTCTTTCTGATTTATTTCTCTCCGTCTTTTGCTGCCCGACATTATCCAAGTGTTTGCCATTTTCAATAGAATTCCGGGGTCAAATGGTTTAATAATATAATCATCTGCTCCAAGTTCAAGTGCCTTTGTTCTATCAACATTTTCAGCATTTGATGTACTAAATATAAATGGTATTTCATGCGTTTTTACCAAATCTAAAATCAAATGCAAAACTTCATATCCATCCATTTCAGGCATTTTAGTATCACAAATAATTAAATTAGGAATATGTTCTCTTGCAAGTTCAATTCCTTTTCTCCCGTTCTCAGCACTAAGAATTTTGTAACCGGCCATTTCAAAATATTCGGTCAAATTCTCAAGAATAGGTATGTTATCTTCAATTAATAAGATTGTTGCCATCTCTCAGATTTAAAAAAACATTCAATTATTTCCAAAATTGTCAATTACTAAACATATAAGTGTTATATAATTTTATAAAAATGTTACATTATTCACATTTAGATTTATACATGTTCAATTTCTCATCAACACGTTTGATAATTCAATTTTGACCTTTCTAGATAAAGATCTCACCGATTGTTTATGAAAAAAAAAGAAAAGCAAAACACAACAACATAAAGTCTGCTGATGAGTATTTATGCAGCGTGAAATAGTATTGGCATGGATTCATTGAGCGGCCCATTTTCCGGAAGAATTGAAGTTACACGACTAATAAAAAGTAAAAATTTGCTTCTCCTTGAAATATTATATTCACAAAAGCAGCTCAAAATTTAAAACATAACATTCTATTCCATTTGAAAACACCGCTTCATACTTTTAAAATTATATAGTAAAAATTCACTCACACCGAAGTGAGGCTACAGGCGCATCAGTTCAACAGAGGATTAAAAAGCACCTTCGCGATAAGCGAAGATACGTTTAATCATTATATTAGTGACTGCCCTGCCGTTCCTTCGACAGAGAATTGACAATGCCCTAATACAGCAAGTCATAGTTGCTGGGTTTTTTGGAGTTTAGATAAATCAAACCCTTTGGCTTTAAGTCGCGAAATAATCCCCTGATAAACGGTATCCTCCATTTGAGACGTTCTTGAAAGAACCCACAAATATTTTTTTGACGGGTGGCTAACTACAGCAAAGCTGTAATCATCTGCTAAATCAATTATCCAATACTTCGCTTTGAAAGGCCAAAAGAATTGCACTTTCAATTTTGCATTACCTGAACCTTCTTCAACAAAGGCTTTTCCTTTGATGTTGGATTGCTTACCATTCACACTATCCTTGTTGCATCTGTTCTCAACAATTACATATCCTTTTTCGCTTAAAGTATATTCGGCAATAGTGCAGTGACAGCCCTTTTGAAAGTATTGAGGGTATGAAGCTATTTCATACCACTTTCCTGCATATTTCTTTAAGTCTACACTTGGAACAGTTTGCAGTGTTTGTGCTTGATTAGTTGTAGTTGACATAAAAAATAATTGAATTAAAAGTAAAATTATATGCAACGGAAATAACAGCGATCGATTGAAATTTGTCATTTTATCAATTTATCCAATGATTTTTTTTCTCTTGGGTTTTCTGGTCGTATTTTCAATGCCTGTTTGTAACAATTTATCGCTTCTGCTTTGTTGTCTTGCAATAAATAAATATCACCCAGATCGTTCCAAGATACTACAATGTTTGGAAATGTTTTCGTGTAGAATTTATAAAGAACGAATGTACTAAAAGAACGAAATACCTCAACTTTCCGAAATGTCCCAACTTTTGGTTATGCGCTATTAGCTCCCGGAGGTATTTATATAAAAACTTCATTCCGTCCCAAAACAATTATGGCAAAATTCCATTCTAGAATAAATGGTACAATACTCCTTGCTTTTAAATACTATGGGAATTATTTTTTTTTAGAAAAAAATGTTTGAAAAATTTAACTATAACCAATGAAATGATTCCTATAATCAATCCGGCAAGAAAATCAGCCAATATTGATGTTGATGGATTTAAATAATTGTCTAGAAAATGCATGTTATGAACGAAAATACCACCGGCAACTAGCAATAGAGCTATAGTTCCGACTACAGCAAGTCCCCTTATTATTATTGGTAATGCGCCTATTAATAAATTACCGATTGTTTTTGTTATTCCATTTTTATTTTTACTTATCTTAATTAATTTATAGCCGATGTCATCCATTCGAACAATAAGAGCAACAACACCATAAACTCCTATTGTTGCAATAATTGCGACAGTAGATACTACAATAATCTGGGTAATAATTGGCTTGTCTAATACAGTACCTAGAGCAATAATAACTATTTCAATGGATAAAATAAAATCTGTAAAAACAGCTAATTTAATTTTATCTTTTTCTAGTTTCAATATTTCCTCTTTTGATAATTCAATAGATTCAATTTTATTTAATGAATGTTTGTGCGGAAAAAAAACTTCAAATATTTTTTCCGCACCTTCATAGGCTAAATAAACAGCCCCAAGCAATAAAATAAGTTTAATAGCCAAGGGCACAAATGAGCTTAGAATAAATGCTAAAGGGAGAATAATTAGTTTATTTACAAATGAACCTTTCGTGATTGCCCATAAAACCGGAATTTCTCTAGAAGAAACAAATCCTGAAGCTTTTTCAGCATTTACAGCCAAATCATCTCCTAAAATTCCAACTGTTTTTTTCGTCGCGATTTTACTTAATGCCGCAGCATCATCCATAAGTGCTGCTATATCATCTAATAATGCAAAAATACCTGATGCCATATTTAAATTTATTTTTAATGATTTATTTTCAAAACTAAGTTACAAAATATGTAAATTTAGAACGATCTTAAGAGTTCCATTGTAACGACAGTGAATCACTTGGGGCTAGCGTCAGTCTGTATAATAACCCATTATTTTGAAATTTATTCTTCATTATTCTGCAAAATTTAAAACATTACATTCTTTTCTATTTGAAAACACACTTTCCTACTTTTAAAATTGCATAGTAAAAATTCACTCCCACCGGAGTGACGCCACCGTCGCATCAGTTCAACACAGGATTAAATGCACCATAGCGAAAAGCGAAGCTGCTTTTAATCCTTATATGTTAGCGCTAGTTTTGTTACTTTACTTCTATTTATTTAAGTTCTACTCTGCTATTATCTACATTAAAATAATCAAGAGCCATAAATCCGTATTCTATATTAAAATATGATTTGAGTTTAGTAATGCCTAGACTCGTATTGGCAGTGGCCTCTATTTCAAAGCATTCCTTTTGCCAAATGAAGTTTTTAATTGCCTTTTACCCGTAATTCTATACTGATAGTTAGCGTGTACCTTTACGGAGTATTCAATAATTCTTTTGTCCGACCATCTTTCGCTTATATCATTAAGTATCCAAGCCCAGCTTGCGTCTTGTTTGATTGGAAACTTAATATATGGGAATGGACTAAATTCTAAAACTGAAAAATACTTGCCCCGAAAAGGGTGCAGCCAAATATTATACTTGTTCTCAATCATTCCCGTTGTTCCATCGAATAATAAACAGTTTGCTGAAAAGTAATTTTGCTGAATAACTGTTTGGCTAAAATCCGGGAATAAGTTGTCTAATCCTCCATAGCCATCTAAGATTTTGAAACTCAAATAATAAATTGTCAAACTGTCACCATCCTGCTTATTAACAAAAGTCCAGTTTGGTGTTTTAGTATCACCTAACTTGTCTACTCTAATTAGCAGTGTGTCATTTTTATTTATGATTACATACGAGTATTTAAATTCTAAGCCAGGTTTATAAATATGATTGTCAATATTGAAGAAATTTTTCTTTTTAATTTGGCTTGAATCTGGGAATTCATAATAAAGGCCGTCCTGTTGTCCATATTCTTGAGCCGTTATAGTTTCAAAAAATATTGCGGTGAAAAATATTAACAATTTCAAGTTCATGGATGGAATCTCTTTTAAAATTTCATTTAATCGAATCACGCAAGTTAATTTCACCCTCATGTTCTCACAGAACAGAACGTGAACCTCTCGATCCATACAGCTCTTCTTGTTCAATCACGAATGTAAGAATACATTATGTTCGAATCAACTGTCAGTGTGGAAAAAGATTCGGGTTTTACCGGTACTTTTTCTTTAGTCATTTTTGCAGCTACAAGATGTTGACGAATTCAATTCATAAAACTGACGGCCGGCACTGAATTTGACACGAATCGTAAATTTTCAATTAACCAAAGAACTGCCATTTTCTTGTTGACGTTGTTAGCGGAAGTTTTCCTTAAAAAACAATTTGCATTTGAATATAAAATCTGTCGTCATGTCCCTCCGGAATATCTTTCACATTTCCTCTGAAAACATAATTGACAAGAATTCTAAATTTATCCTTTGGATTTCCGTAATAAGCTCCACATGTTATTACCTTCCAATCGTCTTCAAAAACATCATACTTAACAAGTGGACCAGCCTGCCACTTTGTTTTTACTGCAAGAATAGCTTGATATCCTTTAGGTTCAGCATACAATGTATCACTGACCTTGTCTGTCCCCGATCCAAATTCACTTGCCAGGAAAAAATATTTATGGTCAATCTGTATATCTGCTCCAATGCGATTGAAGTTAACATACAAGTCATCGGATGGGTCTAGCAAGTTATCAAATAAATATCTTATTCCCCCGGTTCCGAAAGAACCTCCGAACCGAACTATTAAATCATCATTTTTATAACGAATTCCTACTCGTCCCCATAATGCTTTTTTAGTATTAAAATCAAATGGCCCTGCAACATTAGACCTTGTTCCGTTAGTAAAAGTTATTGCATCTTCAATGCGAAATTTTTTATTTAATTGAATATCTCCAAGTATACCTATTCCAATATCACGTAAGTTTTCTCCTCTTGAAAGTCCGTCCGACATTTCCGCACGATTTACAGTGTACAATTCCGTTATCGATTCGCGATTCTCCCATCCAAATTGCGTTTTTTGCTGACCCACGCGAATTGTATGATTTTTTATTACATGAAATCCGATAAATGCATCGCGTAAGATTCCACCCTGCTCGGGCGCTCGCGGGTCAATCATTAATTCATAGAAAATAAATTTATTGATGTCGCCTTTGGCAATTAACCTTGCTCGTAAGATTCTGAAACCTCCCGGATCACGAATTGTGTCACCGTTAGTATTAAATTCTTCAAGGTAATGAACCTGAAGGACACCCGAAATTTTCGGCTTGAACTTTTCTGGTTTTATTTTGGTGCTATCCGAAACTATACTTTCTTGTCCAATGCAGAAATTTGCTACTATGAGAAAGGTTAATAAGTTAATTATATTTTTCATGTTGCAAAAATAAATAAAAATTCTGTAGGAATTTTGTTTTATAACACTGATTTACATTCATATCGCTCAGAGCGATGGATACTTGCCCGGCAAGCTAATCTTTTGCCTTGTTTCTATTTTCATTTTGTCTTTACACTGCCTGAAGAGCTGAATTGGTTTTACCTTCGGCATCCTGCCGAATTGTACAACTGCATCTTTCAGGCAAGCAAAGAGACGATTCTGGCTTTGGGCAATTATACCAAAAATCTCAACGCACAAAGGGGGAATGATTGCTGTGCTCCATACCTGGGGACAAAATCTCTCACTGCATCCGCACGTGCATTTAATTGTACCGGGTGGTGGCATTGCCAAAGCAGGGCATTGGAAACATGCAAGAAGCAATTGTGATTTTTTATTTCCAAAAAAAAATGAAGCTTCCTGCTGAGGCACTCCTGTAAAGGTTCTGTCTGCACATATTGCAACTATGGTTTATGAAAATACGCCACTATAGAAACTTGGCCGGTAGAGTAAAACCAAAACTCAAAATCCGGCAGATGCGTATGGGTATACAGGTAATAAAAAAGAAAAGAAAGACTAGAAAGACTTTGTCAACAACAAATTAAAAACACAAAAATATAAAGTCTGCTGATGGGAATTTACGCAGCGTGAAATAGTATTGGTCGGGATTCATTTAGCAACATATTTTCTATAGGTTTTGGTGTTACTCGAAAAAATTAAAATAAAATTACACTTCCAAGTGAAAAATAGTATGAACTAAGGTAGCCCATGCTTTAAATCGCAACATTCCGTTTATAGCGAAGCGGCGTTTATTTCTTATATGTTATCTGCATATGCTGCCGTTCGTCCGTAGCGATTTACAGTAGAAACGATGTCGCGTCGTGTTAGCATTATACTTTAGTTTTAAGAATTAGAGCTTTATGAATTGTTCTTAGTCAATGCAATCACCAAGAATAAATGTTTCAAGTTAGCAGTGTCCCCAAGCATTGAAGCTAATCGAGTTACGCGAGGGAATTTCACCCTCCCGTTCTCACAGAACCTTACGTGAACCTTTTGATTCATAAGGCCCTCCCTGTTCAATCACGAATGTAGTAATACATTATGGAGGAACCAACTACCGGTGAAAAAAAAGAATCCTATTTTCCGGGTACTTCTTCTTTAGTCATTTTGAACAAGCCCTAATGTAAACTTTTTTCAAGACGAGTAAAACTTTATACGAAGTGCAACGCTTCATTTAACAAATGAACCGCCAATTTCTTGTAGGTGTGGTTACAAGCTGCTCTTCAATTTGTCGTTGAGTTTCTATCTATTATTAGTAATGACTTCTGCGTGTTGGCTTGGTAGCTCTTTTGTATTTTTCGAATGGGTTTATGTGGTGGCTAAAAATGCAAATGTGCCGGCAAAAGCGCAGGATTTTAGAAGATATAATTATCATTTAAAAGTATGTTGAAATGCCAAAACTAAATCCTCCTGTTTTAGAAGGTTCGTTACCAAAAATGTCACTTTGTCTTTGGTGTCTGTAGTTAAGACGGAAAATCGTTTGTGAAGTCGGTCTAAAACTAAAGGCTGGCATTATGCTCCATAAGTCTTCACCAATATTGTCACCCGTTTCTCTAAATGTTCCTACATTCCAATCCACATATTCAAAACGACAAGAAAGGTTTAGCACTGCATTATCCCAGCCTGCAATTCTGCGTCTTAAAACAGGTTGAACGATGTCGAGAAATCCACCTTGTTGCTTGTTGCCATATTGTTGTGTGAATTTATCCGGCAATTGAACGTTTACCCAAGCCCATTCTGCTGTAATAAACGTTTTAAGTTTCGGTATCGTATGGTTATAATCTAAGGCAAAAGCATCACATCTTCTCTTCTCATCAATGACAATTCCATCATCTTCGAATTTGTTATAAATTCCACTCATATAGGATAAGCCAAATTCGCCAATTTTAGTATGTCGCACAGCTACCTTTCCCGTATATAAAGGTGTTCCACTTGCATTTTCTTCAAAGCGTTCAGGATTATTTTTTGATGAAGGCAAGTATGTTTTGTTTTGCTCATTATCAACAATTGAATTGTCAAACCCACCTGTTAGGTAAGCTTCATAACCAAGCATCCAATCGTTTTTGTAGGTCTTACCAAATAAACCAAATCCTGCATTGCTCCACGTGGCGGGCAACATTTGTGTAGCTGAAATAGGTCTATCTGTAAATTCCCATTTGGGGCCATCGTGATTTTGATTAAAGGCCCCGATTGGATTCATCACAATCCCACCACGTAAATTTAATAAGGGATGAAACTCAAAATCAATTGCCGCAAACTCAATGGCGATTTCTTTACCGCCTTCTTCTAATTCAATTTCACTAAGAAATTTAATTTTCTTGTTAATGGTTGAAGCTACAAATAGCGTCATTCTTCGCATTTGGAATTGATGCCCCTCTGAAACACCATCTGTACCTATATGTTGCCAGTTTACTTCAGCATAGCCACCCAGCGAAACAGGTAATTTTTCTAACCCTAAAAAAGGACGACTGTAAACGGCATCCATATTTAGATTTTTCATGGATGTGTCAGCAGGTATTCGTATAAATAAGGTGCTGTCTATTTGTCCGTATAGAGCAGTAATTCCAAAAATGGAAATAAGTGTGAATAGTATATATTTATTCATGAAGCCTTCAATGAAATTTTTAAGTTTTGGTTGTCTATAAATGTAAGGAAAGACTTAAGCGGTTTGTCAGCAGGCAAATTAGCTACATTACCCCTGTTGTCAAATTCACTTCCGTGTGCCGAGCATACCATTTTATCGCCATAAGCCGTCAATTCTGCCCCTTGATGTGTACACTGCATATACAGCGCAGTATATTCTTTTTCTGAGAATCTGTATACATAAATCGGGTATTGTAGCTTCTCATTTCGTATTAAAATATATTTTCTAAATGATTTTTTTTTGCCTTTTACTACCTCAAAATCTGTTAGCGGAACAATCATGTTTTCACCGACAATTTCTCCGGTTATCATTTTACTGCCGGTACAGCTTTGCAATAAAAGACCAATGGCACTTACACCCAAGCATGCAAAGCTACATTTCATTAAAAATTCTTTTCTGTCCATCACAAGGATTTTAAAAATTTAATCAATGCATCTTTTTCACCTTGAGAGAGATTTTGATATTGCGTTCTGCTGCTTGTTGCTTCTCCGCCATGTACTAGAATTGCTTCATCAATACTTCTTGCTCTTCCATCATGCATTAAAAAGTATTGTCCTCCTTGCGAGGCCGTCGATAATCCCAATCCCCAAAGCGGCGGAGTTCTCCACTCATAAGTTTTGGCACTTCCTTCTGTATAGCCATCATCCAAGCTGCTGCCCATATCGTGAAGCAATAGATCGGTGTACGGATAAAATGATTTATTCGACAAAGTACTTATAGGTGAAAAACCTGTTTGCAACTGAGGAATATGACATGAAGCACATTTTATTTGTGTAAATAAGTTTTTCCCATATATTACTTCCGCATCCTCTTTATGTCGTTGTATAGGTGCTTTAAGTGTTTTTAAATATGCAACAATGTCATTTATTTTTTGAGTAGAAACTTCCGGATCTATTGGTAAGCCGGAATAAACATCAATAGGTTCGAAAACGGATGTTATGCCCATATCTTGATTGTAGGCATTTACAGTTTGGTGCAATAAGTCATAGGCCGATGCTTTTTTACCAAATCGTCCAATATATTTTCCATTAGTACTAACTGCATTTGGATCGGGTGTGATTGTATTCGGCAAAACTATCCAATTGGGTGCGCCCGATATTCCATCGCCATCAGCGTCGTTGGGGTCAGCCATTGCAATAATGGTTTGGTCGGTTACAAATTGTAAAAATCCCAAACCTGTAAATGCAGGCGGAGTAAACTTTGAAAATGTTGCACCTGCCGGAAGTTGTTCTGCATTAAAACCTTGTAAAGCTCTGTTCTGTAGCTGAGGACCTCCTAAGTGCAAAAATTGGTTGCCTGTACTATCAGTTTGTCCGAAACGGGTTAAGGTTGTAAATGGAGTTCCCTTTCCATCTCCGGCATGACAAGAAATACAACTCGATGCCACAAAAACAGAACCCAAGCCTGTTTGGGAGGTGAATACCTCATTTACATTGGCATCTCCTCTTAAAAATTGAGCATTTTGCTCGTAGGTTAGTCCTTCAATGGGACCATCTAATTTATCTTCTTCGGCCGGTGAAAGTGGTTCAAATTTTTCGCAGGCTACAACAAAAAAAATGAAAGTAGCCATCATTGAAAGTACTTTATACTTTGATTCAATTTTCATCTAACAAAAATTTAATGCCGTAAAGATATTAAAGTTAGATTAACCTAACAAATAAAGTTCGAATTATTTTGTAAGTTTGCAAATCCCTATAAGCTTATAGCAGATTATGTTATCGTATACAGAAGAAAATTACTTAAAGACCTTGCTCAAAATCTCTTTGGATAAAGAAAAAGAAGAAGTTGGAACCAACGAACTGGCCTCTCTTCTATCAGTAAAACCGGCAACAGCAAATGAAATGCTTAAAAAATTGAAGAAGAAAAAATTAGTTGATTACGAGAAGTATGGAAAAATCACATTAACTAAAACAGGCAAAAAAAATGCAATTGATATTGTTAGAAAGCATCGTCTATGGGAAGCTTTTTTATACGAAAAATTAGAATTTAGTTGGGACGAAGTTCATGAAGTAGCGGAACAATTAGAACATATTCAATCGGAAAAGTTGATTGATAAATTAGATAAGTTTTTAGGTCATCCGAAGTTTGACCCGCATGGCGACCCGATACCCAATAAAAAAGGTGAAATAAAAATTCAGCATAAAAAAACATTGGCTGAAGTAAGTGTCGGTAAATCTTGTAAAATGATAGCTGTTAAAGATAATTCAAGGTCGTTTCTTCAGTATGTCGTCAAAGTTGGGCTAGGTATTAATAATGAAATTAAAGTATTATCCATCCAAGATTATGATTCAATGATGGTAATAGAAGTTAATGGTCAACGCTCAAGCGTTAGCCAAAAGTTTGCTGAAAATATTTTTGTTGCTATCAAGTAAAAGTTAAATTGTCTATAAAAGATAATAGGAGCGATTTTTATTTTGAATTTATTATGGGGTTGTGCAACGGCTACCTGTGTTAATGGCTGGCGATTCATCATAGAACTTCCGGGTTGGCAATATTTGTCGAATTTCCCTTAATGAAATTAATTACGTTTTCAAATGCCATTTCAAAATACAATTCATAACCGTTTCGTTCAACGTAACCCAAATGGGGAGTACAAACTACATTTGGCAATTTAAGTAATTCAAAATTTTTGTCGTAGATGGGCTCCACTTCATAAACGTCAAGTCCTGCAAATGTTGGTCTGCCCATTATCAAACAATTTAACAGTTTATCCTATTTATAATTGTCTTTGCATAATACAAAGTCCAACTAAAGAGAATAACCAAAATTGAAATTAAATGAAATTTCATTGCCCAATATTTCAAAGGTTGCGAATTATTTTCTGTTTTGTTCAATCCTGAACTTCTGCTCCAAGCAATAAATGCATCAGCGATCGGAATAAGTCCAAATACATATTTTTTAAATTCAGTTGTTTTGTAACTCATTCCAAAAGAATTAATAGTCTTATACTGATTTTCTGATAAATCACAATCCTTAAATACTGAAAATGTCCCTACAGAAACTATAGTTCCTGCAAAACCAACGCCGAAAATTACTGGTCCTGAATCAATATCCCCATATCCTGATTCTCCTTTAGGATATTCATTAATTGAAGGAAGTCCAAATGTAGTTGAAACAAATTCTTCTTTATAAATTTTGTATTGTTCTTTAGCAAAGTTTGAATCTATCTCTGACAATAACCGCAATATTAAACTAATAGAACAACCTCTTGCTCCTTCAATTGTTTCTCCATTTTCATAATCTGTCTTATGAGGAATTAATTTTGTTTTCGGATCTAATTTTGTTTTAACTTTTGTAATCCAGTCTGATATGGTGAATTTGTACTTTGCATTATAAATCCTGTCGTAATTACTAACTGAAGCCATCGCAACGCACATATCTGCTGGCCAAGACTGTGCTTCATACGATTCCAAAAATGGAGATTTACTGTTTTGTAATGATGTTGATATTAGTTCACACTGCTTTAAATAGATATTTTGATACTTTTTATTTTTGTCAAAAGTTGTATCCATCAATAATATTTTGGATAATAGATAATTATTCCAACCAACACAAAATATTCCGTTTTCTGGAATTAGTGATTTACTAAATATTGACTTCGCATCATCAGAGTTTATTTCATTATAAGCATATAACGCTTCTTTTAAAGCAATTTCATTTGTCGCTGTTGATGAATCTGCAAGTCCAAGTTCGCACCATGACAATCCATACAAGGCATTGGTAAAAACAAATCCTTCAGGAAAAATATTTTGCATTCTTGCCCCAAGTTTATTATTTTTTAACTCCTTGTTTAGAAAATTTAATTGAAGTTGAATATCCTTTGATTTCTCTTCTTTATTAAAATTATCCGCGTATAATTTTATGTTTATCCAAAATAATAATATTGAAAATAGTAATAGACCCACAAAAATTATATTTCTTATTACTATACAAATAGTCTGTACCATTTTACTTTATTTCACAATCAATAAAATTATTAAATAATGGTTATTTTCCGAAATTACAACTAACGGCAGCTCCTGCAAAAACTAAAAGTAACAAATATTTTCACACCGATAAAACCGGTAATCTGTAATAGAATTGAAAAATTTATTCCGCTCTATTTACACCTTTACGCGCCCATAATGTACAAAGCA
The DNA here is from genome assembly GCA_031417395.1 of Bacteroidota bacterium. Classification (GTDB taxonomy): domain Bacteria; phylum Bacteroidota; class Bacteroidia; order AKYH767-A; family 2013-40CM-41-45; genus JADKIH01. The sequence goes on along the minus strand of JANOVM010000080.1, from coordinate 12,197 downwards.
ATAAAAACAGCTTCTTCAGCCGATTTATTAACTTTTTGAAGCCAAAAATGTTCATAGCCCTCCTAAAGTTGAAAGTGAAATAAATAAATCCGAATTTCTCATGTGCATTTTTAATCCTTTGAGCAGAATGTGATCCATGCTCCTCCTATTAGCGATCGGGAGTCGTTTGATTGTTACGAAGGGCTGCTCTACTATCTGTAACAAATGGAAAAAGAGATAATAAAATATGCTAATGCTGAAATTAAAATTTTGGCGAGTTCATGTGATCTAAATTTATTGTTTTGGTAATTCAGAAGCGTGTAAATATCCAAGTCGCCAATTGTTGTCAATACGTTGCCACAAAATTGAGACCGCCGTAAGCCCTGAAGTTGCTGTATTGCCGTCTTTCATTGTCGTGGTTTCAGTAGCCGTAAGTGTTTCTAAAACATTGTTGGCATTTATGAAACTAAAGTCGCGGTTTTCAACTTTGTAGTCAATGCTCTTCAATCCTTTCTCCATACCCATTTTAATTCGTGCCTCGAGAGTCTCATACGTTTTAATTTCTCCGTTCCAAATGTTTCGATAATCAGGAGAGTTTAAGTGCATGGCAACACCCTTCAATAATTCACCTTGTCGCAATGCCTTCAACAGATTTGTCTCAGCCTGCATTACTTCTGTTTTGAGTTGGTCTTTATCCATTGTATTATTTTCTGAATTATTTGGAGTTGTCTGACAACCAAAGAATAGAGTTGTTAGTAAAATTGCTGATAGAAGTCTTACATTTTTCATGGTTATTTATTTTTAGTAATATAGTTTCAAAAATAATTTTCACTTTCATGATTGGTATTTTTGATTTTGTATAACAAATGTAATTTTTTTTAGTGCCATAAGTTCTTGAATTTAGGTGAAGTTGTCTAACAAGCCATCATAAATGTTTATGCGAGATAGAATGTCCCTTTAACTTCTGAACCGCCAACATCTTAAACCCGCTGCTATGTTCTCGAGCTACTCCCACTCCCCCAATAAAGGTCAACTTTGGGAATTCAATATCAAAGTCTGTTTAGCATTTTGGAACTACATTGCTCCAATCTGCCTCATAATACTTCCGGCGTCTTGGTAGTTATGCAAACTCATCAACTTCCCATTTTCCCAAACCATAAATTCGGAAACAGTAAATGTTACTGGTTTGCCTGTCGCTGGAATAGCACCTGCGGGAGTCTGCAAAGGTCCATTGTGAGTTCCTTGTGCTGTAAATTCAACAGCAACATTTTTTCCATAGCTTACAATGTTGGTGTGCTTAATCTTGATGTCCGGAAATGCTGTTTTGAAACTTTGCATAAAACCTGCAAAGCCATCTTTGTTGTTGAATGTCATTCCAAATGCATAAGCTTTTACCTGTACATTTTCGCTAACCAATTCCATTGTCTTATCAAATTGGTCATTTGAAAACGTATCGTGAAGTTGGCAGGTCAGTTGTTCGTTTTGATTTTCCATTTTACTTGATTTTAATTTTGACTACTCTAAAACGGTTTTCGTCTTCCCCGTTAGTTATATGATTTTGAATATACGTCCAAATTTAAAATTCGGATTTCAGAGTTATTTTTTTCAATTTCTTTCGGCCAATTTCAAGTTTGCACTGTCACCCAAACATTCTGACCAACGTATTACATAAGCACTGAAAATCAATGTTTTAGTATGGTGAAAGTTCCGTCTAAATTTTCATATTTAATATCTGCACGTTAGCCTAAGAAATTATTTCTGTTTCAGGAAAATGGGGAATGACCCCTAACGAAGGAAGGATTAAAGAGGTTTTAAAAGAAGGGAGGGCAAACCGTCAGTGGCAGCTTGAGCCAGCACAGCCTGGCAGCATCACTGTTTGTTAACGCACCACAGCCAATTTGAAGCATTACTGTTGATTTCGTATTATCTTCTTGTCTTAATTGTATTCATGAATTCAACAGCGTTCCATTTGATTACCGAAAAGCGAATCGAAGCTCAGCTTTTAAAAATTTATTCTTAGGTTTCCTTTTATTTTTTATTTGAATTCATGATGTGCTTCGCAGTTCTTTAAATCCTATGTTATGCATTCGTGTTACTCTGCCAACGAAGATGCGTCGTTTCAAGTTTGAAATATGTTTGAGGAAAGCTAAGGAAAATTAAAGCGGGCACGAATGATATCATGCCTGCTTTATTCCAAGTAGAAATAGTTCTCTAAACGTTTTCGGGAATTAAAATTTTCATTCCGTAAGCAGCAAATATTTCAGCCACTAATTGCAAATCGGGTTCCCCTGCGGGAAGTGCACCCAACTTGTCAAAGAATTCCTCAAAGTTCCCACCGGGAACAACTGTCCAGATTGTTTTTCCTGCTTTGCTTCCGTTGTTTTGAAAAGCATGAGGAATATGTCTTGGGAAATAAATTTCATCACCTGCATAGGCTTTAAAATTTTTGTCGCCAAGCATAATTCCAAATTCACCTTCCGCAACATAAACAATTTCGTCTTCACGGTCATGCACATGAGGGGGAATTCCCAATCCGGGTGGGGTGATTACTTCAAAAACATAGTGATAGCCCTGGGTTTCTTGCTTGGAAAGTTTTACAGTTACAGAATGTCCAAGCACATTCAGTTTCTTTCCTTGTCCGTTTGCTACCACTGTAGCGATTGATTTTGCAGTTTGCATTGCTTGCTTTTTTAAAATTGTGAAATAAATTATTTAACGATGTAAAACTACATAGGGTGATTGCATAAATCCATTCACCTATGTTAATAAATCACTTCCCTTTGAAAATATTTTTGCGGATACGGCTTAATGATTGTGGCTTAATTCCAAGATAAGATGCGATATAATGTTGTGGAATTCGCTGAACAATTTCAGGAGCATTTTTTACCAGCTTCAAATATTTCTCTTCGGCTGTTTCATTTTGCGTATCAATAATTTTTTGTTGTGTGGCTTCATACGATTTCCGTGTTTTAACTCTATACCATTTTTCAAATGCAGGAATTTTATCCAATGCTTCTTCCCACTTTATTTTATCAGCACGAAAAACTTCTGTTTCTTCCAACGCCTGAACGCTGAACCGTGAAGGTGTGTCTGAATAAAAACTTGTTTTGTCGCCTGTCCACCAGTTTAGAAAAGCAAAATAAATAGTGAACTCATCCCCTTTACTGTTGGTGTGAAATGCTCGAAGGCAACCAGAATTTACAAAAGCAAGATAGCGACAATCTTCACCCTGCTTAACAAAAAAGTCTTTCTTCCTTAATGTAATAGGTGTTAGGTATGAAATAAATTTTTCAATGTCCTCTTCTCTGAAATAGTCAGTGTCAGAAAAATGATGGCGAAGGTTTAAGAATTTGTCTGTGTTCATCTCTTACATTCAGTTAAAAGTTAGCAGTGTCGCCCAAGCATTATAACGTCCATTCTTACAAAAACTAAAAGTAACGAATTTTTTCACTCCTATAAAACCGATAATCTGTAATTGGATAGAAAAATTTATTCCGCTCTATTAACACCTGTACGCGCCCATAGTGTAGAAAGCAATAAAAACAGCTTCTCCAGCTGCTTCATTAACTTTTTGAAGCCAAAAATGTTCATAGCCCTCCTAAAGTTGAAAGTGAAATAAATAAATCCGAATTCTCCATTGTGCTTTTTTAATCTATTGAGCAGGATGATCCTTCCAGCATCATCTCTTCCGGGCTTAACGGAAAAAGTATAGCCTGCTCTCGTTCAATTTCTTTTTGAAAACCCATAGTATTACTTTATCTATGTTAATACACTTGTTAGCGGGCGTTTTACTTTTGCTTCTTAAACTCTTTTGGTTTAAGCAACCTATAGGAATGGTAAACAGTAATAATTTCAATTAAATTAGCACTTCTAATTCGATAGATTAGCCGGTAGAACCCAACAATCAGTTCTCGAATATTCTTATTTCCAATTTCCGGAACGATACGCCCTGAATGAGGAAAATCTTCTAATATAATTTCCGCATCAAAAAATTCTTCAACTTGTATGCTGGCCTATCTAGTTGAATCCTTAGCAATATACTTTGCGATATTTTCGATATCCTCAATGGCTTGAGGAGTCCACCTTATTTCAGCCATTTCTTCAACCGTGATTTGGCTTCTTTAAGTGAAATAGTTTGACCTTTGTTGGCTTGTTCGATACCAATTTCAATTTTTTTAAGCAAAACCAGTCGTTCAATTAGTTCTTCCATAGTAAATGTTGCAGGAAGTGAACCAACCGTTTCAAGAACTTTACTTCTTCTAAGCATAGTAATTGTTTATTTTTCAAAAATACTAAAAAATATTTTTCAAAACGTAGAGACCCTGCTTTAAATGCCCTCTAATCGAGTCCGGCAAGGGAATTTCACCCTCACGTTCTCACAAAACCATACGTGAACCTCTCGATCCATACGGCTCTTCTTGTTCAATCACGAATGTAATAATACATTATGGATGAACCAACTGTCGGTGCGGAAAAAGATTTGAATTTTCCTTATATTTTTTCTTTAGCCATTTTACATATGCCATTTTGTATAGCCCTTTTCCCATTTTACACACTTATTCAATCGTGCATTGACTTGATTCCGGATTAAGGACTAACAATGAACAGTAAAACAATATCAGGAGTAACTAAATAGACTGTAAACTTTTTTCAGGACGAGTCACAAACGAGTAAACACAAGAGGAATATAACAAGCGAATAAACACTGCTTGATGTCAGCCTTAACTTACAATCTCAAGAAATACCTAAAGTTTGCGAAGGACAAAAGGATAAGTGCGTGCATGCAACCTTTATTTATCACTTTGACCAGTTGGCTATATGTAGACCTTTTACTCTTTTAAAGTGCTCTGTATTGTTCGTTACAAGTTCTAATTTGTTAGCAATAGCAATGCCTGCAATTAAAGTATCCGTATGACCAATTTCTCTTCCTTTCTTACGAAGATCAGCTTGAATATTTGCAGAAAGTTTAGTTGATTTTAAAGTCAGAAGTAAGACATTGTTAAGTGCTACAAAATTTTCAAATTTCTTGAGTTGCTTTTTCGCGTCTTTAAAAAGTAGTCCATTTAAAATTTCGTAATAGGTAATAATGCTCAGACTGATAAAACCAAACTGTTTTAAATATTCATCAACATTATTAACAACTTTTTCATTTCCTCTTAAAAATTCAGAGAGGATATCCGTGTCAAGCATTGTTGGGCTCATAAATCAACATTGCGATTAAAAAGTTTAGCTCTTGTTCTTTTCGTTTGTTTTAGAAAGTCTTTATAGTCTTTCTTACTCATATCACTAAAAGCTCCGGCGAACGTCAATATTTTTTTTCTCATCTGCTCAGATCCTTTTTTCTTCGGATTTAGAGAGTGGATGTATTGATATAATTCCTCCAGTCTGTCAGAAGGAATATTCTTTAATTCTTTTAAAATCGAGTTAAACGTCATTGAGTGAAGCAGAATTATTTGACTAATGTACAATTTTTAAATCAAAGAAAAAACCTCTCAAAGTTGCGATTGCTTTTACCAAATCGAGTCACGCAAGGGAATTTCACCCTCACCTTCTCACAGAACCGTATGTGAACCTCTCGATTCATACCGTTCTTCTTGTTCAATTACGAATGTAATAATACAGTATGAATGTAACAACTGCCAGTGTGGAAAAAGATTCGGGTTTTGCTTATACTTTTTCTTTAGCCATTTTACATAAGCCATTTTGTAAAATCCCATTTCCCATTTTACCCACTTGATCAAGCGTGCGTTCAGTTGATTTGATATGAATCACAATCCCGATAGCTATCGGAATCATATAACCACTAAACCGTCAATTTCTTGAAGTTGCTGTTAGCAGCTGCCCTTCTTTCAGTGTCGCAATGTCTGGTCATTTTTTCTTTGTCTTTTTTGTCGAAACAAGTTTAAGAGAGTTGATATAGTCCGTGTCAAACTCAATTACTCTAATGTCTCCATTTCTAAATTTCATTTGTCCTTCCCATTTTCCTTTTGGGTTTAGGTCGTCCATTACAAGTTCTTTATTGAAGTGCAAAGATAAGTTTCATCAGATAGTGGTCACTTTCAATTAAAACGAGGTGCCATGTGTATGCCTGATAATGCTTTTTGCTAAAGAAGGGAATGGCTTAAATAACCCGATGCTCAGATTGGTGAGTAAAGGATACTCAGAAAGCTTTTGAAAATGACGACTTAATTTCAATCGGGTAGAGAATTCTTTATTCCAGAAGCCCTTATAGTTGTCGATCAACTGTTGTTTGGTAATTGTCTTTGCAAAGTAGCTATCAATCTTAGCCGATAACACAGCCGCAGACCTGAGTGCAATGCTCATGCCGTTGCCTGCAACAGGGGCAATGCTTCCTGCAGAATCTCCTAAAAAAAATAAACTGTCCGTTGCCGGTTCTTTAATTCTGAAATTAATGCCGCTGATGGTCAGCGGCTCTTTGAACAGGAATTCAGCCTCACTAAAGATTTTCTTTAAATAGCTGTTTTGGTATAGATACACCTTCTCCAATTCAGGAATGGAATTGTGAACGCTGTTGAGCTTTTTTGAATTTACGATGTAACAAAGACAAGACTTGTTTTCTTCTATGCCCGAAACGCCGCAATAGCCACCGGGGAAATTATGGATTTCAACATAGCTGTTATCCCTCTTTAGCCTCACGTGGTACTTAATCCCTATGTAATTTGTGCCGCTTAATTGCGTCTCATTTTCTTTAGTTTCAAAATTCGATTTTCTACCGGTGGAATTGCATACTAAGCTAGCATCTACATTACCGCTGTTTGTGTTGATTGTATAGTGTTCTTCTGTTTCGTTATAATGACTATCGAAAGCTTTGCATTTAAGCATAAAAACTACTCCATTTCTTTTTGCTTCGGTAAACATCAGCTCTTCCAATAAGTAACGGCTTATACCAAAGCCGCCCAAATCTAGCTTTGTTTCAAATTCATGTTTTCCGGTTGAACTTAATTTGAAATTACTGATTAGCGGCAAGCTAAACGAAGCCAAAGCCGGGCAAATACTTTGCAGATAATTATGCGATTCCATCGATATGTATTCACCGCATACTTTATGCCTTGGGTAATTTCCCTTTTCTATAACAACTATCGAGTACCCTCTTTTCTTCAAATCGATAGAAAGAGATAGTCCGGCAAGTCCGCCACCAATTATGGCTACATCGTATTTCATCCATACGCAATTACAATGTAACGAAATGCCCAACTCCACTTTACGGAGTAATTTTTGTAACCGGCTTGTTGAAGCAGGGATTCCAACTCTCTTTTTCTGAAAGCCCTCCTGACCGAAAGGCAGGCATCATTTTTTACCAGCCACGATTTTGAAAATAATGCAGTTAGAAATTTGATACTATAATACGCCAGCCAGTTGCGGTGCAAATCATTTGCAAGCAATGTGCAATTATTGGCTTTGCCGAATTTAAAGAGACTAATTATTTCTTCATCCGTAAGATGATGCAGAAATAAACTACAGTGAATTATATCTATTTGTGCAAGCAGGGCGGGTGCTATGTTCCGGTAATCATCGCAGATTAGTTTTTTGTTTTGTAGCGAAGCAAGATTCTCTTCTGCATAATTTATACAATCGGTTTTTAAGTCGACACCGTAGAAAAACAAGGACAGGTTTATGCTATCGGCAAATTTCGAAAACTGTTTAATTGAATCGCCACCACCAAAACCAATATCTAAAATATTGCGAATCGTTTTTTTTGTTTTGAGAATATCCTTCAAGCCTTGCAACGAAGCCTTGTAGCCCCCCAGATACGTATTGATAATATCAAGCTCCACTAAGGTTCGAAATAAGTCCTTGGTAGCTATAACACTGTTGTCGAGGTATTCTTTTTCGTTAGATCTAAACCGGAATTGCATAATTTGGAACAGTATGTTTAAGGGAATTCAAAAACATTGCGTTGACCGATGAAAGCTGAATCATCTCAACCGTTAATCCCGGCCCGAAAGCACAGGCAAAAATACTTTTGCTATTGCTCTGTTCCTCGCTTCTTATTTTATGTAGTATGCGGTGTAGAATAAACAAGATGGTAGGAGACGACATATTGCCGTAGTGCTTTAATACGTGCATCGAATCTTCCACATTGCTGTCGTTCAGTTGCAGGCTTTCTTTTACGGCTTCCACAATTCTTACCCCACCCGGGTGAATGGCCCAATAATCTGTTTCGGATTTACTATCCATTAAAAACCCATTGACAACAGGTTCTATATTTTCCTTAATGGCGCGCACCAAATGCTTACTCAAATACATTCTGTATGCAGAAGACGATACATCCCAGGTCATTAAGTCGGCACTGTTAGGAATGCACGCTGAGCCAATGGCATCGATATTCAATACCAGGTTGTTTTTAATATGATTGCTTTCATCTCCGCAAACCAAAACGGCAGCAGCGCCATCGGCAAACAACAAGTTAGCCACTATATCTTCATCGGTAACGGATGGGAAAAAGTGCAGGGAACAAAGCTCGACACTGACAATTAATATGCAGGCATCCGGATTAGCTTTGGCAATGTAGTGCGCATGTTTTAGCGCTTTAATGGCTGCATAACAACCCAGAAAATTCACGGCTATTTTTTCGGTGTGTTGCAGACCGAAATGGTCTGCGACTAAAAACTCTAAGCCCGGAGCAAAAAGACCGGTGCAGCTTACTGTTATAAGGTGGGTTATGTCGGCAGTTGCAATGTTGTTTATCAGCAGCAGCGCATCAATAGCCTTAGCTGCGAGGGGCAAAGCTTTTTCTTTGTAAATTTTCATTCTTCTTTCTACCGGTTGCATGTAATTGCCATTGGTAAATAACTCCTGTTCATTTCCGTCAAAGTCGGGAATGCAGCTATAGCGATTGGTAATCTTTGTTTTCTCGAGCAAAAAGCCTAGCTTTTTAGTAATGGTGGGCATACCGGAAGCCTCCAGAGCGCGAACATAAAACTTTACAAAATCTTCTTTGGTAATTGAATAATCGGGAACTGCGGTTGATATATCGAGGATAACAGGCATGGCTATTTGATTAAGAGTATTAAAAAGAAAATGTTGTTGAGCATTGATGAGAGCATCAATTGTATCATGGTGTTTTTGAAATTGACCTGCGCTGCATTTCGAAATGACCGTATGGCCCAACTTATGAAGAAGATGGTGGCAGGCAGCATAACAATATTGAAGAGCCAGAAATTGTTCAACCCGTTATTGTTGTGAAACGATAAATAAATAAACAGGTTAGCCAATAAAAACATGAGCCCGGAAAAAATGAAGGTTCCTTTTTTACCCAACAACAGACTGATTGTTTTTACCCCATCTTTAGCATCGGCTTCATGCTGATATATTTGGGTAAGCGGATAGATAGTGCCTATAAAAAAGTAACAGGCAATAGCGGAGTAAACCACGGATGGACTGGAAAACAATGCTAATGACGACAAGCCAAAAATATTGGCCACAAAAACTCCCGTACCCTGACATAAGCAAACTATTAAAAAGGCAACCACCGGATATTTCTTGAGCCGCACCTGCCTGTTGCTGTATAGGCGCGATACGACAATAAAGGCAATAACAAAAGCAGTGAAGTAGACATTGACAAGAATGGAAAGCAAAATGGCCAGGCTATCCATTACGTTAGCAACTTGCAATAGTAGTTTGGTTGGTTTGGGTGGAGCTTCTAAAGCGCCAATGGGGCCTTCGTCACGGTCGTGGTAGCTGTTGTAGGCATTGCTGGAAGGGAAGACCAGTAAATGCCAAATTATAAGCACCAGCATCAACTGATAATTAAGCTCGGGCTGAATGTAGAAAAACGAGAATAAAGAAATAGGAAAAAGAAACACCGAAAACGGTAAGCGCAGCAGTTTTATGGTGTTAAGGATGGTGGTTTTCACAGAACTACAAATATGGTTAAACTATATCCGGTTGCATTACACAATAATACAGAAGTGTTACACGATTCACACTTTTTATGCGGCTGTTTGCAAAAGAAGAATCAATAAGTTTCGCCATTGCTTTTGTCCTTTGTACTTAAGCGACTACACTACACATCCTTGTCAAAAATTTGCGACATAAGTTGCCGTTTACGACAGTTCGTGCAAAAAATAAATGTAAAATAAATTTTTCATTCTTATTTTATTAACTTTTTGAAACCTGAAATATTTATTACCCTAGCCATACAAATACAACTTTAATAAATCTTTCGGATCATGACCCGCCGACCCTCTAAAATCAAGACAGAAAGATTATGGAAGAATTGCTACCGAAAAAAAACTGCTATTGTAAACCAGGAGCAGGATTAACGAACTAAGCTGTAAACTTTTTTCAGGACGAGTCAGGCTTCCACCTTGCACAAATGTGTCTGCAAAGCACGGAACTCTCGCTATTGCAAACCCAATGTTACCGGTAGTGTTGCTTTGTCTGTCGAATTTGTCTGTCAGTTTAACCATTTGTATATTACAGTTACTAAAATGAAAAGTAAAATTAGTCCAAAGATAATTTGATTTACTCTAATGTCGTTTCGATTTTTTGGAATTTTATGGTCAGGATAATTAATATCCCATTTACCACCGTTCGCAAAGTCTGTCAACATTGACGGTGTAAGTGGTATTCTTTTTACTTGTTTGTTTGGTGGGTCAAAAAACAGTCCGCCAATGCTAGAACTCCCTTCTTCTGCGTGGTGAAAATACCAAAGGTAATTTGTCATGTCAACAGAATACTTTGATGAATACTTTTCAATCATTTCGTCAAAGTCGTCACCTTGCATTCCTAAGTCGTAACCAATGTCGGCGTTTGGCTCTACTTTATCAACCCCAGATAAATCTTTTAAAAACTTTATTATATCGTCCGTTGTCGTCATTGTGGGATTATCTAAAATTACAGGTAGCGGTTCGGAGGCTTGCGATAGCAAGGAGTTTTAGCGCTAAACTTCACTCGGAGAATTGAATGTTAGGAGCTCAACTCTTTGTTTATATCTCATAGTCCTTCTTTTTTTATTTTTTTAATCTCAATGTTATGCGCTGTTTTTCCTCCTCCGATTCATCCGTCTGTAAATATACACTCCAATAATTCCGAGAATGATAAATGCCCAAAGATTTGTCAGGGCAATACAAAACCGAAGTAGGAAGCCCCAACCATTTTTTAATGCTTGTCCGAACTTAGAACCAAAACCAAATGCAGAATGTGTCCGCTGATAATAAGTAACTGTCAAAGTGCTGAACGAAATTCTGTCTTTCAAATAACGAAATCGTCCTTCAACAGATTCAATTTCCTCTCGCTGTTTCGCCAACTCTTTTTCAATGGATAAAATCTCGTCAACTTTTGTTGCTTGTTTTAAAAGCTCTTGGTATCTGCTTTCAAGATCTTTCTTGGTTTTAAGTCGTGCTTCAACATCAATGTACTCTTCTGTTACATCAAGAACATTTATGTTTTTGCTGTCAAGCTTTTCAGCACTCTCAGAAATTTTTGAAAGAAGAAAATCAAACTTGTCCGATGGAATTCGGATTGTCAAACGATGTTCAAACTTGTCGCTGAAATCTAAAATTTCATCTTTGCTGATGTAGCCTTTTATTTGTTGAACTGTCTTTGCGATTAATGCTTTCGTTTCATTTACATCTTTCGCTTCAAAAGTTATTTCACCCTCCTTAATGACTTTGCGCTCAACGGAAGTTTCAATTTTGTCCGATTGCTGTTGCGTGTCATTAGACGGTGGTTCATCTAGGGTGGTTGTTTCTTTCCCGCCGGTAACTTGTTTAAAGTTTTGACGTGAGTCGCAAGAACTAAAAGCAAATACAACTATCAGTGTCCAGATTGTGATTAAAAATTTCATCGCAGGTTGGTTGTTAGTTTTTTTTATTCATTTATACGCTGTTTTAATTAAGCAGGTCGCCCCAAAATAGCGCATAACGTCAGCAAGTGTAAAAACTCAAAATTTTGAAATTTATTTTTTGTTGTCCTGTTAATTAAAGGTTAATATTATCAATTTGGGAGTTTTTTGTACAGTCTGAAGGTTTGCGGGTTTAAGAAGTTGGCGTTTTTGGAGTATAAAACTGTCTACCAGCACTTAACTTTATACGAAGCACAATCCCGATAGCTATCGCATTGGCGTCAGGCTAAGCGGCAAGTTTAAATTGTATTTGTTTAGCATTAGCCCTATCTTTTCGCTTATCATAGGTACATTGGGTTAATATAAGTTTGGTTATTTTCTTGTCAAATTTAATTGATATTAGTTCATT
>JANOVM010000079.1:0-70204 GCA_031417395.1 Bacteroidota bacterium | reverse complement strand
AGTATGGGTAATAACTCCCGTAGATGTAGCACAAGCATCCGTTGTGCAGGCATTACTGTCGCTAATATTAATTGCAGTATGTGTGATAGCCCCTGTGGAAGTATTGCAGGCATCGGTAGTACAGCCATTGCTATCGTCGACACTTACGGCTATGTGTGTAATAGCCCCTGTAGAAATATTGCAGGCATCGGTTGTACAGGCATTACTATCGTCTGTGTTTAGCAAAGTGTGGGTAACTGAGCCGTTAGATGAATTGCAGGCGTCCAATGTACAAGCATTGTTATCATTCGTTTGTATGATAGTAAGATTGGTAATAATTGTACTGTCACATCCTACAACAGATTGCAAAATTGAAGTGTAAGTTCCCGAAGCGCTGACTATAATACCATCGGGTAATGTATAATTGCTGCCGGGGCAAATAGAAACATTTACCGTATTAGTAAAGACAGGATTGACTATAACAGAAACAGGTGAAGTAGTAATAGTACATCCTGATTCATTGGTTTCCGTTACAGAATAAGTTCCGGATGAATTAACTGTAACGCTTTGCGTAGTGGCTCCATTCGACCATAAATATGAAATCGTAGGAGTGGCTGTCAGCACAACAGAACCACCCTGGCATAAATTAACAGGACCTTGCGGTGAAATGACAGGAGCCGTAATTTTGTTTACAAGAAGCACGTCATCTACACGGTACTGATTTGTGCTGCCATTCTGAATAAATTGTATTCGTAAATTACTTGCTGAAGGAATTGCCCCGGTAGCGGTTACATAATACCATCCCATTGCAGTGGGCAAGGGAGGAATTGAAAGGGAAGTGTAAGTTGTACCATCGGAACTTACTTTCACAGAAAAATCACTTCCCGTTGATCCTGATGTGCCGTTATAAATTCCAAAAGATAAACTCAGGTTACTGAAAACGGAAGCATCGATTCCTTGTATAATGAAATTTTTACCGGCCGCATTTGTAAAGAAAACATTGGCCCCGGCTGATGCTGTAGTATACCCTGATGATTGAACTGTTGTTCTAACATCAGCGCTGCCCGACATGATTAAGTTGTCATTTTCGAAACCACCATTTGTCTCGTGCAGTGTAATAGTTGTGGTAGTACTTACCGTTCCCATATTTTCTGTCATAACAGTATAATCCGATAAAAATCCCTGGGATACAATTACTGAAACAGGTGGCATGGTATCATTCGAAGTATTTGCATCAGAAGCAATACTCGTAAAACTGTTTATGGTATAATTTCCCGGAACACTCATGTCGTAAGTACTTGCGAAAGTTACATCAAGTGTTGCTCCGGAAGCAAGCGTGCCACTGTTAAGCGTTTTTGAAAAATTCTGTTGGATAGAAGAAGGGTTTGTGGCTTTTAAAGTAACAGTGGCATTTACCAGGGAAAAGTCAATGGTGGCAGCTCCGTAATTTTTTATCCGAACCTGCAAAGCTTGTGACGGTTCCGGGCATATGGAAGTTGCAGGATCGAGAAGTGATAATACTCCTATATCTTTACTGGTACATGATGCAGGAACACTTATATAATTCGTTTTAGTAGCAGTTGATGAGCCGCCCGGACCTGTAACTGTTAAAGAAACCGTTTTAGTTCCTGAAGAAGAATAGGAAACAGAAACCGGTCCGGAAGAACTTGATGTTGCCGGAGTGGCACCGGAGCCGAAGTTCCATGAATAACTTGTAATTGACCCTGAAGAAGAATTTGTGAATATCGTCGACTGGCCTATACAAACTGAAAGCGGACTGGCAGTAAAATCAGCTACGGGTTGCGTAGCAGAGGTTGATGTTGCAAGCCAAATGGTAATGTTCATCAGCAATTTGCGGTGATTTCCTCCGGCATCCGTAATATAGCCGTTGTAAAGCTGGTCTCCGGAATCACCCGAACCATCGTCGCACGGTGAGCTGTCGCCAAGAGCTGCGACTTTTCCACTTCCAAAACGTGAATAAGCACACATCACACCTGTGTTTCCGAAAGAAGATCCGGTTTTATAAACCACTCCCTTTACAGAAGCGTTTTGAGAAGTATTTAAAGTAAGACTCGTACCATTCACAAATTTTGCCTGAGCAACATTGCCGGCAGGACCGTGCAAGATAGAATCAGTAGGCAATGAAGGAATATTAGAAGTAGTTTGAGAAAAGTCTGTATAATCAAAAGTAAATCCAAACGGATTAGCCTGAATGCTATTGTTTACCATCAAGTCATTCCAAATATGAGGAGAATCCCAGCCGTCGTTATTTCTGTCTGATATGTTATGATCAGAAACCATAAAAAGTCCGCCGCCATTTTGAACAAAATTGAGTATGGCCGTTTTTTCTGATGCAGTAAAAAGTATATTGGGTTCACATACTATGAAAACATCATAATTGGACAGGTCCTGCGCATTGCTGCCATTTCCATAGGTAATTTGTCCATTATAAGGCAAGGTTTCTACAATGTAATTACGAAGAACACAATCTACGCCCCAATACGATAAACCACCTTTCCAATAAGTTTCCGGGGTAGAAGCGGTAATTCCGGATTGAGCCGGAAAAGGAATTTGTTGTGGGTTGGATTCCGATCCGGCATTCAATACTGCCGGGCCGGAGCTATAGCCAAGATTATTGGTATTAGCATCAATGACCCAGTCTGCATTCCCGGCACTTTCAGCTTTTGTTGCATCGAAAAGAATTTTAACTGTTTGGGCTGTGGAAAAAAAACAAAATAAAATAAAGAATAAAACAGTACTTATTTTTTTCATTGTATTATTCTCAATTCACTTTTGAATTTTCTATTTCAAAGCATTTAGTATAAATGCAATAGTTCCCTATACAAAGTTAAAATTTTTTATGAATTAATCCATTAAAATCCCTTGTTAATTAGCTCTTTCGAGATGTTTTTAAGGAAAAACCTGACTTTGGATAAGGAATTGTAATACTCAGGGTTTAATAGCTCTTGCCTCTACACCGTTTCCACCGTGCCAAACTTCAATATGGGAGGCTCGTAGTTTTTTAAGTGTATTATAAATACTTTTTTCAGTTCTTAAATGTTTGTAATAGTCGGTTAATGAATCGTACGTATCGAGCAGACTTAATTCATAATGCCATTCATAATCTCTTTCGGGAAATACTTTAATGTATTCAATTAGCGGAGAGATACGATGCAGCAGCCAGGAAGCTATTTTGTTATTTCTATACTTCCAATGAAGCGGAAAAAAAAAGGAAACATGCTTTTTGATTTTTGTCATTGACTTTTCCGGAGGCAATCTTTTCATGTAATGTCTCCAAAGAGGCTTCGTATTAAAATAATACGATAATCTCCATCGGTAATGATCGATAATGATTTTACCTCCCGGAGCCACCATTTCCCATAAAGCTTTAATAGTTTTTTCGGGAGATGGTGTATGTTGAATTACTCCAATACAGAGAACAAAGTCGAAAGAAGCTTTTGGGAAAGGTAGTTCATAAACACTCGCTTGCGCAATAACAAAATTCTCTTTGTCACCGATATTTTCTTTGTTAGCTTCAACAGCAACACTCAAATCAACAGAATGGACAAGAGCACCTGCATCAACAAGTAATTCAGTAAATCTGCCGGATCCGCTTCCTACTTCCAGAAGCGTTTTCCCTTTTAATTCACGTAATGAAAATCCAAGGCAACGCTCCAAGCGATCTTTGGATAGCGAAGACTGATCATACTTATCATGCTGGGTTTTCGAGAATGTTTTCCATTGCAGTCCAAAAGCGGAAGCATAATTATCAGCAGGAACAAAACGGGGTATCGATTTAACAATGGTGTATTTTTCGCCGCTGTCTGATTGCAAATGACCGTCTTGCAGTTTTAATGGCTGACCTGTTTTTGGGGATACAAAAGGGATCATTTCCTGTTACATATTTTAATTATTCAACTGCTTAAATTAGCAATTGATAGGGTTGCAATATTATAGGTATTTTGCGATTTAAAAAATGATTTTTTTAAGTTATGCAGAAAATTAGTTTAAACTAATTCCTGCATTTTCCGTTAAAACAAGGTTTCACATCAAATGATCAGGAATTATTCACCGGTAATAAATAAATCCAAGCTTATAATAAATGATGCTTTGTCAAAGTCCCATTAAAAACTGTTTACTATATTTGTTTTTTTACATCTATTATATTAGTAAAATATGCTTAATAATAAAAAAGTCGTAGTAGTATTACCTGCCTATAATGCAGCGGCCACATTGCGCAAAACCTACAATGAAATACCTATGGATATTGTAGATGAAGTTGTTATAGTAGATGATGCAAGTAAAGACAATACTGTTGAAGAAGCTCGTGCTATAGGCATAAAACATGTTATTCAGCACGATAAGAACAAAGGCTATGGAGGAAATCAGAAAACGTGTTACAACAAAGCCTTAGAATTAAATGCAGATATTGTTATCATGTTGCATCCCGATTATCAATACACCCCACTTTTGATAACTGCCATGGCCAGTATAATAGCCTATGGCTTGTATCCTGTAGTTATTGCCTCACGAATTTTAGGACAAGGTGCCTTAAAGGGCGGAATGCCTTTGTATAAATATTTTTTCAACCGTACCCTCACTTTAACCCAAAACCTGCTAATGAATCAAAAGTTGTCAGAGTATCATACAGGATATCGTGCTTATAACCGGGAGGTCCTCAGTACCATACCCTATATGAAGAATTCCGATGATTTTGTTTTTGATAACGAACTCCTTGCACAGGTTTTTTATTTTGGATTTGACATAGGGGAGGTTACCTGCCCTACAAAATACGCCGATGATTCATCTTCTATCAATCTTTCCAGAAGTATTACGTATGGTTTAGGTGTTTTAAGAACGTCGTTTCTCTATTTCTTTGCTAAAACAAGAATTTACAAAACGAACATATTCCGGAAACCATAATTGCACCTTAATCCTGAATTATCGGATTCATTCCTGTTTTTTGTCAATAAAACCATTGCTTCTTCTTTTGACTGGCACTGTATTTATCACACGGCTTAGACCACACGTAAGGGGAAAGAAGTTAAGCCCTCATTTTATTATAATATTTCACTGAGCTATACATTTTCTTCAGCCATTTCTGCATGCATTCTTGTAAAGTTTTATGATTAAACTTCAGTGGCATAAACACTTTCAATTTATTCAAACGAAAGGGTATATTTTCAATAACATGAATACTTCCTCGATCTTTTAAAAAGATGTCCCCCCTTTACCAGAGAAAAAGGCTCTTTGTCTTAAGAATGTTGACCATAATTTTATCATTTCCCTTTCCTGGATTTCCCATCTAAAAGCTAAATTTTCGACTTAATAAGGGACACTTAAGCATTGAACGATTTTTATATATTTACAGCCAAACACACGAGCAAATGTCTGGTCAGAACAAAAAAAAGAATATAAAAAGAGTCCCTGCACCTCCTTCCGCAACGGTAAAAAAAACAACTCCAACTCAGAAAAAGAATAGCTGGTTAGATTTAGTTCTTAAACCACAAATAGTTTTTTCAATTTTCGCTTTTATTTTTGGAACGCTTTTTATTTTCTCCACTCCGCCCTTTCAGGTGGCAGATGAAATTGCGCATTTTGACCGAACGTTTAAACTTGCGGAATTGGGGACTTTTCAAAAAGTAGAAAATAATTTTTCAGGGGATTATGTTCCTAAAAGTATCGACAGCACATTAAAATTATTTCGTTATTTAAGTTGGCGGCCTGATCAAAAAGTCAGAAGCAGGCAAATTACTCAGGCATTGACAATACCCCTGAAAGCAGATGAGAGAGCGTTTGTGAATATAGATGCAGGGGTTTATTTTTATTTTAGCTATATTCCTCAATTACCTGCAATGCTTATAGGTAAAATTCTAAATTTTAATGTCCTTTATATACTTTACCTTGGTAAATTATTTGCTCTTTTATTTTTCATCTTTTGTGTATCTCATGCGATAAAAATTATTCCTGTTGGCAAGTACTTAATGCTTTCCATCGCCTTGATGCCAATGTGTCTGGCGCAGGCGGGGTCTTATAATGCTGATTGTGTTTCCTTCTCCCTTTTATTCCTTTTTATTGCACTAATTGTTGAAAGGTCCTATAATTGGCAGGGGTTTTTATATACTAAAGAAACTTTTATTTTATTAAGCATCCTGCTTATTCTTGGAATTTTAAAATTTATTTATTTACCCTTCCTCCTTTTACTTTTTTTCATTCCAGCTCTTTTCCGAATCAAAAAAAATCTTTCAATAATTGTGGTTATTTCTACCTTTTTATTATCCATTGTTTTCGCATTTAGTTGGCTAAAATTATCGGGTGTAACAGATATTAGTGGGACCAGCGCGTCAAATAAAACTGATTTGCTTATAAACAATCCTTTGATGTTGGCAGATATTATAAGCCAAACAGTATCGACCTTTCATGAAATGTATTACAAAAGTGCTATTGGAATATTGGGATACCTCGATACAGTATTACCAAAAAGTGTTTATTCTATTTTCACTTTTTTAATTATTTTTCTTGCCCTTTTTGAAGTTGATAAGACTTTCAGACTTTCTTTATTTCAAAGACTACTTCTTATTTTCACTTCTTCTTCTGTTTTTGTATTGACTATATTAACATTATATCTGACAACCAAAGAAGACACGGGATTGGTTGCACAAGGTGTGCAAGGGAGGTACTTTATTCCAGCCATTTTTCCATTCTTCCTGGCGTTCTGTGGATTAATACCATTTAAAATAAATTTCTCGAACAAAAAGGTATTGGCATTTCTTGTTTATCTATTATTGTTTATTGCTTTATATCAAACACAAGCAACTCTTATTAAAAGATATTTTGGTTAAATAAACATTATGTTATAATCAATATAATTTTAATAGTTTTACAATAATTTCTTAGAATGAAGTGTATATTTTACAGCACCTTAATAGGCTACAAATAAACAAAAACAACAATGTCTAAAAAAGATAATAGCAAAAAAAAGAGTGGTGGTCAGCAGCTTCCGGGGAAAGCTAAATTACCGGATCTCCTTCCTGAAAATAATTCATTAATAGTATTTGACAGTAAAGTGAAAGTTTTCCTGCTAATTATGATTGTAACTTATTTTGTAATTAGCCTTTTGAAAATTCACACTTCTTCTGTTGCTCTTTGGAGTCAGTATTTTGGTGAAAAGCACCCTAAAAGTGTCATTGCAGGAACACCTAAAGGAATACGCCAGGACGAATGGATGTTAAGTACACCGGGCATTATGGGTCAATACCAATCCGGATTTCCGATAAGCAATCAAACATTTGGTGATGGAAATGTACCTGTAATGTTTGGATTACCTGTAAAGGATTTCTCTATGTTACTCAGACCTAACGTATGGTCTTATTTCGTCTTCGATATAGAAAGGGCTTTTGCTTTTTCCTGGAATTTCAGTATCTTCTTTTTCATCATCAGCACATTTATTCTTTTTATGGTGCTTACGCGAAGTAATTTCTGGATTTCCATTTTCGGAACTTTTTTTATCTTTCTTTCCGGAGGGATGCAATGGTGGTCTTATTGGCTTGGCACAAATATGATAAACCTTAACGGTATCGTATTAGGATTTTTATTTTTACTATACAGTAAAAACAAGAACGTATTAATTTTCTCAGGACTCTTAATGATTATTTGCGCTTACAGTTTTATTGTAAGCTTATATCCTCCGTGGCAGATACCCTTGATTTATCTATACCTTGCAATACTCATCGGTTTTATTTTATGGAAGAATGATTATAAAACCATCCGGGAAAAGATCTGGTTAAGGACTTCTATCTTTTCGGCTAGCTTTCTCGTTTTGTTGTTTTTCATTTTCCATTATTATGGCCTCATAAAGGAGACCTCAGACATTATCTTGAATACTGCTTACCCCGGAAAAAGATTCACAAGTGGGGGAGATTTGATTGGAGGAAAACTATTTTCGGAATTTTTTGGAATGTATATGTCCGATACTCATTTCCCTAAGGAATGGCTTAACATCTGTGAAGCAAGTGGATTTATAATGTTCTTTCCTATTGTATTTTATGCAATAGCGTATAACTATTTTAAGTCGAAAAAACCGAATTGGCTTCTATTCACATTATCTGCTTATGTAATTTTCTTATTGGTATGGGTATTAATCGGCTTCCCGACTTTATTAAGTAAAGCATCTCTGCTTTCTATGTCGCCCGTTTACCGAACCCTTCCTGTTCTAGGTGTGGGTAATTGTATTTTACTTTTTTGTTTTATCGGAAATAGAGAGCAGCTCAAAACAGGCAAGTTCTCCTGGGCGGAGCTGGGAGTTCTGACAACAGCGGTAATAATTTTTGTTTGGATGGTATGCAACAATATTAATAGTTCCACGGCAGATTTTTTCACTTCCCAACAAATATCCACAATCACTTTTTTATTATCTGCCGTTTATCTGTTAATCAGGTATAAACATATAAAATATACACAGCCTATTCTCGCCGTGCTATTATTGGGAATGACTTTTTCGAATATAAAAATTCATCCGCTTACTTCCGGACTTTCAGCTGTGCTGGAAAATCCGGTTGTGAAAGCAACAGAAGACATCAGCCGGAAAGAACCAAATGCGCGATGGGCCGTCTTTGGCGATCAGCATATATCAAATCTTCTTAAGGCGAATGGGATTAATGTTTTTAACGGTGTTAAAGTAGTGCCTTTATTAAAAGATATGGCTGTTCTTGATCCGGCCGGTAAATATAATTTTATTTACAATCGATATGCGCACATAAACATGCTTTATTTGATAGACATGAACGATAGTATACAATTCAAATTAAATGAGAATAACGTAGTGAATGATAACTACTCAATTTTTATGGATCCCTGCTCTCCCCGTTTGAAAAAGCTTGGGGTAAACTATTTTCTATTTACATATAAACCTAAAGAAATCGAAACACGCTGCATGACACAGGTAAAAGATGTATTCGGAATGTATATATATAAGCAAAATTAATTTTGAATATTAATTACCAAATTATACAAAATTTATTACCACTCTATTTTCAAAGAGCTTTCATTTTTAAAATTATCCTTTTTAAGGGAATTGAAGTACTGAAAAGAATTTTTAATATTCTTTTTTTAAAAAACATTAAATGACTTTATTAAAAAACAGTACAATTTTAATTACCGGAATTGTTTTCTCCAATATGCTTGCGTATACTTTTCATTTTATTGCTGGACGAATGCTCGGTCCGGTAGCGTATGGTAATTTTGGAGCTTTAATGGCATTGTTTCTTCTGGTTGCTTTACCGGGAGGAGCTTTAGGTTTTGCAGTAACAAAATATACAGCCAGGTTTAATGCAAATAATGAATTGGGTAAAATTGCTATTTTGAGGAAGAGAATACAAAACGATGTCCTTGCATTTTCAATGATAATATTTTTTATTATCATTATTTTCTCAAGATTTATTGCTGAGTTTCTGAAAATAGATTCCATTGTTCCGGTAATTTTAGTGGGTATTACTTTGGTTTTTGCACTGCTTCTACCCATTAACAATGGTATTTTACCCGGAATGAAGAAGTTTAAATTTTTAGCCTTTAATTTAATCTTTGAATCATTTTCTAGAGTGGTACTTCTTTTTGTTTTTATTTATTTAGGATATGGTGTGAATGGTGCTATACTGGCATACGGTATGGCATATTTAATTGCTTTTCTCATGGTGTTCCCGTATATCAAAGAAACATGGAAAGTAAAAAATAACTTCGAAAAAATAGAACATAAACCTATTTACAGGTTTATCTTACAAGTACTCATTGTCAATATTGGAATACAATCGTTACTGAATCTTCCTTCACTCTTCATTAAACATTTTTACACAAGTGAGTTTACGGGTAACTGGACTGCAGCACTTAACCTGGCACGAATATCTCTATTTATCACAACAGCCATTTCTTATGTAATGTTCCCGGAAATATCAAAAGAAAAGGATAATATCATTAAGAGAAAGTTTTTTCTAAAGGCTGCTTTACTGGTTTTCCTGATGACCTCGGGTATAGCGTTATTCTTTTTCTTTTTTCCTCAATTAATGATTCACCTTTTATATGGTAAGGCCTATCTTGGGGCTGTGGGTATTTTGAAATGGATGGGAATAGCTATGATCTTTTTAGGATTACTCCAGCTTAGAGCCGATTATTTCTTAGCTAAATTAAACTAAAAGGGTTAAATCTATTTAACTCATCTATAGGATATGGCAAACTACACTTGAATTTTGGCTTCCTTTTTTACTATAATCTGTTAAATATTTTTAATAAACTTCTTTAAAATCCATTTTATTGGAGGAGGAATAAAAGCCATCATTTTTCTATAAAATCGAGCATAAAAATTAAATAATTCCGGGTGAACCAAAGGTAGTACTTCATTAGATTTTCTTTGCATTCCGGATAAAACAGAACTTGCCAACTTATTTTCTTCTTTAATATAAATTATCAGGTTTTGTTTATACCATAATTGAACACTTTCAATATTCCAGATTCTTGGACGAATTAAATCCATTGCAACAAAGCCATATTCTTTAAATTTATCAGCCCAATATTGTGGCCATTGTTCATTTACATGATGAACCCCTCCCTGGAGAGGTATTGCGGCGGAAAAAGCAACAGTATCTGCAAGGCTTGTTAACGATTTAATAAATATATCTGCTGTTGACTCAGGCAAGTGCTCAGCTACTTCTGTTGAAATTGCCAAATCAAATTTTCTATTTAATTTTATTTCCTGTTGGAGATCAAACGCTAAGAAATTTTCCTTGGGTATTTTTAAAGTTTCTTTATTCGCCCAAGTACCGTCTATTCCTAATATATCTAAAACCCCTCTTTCAGAAAATTCCATTAAAAACTCACCGGCTCCACAACCAACATCTACAACACTTGTCGGATTAATAAATTCAATGATAATAGGTATAATCTCCCTAGCTGAAGTTTGTGCCGATGTTTTATTATAGAATTCTTTATTGTAAAGGTCTTTACTCATTTCTTTATTTTAGATACAGGAAATTGCAATTATACAACAATTTTCTAAAAGGATTTTCCTTAGAATGAACTGTTTTCTGATCCTTAAACTAACTCTTTTACCGTATTTCTTTTACAATCCTTAAACATCTCCGATTATTCATTACGGCCTATAATAAAAATTTCTTATAATTGTAGTAATAAAAATCTATCTATTGACTGCTATTTCTGTTGTAATGTCTGTTTATGAAGAAAACGAATTGGGCATAAAACGTTCTGTTGATTCTATTTTAAATCAAACATTTAAAGATTTTGAACTTATAATTATTATTGATAATCCCAACAATACAGAAGCAATTGAATTGATAAAAAAGTACGCTTCTGCAGATTCACGTATAAAGTACGAAGTTCATAAAAAAAATATTAAGCAATCTGCCTCCTTAAATGAAGGAATTAAAATGGCAGCCGGAAAATATATTGCCCGGCAAGATACGGAAGATGTGTCAACTCCCGAAAGACTTCAGAAACAGTACGATTATATGCAAGAGCATGCCGATGTTGACGTACTGGGGACAGCTCAACGTTATGTAGATGTTGAAAACAATCTCTCCTTTTTGATTCAATACAAACCTGTGGTTGGCGATGAGATAAAAAGACATAACCCTATAGGCCATCCATCTGTCTTAATCAGGAAAGAAACTTTTTATAAATATGGATTTTATATTGAAAATATCTGGGAATATGAATTGTGGGTAATCTGGTACCTCAAAGGAGTAATTTTTCATAATCTTCAAGAACCCTATTATGACTATTATCAGACAAAGGCAGAAAAAATCAGCAAAGTAAAGATCTATTTAATTAACGACACCAATTGCAAGATGAAATATGCTAAAGCATTGAAATTTAATTTAGGTGATTACATCTACTTATTTGCTGAAAGAATTTGTTTACTACTTCCTTCTACTTTGATAATAAAGTTATTGTACTATGTCTATCGTAATTCGCATGCAAAAAAAGGCAGGGTGATAAAATAATTAAAAAGCTTTATCTCCCGTTCGAAAATTTCCTCTTTCTATTTAGATTTTTAGAAATAATTCCGTGAAGATCCTTACAGATTTTAACATTCTCATTTTGTAAAATGAAATGGGTATGGTATAATTTCTCAATTGGTGTATATTTGCTTTATTCAAATTATACATGGACAGGTACAACTAACTAAAAAATAACTATGAATTCTCCCTTACAAGATAATACCCCTCAATCACAATTTTCAACTCAGGATAAAAAATACACGGATCGACTTTTGCAAAAAACGACAGTTTGGTGGAAACGACTTTTAGATGTTCAAAGACCTTATCGGTGGAATTTGAACAGACTAAAACCAGGATTTATTCTTGATATTGGCTGTGGAATAGGAAGAAATTTAACACATTTAAAAGGAAATGGAATTGGCATTGATCATAATTTAACTTCTGTCGAAATCGCTAAGCAACGGGGACTACAAGTTTTTGTTACAGAAGAATTTCACAAGTCAAAATTCTTTTCTCCAAATACGTTTGATTCAATTTTATTATCTCATGTTGCCGAGCATATGAAAGAAGGAGAAGCAGTCGATCTTTTAAAAACCTATCTTCCTTTACTTAAACCTAATGGCAAAATCATTATTATTACTCCACAAGAATTAGGATATGGTTCCGACCAAACACATGTGCAGTTTGTGGATTTTGAAACAGACAGTCGAATAATTAAAGGAATCGGTTGTAAAGTATTAAAATTATATTCATTCCCGTTTCCGAGAATAATCGGGCGGATCTTTAAGTACAACGAATTTATTTGTGTCGGAGAAAAGTCATGACGGATAAAAAATAAATTTACACTATATTATCTTTATGACTCCGCATATATAAACGTGCTATAAACTTACCAACTCTTTTTCCCCAAATAATTTCAAACATTTTCTGTTCTTCAAGTGCTCTATTATTGGTTTTTAACTGCGAGGACGTCTCCGAGTCGCGATGAATGCGGTGTTTCATCAACTTACGGTTTATGAAAAGAAATGCTCCTTCCCGGCGGGATAATTCAATCCAGGCATTCCAGTCAAGGTTGTTTTCGTAGTCAGATGAAAATATAAAGTCAGTTAATTCAACTTTATTATACGTGACGGTTGGGCAACAAATTGGATTTCCAAAAAGCAAAGGAAGTATTTTAATAAATTTAGAATGTATCTTAGACTTTAATACAAAAGGAAACAATAGCATTTTCTTTACTTTCAAATTTAATGAGCCCTTTCGTACGACTCCGTTTACTATTTCTTCATAGTCAGTAAAGGATATTAATATTTTTTTTTCTTGATTCCATTGATTTATTATTGTTTCAAGAAAATCGGTATTATAGAAATCGTCCTGATGCACAAGAGTCACCAGTTTAGTTTTTGCAGCAGATAAGGCAAAGTTCCAGTCTGCTGCAATACTACCGCCCTTATCATTGGTGATTATAGCGATATTATATTTTCTCGCAATTTCTACAATAAAATCCGAAGGTGTTGAAGTAGTAATAACAATTGAGCCCGCAAGGGTCTGCTGCTTTAATGAGCGTACGCAGTCTTCAAGATATTTTGAATCCTTATATGCAGGAATAACGAAGGTATGGTCAATGGCATCCATTGCAGCTGTTTTAATTAATCACCTTTGCAAAAAATCATTCTTTCTTAATAACATCCGGTTTTTGCTTTTGATTTTTCCGGATCAAGGTTAGTTGTTCAGCTATAAGGCCCAGAAAAAAGAATATCATTGCCGAGATGAGTCCAAGAACCGTTCCAACGCTTATTCCACGGCCTTCCAGTATTAAAGGAATTCCCCATAGTAAAGTAATAACAATTGTTATAAGAGAAACAGGTAAAAATATTTTCATCGGGTTAAATAAGAAAATAATGTTTATGATTTCCATTAATGTCTCAAATGCAGTCTGCATACCGATTGTGCTTTCTCCTTTCAGGCGGTCTTTTACTAAAATAGGTTCTTCCAATACGAGGTGACGGTTACTTATAAAAATAAGTGTGATAATATCACTGAACGGCATGGAATTAGGAGTGAGATGAAGGTATTGTTTCGCTAATTCCGTTCTATAAATTTTCATTCCGGAATTTATATCATGAATGGGTACTGTTATCATGAGTTTGGCAGTAAAACGTATGATCGATTTCCCAATTCCCCTCATAAAAGTAGCTGATTTTGTTCCTTTCCTGGAACCCACAATCATATCAGCATCGTTCGCTTTCATAGCAATAAACAACTTCTCTATGTCTTCGTTTCTGTGTTGACCATCGGCATCAATGGTTATGGCATATTCCGTATCGCATGACTGAATACCGCTTTTTATGGCAGCTCCATACCCTTTATTAAGTTTATGATGGATGACTGAAAAGTGATCTGAGTTTTGAAATGGTTTTAGGACATCTCTTGAGTTGTCCTTTGAGCCATCGTTTACAATGATTATTTTCCAATTGTACTGTTCACAAAATTTAATAAGGTTAGGCAAAATGATTGGTAAATTTTCCGCTTCATTGTACGCAGGAATAATGACTGACAATTCGCTTATTTGACCCATTCAGCTTTGCTTTGAGATTTCGAAATTAGTAAAATAATCATTTCCTTAAAATTGTTTGATTAATAAATATTTTACATATTTTTATCGAAGATATAAATTACATTCCTTGTTATAGAAATTACTATACTCAAAATATACCTTGCTCCATATGTCGAAAAAAGGCAAACCACCGGTACATGTTAAACAAAATAAGGATGCGGCTTTAAAAAAGGGTAATTCCTCCATATCTTCTGCTTTATCCGATAAATTATTCTGGGTCCTTCTTGGAATTGCTGTCTTAGTTTTCAGCTATATCCGTTTACGCCTTTCCCCTATGCCTTTGGAAAGAGATGAAGGTGAATATGCATACATGGGAAAAATTATTTTGGACGGTTTTCTTCCTTATAAAGAAGCTTATAACATGAAACTTCCGGGAACTTATTTCATGTATGCTTTTATTGAACTTATTTTTGGAAAAACTTTTCAGGGAATTCATATAGGGTTATGGGTATTTAATCTCTTTACCGTGGCATTGCTTTTCCTTTCAATTAAAAAATTATTCAGCCCTTTAATTGCATTGCTCACCGCATCAATGTTTGGATTTATGTCAGTGAGCTATAATTTTCTTGGATTTGCTGCTCACGCCACACATTTTGTCGCATTTTTTGTTTCATTGGCCCTGTTCTTTTTTGCGAAATATTCAGACAATAAAAAATGGTTATTGTCAGGGTTGACAGGTTTAATGTTTGGGATGGCTTTTTTAATGAAACAACAAGCTGTTTTCTTTATTTTGTTTGGTGGAATAATGATTCTCATATATGAATTATCTGAGAAACCGCTAAAAATATCAAAAGCAATTTTGAATATTTTATCTTATTCTGTTTTTGTCTGCATACCCTATTTACTTGTAGTCTTACTCATGGTCGCTAATGGAGCTTTTGATAAATTCTGGTTCTGGACGTATCAATATGCAAGTAAATATATTTCCCAGGTGACTATGTCGACCGGATATGAAAATCTGAAAATGACGTTCGACCCTATTTGGGGTGAATATAAATTCTTTTGGATATTTTTCTTTTTAGGAATTATAACCGTGTGGCTTTCCAGATTTAAAGTACAGGAAAAAATATTTGCTTTTTTGTTTATTGTTTTCGCTTTTCTTACTACATGTCCTGGGTTTTATTTCAGACAGCATTATTTTATTTCCCTTATTCCCGCCGCAGCTCTATTCTCTGCTATAAGCATCGATTCTATCTTTTATTACTTTTCTTTAAAATCAAAAGTAAAAAGTATGCAAAATGTTTCCATCTTAGTATTTGCATTGATAATTATAGCTGCTTTAAATCAAAATTCTTTCTACTATTTTAAGAAAAAACCCGAACCTCTTTGCCGGATGATTTATGGGGGCAATCCATTTACTGAATCTTTGCAGATTGCCAAATACATTAATCAAAACTCTGCTCCTACAGATAAAATAGCTGTCCTTGGCTCTGAACCGCAAATCATGTTTTATGCTAACAGGAAATCTGCTACCGGCTATCTTTATACGTATAATATGATGGAGATACACGACTACAATAAACAAATGCAACATGAAATGATTAGTGAAATTGAAAAGGAAAAACCTTTATATATTGTCTATTGTAATATCCGTTTTTCATGGCTGGGTCGCACAAATTCTCCTAAAGACATTTTTGAATGGTCCCAAAAATATACTACCACTAATTACCAGGTTGTTGGTTTGGTCGATATTGTTTCCAATACAAGTTCAAATTACTATTGGGATGCAGATGCGAATCGCCAACCTGAAGGAAAAGAGTATGTATTGGTTTATAAGAGGAAAGTCTAAACAGTCGTTTAGGTTAATATGTTAGTCAATTGGCACGAATGCACGAATGAGAAATACCTTCATTCGTGCATTCGTGGTAATTAATAGCTGTAAGTAAAACGAAAAAATAAGATAAGCATTAATGAAATAATCAACCTAAAATGTTTTTTTTAGCACATACCAATTTAAATTGTTTTTGATTCTCATCATTGGATTAGCAGTATTTTTTGCCGTTTTTAATAAATTTCGATGAAATTCAAATTTTTCTTACAATAAATTTTTTTTAAAAAATGCATTTAAGTTCATTTTAATACAAATAATTCACCCTTCCGCTCTTTTTAATTGCCTCAAGGGAAAGGAAACTATTAAAAACTTAATAAATCTTACTGTTGTGCTATTAGTGTAAAAAAAATACAACAGTACACTCCAAAAGAAGTAAACAATTAGACCACAATTGAGGTGAATTCAAATAAATACACATTCTCAATAAAACAACCTTACAAATGTCTAAGAAAAGAAGTCGATTAGCCCCTAAGATTCAAGCTAAAGTCACACACAGGCGAATTATTGCTTTGACTGCAGCCGCCATGGTTCTCATTGTAACCGGATTGATTATCACTTTTAATTTTAACTCACAGGATGCATTAGGCGCTGTTTCGGGAGATTACCGATCTGTTGCTTCCGGAAACTGGAATAGTACGAGTACATGGCAAACTTTTAACGGATCATCATGGATAACGGCCGGATCAACTCCTAACGAAACTTCCGGAGCCATTAATATTCAATCGGGACATACGGTAACCGTAACTTTAAGTGTTGATGCAGATCAATTAGTAGTTGACGCAGGAGGAACACTGGTGATACAATCCGGGCAAAAGCTCACAATACAAGATGGCAGTGGTACTGACTTCACTACAAATGGTACTGTTACAATTACCGGAACTTTAGATCACAAAGCAAATTCTTCAGCTATAATTGCCGGAAATGTTACGCTTCAATCGGGTGGAGCAAATACAGTTGCTGCGGGTGCAACCATTAACATTAATAATGGAGGACGCTATAAAATTCAGGATGCCACCTGCACATCATCAACAAATATCTGGACTGTCAATTCCGGTGGAATATTTCAGCATGATGTTAATGGCGGAACCATTCCACAGGCAACGTGGAATACCGGTTCAACTTGCGAAGTAACGGGAATGACAACAACTCTGCCAGCCAAACTTGATCAGTCATTTTACAATTTCACCTGGAATTGTCCGAATCAAACGGCCATAAAAAAACTAAGCGGCGATTTGACAAGTATAGCAGGCGACTTTTCTTTTATTTCATCCGGGACCGGCTATATTAGGTTTGGGGATGCAGAGAATTATACGATGAATGTAGGCGGAAATTTTATTGTATCGGGAGGCGAATTATATGCTACTTCAAAATCATTAGCTTGTGTAATAAACATTGGCGGTAATTTTGTTCAATCAGGAGGAATATTTGGAGGTAATGATCTTAATAAAGATAATGCTGAGGGCAGCCCTGTAATTAATGTAACGGGTAATTTCACTATTTCATCAGGAACATTTGACTTTAGCCAATACGCCAGCAGTTCTACTACAAAAGGAATTACAACTTTAAACCTCTTTGGAAATTTATCACAAAGTGGAGGCACTATTACAGAAACAGGCACTGGTACTGCTAGAGGAGAAATATATTTCAAAAAGGCCGGCACACAATATTTTTCAAAAACATCAGGAACTATTAGCAATTTAATTAATTATACCATTAATAGTGGTTCCGTAGTAGACGCAGGAGTAAGCGTGTTTAGCGGCACCGGTACATTTACATTATCATCGGGTGGTGGATTGAACATGGGGTCAGCTAATGGTATTACACAAACCAGCGCATCCGGTAATGTACAGGTTACCGGTACCAGAAGCTATAGTACAGGAGCTGATTATACCTATAATGGAACTGTTGCACAAGTTTCAGGCGTTGGTTTACCTTCTACGGTTCGTTACCTTACCATTAATAATTCTGCTAACCTTTCTCTTTCATCGAGTGTTACTGCAAGCAGTATGCTTTACCTTACTTTAGGTAAAATTATAACAAATGATTTTGAACTTGGTGTGTCTAATACCGGGACTTCGGCTATATCAGGCCATTCAAGCAATAGTTATGTAATAGGAAATTTGCGCCGCACTGTTAATGGATCCGGAAATTATGATTTTCCTGTAGGTTCAACATTCGGTTATCAAAAAATGTCAGTAATGCTATCTTCAACTTCAGGGTTTACCAGTTTGCTGAGTTCCTTTGTTCCGGGAGATCCTGCTCCGGGAGGATTAGCCAATGGAATATTAAAAAGCGGAAAATACTTTAACAAAATGCTTAACATGGGATATTGGAAATTAGAACCCAATAGTACAATGACATCAGGAACGTATGGTGTAGCAATAACAGGATCTAATTTCAGTAATAAATCGGATGCAACCTCAAGAAATGCTAATGATTATACAACATTAAAACGACCGGGTAGTGGTAATAACTGGGATGTATTAGGAACGACGGATGCAACTAAGCAGGTTATTACCGATAATGAGGTAACAACATATACTATGGGGTATACAACTTTTTCACACTTCGGACAAGGAACAGGAGGAAGCACATTACCTATAAAATTAATGTCTTTTGATGCAAAACTTGAAGACGGAACCGTTAACCTCAACTGGGTAACAGCAGCAGAGATTAATAACGACTACTTTACTATAGAAAGATCAAACGACGGAAAAAAATATACTGAAATATTTCGTGAACGAGGAGCCGGAAACAGCACCAATACATTATACTATAAAGGTAATGATGATAGTCCGGTTAAAGGATATAATTACTATCGTTTAAAGCAGACAGATTACGATGGGCATTTTTCCTATTCTGATGTAAAGACAATTCGTGTAAAGAAAAGTGCTATTGAAGTTTCTGATATGAAGATTGAATCAATTTATCCAAATCCATTCTACGATAATTTTAAGATCAATTTCACCATGAAGAAATCAGCAGTTGTAGATGTTGTATTAATGAATGTAAACGGACAAGTAGTTGCGCAGGATAAAATACAGGCAGTGGATGGTTTGAATACTTACGACTACATTAACAATATCGACCTTAAAAATGGAATTTATATTGTGGCATTGATGTACGATGATCAGAAGGTAATTCAAAAGATAATTAAAAATTAAATATCTCCTTTAAACTGCTTTAATTACAAAACAACTTACAAGTATAAAAAAGTTAAAAATGAAACAGAAAAGATCGAAGATAACAATGATGGGCCGGCTGAGGGTAACACTTAGACTCAGATATGCAATTCCTATATTCTCTGTTGTGGCAATCCTTATTTCATTCTTATATTTCAATGCAGGAACCCCAAAGACTGCGAAAGCAGATACAGAAGTTATCTCTTCAAATTCCTTTATTATAAATATGGGAGTTACACCGCAAACATATAACAATGGGTTAAGACCATACGGTATGATTTACGACCTGATGATAAATTATCAAGTGCCTGTAAAATGGATTATTGAACCATCTAAAACAAAGGATGGAACTGACTTTACTTATGCGGGCACAGCATACAAAGGCGGGACGTTTATTATTCCTGCGGAATATATTAACGGCACTGTTACAGGCAGAATTACCTACTGGGTTTCACAGGGAGTAGTTGGCGTCTATACAACTTCTGCAATTAATGTTCCCGTTTATGCGACGTTGATTAAATACCCAAGCATCATAATTGATGATGTTTCCGGCAAGGATGCTATTATTACCAACTATTTCAATAATGCGCTTATTCCAAGCACAGCCTACACCATTGGCACACCCTCCATCCTTACCAATTGTCATGATTTATGGATCAACCCACACGGTGATCCTAACTGGACAACCCATAGTTATTTATACAATTTAGTAACCGTTTCCAAATCATTTATCTGGATGCAGTGTCATGCAGTAAGTGTTACCGAAGGGGTAGCGAATCCTTCATCGCCCTTTCAGAAACTGAATTTCCTGTCAACAAATTCCTTGAAGTGTTATAGTGGTGGAAAGTGTGGAAGTGCCACAGAAACTCATGCCGGAAACTCTACGGCACCCTTTACACATCTTTACCCAACTGACCCGGTAATGCAATTTATGGGAACAATGAATGGAGCATGCGATGGTGGTTCTGAAAAATGGTATCAGCCTATGTCAACCGGCGCGTGGAGAAGTACAACCAAGCGACTGGTAACAACTGCTACAGGCGCTTCGCCAAATGAAGGAGTCCTTATGGCTTATGGTCCTGCTTATGGAGATACTACAAATGGATATGTAATGTACGAAGGAGGGCATGATATATCAGGCAATGGAACTATCGCTGAACAAGTTGCTGCACAAAGGGCTTTCTTTAATTTTACTTTGCTGGCAGGGTATAAAAAATTGTTGACCGTTGATAATGTAATTACTCCGGCTACAGCGTATCCCGGAGAAGAAAAGGAAGTCTCCATCTCGTTAAAAGGCGGGGCTGAACCCTATACGTATCAATGGTCAAGTAATTTCGGTGCGACCTTTATTCAATCATCGAAGAGCTCGACCAAAATTAAATTTTCTCCATCAGCTTCCAATTTATCCGGAATCATTACATGTTCAGTAACTGATAATTGCGCCCAGCAAAAATCTATCTCCCGCCCGGTTACTCTAATGAATACTTTACCAATTAAATTAAAATCATTCTCCTGTAAGCATGTGAAGAATGATGTAGAACTTAACTGGGTAACCGCTTCAGAAACAAATAATGAATATTTTTCACTTGAAAGAAGTGTGGATGGAATTAACTTCACCGTAATCGGAAAAGTACAGGGAAGTAAAAACAGCACTATTGATATTTCTTATTCATTCACTGATGATAATCCGGAAGATGATATTAACTATTACCGCTTGAAGCAAACAGATTTTGACGGTAAATTCACCTATTCTGATATAAAAAGTGTGCGTATCAAAAAGAATATAACAGAAGGCGCCGGGCTGAAATTGGAGTCTGTATATCCAAGTGTTTTTTCCGATAATTTCAAAATTAATTTCAGTTTAACAAAGTCTGCTCCGGTACTTTTTGTGCTCATAAATTCATCAGGACAAATTATTGTAAAGGAAAATATTCAAGCAAACGATGGAATAAACACATACGATTTCTATAATAATTACGACTTGAAAGACGGAGTTTATTTCGTTGCATTATTTTATAATGATGAAAAGGTTATTCAGAAATTAATTAAGAATTGATTTCTGTTGAATTCCTGCTTTATTGCAGAAGGCTTCTTTAAAGATTCAGGAGAATTAATAATTTCATTATCGAACCGGAAATTTTAAAGCATTCCTGCATTCCGGGTTGAACAATAAAAGTAAATTTTCTTTTGGATTAAAGCTTGTTTGGCTTACCTTGGACCTTGCTTACCTGCCTTATTCTCCCATTCGGCATGATATTTTTGGTAAACCATCCATATGGATGTAATTTTAGTTTTATAATTTACTAATTGCTTTAAGAATTAAATTATAAAATCTAAAAATAAACTAACCGCCAAAATTATCAATCATGAAAACTAAAATTAACTTAATTGCATTTTTGATCCTCTTTACCGGAATGATTTCTTCCTGCAAAAAAGATGACAATTCCTCCCCTGCAAATACCAATAGTACAAATGTTTCAAACATTATAACGGTAGGTTCCTGGAGGGTAAGTTACTTTCACGACGGCCCTGATGATCACACAAGTAGTTTCAGTGGCTATAGCTTTATCTTTTCCGGCAACGGTTCTATGACAGCAACAAATGCCGGCGGCACTACAAACGGTACATGGAGCATGGACGATAGCAAGAATGAATTTAAAATTACGCTAAGCAATACAAGCCCATTGAAAGATTTAAGTCACGGTTGGACTGTTATATCAAAAACAATTACAGATATTGTATTGAAGGATGATAATGCAACCCATAATGAAGAATTGCATTTTACAAAAATTTAATCACGATATATTTTTGTAAAAATTCCCAAAACAAATTCCTAATTAATTTATTTTAAAGAAAATTTTATGCCCAGCACAACCCCTATTGATTGACCGGTTAGTTTGGTTGATCCATTTACGATACTGGAATATTCATCCGACTTGTCAGTTAATTTATAACCACTGCTGTTGTCTTTACTTTTACTTTCATTCATGTAAATAACGCCAAGGTCTAATTCAGCATTTTTTAGGATATTAAAATAAACACCTCCGCCAAAAAGCAAAACAACGGCAGGGTTTAGTTTAAAAGTAGAAGATTTAACAACGTTTTTATTAATTGCTACATCAAATCCATTACTTCTTTGTTCAACAAAATAGGATGCGGTTGCGGCTGCATCATTTCCATTGAGACTGTTTACATAATCCTCCTGAATAAGCCAATCGGAAATTCCCGGAGTAACGCTGGTATCGTAAATAAACTTGGGAGGTGCTACACTATTA
The DNA here is from genome assembly GCA_031417395.1 of Bacteroidota bacterium. GTDB lineage: Bacteria > Bacteroidota > Bacteroidia > AKYH767-A > 2013-40CM-41-45 > JADKIH01. The sequence continues at coordinate 47,318 of JANOVM010000079.1, read as the reverse complement.
TCCAGTTTATAAATCGCTTCATAGTTAAAGGCCGTGTTCGACTTTCCGCTGCCCGATAGAAAAAGAGAAAAAGCTGCACCGGCATCTACAAAAACGCCTCCTTTGGAAAATAGTTTTTTCTTGAACTTAAACGTAAGGGGTATCATCAGGCTGTTCATTTTAATTTTCTCCTTAACAACAGCCTTCGCTTTAACTACCCTGCGGTAATCATTCCCAAATTTATCTATGTCATGATACTCAACAAAAAAGTCCTGCATGTTCAATTCCGTTGAAAAATACTGATAGGAAACTCCAATACCGAGGCCGAAAATTCTTTTTCTTCCGAAAAATCTGTCGTATTGAATGGTCGCACCGTATCGATTGGATTGATCATCGTCAGCAGTTACGGGACTCATTTTAAAAGTCCGGTCAATAATATTGCTATATCCCAAACCTGATTTAACGGGCCCGTCAATTGTAGTATTTTCTGAAATCCCATAATTAAATAGCAAACCCACATAGGAAGCAGAACGATTTTCGGCTGACGGAGGACAGCCCTGATCGGAAAGAGTTCCTGCTTCATCCGGGCATTTATCGTTGGCATCAATAATTAAATCATTATCTCTGTCGTTTAGAATTGAAAATTCTGATCCAAGATTCAATATTCTAATAATTTTGAATTCCGATAAGTTGTTCTCTGCTTTAATTTCAACATTTATAGTATCGTTGTTTCTAAACTCATATCCGTCTTTGCTCGTTCCCAATACCGTTTTTTGTAAAATTAAATTAAAGCTGCCTGAATTAAGCTTTGAAAAATCAACAGCGTATTGAATAAGATTTTGATTTAAACCTGCAGGATAATTGTCCTTTATTTTTGAAATATAATTTTTCAGAGAAGAAAACTTAAGGAAGAATGGATAGTCGCGATCTCCGTCTAACAAGGCAGGCGCCATTTCATAATACACTTTAGCATCCGGTAAAAAAAAGCTGCTGTATGTTTGAGCCACTTCATCAGAATAAATTTCAGTTCCCTGCTTCCTTAATTCCGAAGCCTGCATAAATACATTAAGAAAACTATCAATGCGTGCAGAAAACAACCTTTTAGTTTCTGCTTCTGAATCTTGCTGAGCAGAAACTCCGGGCATCATTGCAACCATAAGAACAACTAAACAAAAGAAATCTTTTTTCATAATTATACTCAGTCTTAATAAATTTATTCTTTAAAGTAATTTTAACGTCCGACAACAATTTTGAATACCAGGGCTTCTGTCTGGTTATATGTCACCCTTACAAAATAAATTCCTGCACGGCGGTTTTCCATTTCAAACGTCTGATAAGCAACAATACTTTCTTTCCAGAATTCCTTTTCAATTATTTTTCGTCCCATTATATCAAAAACCGAAACGTTAATTTTTCCATTGTAAAGACCATTCAGTTTAGTTGTAAAATCCTTTAAAACAGGATTGGGAGATATTTCCACTTCAAGGTCGTCGCTAATGTCTTTTGTAATTTTAGGACCCTGGCCGCGCGGTCTGTTATAATATGATTTTGTAAAGCAATCTCCGGCATGAGTAATTACCCAATAAAAATTATTGGTTGTGTCAAAAGCAGAACCGACATTTAGATTTTGATAAACTGCTCCTGAGATTGTGTCGGGATAATAATTATTGATTGCATCATCATAACCCCATTGATAGGTATTAAATGCATTGTTCATGCATATTAATATATTAACAGGAGTAAACAGATAAATAAAGGTCGAATCCGGAGCCGGAGTAGGTTTCACGGCAATCTGAAGTGTATCAACAGTAGTACAATTTAATAAACTGGAACTAACAATAATATCATAGGTTGTATTTCCTACTGCAGGAAAATCTATAAGACAAAAAATATTGGTGTCATTATAAATTTCAGTTGTTGGAGGATTGGTCGTCCATTGGTATGTATAAGAAGGATCAGGATTTAGCACGCCAAAACTAACTCCATGAGTACCGCTGCAAATGGAATCAATGCTATAACTTGTTGCCTGAGGTAAAGGCAGAGGTGGTGTTACCGTCATACTAATGGTATCCATAGCTATTAAAGGACTTGGACAATTAGCAGCAGAAGTCATGTCACAGGTAACGATTTGTGTTCCTGTTAAAAGTGTAGTCGTAAATGTTGCACTGTTGCTTCCGGCATTTGTTCCATTTACTTTCCATTGATAGGTTAATCCATTACCGGGTATAGCAGTAAATGTCACACTGCCAGGGCACATGGTATCCCCAAGGTTGGAGGATATGCTAACTGTGTTTACTACGGATGGTCTTACAAAAACAGCAAATGGAGATGACACCGCTCCGGTACAACCCGGATTCGCCCCCTGCACCGTTACATTTCCCGAAGTCGCTCCTGTTGCAAATGTCACAGTAATTGAATTTGTATTAGCCCCCGATGTAATAGATGCTCCGGTCGGAACCGTCCATATGTAACTTGTTGCATTGGTAATGGAAGCTACAGAATAAATTACTCCCCCCTGTCCTTCGCAAACAGTATCGGTGCCGAAAATAGTTCCGGGAATACCAATAGGTAAATTAACTGTAACGCCTAAAGGTGCTGAAGTTTGTCCGTTACAAAGAGCGTTTGTTCCCTGAACGGTAATTGTTCCTGAAGTATTTCCAAAATCTACAGTAATATTTTCTGTATTTATACCGGTTGCTATAGTTGCGCCTGTAGGAAGTGTCCACGTATATCCTGTTGCATTGGTAATTGCAGGAACTGAATAAGCAACTCCGGTCTGACCCTGACAAACATTTATTGGTCCGGTAATATTTCCCGGAATTCCAACACCTAAATTTACTGTTACTGCTAGCGGCAATGAAACTTGACCAGTGCAACCGGCATTCGTTCCCTGTACTGTTACATTTCCTGAAGATGCTGTTCCCGAAAAATCTACCGTGATCGAATCGGTATTTGCTCCTGATGTTATTGTAGCTCCGGCAGGAAGTGTCCAGCTATAGCCGGTAGCATTGGTAATAGAACTAACAGAATAAATTACTCCAGTTTCTCCCTGACAAACACTTGCCGGTCCGTTAATCGTTCCTGCATTTCCAACAGGAGGATTTACGGTAACTGCCAGTGGTGTTGAAGTTTGTCCGTTGCAAGAAGCATTTGTTCCTTGTACAGTAATTGTACCGGAAGTAGTTCCAAAATCTACCGTAATACTTGCCGTATTCGTTCCTGCTGTAATAGTTGCACCTGCAGGGATAGTCCATGTATAACCTGTTGCATTGCTAATAGCAGGAACGGTATAAGTTACTCCTGTTTGTCCCTCACAAACATTGGCCGCGCCGGTAATCGTTCCCGGATTACCAACACCTAAATTGACATTAATATTTAAAGGCGCAGATACTGATCCTGTACATCCTCCATTAGTTCCCTGAACAGTTACATTTCCTGAAGCAGCAGATAATGAAAAGCTAACAGTAATAGAATTTGTATTGCTGCCGGAAGTTATTGAAGCTCCTGTAGGAAGCGTCCATGTATAACCTGTTGCATTGGTAATAGCGGGTACTGAATAAACTACACCTGTCTGACCCTGGCAAACACTTGCCGGTCCTGTAATTGTTCCGGCAGTTCCAACAGCAGAACCAACTGTTATTGCCAGCGGTGCTGAGACTTGTCCATTACATAATGAACTTGTACCCTGAACCGTTATATTTCCTGAAGTAGCTGCTCCGGAAAAAGTTACTGTTATTGAATTTGTTCCTGAACCTGCAGTAATAGATGCACCCGAAGGAAGTGACCATGTATAGCCGGTTGCATTACTAATTGCCGGCACTGAATAAACAATTCCTGTCTGCCCCTGACAAACGCTTGCTGTTCCCGATATCGTACCTGCATTTCCAACGCCGGGATTAACAACAACGGCCAGAGGTGATGAGATGGGTCCATTACAAGAACCACTCGTTCCACGCACCGTTATATTTCCGGATAAAGCCACTGCAGAAAAAGTAACTGTTATTGAATTCGTATTGGAGCCTGCAGTAATAGTTGCGCCAGATGGAAGTGTCCATACATAGCCTGTTGCATTCGATATTGAAGTTACTGAATATGTAATACCGGTTTGTCCCTGGCAAACGCTTGCAGATCCTGTAATGGATCCCGGAATTCCAACAGCAGGACTTACAGTCATGGTAATTCCTGAAGATGTAGTCGAAGAAGGAATTGCACACGAAGAACTCGAAGTCATCTGACAGGTTATGATATTTCCACTTGTAAGTCCGCTGACAATGTACGTTGGACTATTTGTTCCGGCATTCACACCATCTTTCTTCCATTGATAAAGAGGTGTTAAACCACCGTAGGTTGGTACGGCAGTAAAAGTTACCGTGTCTCCTGCACATATAGTATTACCCGGACTTGCAGAAATACTAACGCCCGGGGTTAAAGGACCACTTACTACTGTCATCGTAATTGTATTGGATGTTGCAGGACTTCCCGTTATGCACGGATCACTTGTTGTCATTACACATGTGATCGTGTTTCCATTAACAAGACTATTGTCGGAATAGGTTGGACTGTTTGTTCCGACATTGGTTCCGTTTTTCTTCCATTGATATACAGGAGTTGTTCCGGGATTTACAGGAGTTGCCGTAAATATAACATTGTCGCCGGAGCAAACAGTTCCTGTAGGATTTGCAGCAATACTTACACTAGCCGTAACACTTGTATTTACCGTTACAGTAATAGTATTTGAAGTAGCAGGACTTCCGGTTGCACAGTTAGCGGTATTTGTTAATGTGCAAGTTATCTGGTCACCATTAACAAGACTGTTGCTGGAAAATGTTGTACTGCTTGATCCAACATTTACACCGTTCTTTTTCCATTGATAATTAGGTGTAGTTCCCGGATTAGCGGGAGTGGCAGTAAATGTAACATTGGTGCCTGCACATATTGCTCCCGAAGGGCTGGCTGAAATACTTACACTTACAGTTACATTGGGATTTACGGTCATGGTAATTGTATTCGACGTAACAGGACTACCGGTAATGCAAGGATCGGTAGTTGTCATTACGCAGCTAATCAGATTTCCGGTGGCAAGAGCATTGTCGGAATATGTAGGACTGTTTGTGCCAACATTTACACCATTTTTTTTCCATTGATACACCGGTGATATTCCCGGATTTACCGGAGATGCAGTGAAGGTTACATTTGTTCCCGCACAAATAGCTCCGGAAGGATTGGCTGCAATACTTAAACCGGCTGCTAAATTTTGATTAACAGTCATGGTAATTGTATTCGATGTAACCGGACTTCCGCCACCACAAGAGGAATTACTAGTCATGTCGCAGGTTATCAGGTCACCATTCGACAAACCATTATTGGAATAAGTGGGACTATTTGTGCCAACATTGACACCATTTTTCTTCCATTGATATACAGGCGTTGTTCCGGGATTTACCGGAGTAGCTGTAAATGTTACATTGGTTCCTGCGCAAACTGTTGATGAAGGGCTTGCAGCAATAGTTACACTGGGAGCACCGCCGGCGCTAACAGTCATTGTAATCGTATTGGAGGTAGCCGGACTTCCGGTAACACAAGAAGCATTGCTTGTCAAAACACAAGTTATAATGTCACCATTTAAAAGAGCATTATCCGTATAAAATGTTGCGCCTGTCCCAACATTTAAACCATTTTTCTTCCATTGATATGTTGGAGAAGCACCACCGTTCGTTGGGTTAGCATTAAATGTTACACTTGTTCCAGTACATATAGGTCCTGAAGGAGTTGCGGTAATTGCTATACTTGCAGCAACACTTGGATTAACAGTAACTGCCAGAGGAGGCGACACCACTCCTACACAGCCGACATTCGTTCCTTTGACTGTAACATTTCCTGAAAGTGCACCAAAGGTTACCGTAATGCTATTTGTATTAGCAGGGACAGAAGTCACATTTGCACCCGAAGGTATCGTCCAAATATACGCCTGTGCACCGCTGATAGGTGTAACATTATAAACAACACCTGCCTGTGACTGACAAACACTTGTAAGCCCGGTAGCAGTTGGCGCATTGGCAACAGCGGCATAAATAGTAAGATCAAAAGGATTAGAAGTTCCTATTACGACGGGATTATTACTTTGAACGCGGATTCTATATCCACTAGCCGGAATTGCATTACCGGGAATCGTCGCCACAATAGTTCCTGTGTCAGTACCGACAAAGAGGCCAATGGAAACAGGAGAAGCAAAACTTCCTGTTGAATCTGACAGATAAGCCGTAAATATATTAGGGGAAGTTGCCGGAGCATCAATGGTAAATTTGATTTTTATATCCGATGATTGACAAATGGCTGTTATAGGAAACGGAGCTGTAGTACTGGTAGGCTGTAAAGTAGTTATTGTTGAAATTAAGGCATTAGCATTTGAAGAAGAAGGAGTATTCAAATAATTGTTTCCGGAAAATAAATTTGCCTCCGTTTTATGGGTTGCAATATTTTCACTTCCAACTAATGATGTTGCGCCATTATTAGCAATCGCAATCTCTCCCCTTCCAAAACTTATGAAAGGTTGAAAAACAATGGTTGCAAGACTAATAATAAATATAAATAATTGACTAAATTTTCTCATGACAATGACTAATTTAATGTTACCAAACTTATGAAAATATTTCACATCAGCAAAGTATTTCATACGTATGAAAATTAGGTATTTTGATCAAAAACGAAGAAAATTAATTTTTTTCTATAGTAATAAATCTTACATTTGGTTCGAACATAAAATGAAAAATCAGAATGTTTAAGGAACGTCTTAAGGGAACTTTTTCGGCTAGATTATTTTTTGCTTTTTGCCTTTTATTATCCTGTCCGTTTTTAATATTTGGGCAGAATTGTAAAGATGACCGCTCTCAATTTTATTCACTTTCAAATCAATTAGGAAACCTAAAGGAGTTTATTGACTTCGGCTACTGCAAACAGATTAGGGAAAATCAAAATGCTCAGGAAATTACCCTTGAAATAAAAAAAAAGGAAAGTATTGCAGAAAAAATATCTGTACATTTTAATGTAATATTTATTTCTTTGGAGGGGCGACCTGCATCCATTGAAGCGGATATTGTTTTTGAAAAGAACGAATTTGTTAAACGCGGTTTTGGCACTAATGCAAATGCTCAATTGCAATTCAACGCTGACAAGAACTTTTGTGTTCAATGCAGAGTAATTGACGTATCGGATGTTATTCTGGAAGATGTTGAAATTAATTATTTAAGCGGACCAAAACAAGATGAAGTAGTTACGCGTTTACTGCCGGGCTTTGATGCTGCTGCTCAATCAAATGCAAAAAAATCGGTTTCAACCGAAAATCAAAATCTGGCCGTTATCCCTGAAGGTCAAAAAGAAATTCAAAGCATTCCAAGTGTTGTAAATTCAAATCCTTTGCCTGCAGGTGCTAAACCCACCGATAAAAATCAGATTTCCGATAAAAACACAAATATTGATAAATCATCCGGCGTTTCCATTGACGTTTCGGACAAACAAGATATTACTTCGGGTGAAGCAGTAAATAAAAATCAAACAGCAAAAGATCAAGCTGCAAATTCAGTTTCTGAGAGTAAGGATAAGATTGCCGGAACAACGCAACAAATCAAAGGTGTTGCTCAAGAAAATGTAATTGGTGCTGAACAGAATAATTTAGAGAAGAGTGCAGTTCAAAAAACAACAGAAACAACTACTACCGGAAAAGAAAGTATTGAAGAGAAAGGTTCAAAAGAAAATTCTATGAATCCTGCATCAGGAAATGATGTTCAAACTTCGCCACAAATAGCTCAAATACCTCTAACCCCACCTGTGCCATTTCCAAAAGAAGACTATGAAAAGAAGGTAAAACAAAAAGTGGATCAACTACAGGAATACCTGCAGCGTCTTACCGATAAAAGTTCTTCTATTTCCATGACCAATAAAACCATTGAACAATGTCTTAAATTATTTCTCAACGACGGTAAGGATGCCATTGTCGGTGTTTCTTCCATAAATTCCACAACAATAAGAAAATCAAAAGTAAGAGATTATCTTGTGAACCTTTCCCGGTTACCGTATCAAAAAGTTGAAATAACCTGGACAGAAATTTTTCTTGTAGACAATTTTAAACTGGGGCCTGACGGCAATTATTCAGCTACTGTTTCTTTTCAGCAAACGTTCAAAGGGTTTAATGATAATAATGTAGCTTATGGAGATTTAACACATAAAAACATCGATGTTATTATCAGACCTTACTCGATGATTGAGCAAGGGGTCAGTAAGAATTACTGGGAAATTCTTTTGGGAGATATTCGAGTATCTCAAACAGAAAGAATGAAATAATACTTGACGGTAATTGCCTTAAATCTTTATTTATAAATAAACAATGATTACGTCTATAAAACGCATTGCCTATATTTTATTCTTCTTTTGCCAATTCTTAAAGCCATTTGCTTCTCAAGGTCAGTCTATAAATGGGGCTACAGACGAAAAATATTATTTTGAAGTGAAACAAATCGAAGATTTTATTGATCGATTTAATTTTTCTCCTCAAAGTTCCTTTATTAAATACTATAGTAAGAATTATCCAAATGCCAAACTGAACCGGACCGACCTCATTAAAACTCTTTTTTATCGGGAAGGAATGAAAAAAAAATCGCTTGATACACTAAAAAATTTTCTTGCATTAGTAACAAATGCCAAACAACCTTCCTATCTGTCCTTTTATGCCAAAAACTGGTATGCCAATTTGGATTGTGCATTTCTATTGAACGGGAAGCCGGTTAATATTAAACTTGTTCTTGAAATACAGATAGACGATGAAAAAACTAAAGCCTGCAGATGGGTCATTTGCGGCATGAAATCAGAAAGATTGACTTTCCCTGAAAAAATTGATTCCACAAAGTTTATAAGCCCTTCCAGTCATGGAACTGATTTTCTTGCACTCGATAAAATTCTGGTTGACAAAAAAAATATTGTAAGTTATTTCTATTCCAATTTTAAACCCAGCAATCTTACCCTGTTTATGGATGCTTTGCAAAATGAAAGCCTCAAATTTATTCAGGTTAATTCTGTTTCTTATTACTTCTTTCAAATAAACGACTGGATAATTGAAGTAAACTATAAGTACAGTAAATCAAATTATTCCGGCTGGCTTATTTCCCGCTTAATTGAAATGCCTGAAGAAGACAAGGATTATTTTTTATATAAAAATCTTGGTGTACAATGAAAATATGCGGGAATCATTTTATTATTTCCCTTCTTTTATTTTTTGTTTTTAATCCTGCATCTATAAAAGGGCAAACCCTTCTTTCAAGAAATGATTCCGCAGAAATCATCAATGGTTCAGAAGAATTAATTATTCAGTTTCAATATGTCTTAAATGGCATTTCCAATTACTCGGTTGAGACGGATGTCATACAGAATATTCAAACCTCATACGATACGGCAGGCGGGTCAAAACAAATCTTCCAAAACGAAGACATCCGCATTGAAGACGATCTAAAGAAATCAAATTATTTAGACAGTATAAATAAATCACTTGACAAGCCAATCTACCAGTACCTATTTGATTATAGTGCCGTTTTCAAGAATGCCGAAAAAAATGTCAGTGTCTTTTCTTCCGTCATATGCGATACAATATATTATATCAACTCCAAATTATTTGCAACCGTTTATTTTAATTCCTCTTTTAATACAGCCGACAGCAATGAATGGCCTGTAACAAAAAGAAAAGCCGAAATTATTTGCAATAAAAAGTCCGACAATAGCTGGGACCTCAAAATATACCAGATCAGCTTTAACTGGTTTGACAAAGAAAATTTTATAAATTCCATAAACGAGCAAATAAACAAACAAAAATATGAAAGGGGAATAATTTCCGATTCCCTGAAAATTTATTTTAGTTATTATAAAAACAACCCCGAAATAAATAAAATATCGGATTCACTTATCGCTTCTTTAAACGGGGATCTGATCTTTGCGGACAACTATTATCTTAGCTCGTTTTACGACAAAGCTCTTGAAAAGTACCGGAAATTACTGAATACGCTAAAGGCATATGATTATATTGAAAAACGAATTCAGAATTGTTCCGTACTTAAGCTTAATACTGAAAAGAAAAAGGAAGTTGATATCGAATCTACCTTAAACCTTTATAAATATGCAATACTGAGAGAAGATTTATACCGTGCGAAAGCCATACTGGACAGCATTTTAATTCTGCAGCCGGCCAATCAGGGTATATTAAGCCTGCATACTGAATTAACTCATAAAATAATTGTTTCAAAAGAATTGCAAAATTATTTTAATACCGATGAAAAACTATTCAGAGAAAGAGTAAACTACATGCTGGGCACAGCTGATTCAACAAATGAATATTTATATTATTTACGGGCTTGCTATTTTTACAATCGAAGTCAGTACGATTTTGCACTAGCGGATCTCAATAAGACATTGGAAATGGTTCCATTGTTTACCGCTGCGCTGAAACTAAGAGTTCAGGTTTTAATAAAATTGCATAAGCCTGCCAATGCCCTCGTGGATCTTGATCTTCTCTTAAAGGATATGCCGACGAACGATACTATTTTCGGCTGGATAGGTGATTCTTACAGACTCATGAATAATTACAAAGATGCACTTTCAAATTATTCTAAAGCTATTCGCCTCAATAAAAAGAATCCTGAATATTATTACAGAAGAGGACTATGTAAACAGTCGTACGAGAGCCAGGGAAATGCGCAGAAGGATTTCCGGCTTGCCGTATTTTATAAAAGCAGGAATCCTGATTTGTATTATACACTTTATAAAAATTACTTCGATACTGAAAATATGGATTCCGCCTTTTACTTTTTGCAAACAGCGAAGAACCTCGGGTTATCCTATATTTATAAATTGGAAATGGATACGCTTTCTGAGAACTATTTTAATTACGGACTGGATCAATTAAAATTAAATTCTCCTCAAAAAGCCCTAAAAGCATTTCGTATTTCCGCCAATCTTAATTATGAGAAATACGAATCATGGTACAATTTTGCTAAATTAAACCTGGAATTAAATAGTGACTATAAGAATGTTATCTCATCGCTTGATAGTGCAATAAAATACTTTTCAGGCGATAATGAATATTACCTGCTCAGAGGGAAAGCAAAGTATTTAGATCAGCAATACGAGAGCTCCATTGCTGATTTTGATATTGTAATAAGCGATGCAGGCTCAGGCCTAATTAACAAAGCCCGGGCATATGAAGGAAGAGCGGATGCGTTCAGAAGCCAGAAAAATGACAAAAGGGCTGAAGATGAATATAAATTGTCCCTTGAGAATAATAATAAAAACACTTCTGTACTTTATAAACTTGCAAAATTATATTCTGATAATAATAATACAACCGATGCTTTACCGTTGTACGATAAACTATTAAGCATAAGCGAGAGCGATTCTGCTTATTTTAACAGAGGCAAGACTCTCAGGATGTCCGGTAATTGTAAAGATGCAAGCAAAGATTTTCAAAGAGTACTACAAAAAAACAAGGATTATCCTTTTATCAATTACGAATTCGGAATGTGTCAAAAAGCTGCAGAAAACTATTTAGAAGCAATCCGTTATTTTACCAATGAAATTCTTTTACAGCCATTCTATATTTTTGCTTATTCGGAAAAAGCTGATTGTGAATTCCTGTTGGATGAATACACGGAAGCGTATGCTACTTTTCGATCAATAATATCCATGGATACTAAGTTTATCAATAAAAACCCTGACGTATGCAAAAAATACTCCTATTGTTGTCTGTATGAAAACAGGAATTTGGATGAAGCAGATAAATACATCAGCTATGGAATAAAAATGTATCCTGACGATAAGTACTTTATTTTTTTGAAAGCGGAATATTACTATTTAAGCAAGCAAATAGAAAGCTCAAAAATTTACTTTAAAGATGCCTTTGAATCAAAAGCAGTAACATTGGAACAACTTAAAAAGGACAAAATATTTAATAAAATTAAAACGGAGAATGCTGATATAGACACTTTAACTAAAAAGTACTTTAATTAAATTTAAATTTTTCTTATAATTGTATAAACAAATAAATATGAAACGCAGGGAATTTATTCGTGGATCGGCGATTATAGGCGCCTCCCTTGCCATACCGGATTTGTTGAAAGGCAGTTCCGGTATGTTTGAGAGTAAATCTGAAAGGAAGGTTTTTCAAATTTTGGATACGAAGAAAACAATGGTTGGTACTCTTCCTGTGCTTCGTGCTTTTGCAGGCGATAATACCGACTACGTTTCGCCTTATGTATTTTTTGATGAATTTGGTCCCGTTAACCTTACACCGGGAAGTAAGCCATTAAGAGTAGATGCTCATCCACATGCAGGCATTATTCCCACTACCTATTTTTTAAATGGTACCGGCCATCATAAAGACAGTCTCAATTATGATTTTCAAATCGGTAAAGGTGATTTTATGATGTTTACTTCAGGCAAAGGTGCCATTCACATGGAAGAAACCGGACAAAAATTATACGATGACGGAGGTCTGTACCATGGCTTCCAGATTTGGTTGAATATGCCCGCTAAGTATAAATTTATTGATCCTTCTACCAGTGTATTCAGAGAAAATAAGATGGGGACTCTTGAAACTAAAGAGTATTCTGCCAAAATAGTACTGGGTGAATTGTTTGGCGCTAAATCATCCATTGAAATGATCTCTCCTGCTTTTTACTTTCATGTTAAGTTGAAAGAAAATTGTAAAATGGAAATACCGACAGATCCTACTCACAATGCTTTCATCTATTTAATAAATGGCAAACTGGAATTGGAAGGAAGAAAGGAGTTAGTACCACACCAGGTTGCTTTGTATGATCGAGGAGAAAGCCTGCTAAACATTTACAGCAAAGAAGGAGCAGAGTTTTTAGTACAAGGCGGCAAACCGCTAAACGAAGTTGTATATGCTTACGGACCTTTTGTAATGAATACGGAAGAAGAAATCAGGAAGTGCATTACGGATTATAACTCCGGAAAAATGGGTGACCCGCAAAAGGTTAACGGCTTTTCAACCCATAAATAATTTTTTATACGTCTTACGCTAAGTTAAAGGGCAGTAAAAAATAAATTACAGTAATTGCCAAAGCTAAAAGAAAACAAGTAAGAGTCATTTGCATGGCTAACTTCCTGTCCAATTTTATAAATTCTTCCTTCCCTACTGCCGTCGATTTTCCAATTTTGTCAAAATTAAAAATGCCTTTCATTCCAAAAAAGACACAGAATTTTTTCCTGGCCTGGTAAAGACATATAATGGAATAAAAGAGAGGAAAAAAAATAACTAGCCTTAATTCATTGGGATAATGCAATACGTGTAGACAAAACGCCAATGAAAAAGTAATTATCAGGCCTGCTATCCCTTTTCGCTTCCTGCTTTCTATTTCCTCATTGCCAAGATTGCATGAAGCGGGTTCGTATAAATTATTATTGTTCACGTCAGCGATTTCCAAATTATTTATCAATTCATTTGATATTAAGAATTAAGAACAAAAAGCAGCAAATCATTTCCAATCTTTTTGAGTTGTAAGAAGATTTCAGAATTCTCAATTCATACTGAATCGAAGAAGTTATCAATTTCGAAAAGCAAGATGAGCTACTTACACAACTTATTATATTGCTCAGCCGCCTGCGGATACCCCAGGGTTACTGCAGTCTGCAAATCCCGGCAAGCCACATCCTTATTCCCCATTGCATTTTCGACAAGCCCTCGGAAAAAGATTGATCTGCCAACATTGGGTTTAAATTTCAGCGCCGTATTGAAATCACTAAGCGCTTCATCGTAACGGCCCAGATTATAAAGAGAAACACCACGGTTATGAAAAGCATCAACGTAGGTAGGTTTCAGCTTTATCGCTTCGTTGAAATTTTCTGTGGCTTCCTTAAACAAATTATTTTTCTTATATAAAATTCCTCTGTTATTAAAAGCGATGGCATTTTTGGGATCCAGTTTTATAGCTTTTTCATAGTCCTTAATAGCAAGATCAAATTTATTTTCATTGGTATAAACGATAGCTCTGTTGCTATATCCTTTTGAAAAGTCGGGTTCCAGACTGATGGCTTTATTGTAATCGGCCAAAGCTTCGGCTGTTTTATTATTATTCATATAAATAATACCGCGGTTAATGTAAGCCTGAGGAATTGTCTGGTATTGATTAATAACGTCGTTCCACAATACAAAGCCATCCTTCCATACCGCACACCGGGCTGATGTTTTTACCGAATAAAAAATAGTTGTCGATATTAAAACAAGAACTACAAGTCCTTTATAAGTATATCCTGAACTTTTTTTATTCCATAACCAATAAATTCCTTCACCGACAAGGTAAAATATTCCAATGGAAGGAATGTAGCTGTAACGGTCGGCCATAATAGCCCATCCAACAGGTAAAAGCTGCAATACCAGTAAGACGGTAACGGTAAAGAATCCTATGCTAAAAAATATTTTTTTTGTTTTACGAAGGGAATAAAATGCTCCTATAGCCAATGCTATTACTAAAAAAAGATACCCATAATAATAAGGAGGAATTGTTCCTTTGCTTGAAATCGGGTAAGCGTAATAGGAACAAAGTTGCAGCGGCAAAGCAAGTTTAACCAGGTATGTAATGAAACCATAGCTGGCGAAAATAATACGTTGACCTATATCGAAAGTAGCCGTATCAACGGCGCCGGATGATTTCTGAGCCTGTACTGCTACAATACCAAAGATAAATGACAGCAAAAAGAATGGAACCTTTTGCAAGAGCGACTTGGCGGTAATTTTTTGCCCCTTAAAAAAATCAGTAAGTACTAAAAGCAAAGGCAGTGAAGCTGCCATTGCTTTTGAAAGCAGAGAAAGCAGAAATAAAAAAACTGCAAATGCATAATACTTATTCTTCGGATCCTCCTGAAACTTCAAATAAAAGATGTAAGAAGCAAGAAAGAAAAATGTATAGAGAAGATCTTTAAGTTCTGATGCCCAAGCAACAGATTCAACATGCATAGGGTGAAGGGCAAACAATAAGGCTGCAACTAAAGCGACAATGGATTTATTACTTAAACGAAAGACTGCAAAGAATACCAGTAATACATTCAGCAAATGAAGAAATATATTGAAAGCATGGTATCCCTTTTCACTTATATCAAAAAATTTATATTGTATTGCATATACCAGAACTGTCAGGGGATGATAGTTTCCCATCAGGTTGGTAGAAAATATATCCTTTAGATTGATGGAGCGAATCAGAAGGTTGTTTTTAATATAATCATCATCGTCCCAGACAAAACCATTGTTTAATGCGGGTAAGTATGACAACAAAGCAATAAACAGAATTCCAAATAAGACTGCATAATTAAATGTAGTGTTTGATTTCTCTTTTAATAGTACAGGTTTTTTTGCCTGCTTAGAATTAGGCTTGTTTTTCATAAATAACTTTAAAATAAAAGCTGTGAAAGTTAATTAAAGTTCATTCGATTGCAAATACATATTTACAATGAAAATACTTAAAAATTAACGGTGTAAACTATAAATAAGTTTAAAAGTTTAACTTTCGTTCTGAATCGTGATTTATACTAGGGGTGTTTTAAAGTGGTAGGGGTGAAGGAAGTGAGGTACGAATTATACTTTTTTTATTAACGCAACGGCGCAGCGGTACGCAACGGTTCGCAACGCGTTCATTACAAATTTTATGCTTAATAAACTATTCCTACTAAGGCCGAATTGCTGCAACGGTAAAGTATATATTACTTTCCAACAAACCATAATCGGACGACTCTACTACTCCATCTCCGGTTAAATCTTCTACTACATAACCAAGCAGTGTAACAACAATTGCATTCTCCATATCAGAATAATCCTGTGATTCAACTACTCCATCCTGAAAGCCTACACCAAGTGTTGCATCAGAGATATCACCGCTCCAGAATGCAAAATTACCATCTAAAAGATCGTATTGATTGTTACCGTAAGCTTTATTCAAAGCATTTGTGAAATCATATGAAACTTGTGTTCCGGTGAATGTTAAAGGAATTGCACTCCAGGTCTCAAGTGCATTTCTGTGCTTCACAACAATATAATAAGCATTTCCATTTACCGATGTTGGAAACGTGCACGTTGCATATCCGGCAGTAGACACTGTTGTTGTTTGAGAATACGAAATACTATGCGGAGAAGCACTATTCGCTAATTCAATTATCAGAGTGTCCGTAACAGCAGATGAAATTATTCCTGTCATTAATCCTCCGCCGGTGTAAAACCCTTCTATGAAAAGCCTAACATTCAAGTCAACAGTAGAAATAATAACTGCAAATGAATCCGTACTAATAGCGGTTCCGCATGATGTAGTTATTGACAGCAAGCCGCTTGATGCACCGGATGGGACTGTACAAGTAATTTGTGATGAATTGTCAACTGTATAATTTATTACAGAAACACTATTGAGAGTTATACCGGTTATTCCAGTGAACCCCGATCCAGAAATAACAACAGTTGATCCGGGAGCACCGGATACCGGTGCAAAACTGCTTATGATCGGACTTGAACTAACAGACATAGTAACAGCATTTGAAACTGCAGGATTGCCGGTTACGCAATTTGCATTTGAAATCATTTCACAGGTAATTATATCGCCATTCTGAAACGCTGCAGAAGAATATGTGTCTCCGGTTCCTAACAAAGAATTGCCGTTTTTCCACTCATAGGTCGGTAATGATCCTCCATTTTGAGGAGTTGCCGTAAAGCTTACATTTTCTCCATTGCAAATGGTATTTCCCGGTAGTGCAGCAATAGTCACACCGGATGTAACAACCGGAATAACTGTCATTCTGATAACATTCGACGTAACTGAACTTGAGGTAACACATTGTTCACCGGAAATAATATCACACGTGATTTCATCTCCAGTCAATAAAGAGGATGTTGTATAAGTATCACTGTTACTACCCACTACATTGGACCCGTTTTTCCAAATATATGTTGGACTATTCCCACCATTTACAGCAGCTGCAGTAAATGTAACAGAGGTTCCGGTGCAAATAGTGTTGGATGGAGATGCCACAATGCTGACAGAAGGAGTTAACAGAGGACTAACACTCATGGTTATTGAATTGGAAGTTGCAGGACCGGTGGTTAAACAATTTGCATTGGATGTCATTACGCATGTTATTGAATTCCCGTCTGCAATTCCTGAAGATGCATAGGATGGACTGTCCGTTCCAACATCTGTAGTTCCGATTTTCCATTGATAAGATGGCATTGTTCCTCCATTGGTTGGCATTGCTGTGAATGTTATCGGTGTGCCGGCACAAATTGTATTTCCCGGATTGACGGAAATATTTACACTTGCCATTACATTAGGGTTAACAGTCATTACAATAGGATTAGATGTTGCAGGACTGCCTGTTACACATGTTGCAGTAGATGTCATTACACAAGTAATATTGTTTCCATTTGCCAAAGCAGCATCGGTATATGTTGGAATATTGGTTCCAACATTAGTTGCTCCTATTTTCCATTGATAACTTGGTGTTGTTCCTTCATTGGTTGGTATTGCAGTGAATGTTACAGAATTACCATCACAAATTGTATTTCCCGGATTAGCAGAAATGCTAACACTTGCAGCAACATATGGATTAACAGTCATTATTATAGGATTCGAAACAGCAGGACTGCCTGTTGCACACGTTGCATTAGATGTCATCACGCAGGTGACACTGTTTCCATTTGCCAAAGCAGCATCGGTATATGTTGGGCTGTTTGTTCCAACATTTGTTGCTCCTATTTTCCATTGGTAACTTGGTGTTGTTCCTTCATTAGTTGGTATTGCAGTGAATGTAACCGGAATGCCATCACAAATTGTATTTCCGGGATTGGCAGATATACTAACACTTACTGCAACATTTGGACTAACGTTGATTACAATAGGATTCGAAACAACAGGACTGCCTGTTGCACATGTTGCATTTGAAGTCATCACACAGGTAACAGTGCTTCCATTTGTTAAAGAAAGATCTGTATAATTTGGACTATCTGTTCCTACGTTCGTTGTTCCTATTTTCCATTGGTAACTTGGAGTTGATCCTCCGCTGGTTGGTGTAGCTGTGAATGTTACACCTGTGCCATCACAAATTGAATTTCCCGGATTGGAGGAAATGCTAACGCTTGTAATTAAATTTGGATTTACAGTCATAACAATTGCATTCGATGCAGAAGGATTGCCCGTTGCGCAAGCTGCATTAGAAGTCATCACGCAGGTGACAGTGCTTCCATTTGTTAAAGTAAGATCTGTATAATTTGGACTGTCGGTTCCAACGTTCGTTGCCCCAATTTTCCATTGATAACTTGGTGTTGATCATCCATTTGACGGGGTAGCAGTAAATGTTACGCTTGTTCCATCGCAGATTGTACTTCCCGGATTGGCAGAAATGCTAACGCTTGCTGCAACATTTGGAATTACTGTCATATTAATTGCATTGGATGTTGCAGGACTTCCATTAATGCAACCGGCATTAGAGACCATCTCGCAGGTAATACTGTTTCCATTGATTAAAGCAGTATTGGTATAGGTTGAACTGTTAGTGCCCACATTAACAGCATCAATTTTCCATTGATAGCTTGGAGTCGCACCTCCATTTGATGGTGTAGCAGTAAATGTTACACTTGTGCCATCACAAATTGTATTTCCCGAATTGGCATTTATATTAACGCTTGCTGTCAGGTTCGGATTTACCGTCATAACAATAGCATTAGATATAGCAGGACTTCCTGTAGCACAAGTTGCACCGGAAGTCATAACGCATGTGACACTGTTTCCATTAGCTAAAGATGCATTTGTATAGGTTGGACTGTTTGTTCCCACATTGGAAGCACCAATTTTCCATTGGTAAATTGGTGTCGCACCTCCATTAGATGGTGTTGCAGTAAATGTTACTCCGGTACCTAAACAAATTGTATTTCCCGGATTGGCCGAAATACTAACACTTGCTGTCAGGTTCGGATTTACAGTCAGTACAATTGCATTCGATGTTGCAGGACTTCCTGTTGCGCAGGTGGCATTGGAAGTCATCACACAAGTGACACTGTTTCCACTTGATAAGGCTGCATTTGTATAGGTTGCACTGTTCGTTCCCACATTCGAAGCTCCTATTTTCCATTGATAACTTGGAGTGGCGCCTCCATTAGTAGGTGCAGCAGTAAAAGTTACACTCGTACCCGAACAAATTGTATTTCCGGGATTGGCAGAAATACTAACACTTGCCGCTACGTTAGGATTTACAGTCATAACAATTGCATTCGAAGTCGCAGGACTTCCTGAAACACAAGGAGCATTAGAAGTCATTACACACGTAATGCTGTTTCCATTTGCCAAAGTGGTAGTAGTGTATGTTGGACTATTTGTCCCCACATTCGTAGTTCCTCTTTTCCATTGGTAACTTGGTGTTGTGCCCCCATTCGTCGGTGTGGCAGTAAATGTCACACTCGTTCCTGAACAAATTGTATTTCCGGGATTGGCAGAAATACTAACACTTGCTGTTACATTCGAATTAACTGTCATAACAATAGCATTAGATGTTGCAGGACTTCCTGAAACACAAGTTGCATTGGAGGTCATTACACAGGTAATGCTGTTTGCGTTTGCTAAGGCTGCATTTGTATAGGTTGGACTATTTGTTCCCACATTCGTTGTTCCGATTTTCCATTGATAACCAGGTGTTGTGCCCCCATTGGTCGGAGTAGCGGTGAAGGTTACACTTGTCCCTGCACAAATTGTATTACCGGGATTTGCTGAAATACTTACGCTTGCAGCTACATTAGCATTTACGGTCATAACAATGGCATTTGATGTTGCTGGACTTCCTGAAACACAAGGAGCATTAGAAGTCATTACACACGTAATGCTGTTTCCATTTGCCAAAGTGGTAGTAGTGTATGTTGGACTATTAGTACCCACATTCGTAGCTCCTCTCTTCCATTGGTAACTTGGTGTTGTCCCCCCATTCGTTGGCGTAGCAGTAAATGTCACACTTGTTCCTGAACAAATTGTAGTTCCGGTACTGGCAGAAATACTAACGCTAGCTGTTACATTCGGATTAACCGTCATAACAATAGCATTCGATGTTGCAGGACTTCCTGTGGCGCATGTTGCATTAGAAGTCATCACACATGTAATACTATTTCCGGTTGCTAAGCTTGCATTCGTATACGTTGAACTATTCGTTCCCACATTGGCTGCTCCTATTTTCCATTGGTAACTTGGAGTTGTACCTCCATTAGTTGGTGCGGCAGTAAAGGTCACACTTGCTCCTGAACAAATAGTATTTCCGGGACTGGCAGAAAGACTTACGCTTGCTGCTACATTCGGATTAACGGTCATAACAATTGCATTTGATGTTGCAGGACTTCCTGTTACACAGCCCGCATTGGAGGTCATTACACAGGTGACACTGTTTCCGTTTGCTAAGGAAACACTCGTATAGGTCGGACTATTCGTTCCAACATTCGTTGCTCCAACTTTCCATTGATAACTTGGAGTAGTACCTCCATTAGTAGGTGTGGCAGTAAATGTCACACTCGTTCCCGAACAAATTATATTTCCGGGATTGGCAGAAATACTAACACTTGCAGCAACATTCGGGTTTACCGTCATAACAATTGTATTCGATGCGACAGGACCTCCAATAGCGCAGAATGCATTGGATGTCACTTCGCAGGTAATACTGTTTCCGGAGCTTAAAGTTGTAGTAGTATAATTCGGACTATTTGTTCCAACATTGGTTGCTCCCAGCTTCCATTGATAACTTGGTGCAGGGCCACCATTGACGGCAATAGCAGTAAATGTTACGCTTGCGCCATCACAAACAGTACTTCCGGGATTAGCCGATATACTTACGCTTGCGGTAACATTTGGATTAACCGTCATGATTATTGAATTTGAAACAGCAGGGTTTCCGGATACACAATCTGCATTTGAAGTCATTTCGCAAGTCACTACATCACCGTTTATTAGTGATGAAGTTGTATAAGTCGCACTGTTTGTTCCAACATTGACTCCGCCAATCTTCCATTGGTATGATGGACTTGAGCCGCCATTTAAGGAAGTAGCTGTAAATGTTGCAGAAGCACCATCACATTCCGGGTTGGAACCTGATGTAATGGAAATCGATACTGAAGGAGCAACCTGTGGATTCACTAACATTGTTAAAACGTTAGAACTTGCATTTAACAAGGCTCCACTATTAATTGTAAATATCATATTCGGCCTCACTGAACCGGTTCCGGAACCCGTTGTTTTCGTGCAAGCACCTGCACCCGTTGCGCCATCCGCCTGATAATATGCTGTTGAAACAAAGGAAGAAGTTGTCTGATACGTTTGATATGCAGTAATACCAACTACCTGATTTGAAAAACAAATATCAACTACAATATTTGAAGTTCCATCCCAAGAAAAAGGAGAAATAAAGGGATGTGTATTAATTGAATTCAATATTGGTGTATAATTAACCGGACCGAATACAGTTGTAAAAACAGGAGTAAGAAATGTTGTTGTCATAACAGTAGAGGCAGTCTGTGCAATTTTAATGGTGTAACCATTAAGAGTAGATGGATTTCCGGTAGTTCCGGCAACATTAAATCCTAAAGAAGTAATATTTCCTGCAGACAATCCCAGCGCTGTTAATTCAGAAGCTTTAATTAGATACTGTTGACGCCCGTTTCCCCAATATGTAGGATATGCTGCTGATAAACTTGTATTGGTAACATTGGTACCTGTTCCAGCTCCCAAGGTATTTGTAACATCTTGCGTGCAGGATGAAAAAGAAGCAATATCACAGGAAACCGCTTGTCCATTAATTAATGTACTTGTTGTAAATGCAGAATTGTTTGTGCCAACATTTACACCATCAATTTTCCATTGATACGATGGATTGTTTCCATTAATAACGGTAGCAGTAAATGTTACAGAAGTGTTTTCGCAAAGCGGATTGGTTCCGCTTGTTTGTGAAATGGAAACGGTTGGATTGGCAACAGAATTTACCAAAACAGTTATTCCATTTGAAGAAGCAGTATTTGGACTAGCGCAAGAACCTGTTGCTGTTAAGTCACAACTTACTACTTGACCATTCGTCAATGTCGATGTTGAAAAAGTATTGCTATTTAATCCTGCATTAACTCCATCTACCTTCCATTGATATACGGGAGTTGAACCACCGTTTGAAGCCGTCGCTGTAAAAACCAGCAAATTGCCTGAGCAAGTAGGATTTGTTCCCGACGTTAAAGCAATTGAAACTGAAGGCGGTGAACTTGGATTTATCACCATGGTAATTACATTGGAGTTTGAAACAACGGCATTGGAACTTCTTGTAAAAATCATATTAGGGCGAACCGAACCGGTGGCTGTAGCACTAGTTTGTGTGCAAGCTCCCGCTCCAACACTACCATCAGCCTGATAATATGCTGTAGATACAAATGCTGTACTTGTTTGGTAGGTTTGATAGGATACAGAACCTACCACCTGATTAGAAAAGCAAATATCAATTAAAACATTTGACGAACCATCCCAAACAAAAGGTGTAGAGAAAGTATGCGTATTTATAGAATTTAAAACAGGAGAATAATTTGTTGGTCCATAAACGGTAGTAAAAACAGGAGTAAGAAATGTAGTTGTCAATGAAACGGCAGCACTAGAAGCCATTTTAATTGTGTATCCATTCAGAGTCGCAGGATTTCCTGTTGTGCCGGCCACATTGAAGCCCAGAGATGTAATGTTGCCGGCTGTTAATCCAAGTGCTGTTAGTTCGGAAGCTAATACAAGATATTGCTGCCTGCCGTTTCCATAATACGTCGGGTATGCTGCGGCAAGATCGCTTGTCGTGGCATTTGTGCCTGTTCCTGTTCCAAGGTTTCCTGATACTACTGAAGTACAACTAGAAGAAGAAGATACCGTACAAGAAACAGTCTGGGCATTTGTCAATGATGTTGTTGTAAAAGTTGTAGAATTTGTTCCTGCATTGGTGCCATTTACTTTCCATTGAATGACTGGGCTATTTCCTCCGGTAATTGTAGCAGTAAATGTTGCGGAAGCACCTGCACATGCCGGATTAGTACCTGCTGTTTGGGCTATAGAAACGGATTGAGTTAAACTCTGAGAAACGGTCATTGTTATGTTATTTGATGTTGCAGTACTTATTGAAGCACATGGTGCATTCGACGTAATAACACAACTAACAACCTGTCCATTAGTTAAAGTACCGGTTGAAAAAGAAACATTGTTTGTACCTGCATTCACTCCATCCACCTTCCATTGATAGGAAGGTGTTGATCCACCATTTACTGGAGTAGCGGTAAATGTTAAAGCAGATCCCGAACACGTGGGATTTGCTCCTGTGGTAATAGCTATAGAAACGGATGGCGTTACAGCAGGATTAACAGTCATCGTAATGGCATTTGAAGTCGCCGGATTTCCAAGCACCCCCGAAATACTGGAAGTCATAATACAGGTTACTATTTGCCCATTGGTTAAAGAGGAAGTGGCGTATGTATCGCTATTGGTTCCTACGTTAGACCCATTTACCTGCCATTGATATACTGGGGTAACTCCGCCATTTACCGGAGTCGCTGTAAAAGTTGCTGAAGCTCCCGGACACTGGGGATTTGTTCCTCCTGTTTGTGCAATAGATACAATCGCTGTATTCTCGCATACAGGCATTTGGAAAGAAAATATCTGTGTTCGCGCTGCTGAACCTCCTGTTGATCCTCCCATGTATTCACTGGTATGCCAGAAGGTGACTCCATCAGGATCAAGGGCGAGATGAGAATAATCACCTACCCTGTTGCTGGTTGTTTGTGAACCTGTACCGGTTACTACCGTAGTTTCAACTATTGGCATTGTCCCCAGTGGATCACACGCTCTTCTTCCTGTATAATATAATCCGGGATAAATTGAAGTAGCATCCGATTTCATGTAACACAAACCTATCGAACCATTATTATCCATAGCTATACTGCCCATCCAGCGAGTCGCTGCATCGGGAGTATAAATTCCTTCCTGGTATAATGACCAAGCATTGTTGCTTTGATTCTGGCGTAACTCGCACCATTTAATACTTCGTTGAGTAGAACTGATTTTCACTCCCCAATTAAGAACTATCGTATTATATCCATTCCATGTTTTCCATTGTGATCTGTACATACATACACCACCTATACCGTCTAACTTTTGTGCAGTTCCGGGCTGCGAAACATCATTCCAGCTTGGATCATACGAAGCATCAAAAGAAGCTGTAGGGACAACTGCAGCAAGTGTAATTGTAGATGTAGGTGTTACAGGTATCCAGTCAACGGACATCTGATAAATATTAACAGCATCTGAATAACTTGCCCCCCATGCATTATCTGAATAGGATAAAATCGGGCAGGGGGTTCCGAAGGGTGGTAATGCCCCATCAGAAGCATCTCCGGGCAAAGGGCAGAAGAATCCTGAACCCTGAGGTGGAGAGAAACTTGTATAGACAGCGCGAGAGCCTGCATTACCGGCAAGCATGGCTGTCCTGTCGAAACAAAAGACTTTTTGTGCCTGATTAGAAGTCATGTAATATCCATCTACCCAGGTTGAAAATTTCAAATAGTCAGGAAATGCAGGAGAAGTAAATGTATAGGTATAGTAAGTACCTGTTGGATCTCCTGTAGTAGAAATAGCAATGTACATTTTATTGCCTGTGGTCCCGAATTGTGCTAAAAACCACCTGTCTGCCGCCTTATCGTAGAGAACAATTGGGTCTCCGCTATTAGGTGTTGCAGGACTCCATAAATTTCCAAGTGTTGCAGTCAGCAGCACAGCGCCAGTTGTTTTATTATAAACTTTAAATGTTGTTGAATTAATCATTTGTACATAATGATTAATGCCTGAACTTCCAGATGGATCATACGGCCTGAAACCCGATGCTGTTTGTCCGGCCCAATTAGTAATAGGTGCTCGGCCCGGTACATTTCCCATTTCATTTTGTATGACCTTTGGATCATTGCCATATTCCAAACCGTCTTTTACACTAAAGCGAAACTTTTGAGGCTTCCTGTTTTCTCTGTCTTCGGATTCTTCTTTTTCATATATTTTATTTTCATCGACAGGATTTTCAGCAAAAATATCTCTCAGTGGTCGTGTAATATTAAATTCAGTACAGGTTATTACACCTGATTCGTTATTGCTCCTTTGAGCAAACAGGTTACCAATTGCAATACAAATAGCAAAAATCAGCAGGTAAATTTTTCTCATTTTTCGTTCTTAAAGGAATTATTTTTGTAATAGAATAAACTTTTTTTTAGCAATTATAAATTCAGTTTCCAATTGCCCGGAATTGCTGAATTATTTTCATTATTTATGTTATTAATCGGTACCGTGAAATTATCATTCAATAAAACAACAATACATACTTTAGAGTATGCGGTTTTTTACTCTTTGCTTAAACAGGTGTGTGTCCGATAACTAGCCTTAAAAGTAGCATTTTCCCTCCTATTTTCAAAAAATTTAATTACGTCAGAAGAAGAAAAACACAATAATTATAAAAAGAACAGGCTACATTTCATCAAAAAAACGGAATATGAAACAAAAAACGTTTAAAAATTTAATTCTATGCTGCTTCTTTATTTCATTACCGGTTAAATTTCAATAAAGCACCTTACACCTAGCCTTTCAAACTTGATAAATATCATTTAAAAGTTGGTGAAAATAACCCTTGAAAACAGGCAATAACCGACCCTGGTTTGGAAAACTTTAATAGCCCCAAAAAATTATTGGGGTATTTTCTTTAAAATAAAAAAAACGTAAGTCACAAATTAACTTTAAATGATACTGCAATTCATTATATTTTGCTCGATGGAAAAAATTCTCAGGAACTACAATCATTAAGTAAGTATAAAAACTATTCATTGTTAATGGGATTATATTTTCATACATTCAAAAGAAGAAATGGATTGAATTTTTTATTTTTTAGAAAATCTTTGTTTTTAATGTTTTTATTTTTAGATTTACAAGATGAGATTCAATACTTATATTTGTTCAGACAGGATTACAAAGTGTTGTAAAGGATTACAAGGGTTTATCTCTATTCTATGAACTAAAAATTAACTTCATACTTAACAGAGGAACCCTTCTTATTAATAGAAGGGTTTTTTATTTAATATTATTCGACATCAAATGGAAAATAAAACTCCGGTGATTTCACAAATGCCATCCCGCAGGGGTACGTATGCTTTTATGGAAGACATTTTTGAATTCATGTTTCCCGTTGAAATTTCCGCTGCTTCGAAACAGGAAGAAAGAAATGAAAATGAAAAGCGGCTTATAACAAATCTCAGTAAAATTATTGCTCCATTATTTTCCAATGACAAAACAGTCTCAGATCATCTGGCACAAAAATTTTTCTCAGAGGTTTCATCGCTGCGTCAAATGCTCTTATCGGATGCGGAACTATTCCTTGCTTCTGATCCCGCAGCAAACGGACCGGAAGAAATTATTATTGCTTATCCGGGATTTTATGCAATTACTATGTACAGGATTTCACATTTTCTGCTTTTGCAGGGAATACCGATACTGCCAAGATTAATTTCTGAAATTGCTCATAGCAGAACAGGAATAGACATACACCCGGGGGCAACCATCGGACATCCATTTTTTATTGATCACGGAACAGGAGTTGTCATAGGAGAAACAACCTTCATTGGTAATTTTGTAAAAATTTATCAAGGCGTTACCCTTGGCGCCATGGCAGTGAAACAACAAACAAAATCTTCTAAACGCCATCCCACTATTGAAAACAATGTTGTACTATATGCCGGGGCTTGCATCCTTGGCGGCAATACTGTCGTTGGGCACGACAGCATTATCGGTGGAAACGTCTGGCTTACGAACAGTGTAGCACCCTACTCAGTAGTAACGCATAAGGCCGACATTCACATCCGCGATAAATCTGAATTGAACGATACTATTAATTTTATTATATAAAAATACAATCTTATGAAAGCAAAAAACATTTTAGAAACTATTGGCAACACACCACATCTTAAAATCAATCGTTTGTTTGGAAATACACACGATGTATGGATTAAGCTGGAGCGCTCAAATCCAGGCGGCAGTATCAAAGACCGTATTGCTTTATCAATGATAGAAGATGCAGAAAATAAAGGAATACTCAAACAGGGAAGCGTAATCATTGAACCGACTTCCGGAAATACCGGAATCGGTCTTGCAATAGTAGCGGCCGTAAAAGGGTACAAACTCATTCTTGTAATGCCTGAATCCATGAGCATTGAACGCAGAAGGCTCATGAAAGCCTACGGAGCATCTTTTGAATTAACTCCTCGCGAAAAAGGAATGAAAGGCGCCATTGAAAAAGCTAATGAACTTGCTCAAGCCACGCCTAATTCATGGATACCTCAACAATTCAGTAATCCTGCCAATATTGAAGTACACGTAAAGACTACCGCTGCAGAAATCATTAAAGATTTTCCAAACGGTATTGATTATCTGATTACCGGCGTTGGCACCGGCGGACATATTACCGGTGTGGGGAGAGTTCTGAAAGAAAAATTTCCTGCAATAAAAATCTTCGCCGTTGAGCCGGCATTATCTCCTGTTATTAGCGGCGGACAACCTTCCCCTCACCCTATTCAAGGAATTGGTGCAGGTTTTATTCCAGATAATCTTGATACAAAAATTTTAGACGGTGTAATACAAGTCACAAAAGAAGAAGCCTTTAGCTATACACTGCGTGCCACTAAGGAAGAAGGGCTGTTCGGCGGAGTTTCCAGTGGAGCTACGCTTGCTGCAATAGCTAAAAAGCTACCGGAAATTCCTGCCGGAAAAACAGTGCTTGGATTTAATTACGATACCGGCGAACGCTACTTGAGTGTAGAAGGTTTGTTTGAATTATAATTCTTAATTCAAATTGAATAATCTTTTACGGAATAATGTAGTACTTTTGTATAAAACAATTAACACAAAATAAAATGAGCATCAATTCGAAACACATAGCCACCTTTCTTCTCGGCGCAGCTGCAGCTCTTGCTGCAAAAAAATTAATGGACATGACACCGGAGGAAAAAGAAAAAATGGCTGCAAACATAAAAGACAAAGCACATAAATTAAAAGAAGAAGCTGAGAATATAACAGAAAAAGCAAAAGACTACTTTGAAGAACTTAAAACTAAAGGCGGTGATGCTTTGAAAGAACATTTTCCTGAAGCGGAAGAGATGCTGAATAAATTATTTATGAATGCTGCTGCTCCCGATAATGCTGCGTCTCAGACGGAAACTAAAAAATAAGAACCACATTTCTTTAGTTTTAACTTCAACAACTTTATGTCAAGCAAATTATTCTCAAAAGATTTAGCTTAACCTTTTAATTTAACGCTTCTGCACTACTTCTTTAATGCAGATCGAAAGTTCTTACCAGATCACGATTTGAAGACCCTGAATGGCAGCTTATACAACCATCTCCCTTTTTGGATGTACTATGCTCAGAAGCTCCATCTGTTTTAAATTCTGCCCATAAATAGCCGCTTCCTGAGCTGGCATTCCCGGCATCTTTTTTCATGACTGCAAAAAGATTGATACTCCCTGAAGCAGATGAATAGATTTCTTTTACAATTATGGAACCTGTTGGAAATGCAGCGCCGGCTGGAAGCTTTCCTGTAGAATCTAAAGCAGCTTTAGCAATTGCATTAAAGCGTACCCTTTCAAATCCATGCGGACTGTTTCCAACACCGGCTGTTATTCCGGGAGTTCCAACATAGTAAGTAAAACCACTTGAACTACTTATTTCATTGAACAATGTAGCGTCGGTTGAAGTTGTTTCAGCATCCTTTTTGCACGATTGCGCAATTAGCAAAACTGCATAAAGAATGATAGTTAATGTAACTTGTCTTTTCATAATAATAGGTATATTTTACTTTGGATATGTTGTTAAAATTAATTTTCAGGTTCTTCAATTAATTGCTTTGATATATAGGCAGCCGGAAAATAAATGAACTGCCGGAATTTTCTTTGCTTACTAAATCGAGTGTTGACTGGTGCAGGTCTAATATCTTTTTGGCAATAGCTAATCCCAATCCTGTATTGCTTTGTAAATTCGCAAAATTGTTCGCCTTGTAATACCGGGCAAAAATTTGCTCACGTTCATTTTCAGGAATGCCAATTCCATTGTCTGAAACAGTAACTTCTACGTCGCTGTTGTTTCTTTTTATTGTTGTTATAATTATTTCTCCTCCATCCGGAGTAAATTTCATAGCATTATCAATCAGGTTTTGCATAACCCTTTCTATAAGAGAAATATCTGCAAACACTGCCGGAAGTTCTTTCGACAATTTGGTACTTATAGTAATATTCTTCGTTTTTGCCATGAGCTGATACTTATTACTTATATCACTTACCAATTCACTTATAACAAAAGGTTCCTTTTTTGCTTTTACCTGGTTTGCTTCCAGTTTGGATAATTCAAATAGTTCGTTAACTAACTTTTCCAGTTTTTCAGCACTTTCCCTAACCGTATCGATATATTTTTTCCTTTCTGCCGGAGTAATCGTCTCTTCCTTCATTTGCAATGTTTCCACATATCCCCGAATGATAGCAATTGGTGTTCGTAAATCATGTGAAACATTTGCAATCAATTCTCTTCTTAAATTTTCCACTTCTTTAAGCTTATCAATATTTCCTGTAAGAATATCGGCCATTTCATTAAACATTTCAGCTAATTTTTTTTCATCTCCAGTTGATTGACCCCTAATGCGTGCTGTTAAGTCTCCCTCCTTGAATTTTTGCATGACAGAAATTATCTTAGAATAGTTTTTAGTAATTATTCGAATAATTAATAAGCCTATGCCCAATGTAGCCAAAAGCGTAATTAGCATGGTCCGGGCACTTACCTGCATAATATAACTACTGAAAAGAAAATCGGATGCTGCATGGTATTCTTGTCCGGCCAGTACCACATAAATATATGCATACAACATATTGTTCATGGTAAGAGGCGAAGCTGAAAACACCTTTTGTACATCAGGATTTAACGGATCGTCACCCTTAATAAAAGTTCCGGTGGTATCACCTATAAATTGAAGAACGGGAACAAGATTTACGGATTCTAGAGAAATCCTTTTTTCGGGAGGGTACCAGGCTATTATCTTACCCTTGGGATCTATCAAATAAACTTCAAGGCTCGGATTAATGGCTCTAACGTGATGAAACATTTCTTCCAATGCAGGTTTAATTACCACTCCGTTATAAAACGGAGTGGAATTTTCTACAATATTTTTTGCCGTATTATGATTCAGCCGTTGGTTTACCTCATCCAAATACCTGTTTGAATATTCATGAGTAATGTATATATACATTAAGCCAACAATTCCAAGCAGTACAAAAAATACTGCCGAGATTTTCCAGAATAAACTGCTAAAGTTTTGTTTCATTATAATTTCTCAATTTCATCGGTAAATCTATAGCCTATTCCCCAAGTTGTTAAAATGTATTTAGGGCTCGATAAATCGTCTTCAATTTTAGCTCTTAGACGGTTAATGTGGGAATTCACAGTGTGCTCGTATCCGGTAAACTCATATCCCCAAACAATGCTCAACAGATTATCACGCGAATAGCTTTTTCCCGGATTACACATAAATAAATAAAGCAAATCAAACTCTTTGGGAGTGAGTTCGACCTTTTGTCCGGCTAAGGTTACTCTTCTTTTTTGCGGATCAATGGATAATTTTTCATAAGTAATTTTCTCCTCTGAAGTGTGCTTTTTATTGTCGTCTATTTCTGTCCTTCGAATAATTGCTTTTACACGTGCTATAAATTCACGGATACTAAATGGTTTTGTCAGATAATCATCAGCTCCTGTTTCAAATCCAACAATTTTATCGATCTCTTCACTTCTTGAGGTCAACATCATAATGGGAGTAAAATTATTTTCCATTCTTAATTGCTTACAAACTTCAATGCCATTTATATCAGGGAGCATTATGTCGAGAATAATTAAATCATATTTGCTCTTTTTAGCAAAACGCAATCCATCATTACCCGTATAGGCTTTGGTAGTTTCGCAATGAATATCTTTTAGATGAATATCCACCAACTCAACTATGGAAATATCGTCTTCCACCAATAATATGTTTTTCATTTCCCTTATTTTCCTTTCCGTTTATTATTGCTGTAATTTAATTAAAAATACGGAAAGTAAATTATACTTTTCCTTATTTGTTTATCGATTATTACAAAGGGGCAGCGTATTTTCACTACGCTCCCCAATGTATTGTAAACTCTAAAATATAAATGAAAACAAGAATTATAATCGATGAATTACTATTTTATTCTGCTGCCATGCCGACTGTTTTTTCAGGCAAACCGGTTATTTCTCCAAGTGAAGTAAGTCCTCCATTATTATTTACACTGAACATGCTGATAGAACGACCGACAGTATTAAGAGTGTAAAGAAACTTTGAATTTTTACTTAGAGACATATCAATTGGCGAAAACCCTGTTGTGCCTGTGATTCCATTTGCATCAAGCAGTGTTAAAGCGCCGCCGGAACTGATCTTGTAACCTGAAACATTTGCACTTCCTGTATTGGTGGTATAACAGAATCGTCCATCGTGTGTAATTACTACCCAACATGCAGCAGTTTGTGTAGTTGCGACGGGTCCTGTAATAAGATTTAAATTACCCGAATTACTTAATGAATACGATGTAAGCGCACTTTGTCCGGGGGCTCCTCCAAAAGCATCTGAAACTATAACTTCATTATGTTTTCCTATTTCGAAACCAAAAGGAGTATTGCCAACAGAAGGATGAACCACTGCCGTAGCGGTAAGTCCGGATGAATATACATCATACGTTAAAATATTATTTGTTGCTTTCTCAGTAACTACTAATTGACTCCCGTTTTGGTTAAATTCAATCTGTGCAGCTCCTGCAGATGAACTGCTTAATGACCTATCTGAATTAGGAATGTGGTATAAATGATGGTTAGACATAATACGGAAACCACTGATGTTGCCTGTCCCACCTGCATTCAATACATACATTAAGTCGTCATCCGTAGTAATGCTTACCGGTCTTATTCCTTCGGAAGAGACTCGGTCAATTAATGTTAATCCTGAATTACCGGTTTTAAAAACTGTAATTTCATTGCTACCTGAATTACACACATACAGATAGTCATCATCCAGAATTATGGATCCTTGTGAACCAAGTCCACTGCCGGTTCCTGTTCCACCGGTTGAGAAAGATCCTGCAGCAGTAAGCAGGCCACTACCATCACGATTAAACACCAATACATTATTCCCAGACGGGGAATTATCCATAATATAAACTGTACCTCTAGTACCATTTCCCTTCTTTTCAAGGGAAATGCCTGTTGAGCCTTCAGACATTGATGTACCGCTTAATGTATCGATACTTTCTTTCTTACATCCGTTTAATACGATTAAACTAAATGCAAGACTTACCAAAATTAGATTTGTTCGTTTCATAATATTTTTTTTAAAATTATTTAATTCTCACAAACATCCGCTGAATGTATCACAGAACTATCACGAAAAGATAAAATATCGATAACAGAGTATTATAAACCCCCTACTCTAAAAACAAAAATACTAAAGTGAAAATATGCATGTTTGAGAAAATGTTTTTTTGATATATCAAAACCTATGTTGATGAAAATATCTTCCTATCCCCGCTATTATTTATTTCTCAAAATCTAAATTATTAGGTTCCCCGACAGGCTTTAATTCATCTTTACTAAAACCTGTAATTGAAATTGTCTCATCAACAATTTCAAAATTTATATTGTCAAACCAAATTTGTCCTGTGCCCGCCAGCAAAGCTCCGTATGCAATATTAGTAGCCTGAAGCGGCACATCCAGTACAATTTCATATTTAGTCCACTCAGTAGTTCCTTTAATTGATCGGTCTTTCTTACCGTTGTGCATATTGTCAAATCCGAGCGGTTCCTTCTTATCCTTTTGGTCAATTCGTAACCATAAGCCTGACCAATCATCAACATTTTTTGTTTTGACCATCCCTGACATACGTATTCTTCTTCCCAGGTATTTATCCGGTAAACAGTATTGCATTAAGGTTCCAAAACCTTTAATTTTTTTATCAATGGATTTAATGGTCGCTGCATTTTTACCATCTTGTCCTGCACCCGGATCAATTCCCATTTCATAACTTTTCGGAGCACTTCCGGCTTTAAACCAGCCGGAAGGCAGGTCAAAAGAAAGCAACATTGACGATACACCTACAATGAATAAAAATTTTAATGCTTTAGCTTTCATTTTTTACTGAGATTGTGATGTTAACGCTATTACTCTTTGGGCAAAGGTATAGATTTATTGTTAAAAGTAAGATACTTGAAACGTTCAGGTTTTGTGAATACAGATTATCGTGCAATGACAACTATTTTAATAAAAGAACCGGCTTTTATGCAATTGATAAACTGAACAGGAAAAATAATCTTTGACTATTTAAAAAAAAACATCATTGTTATTGCTAGTAATGATGATAGGTACGGCAGGGTAAGTGGGAAAACCGTACGAACTTCAGGCGTAAGCCCCTTTTTTTCTTACTTAAGCTTGTTTACAGGCGATTAAATATGCTGGTCTTTTTACTATTAGGAGCCCAAGGGCAGAGTATTTATTCTCACGCGCCCAAAGGATTTGTATTGTCCGTTGTTTTCCCTCCTGAAAATGAGATCATATAACCACTCCGATTGTTGTATAAAATAATTTTTAAAAATTGTTAAAGAATTAGCAACAGTCTTTTGAACTATTACTACAACATGCAGTATTACCGCAACATCCTGAAGCATTTCTACAACATGAATTGTTGCTTCCGCAACAACAGGAGGTATTGCCTCCGCAACAGTAGCCGGAACAGCATTGCTTAAAGTTTTCGTTGCAACAGCTTCCATCACAATATGAATTTTGAGATGCGCTGCTCGTATTTGTGCAACAGTTTTCACCACAGCAGGAATTTGATTTTGCTTCTTCCATTTGATTTAAATTTTTTATTTGTTTATTAATTTTAATTACATACTATAGACGCAGGTGCTTAAAAAAGACGCAACAATTCAACAGTCTGAACAATTTTTTTTTCTTTTATAGTCCAATATATTTCCATATTTATCGGCGGTAACCTGACAACATTGATTGAAAATTTCGAAAAGTTGTTGCCTGGCACGCTGAACTCTTGACTTTGCTCCTGAATAGGATATGTTTGCATTTTGAGCAAACTCCTTTTGTGAAAGTTGTCCCAGCTCTGTTTGCAAAATGGCTTCCTTATAGTTTTCGGGGAGCCTGTTAATAAAAGGCTTTAAACATTTTCCAAATTCATTATTAAAAGTTTCCGCTTCGTTAAGCTCACTAAGCTCATGGGTGCTTACTGTAGAATTTCTGCTCTTCTTGAAATGATCAAGTATGGTATTACGCGTAATCTGATATACCCAGCTCGTTAGTTTATCTTTATCAGATAATGTATCAAGTTTAAGATGGATTTTAATAAAGATGTCCTGCAATAAATCATTTGCAATATCTTCGTCTCTTACTTTTTTTTTAATAAATCCCAATAGCTCTTTATGAAAAGCTTTCCAGATACTTTCTGTTGTAATAGCCATTACTTTAAAAATTGTTTCCTCTTGTTAATGACGAAGGAAAGAATAAAAGACGCAAATAATATTTTTTAGAACACTTAGACTTATTATATTATTGTTTGATTTTTATAGATTTATGGAAATTAATTATTTGTCTTAAAACTTTCATTTTATTTTCTATATCCATCACTTCCAAAAGCTTCTCCTTTTCCGGTCTGGCAAAATTGACGCAAACTTTCCATATAACGTCCCCAGCTAAAACAACAAATAGCATAAAAATCATCTTGTTCATTCCATCCGTCGTGCGAAAAGCGTATTCGGGTTTTGCCATCGTTTTCATCTAAGAGAAAAGTAAAAGTATGTCCTACCCAGCCATGTGGGCTTTCCATACACTGCCACACAATTTTATCATTGGCTGATACTTCCGTAACCTTCATGTCAGGTCCACCGGATGCAGCAAACCGAAATTTTATTATGCCACCAAGGGAGGAATTGCCCGTAGTCTCCACGGTCCACCAGTTTGTCAATCCCTTGATTGTTGAAATGGCTTCAAATACCTTTTCTTTTGAAGCATTGATGTGAAAGAGGTGTTTAATTGAGTATTTCATTTTTTCTATATTAAAATTGTTAAAAATTATTGCTTCTTGCCACTACCGTATTCCTGTTTCTCCTCCAATACTTATTAATTTTTCCGTTCTAAATTTTTTATTGTTTTCTCTGATTAAAACAAAATAAAATCCATTAGGTAAATTATCCCTTTGAAAGTATAATTTTTGCCCGTTAATATTATTTATCTGCCTCACTTTCTGCCCCAGGGAGTTGTAAACTTCCATTGTTGCATTATTGAAAATTTTCCCGGAATGTAAAGTTGTCATAAATGAAAACGGATTGGGATACACTGAAATAACGTTGCTTACATTCTCCTCTTTCAATCCCGTTACGCTACTCAGTTTTGACACAAAAACATCATACTTAGTAGTACTGTTTGCTACAAGTGAAATTGAATTTCCAAAATAAATAATATCTGTATAATATCCGGAAAGGTATATGCCATTTGAAGTGGCCTTCATTCCCCCTATATAATCAGCCTGAATTCCTCCATAAGAATCAGCCCAGATAAAAGCGCCGGCTGGATCAATAGCAACAACAAAAATATCACTGCCGCCAATGGATGTTAAAGAAGTAGAACCGAAAGTCAAATTATTTAAGTATGTACCGCTTAAATATATAATTCCATTATCATCAAGGCTAATATGTCTTGAACTGCCCATTCCTGTTGATTCATTTACCCAAACGAAGTTTCCATTCACATCACATTTTGCAATGAATACTTCATTTCCAACCCCTGATGTACTCGTAATACTATAAGTACCCAAATTAATACTTCCATGATAATATCCGGTAAAATAACAATTCCCAAGATTATCAATATTGATCGCTTTGCTTCCACAATAACCTGTAGGTGCACCGGCTTTTTGTCCCCAGACAAAGCTTCCGGTGTTGTCAAACTTAGCGATAAAAGCATTCGATTCAATATTACCTGCATCAATAATGGCATTTGAATCAAACACCAATGTATTGAAAAACTCTCCTGTTATGTAGCTGTTCCCTATTGAATCTGTTTTAATATCATTACCAAAATGATCGGTTTCAAAATTTAACGAAGTCCTCTGAAAAGTCATAGATCCGCTACTATCATATTTTTCAAGGAATATCTTTGAACCTGAATAAGGATATGATGTTAAATGAAAATCACCTGTTAAATATACATTACCCTGCTTATCCGAACCAACACCCCCCGCATAATCAATTCCATTTCCCCCTGTTGATTTTGCCCATAGTAAATCACCGATACTATCATATTCTGCAACATAGACATCAAAACTCCCAAGTGATTGAAGGTTTGTCGGAATAGTGGTTCCAAAAATACCCGTACCAAAATATTGGCCGGCAATTATTATTTTTCCCGATTGTCCCAATGAAATTCCACTAACAGAAATAGCTGAATCTTCAGCCGCAATCTTCGCCCACAAGAAGTTTCCGGTGGGATCATATTTTGAAATATATACGGACCATTTTCCTAAATTAATTAAAGTTGTGGAACCGAAAGAAATTGAATCATAAAAAGATCCGGTTACATAGCTATTTCCAAAATTATCAACTTCAATTGCATTTGCATAGTCATTCTCTAAGCCTCCTGCCATAGATGCCCATTGACATATTTGCGCATGCGAAGTTTGAGACAGTAAGATCCATAAGGCAAGAAAAACTAAAAACGGTATTTTCGTTTTCATTTAAAATAAATCATCATTGTTTTTATTACTCTTTTCTAAACGGTCTTGCTTCAGAATACATACAAAGCTACATTAAAACATTTTAGCATTTAGATATTAATTTCAAAATTCATGTTCAAATGACAAATAAAAGAAAGCTCCGGTTTCAGTTTTAGAATTTTCATTAAATGTTATTGGCATAGAAAGTCCGGGCAGTATTTGAAGTTTATTAATATTTATTGCATATCGAATTGCCGGTGCAAGTATTGTCTGATTTGTATAGGTAACTTCATTGTTCAAAGATGCATTAGCAGTACTGGTGGCAATACATTCTAACATGAGGTTAAAATTTTCAGTAACGAGCCAAATGGAACTGATGCCGGCAAAATAACTTAAAAGTGAATTATTAAAATCATTTTCCTCATCCTTAACTTTAAAGAGATAGGTTGAACCAATATTAAAATGATTGATAAAGTGATTTGTCCACCGCTTTGATAAAGGCAGATTAAACTGCATTCCCCATGATCCACTGCCCAATCCTTTATCCTGATTTCCTGAAGGAATAATCACACTTATTCGGGGAGCACAAACAATATAATTTTCCTGATAAGATAATTGGTAGCGGTAATTTAATGCAACATCACCAAGTCCTGTTACATCTCCTTTATTGAAAGAGTTATATTGTAAAGTATAAGATAACTGATGTTTGAGACCAAAAGCAGGCCATTCCTGAGTAAATGCATAATAAAAATTATCTTTCAAATTTGGCAAAAACACAAAATTTGAAATATGCTGAACCACTCTGTCTTCCTGATTATAGGCTTCTTCAATAAACATTGAATTGTCTTCAATGGCAGGGATGAATGATTTTTTTTCTTCAGTTTGCGAATAAACCATATACGGGAAACAAAAGACAACAGCCAATACACAAAATAAATGCTTTCTCATCATGGGAAATTTTCTATAGCTGCAAATATATATGATAGATAGTTACCTTAATAAAACTTGTAGGAAAAGTTGGCACAATGTTTCTTTCAGATAATTCTTTCATCCCATTCTCTTTTAAGCATGGCAAATTGAAGTTCGCTACCCCATTTACCTTTGAAGAATATATTATCAATAAAATGACCTTCCAGTCTAAAGCCTGTTCTTTTTAATAAATTTATTGACGCAATATTTTCAGCATCTACAATTTCAACGACTCTGTGAATATTTTTCTTGTTAAACAAAAATTCTAAAATACCCAAAAGGACTTCCTTTGCATAACCCCTTTTCTGA
This sequence comes from Bacteroidota bacterium, assembly GCA_031417395.1. Taxonomy (GTDB): domain Bacteria; phylum Bacteroidota; class Bacteroidia; order AKYH767-A; family 2013-40CM-41-45; genus JADKIH01. The sequence goes on along the minus strand of JANOVM010000079.1, from coordinate 9,154 downwards.
TGGAAGTGAGAAATCGTAATTCCTATTTCGGCAATTCTTGCGTCGTTCTGTTGAAGCTTTATTGCACAATCACCAATAATTTTTTTGGTTTCCTTACTTTCAATTCCGTATTGCACCCATTCACCGGGATTACCAAACTCTTTATCAACCTGTTCGTTAATAAAATCTTCAGCCTGCGTGATTGACATTCCATCAAATCCCTGATACTTTGTAACTTCAGGGTTGGAACGATACCTATGGAATTCATGAAGGTCTGACGATTTTAGGTTTCGCACTGCCAGTCGTTTTGTTTCAATAAGCAATTTCTCCATTCCTAACTTTTTGAGCAAAGGAAACTCTTTTAGAATCATTGACCTAAAAGATTCATAAAAATTGCCGAATTATTTCCCCAACTTCTTTAATGCTTCCATTGCCCTTGGGTTTGCCGGTCGAATTTTCAATGCCTGTTTGAAACACAGCTCGGCCTTTTCATTACTATTTTCTGAGAGATAAACATCGCCCAAATCGTTCCACGCCACTACAATGTTAGGGAATGTTTTTGTGTAATAGGAATAAAGAATTATTGCCTCCATATTCTTCCGTTCCTCGATCAGCCTTTGTCCAACCTCCAATAATATCATATCGTCCTCTACTGTTAATTTTTCATTGGAAAGCTCCTTAGCTAAATCTGATGTCATTGGATTTTTCAAAATATAATAAATCTTTTTTGAAAGTTCATTCTTAAACATTGGCTGCATTGTCGTTGCATCCTGTTCAATTTTTCCTTTGAAATAGAGCTGGGTTACATTTGGCAGAACCATCATGGCATTCATTGTACTTTCATTCGTCACCATATAGAAAACAATTCCTTCCTGAGGCAGTCGAATCATTCTTGCATAGTAAATTCCATTGCTGCCTCCATTATCAATCATTTTGGTATTTCTTCTGCTTTGAGAAATATTGCAGCCATAACCAAATGCCGATTGACCATTGTATCCGTCTTCCTGAATATGACCTGTAAACATTTTCTGAATTGCCGACTCTTTAAGAATTGAATTATTCGTAAAACTGTTAATCCAGAGAAACATGTCTTCCAGCGAAGCTTCCAATCCTCCATTTGCCTTTAAATTCCAGAAAGGTCCGCCACCGGAATTTTCAAAGCGCTGTTGGTGTGTTCCCCATTTCTTTCCGTTTTGATAACCAATTGCAATAGTATCAGTATTGGAAATTGGGTAACAGTAGCTAATTCTTTTTATGCCCAATGGATTAAAAAGATTTGTCTTTATGTACTGTTCGTAATCAAGTCCGGAAACCTGTTCAATAATGATCCCCAAAATACTAAAACCAACATTGGTGTAAACAGCTTTCTCTCCGGGTTTAAATGCAAGAGGTTCTGAAAATGCTCTTTCCAGAAATTGCTTCGTATTAATTTTTTCATAATCCCCTTCATCATCTTTCAAAAACTCATGGAACCCGGAAGAATGAGTTAGCAATTGGTGAATAGTAATATCAGCCTTATCGGAAGGAATAGAAGGAAAATATTTTTTCAATTTGTCTTCAAGGGAAAGTTTGCTTTGTTCTTCCAGTTTCATTATTGCTGTTGCAGTAAACGCTTTTGTAATACTACCCATTGAAGCAAGTGTTCCGGATGTAAAAGGAATATTATGTTCTTTAACTGCCCAGCCATACCCTTTACTAAATATTTTTTTTCTGTCTTTTACAATGAGTAAACCACCGGAGAAGTTCTTTTCACTTGAAATCTTTGATAAGTAATCATCTATTAGTTTAGTGGTATCGTTTGCAACTGTCATATTTTCTGTTGCAGATACAGCATTGTCTGATCCTTTATGGTTCGAACAAGAAACTGTCAAACCGATTAGTACAAATACAAGAAGTGTCTTTACCATAGCTTTATTTTTACATTACAAAAGATAGAATAAAGCACCAAATTAATACAGCGATTACAAAAACAAGTTAATTATATGTTAAAGTAAATTCTTCCGGGTTTTCTTTGGTTTTATCGCTGTAATGTTATTTTCTAACAACATGTTTACTTATTCTTACCTTTATATATATAAACCCATTCCTACCATGAAACTGTTCTTGTTAATCCTTTTATTAAATACCGGAGTCTTGCATGCACAAATAACCTTAATTCCTGATTCCGCTTTTGAAAAGACCTTAATTCTTTGGGGATTCGATACGGGAGTAGTGGATGGATCTGTGCTTACTTCCAGAATTGATACGGTCACTTCTTTAAATGTTTCAAACCCCTTTCAAATTACCGATTTAACGGGGATTGAAGATTTTACAGCATTAACATACTTAAACTGCAGCGATAACCTTATAACAAACCTGGATCTTTCTCAAAATACAGCATTAACTGCATTAGACTGCAGCTATAATCAAATTACAAATTTAAATCTTAGTCCAAATGTTTTATTGACATCGCTGGAATGCGACAACAATCAGCTTTCTGTTTTAAACATTACTTCACTTACTGCATTAGTTAATTTAAATTGTGGTTATAATCCTCTTACAACAATTGATCTTACCCAAAACACTTTACTGGAAATGCTTAATTGTTATAATGCTCAACTCTCAACGTTGGATCTGACAGGAAATAGTGCTTTAACGTACTTGAGGGTTGATTTTAACTTACTCACTGCGTTGGATCTTTCCGGCAATACCGGTCTTGTAACAATGAATGTTGGTCATAATTTACTGACTGCTTTGGATGTTAGTCTTCTCACCGGCTTAGCTAATTTTCACTGTCATTTCAATCAGCTCGACAGTTTGGATATTTCGCAAAATCCACTCTTAATTACTTTAAGCTGCCAGGAAAATATCCTTACAAGTTTAGATATCTCACACAATACGGCTTTAACTCATATCGATTGTAGTCACAACCTGATTGCAAATCTTGACCCAACCCAAAACATACATATACAGGAATTAAAATGTGGTTTCAATCAGCTTACAGGTCTTGATGTTTCTCATAATTCCACATTTTATAGTTTGCAGTGTGAAGAGAACCAACTTACTAATTTAGATATTTCACAAAATACTTCTATGATACTATTAAAATGCGATAGTAACCAGCTTACAGGCTTAGATGTATCCCAAAATCCTTCTTTACACTATTTGACTTGCAACGACAATAAACTTACTTGTTTAAATGTGAAAAATGGTACCAATTCTTTGTGGAATTACTTTAATGCAATGAATAACCCAAGCTTAACATGTATAGAAGTAGATAATGTTTCATGGTCCAATAATAACTGGTCGTATAAAGATTCCATAGCTGCATATAGCACTTCTTGTCCTTCTATATGTCAAGTAGGAATTTATGAAAATACATTGTCAACGTACACTGTTTATCCAATTCCCGCCGGAGAGTATGTCATTTTAGATTTTGAGGAAGTAGTGCAAGAACCTATTGTAAAATTACTTAATAGTTTGGGGCAGGTCATTTCACTTAATAAGTTTGACTCCGGTAAAATAATAAAATTAAACATGGAAGTACCGGCAGGTTTTTACTTTTTACAAATAACATCAGAGGGAAGATTGATTTCCTCGCGAAAAATAGTAGCAAATTGAAATTTTTTTCTCAATCATAATTAATGCCCAATTTCTCTATTGAGTAATCAACTATTGAATTATCAGCGGAACAATCATTTCACCATTCTTCGCTTTAATTTTTACCACATAGTTTCCGGGAGCCTGATTCAAAAGGATTTTGGTTTGAAGTTGTCCGGTAACCGGAAATTCTTCCAGTAACTGACCTAGATTATTATAAATTAAAATAGTTCCCGTAAAATCACCGGTGCTCCAATCAAAATAAACTTCTCCTGAAGATGGATTGGGATATATATTACAAAAGTTACTGCCAACTAAATGATCCAATCCTAGTCCTAATACACTTATGCAACGTGACGTATCTGAGCAGCCATTTAAAGTAACTACAACTGCATATTGTCCATTTTGTATTGCTGTATAACTTTGCTGGTTAGCATTTGAAATAGCCGACCAGGTTCCGTTACAAGTATACCATTGATAGTTTGCTCCGTTTTGTAATGAAGTTATAGTTGCTCCTGATACAGCAGTAGCAGTGTCAACATTCGTCAGGGTAAGTTGAAGAGTAATTATACTATCGCAGCCAACGGTATTCATTAAGGTTTGTATATACGTACCGGAATTAGTATAGGTCTGACCATTGAATACAAATAAATTATTGCACGAACTATCAATTACAGTTGAAGTCGTTGGTGCACAATTGCTCCACTTGTTAATGTGAAAATCTGCTACAGAAGAAGCAGGTGAAATTAAATTACTGCCTGCCCATGGATTGAAATCAACCTGCCCGGTAAAGAAGCCTGTGAAGTAAATATTATTCGCATCATCCATGTGTAAATCCGGACTTACCTCTTTGCCTGCACCTCCAACACTTTTCGAAAACAAATACGCACCATCAGTAGACGATAAACTCCAAACAAATATATCAAAGTCACCCAACGATGATTCATTTCTTATTCCTATTCCGGGATCAAAATCAGCTGAACCTTCGAATATTCCTAAAGCGTATGGATTGCCATTTCCATCAATTTTAACTGATCGGCCATCATAAAAATCCGGCAAGCTATTTCCCGCTCTTCTAGCCCAAACATGATTACCGCTATAAGTCATTTTCCATAGGAATACATCAATGCCTGAAATATTAATCATGGTATCCAAACCGGCACTTGGATCAAAATCCACAAAACCGGAGAACCAACCTGTAAGATAAATGTTATTATCTCCATCCGGCTGCACATCATTAATTAAAGCAGCACTATTACTACCTAAATTTTTTGACCATTGAAAAATACCGTTCGAATCCAGTTTAATTAAAACAGCATCAGAAGCAGTCCCCAATGCTGTAAGAAAATTTGTGGTTGCTGTATCCGGATCTGTATCGAGTGTACCTGAAAAACCTCCGGCACTATAAATACCACCGTATTCGTCAATTCCTATTCCCGGTCCTTCATTACCGCCACTATTACCAATTATTCTTACCCAATCTAAAACACCATTGGTATATAGTCGTGCAATAAAAACATCCGATGAACCTGCAGATGTAACGATATTTGTACCTGGTCCCGGATCAAAATCAACTGTTCCCTGAAAATTACAAGTAACTACCAACTCATCATTTTTACCTGCTTTAATTTTTCTTGCATATTCATTTGATGTGCCGCCAAATTGCTGCACCCATACAAATTGCCCGGCACCGGTATATTTGGCGATGTAAACATCTGTTTGTCCTGCAGAGGTAATTGTTGTAGCACCGGCTCCTGGATCAAAATCTCCACTGACTCCGTTAATTTCCCCAATAATATAAACATTATTAGCAGTATCGCTGCAAATGCTGCTTCCGGAAGCTCCAACTGATCCGCTAATTTGAAGAACCCATTGATAATTACCACTAGCATCATACTTGACAAGATAACCCGAGCCTGTTCCGGAAGCTGTCAGTGTATTAACACCGGCACCCGGATCAAAATCTACGGTTCCTGTAAAAGAACCTACAACATAAACATTTTTAAAGTTGTCGGTTGTTACACCTTTACCTTCATCAATCCCCGGCGAGCCGCCTGCAACTGTCCACGCATAATTAAAATTTTGTGCTTGCGCCGGTAATGTGAAAATAAGAAATAAAAAAATAAATACTTTTTTAAAGTGTGTCAATGTATTGATCATAATAATTATATTTAATACAAAGGTGAAATAATAATGTGAGATCTGTAAGAAGTTGTTGGTAGTCGAATATACTTATTTTCTTCTTACAAAATATTTATCTGTATGACAAATTCAAATATAAAATAATAATTTATTACAAACAAATTGCCTTATAAAATAAATGTGCTATTTATGTTAACGATTGCCGCTTTGCTCCGGCAAAGTTCTTCACGACGAAACTAAAATGAATAACATTCCTCTGTGTTGCGTTAATGTGCTAAAACCTACATTAGTTCTGACCCTTAAGCATTTTGGCTCCTTTTTGTCAACTGAATAACGCCCCGGCAAATTTTTCATTCGACAAATGAGTCGTAGCAGGATTTAATTTTTCATTTTCCGGCAACGACATTAAATTTTAAAGTAAATTCGTCGTATATCATTTTATCTCCAATATTTGGAAAGAATTTTTTTGATCCATACTTCACATCAAATTTTGATCGATCAATAATTACAGATCCGGTACAAAAGATTTTGCCGTCTTCCAATTTCACTATTGCATCAAAAGAAATCTCATTTGTTTTATCCTTTATCGTGAGATTTCCTTTTACAGTATGCGTGAACCCATCCGGGCTTGCTTCCATAACCGGAGTCAGAGATGTTATAATGAATTTTGATACCGGAAATTTTGCTACACTAAAAAAGTCTTCCGACTTAAGATGATTTTCCAATTTAGCTTTATACTCAACAGACTTAATATCCTTATTTTCTATGGTGTTCATATCAACTTCAAATGAGCCGGTAAGTTTTCCGTGGTCGTTTTGTATTTCTCCGCCGGAAAACATAATTGTGCCATTATGATTGCCGCTTACCTTCTTGGCAAACCACTCAAGTGAACTTAGTTTTGTGTCTACATTGTAAACCTCTGTATGAATAAATGTACCGACAAATGCCCTAAGGGAAAAAGTAGTCAGTGCAATTGTAAAAATAATTACTCCGGCCCTCCATAAGAATCCGGATTTCATGCTTTGTTTTTCGCTTTTAGTTGTTTTCATCTCTTTGTTTAGTTTGAATATTGGATCAGTGTTTCTGGTGTAATATTTTCTCAGAGTATGCAAGCATAACAGAAGAAAACAAAAAGACAACATGTATAATGACCTGCCACATTACATGCTGCGATTCGTGATTTTTAATATTTATAAATGTTTGCAGCAGATGAATACCTGAAACACCAACTAATGAACCGGCTAATTTAACCTTTAATGTTCCGGCATCTACTTTCTGAAGCCATTCGGGCTTGTCAGCGTGCTTGTCAATGTCTATCCGGCTCACAAAAGTTGAGTATCCCCCAATGATAACCATTATAAGAAGGTTGGCTACCATTGTTATATCGACCAATGTGAGTACGCCCAGCATCAATACCGTTTCGGTAATTTCATTGATAGTTAAGCAGAGGTGGACAAGTTCTACAATAAATTTGTAAGCGTATAAAAGCCCTCCTATGATAAGCCCAACATAGAGAGGAGCTTGAAGCCAGCGGCTGGCGAAAATAATTTTTTCAAATAAGGTTTCTATTTTATTGCTCATAATATTTAATTTAAACATTTGTGTCAGCATAAACGAACATTTATGCTGACACAAATGAAATCGGGTAATTTTATTTTCACTTATGTGGCACCTCTTTTATTTCACTTACAATTACTGTAAAAGGTTTCTTGCCAACATTGCTTGTTTGGTGCGTTACAGCCGGTGACCACATTGCCTGCCCAGCCTTCAACTCTGCAATGACTGTTTCTTTGCCTTTCATTTCCACTTGCATTTTTACATCAGTAAGTGCATAAATAGTGTACTGTGGATGCGAGTGCCATTCAGCAACAGCACCGGGTGCAAAGGTTACTTCCGAAACATTTGCATTGTCATTGTCGGTTAATACCTTAATAGTCACTCCGGGCCAGTTTGGTTTTTTGTCTTGCGCATTGGCAGTTTGTAAGAATAACATTGCTGTCAGCATTATAGCAGAGAGAATCATTAGAAATGATTTTTTCATTTAATTTTTGTCAGTGATTATAGTGCTGACTCCGCACTTTTTAGTTTGCCTACTCTAATCGGTTTTCAGCTTTACCCGTTATTATTTTTTGCTTGTCAAAATTAATTTATAATACCACTATTGGGAATTCGTATGCTGCCCAAGCACTAACCTCAAATATAGTAAAAATATGAAAATATCTGAGCGGTTTATATCCAACTTGAGAAATTGAATTGGTTCTGGTCCTACAATTCAGAAAAGAGAATACTCTGAGTTCTGCTTTTTACTTATATAAATTGCATGAAGTAAATAAAACTAACACACATTTTTGTTACTCAAATTGTCGGAAAAGAAGTGCGCAATATGACGTGAGTTTTTAGACATTTTGACGTCCGGGGTATTGCCGCAGCGCATTTTACAAAAATATAAAAATATAGAGAGCAAAATGCGTTGTGGCAATACCTATGTTATTGGTAGCTTTTCTTTCTGTTCGTAACTCTATTATTTCAAGTCTGGATTAATTTTCTTTAAAGCTTTTTGACATTCACTCGTGTAATTATTCTTTCCGCTTTCTTCCTCATTGTCTTCAAGAGTTATTCCGTAATCGTAAACTTTACCGTTCTTGATTTTGTAGAACGAAGTCCAGTTTGTTCCTGACATAACATAGTTTTCAATTAGGTTATACTTTGAATTGTATTTGGGATTTTTGATTTCTTCAAAACCATTAATTTTATTCAACTTACTGTTTGCCGTGTCAACAAGAAATAAATAATACGTCCAGTTACTTCTGACATCAGAAATGTTTTGAACAAGTACATCTTTTACCCTGTCGTTGTTGTAATCAGCAAAAAGAACTTGGTTCATTTTACTGTAAATCGTATCTCTAAAGATTTCACTAAATATTCCATCTCTTAAAACTTCAAAAACAAAAACCGTGTTCACCTCTGGAGTTTCTTCACGGTTGAATGGAATTTGAGTAATTCTGTAATGTTTGTTTTTATAGATGGAGTCACAATTCATTCTCAATGTATCAATGTCTGTTTGCCCAAACGCTGAAACAGAAATAGTCAGAAGAAACAAAAACACAACCCCCAATTTCTTATTCATTGTTTCAAGTTAGCAATGTCGTTTAATAGGAGCGTTAAAATTGCCAATAACGTTCGGCGTATTAACGCAGCACTTTTTACAAAAATATAAAAATAAAAGGAGAAAAAAGTGTTGCGTTAATACGTTTGTTATGTGCAGTTTTCCTTCTCCTTTAAAGTAAAGTCGTTTAATGTTTCACTACAAATCTTTTGATGGAGAAATATTTTGTGTCCGAATATTTCAGCAAATAAATTCCGTTTGCCATTTGCCGTGTATCAATTGTTTCTCCAATAAAATTTGAGTTGTTGTAAAGAACTTGTCCTGTATAATTTAAAACTTGAACTTTCT
>JANOVM010000078.1:0-29364 GCA_031417395.1 Bacteroidota bacterium | reverse complement strand
CTTCCGTCAGTTTTCAATATACCGGTCTGTGATTCAACTAATGGATGTGGGAAAGTTGAAGACATAGCACTGAGTGTTACGTTATCAGCATCCAGAGGATTAAGTGAGCCGCCTGTTATAAATAAGCAACCACCACTTCCTGAAGTATTCATATCACCGCTTCCTGAATAGTACCCTTCCAGGAATAGCTTAGCAAACAATGTTGGACCGCTGCAGGTCTGTGTATCCGTAACGGTAACTGTATTGGAAACTGTAAAGCAACCAGTGGCAGGATCTGTTACCTGGAAGTTATATCCATAGACACCGGAGTTAAGCAGTAGATCAATATCTCCGGCGCTTACGCTAATTGTACCTGTTGATGGATTGCCGTCCTGGTTCCAAACAATTGTAGAGCCAAACGGTGCGCCGGTTATATCAGCTGTTAAAGTTACCGGTGAGTTTGAACCGTCGGAACAAAGACTAATCGGACCTGTAGGTGTGATTACAGCAGTAGGAGGATTTGGATTAACCGTGACCTGCGTACCACTGCTCGTTGCCGGACAACCATTAAGGGTGACTGTTACTGTGTAAGTTGTCATTACTGTTGGTGAGGCTGAATAAGTCTGCAATGTTCCCACTACACCTGCACCATCTGACCAACTGTATGTGTCATAGCCTGCACCTGCATCAAGAGTTACATTTCCGCCTTCACAGATTACATTACCGTTTGTACTATTGGAAGTAACAGTTGGAGGCGGCAGCGTCGAAACAGTTACAACCTTGCTATCAGACTTAGAGCAAATGGTGCCATTGTCTACTGAAACTGTATAGGTGGTTGTAGAAGCAGGTGAAGCTGCATACGTTTGTGTTGTAGCTACTACAGAAGCTCCATTGCTCCAGCTATAATTTGTGTATCCGGAACCGGCATCTAAAGTCACACTATTACCCGGACAAATAGTAGTAGATCCACTTGCTGAAATAACAGGAGCGGTAAGTGGTGCATAAACTACCGGTACAGTTGTAGTAACGGTACATCCACCGACGGTAGAACCGGTCAATACTTTAATCTCCCTGAAATTAGGATTAGATCCTGCAATAGTGACAAACCTTAAAACATTACCTGTAACAGGAGTGAAGTTAAGCGTATCAGTTCTTCCAAATGGATCACCTGCATTACATCCGTTACCTGCATTTGCAAAATTCGTTGCAATAGGTGTAAAGGAAGCACCGCCATTATTAGAATATTCTATAGTACCAATTGTAGTAAATGGACGGTTGGCATCATAGAATATTATTTGTCCGAAAGTTTGATTCGAACTCCATGTATATGTGTAAGTACCATTGGTAGTTACCCAACCCCACTGTAAGATACCTGCAATGTCACAAGCCGGTATAAGTCCGTCGTTAAGTAAAGCAGGACCGTAATCAGGACTTGCACCACCACCGGAGCTGGTTGCAACTGCCAGAGGCGCTATGTTTGTACCAACGATTGTCTGATTTGAAGCAGTTACTGTATAGGTAACGTTTGAAGTTGGAGAAATGGTTTTTGAAGTAGCTGTATCATTTCCCGGATTCCATACATAAATTGTTGCGCCGGTTAAATCAGGATTTGTAACAGTAAGTGTTACGGAACCTCCCGTTGTACAAATAGAAGGGTTAACCGGACTGACAATTGGAGTTACAGGATTTGGAACAACAGTCATGAATTTTGTTGCCTGGTATCCGCAGCCAAAGAATGGACTGGCTGGTACATTATCGGTAGCTAACAAATAATATACAGTACTAACATTAGGGGCACTAACAAAAGTGTTACCTGTACCCAAACTGTTTATTCCATCAATTGACCAGCTATAGGTATAGTTTGCATTTGCACTACTTGCTGTAAAGTTCAGCACAGTACCTGCACAAACCGTTGTATCAGGTACAGCAACGATAGAGGCACTTGGCGATGCATTAATGGTAGCTGTTGCAGGAATTCGACCGCCTGCATAAACACAACTTCCTATGCTTGCCTGCGCATAAACAGTAGTTGTTACACCGTAAGAAGCTGTATAGCTTGCTCCGGTACCAACATGAGTTCCACCAACAGGTGCATCAAACCAATCGAAGTTACCGATACCGGAAACAGTAAGTGTTACAGGTCCTGCACCACAACGGTTTCCATTGGAAGTTCCAAGGATAGTCGGATTGGATACTATTACTAAATGTGAAGCGGATGTATCGGAAGATGCACCACAAGTAGCATATACACGATAGTAAGTATCTGTACTAACAGTACCTGTTGTAAAGAGAATACCCGTTCCGATATTGGACCATGTATTGATATTGCCGCTTGAAGATTTCTGCCATATATAGGTCAGTCCGGCTCCCGGATTCGTAACCGACAGACTAACTGCGCCTGGTCCGCAAAGTGAATCTGTAGAAGTTACGGCAATAGGTGTTGAGCCAACTGCGTTCAACACATTCACAGCTGCTGTTGCAGTTGATGTACAATTTGTAAGTGGATCTGTAGCTGTCACAGTATATGTAGTATTTACGGATGGAGAAACAACTACGGAGTTGCCGCTTAAGTTACCCGGATTCCATACCCAGTTGTATGTACCGGCACCAGCACCGCTAACCAATCCTCCAATTTGCATAACCGGTCTGGTTGCTGCTGCTGTTCCTGTTAAGGCAGCGCAAGCACCTGCTCCTGTACCCTGAACATTGGCACCTGCAGGTAGTCCTGTGGCTACAGTTGTAGTTCCTGTAGTTCCTGGATCGGAACAAATGTTGATTAGTACATTAGAAGTTCCATTCCAGTTGAATGGTGTCGTAAATACAAAGTTATTTAGACCAACAACAGGAGTAACAGTTGCCTGTGTCAACACAGTTGTTAATGGAGATACATCATAGGTCGTAGTCAATGATGAAGAAGAAGTGTGACCGAGGCTAATGACATAATTTGCCAGTGTACCTGCTGCACCGGTTGTAGTAAATCCTAAGCTAGTCAAAGGCCCGGCTGATATTCCCTGTCCGGATAATTCACTTGCAAGAACAAGAAGTTGGATTCGGAAATTTGTTCCCGCAGAGGTACGTAATGGATTACCTGTACTACCACCTATAGTGGTCGTCTGCGTTCCAATGATTGCAGTACCGGAAACAGTACTTCCTGTCAGAGCAGTGAGTGTAGTACTTGATCCTGCACAAATTGTGGAAGGGTTAGCTGTAGCAGATGAAATTACCGGCAGACTGTTTACAACAACAGTTGTGCTACTCAGTGCAGTGCATCCCAGTGTTGCATCAAATGCAGTTACATGATATGTATAAGTACCGGCCACAGTTGGAGTAACTAAAACATTTGCACCGGAAAGAGGTCCGCTGATTCCACTGCCGGCAGAAGGAGTCGCTGTCCAAGCATATGAATATGTATTTGTAGTTCCTGTTTTTGTTGCAAGCAGATTAATCGTTCCTCCCAGACAAACAGCGGTTGGTGTTGCTGTTACAGTAACAGGATCGGCAGGTGTAACTGTTGCAATTACAGTAGTGCGCGCTCCCTCACATGTACCATCGAATTCGGAAACAAAGAATGTTGTCGTTGTACTGATAGCATATGCAGAAAGGGTTGTGCTTGATTCGCCTGCAAGCGGAGTTCCGCCTGTAGGTGCCAAATACCAATTAAATACACCACCGCCACCGGAAACTGCACAAGTAGGAATTCCATAACCGCATTGAGTAGATGCGCTTACTAAAAGTGGTGCAGCAGGTGTTGGGTTAACTATTACACTTACGCTAGCTGTATTGGAGCATGTAGTAACAGGGTCTGTGGCTTTTACAGTATAAGTTGTCGATGTCATTGGTGTTACAACAACACTGTTTCCGGATAATGAACCCGGGTTCCATGACCACGAATAAGTTCCTGCTCCTAATGCTGATGATTGACCGGTTATCAGGAAATTGGGTCTAAGCAGACTTGTTGTTCCTGTATTGGTGGCGCCACAATTTGAAATGTCATCAATGACATCGTAATTTACCGAATTGTAAGATGTAGAAGTGTATTCAAATGTTAAGCTGGCGGTTGGATTGTAGCAAGCTGCACATGTCGCTGTCGGATCGTTGGCGAAACAAATATCAACAATAATATTTGATGTACCATTCCAATTAAAAGGTGTAAGTGCTATACCATTATATCCAATAACAACTGAAGCTGCTGGTATGGTAGTTGGACCGAATACAGTTTGAAATGCCGGTGCCTCAAATGTAGTTGTAAGGGCAGTTGAGGATGTATGGGCCATTTTAATAGTATAATTCAACCAGTCAAACGTGAGTGTGCCTTTAGCAGTAATTTTAAATGCAAGCTGCGAAATGTTTCCGGCAACAAGACCTTGAGCAGTCAACTCACTAGCTTTAATCAGGTATTGAACCCTGTTGCTTTCCCAGAATGGGCTCAATGGGTTAACTCCTGTTAAAGTAGATGTTGTTGTAGCAGTTCCTATGGCAACAGTGTTTGTAGCAGTAGTGCCTGTTAGTGCTGTAAGTGTTACAGAATTTCCTGAACAAATTGTAGATGGCGAAGCCGTTGCAGAAGTAATAACAGGAAGTGCGTATATATTAACTGATACAGTAGCATTGGTAACACAATTGGTATTAAAATCAGTTGCAGTAACAGTATAGGTATAAACACCACTTGTTGTTGGAGTAATCATTACACTTTGGCCGCTTATTAATCCACTTATTCCGCTGCCGTTTTGAGGTGATGAAGTCCAGTCAAAAGTATAGCTGCTTGTAGTACCGGTTTGAGCTGCGCTTAATGTGATCACAGTTCCCGGACAGGCTGATAGTGGATTAGCAGATGCAGTTACAGGATCAGTAGTAAATACATCTTCCACTACAGCCGTTCTTGGTCCTTCGCAGAGACCATCGTATTCTGAAACATAGAAGGTAGTTGTAGTACTGATAGTATAAGAAACTAAATAAGGATTTGTTTCACCCGGAAGTGGTGTGCCGCCGGTCGGAGTCAGGTACCATCTGTGAATTCCACCAACACCGTTGTCAACAGCACAGTTTGGAACTCCTGAGCCGCAATGACTGCTGTTGAAACCAATAGGAGCGGCAGGAAGTGGGTTAACTGTTACCGGAACAGAAGCTGTTGCAGAACATGAAGTGACAGGATCAGTTGCAGTAACAACATAAGTCGTATTTGCGCCGGGAGTAACAACAACTGAATTTCCATTTAGAGCTCCCGGATTCCATTGCCAGTTATAGGTTCCTGCGCCAAAGCTGCTTGTTGTGCCGTTTAATATCATTACCGGTCTGGTTGCCATACTTACGGAAGCGATAAGATCTGCACATGAAGTTGTTGCAGTTGCTTTGTATAAGTGCGCATTAAATCCCGGAGTGGTGGCAAGTATGTATGATGTGCCTGTAACAGAATTCGTCTCGCAGGTATTGATAATGATATTAGAAGTACCATTCCATACAAATGGTGTTGAGAATGTAAACGTTGGTAATACTGTTCCGCTAAAAGTAATAGACGGATTCGTATATACGGAAGTCATAGGTGTTGTTTCAAAAGTTGTTGTAGAGAATGCCGACAACGCTGTATGGCCGATTTTAATCTCAAAGTTTGCAATTGTTCCGCCTGATGCCGTAGTACCATTTACGAAGGCCAGACTGGAAATAGGTCCGCCTACAAATCCTTGCGCAGTCAATTCACTTGCTAATATTAACATGTGTGACCTAATCTGGTTTCCTACTCCATTTCCTGAACGTAATGGATTTCCATCGTTTCCGCTTATTGTACTGGTCGTTCCCGTTCCAATGGTGCCAAGACCTGTTGCAAAGCTGCCGGTTAATGCCGTAAGTGTAACACTGCCTCCTGCGCAAACAGAACTTGGTGAAGCAATTGCACTTGTAATCGAAGGCAGGGCTTTCACAGTTGCGACGACAGTATTAATATAAGTACATCCTAATCCTGCATCATTTGCTGTTACTAAATAAGTATATGTTCCTGCAGCCGTGGGTGTAATTACAACACTGCTGCCACTTGCCGATCCTGAAATTCCGCTGCCGGAAGAAGGATTTGCTGTCCAGGTATATAAATATGTATTGGTTGAACCTGTCTGTGCAGCATTAAGTGTTAACGACTCATTGAGGCAAATACTGGAAGGTGTTGCAGTAGCAGTAACAATATCCGGTTGATTCACCGTTGCAATAACTGCGGCACGCGCACTATTGCATGTTCCATCGTTTTCTGAAACATAGAATGTAGTCGTATTACTGATTGCATACGTTGTCAGTGATGCGCCTGTTTCTCCTGCAATCGGTGATCCGCCTGTTGGAGTAAGGTACCAGCTGAACAATCCGCCTCCACCTATAACAGAACTTAACGGTATTCCATAACCACATTGGGTAGAAGGATTCGCTGTAGGAGTTGCCGGCTGAGGGTTTACAGTAACATTTATGCTTCCACTAACAGAACATCCATTGTTGTCTGTTCCGATTACTGTATAGGTGTACACACCTGCAATTGTTGGAGTTGCTGTTACAGAAGCACCGCTCACAGCATTCAAGCCATTTCCTGCAGGTGAAGCAGACCATGCATAGGTAAATCCTGTAGGTCCGACGATGCCGTTAAATGTTAATTTTGGACGTCCCGTATAAGTAGTCAGGTTGGTAGCAAGGTCAGGACACTGAGCAGTTCCACTGGTTGCAACTGTTTTGTGTGTATGTATATTTGAAACATAAGAAGTATTGTCAAATTCACAGGTCCTGCTCATTGTTGCTGTACTGGCTGAGTTTCCATGGCAAATCTCAACAACAATATTGCTGGTTCCATCCCAGTTAAACGGTGATGAGAAAGTCATAGTGTTTAATCCGAGAACCGGCAAAAAGGATGCTGATGTGAATTTTGTGCTTAATCCGGAAGTAATATAAGCAAGCATATTTGTTGCATTTGTTGCACCAATACTCAAAGAGAAATCAATCATGGGTAGTGTACCGGCTGAAGTCATTGTTAATCCCAGTGAGGTAATGTTTCCTTGTGTTAATCCGGCAGCATGTAATTCTGCCGCAGTAATTAATAGTTGATCGTGTGCATTTGACCAGAGGCTGTAGAATGGATTTGAATACGTTGCACTGGTCGTTGCACCCGCACCTACAACAGCAACTCCCGGACCACCTACTACTGCATTGAGTGTAGTAGTTGAGTTGGCACATACAGGATTTGGATTGGCCGTTGTAAGCATTGAAAAACCTGAAAGATAATTATCCTTATAGGAAATTCCATTGCTTATTTTTGTAAAGCCGGCATCTGAAGCAGTAACACTATAGGTAACTAAAGCATTTGATGGTGTAGCTGCCGGAATGGTAGCTGTCCAGAAATTACTGGAAGAATTTACCATGGTAATTGGAGTCTGTGCTATTCCATTGAATGCATAATTCAATGTTGCACTGCTTACCGCTGTTGTACCGGTTACAATAGTAGCCGTAATCAAATGAGATACTGCAGTACATTGGCTGCCCGGACTAGCCGTTAAAGCTGTAATTGAAAGTGCTGCTGAAACGAAATTGTCTTCGTCTGCGCCAATATCAGGAGTGGATATATCTCTGACGTCTCCATCGTAATCATCGGTAATAGCAACCGGTGATGATATTGGAGTGGCACCGCTTTCAACTAATGTTGGTATTCCTGCATCCACATGGAGGAATAGTGCATTTGAACCTGTAAGACTTTGGAAAGTCACATTTTCAGTTTGTGAATTTAAATCGCGTGTTGGGCCCACATACGTTTTGTATAAAGCAATAGTTTGTTGCGGGTTAGTAGGAAGACCGGTTCCTTCGCCATAAATCAGGCGGGCAGCACCCGGAGATCCTGCATAGAATATGTTATTGTTTGAAGTTGCAGCATACGTTGTTAGTGTTGCAGAACTGCGTCTGTAAGCGACGGAAGCTCCTGTTGCACCGGAAGGTACTGCCAGATTGATGATAATGTTGTTTTGAAGATTTACCGATGGAGTAGTGGATGCATAAATGCCTGATGAACCAAATTCTGCGCCTGAACTTGACATTCCACCTATGCGGACGGTATTAAACATAATGTTCGATGTAGTTCCGCCGTTAACAAATATTCCAATAAGCGCATGCGCAAGGTTTGCAAACGGTGTAGCAAGATTACCGACATAATTGTTGTAAACATTTACAGTTACACCTGAATTGACATATATTCCATTCAGTGATCCGCTTGCTCCGCCTTTTTGTAAATCAAATACCTTGTTCTTATAAAGATTGATGGTGGTTCCAGTTGAAGTGTAAATTCCATAAATGGTTCCGCTGCTGGCATCATCCGTAGATAATAATGAAACCTTATTATTGCTGATTGTCTTATTCGAAGCAGCTGCTGTAGAAGAATAAATACCATAAATCGTATGGGTGCCAGTTCCTGCCCCGCCAATAGCTAAATTGCTTACGGTATTGTTGTCATATACCTCTGTTCCCGGCGTACCTAGGTTATAAATTCCATAAATCGTAGTAATTGTTGCTGTACTCGTATTCAAAGAGGTATTATTGTTAACTGTATTGTTAGAATAAGTTACCGTCGAAGTGCTGGCTCCGCCTGCCCGGATGCAATACATAATACCGCTTGGACCATTCTTAGAGTTGTTGGAAACCGTATTTCCGCTGACCGTAGTGTTTAAAGAACCACCTCCGTCAAATACCGTCATGGTGCTGGTTCCTCCGAAGGTATTTCCGGTTACCGTATTATTGCTGGCATTTATAGAAGCTGTGAGTGTAGTAGATCCTGTAATAGTCAATCCATTTACTATACCGGTTGAAGCCGTTGTTTTTGTATTATTCAGTACACTGTTATTGGTTACTACATAACTATTTGCATTTCCATTAATTAATAATCCCATGGTACCTGTACCGTTATGCGTATTGCCGCTAACCGTATTTCTGACAGCAGAATAACTTGTAGTTAATGTAGTAGAACCGGCATTTGAAATACCTGTCCAGGCTCCGCTTGTTGCTCCTGTATGTGAAACATTCGAAACAACGTTACTGTCTAGTTTTACACTAACAGTTGAAGTTCCTGATAAAACGATACCGGAGAAGGCTCCTGTAGTTGAATTATTGCGGATAATGTTTGTAACTGTATTCTTGGAAACATCCAGAGTTGAATTGACGGAAGGGGAAGCTGTAATACCATTATAAGCGGCAGTGGATATTGCTGTTATAGTTGTACTTCCTATAGTATTATCCCGTATGGTAACTTTAGAACCTGCCAGTGCGCTTGAGCCTGTATAAGTCTCTACTGCAATATTATCAACAACTCCTGTAGTTGCTGTTGAAACGTTATTGTTTATGGTATTTCCGGAAACATTCAGTTTGTAAACATAAGGAACCGTTCCTGTGCCAAAACCGCCGTAACCTGTAACAATGGCTCGTAATCCTAAAGCAGCACTTCCATTTACTGTGTTATTGGAAATGGTATTGTTTGAAATACTCGCTGAGTCAACAAGACTCTGGCTAATGATTCCATATAGTGTACCGGTTGCTCCTGTAGAGGAATAGGTGTTATTGATAAGTTGATTTCCTGTAATGATAACGTTGTAGGCACTCATCGTATCAGGACCGGATCTTGCTGAGTAAATCCAGGCACCTAGAGTTGTAGTGTTGCCGGGATATGCACAGTTTTGTACAGTATTGTTTTTAATGCTTACAATATTATTTACACTTGAAGAAGTCGGACGACCTAAACGGGAACCTGAATTATTGATAATTGCAATATGTTGTCCTGTTGCTCCGACCCCATGTATAATTGTTACTGTATTTCCAATAATGTCTGTATTGGCATTACCTGAATAATCAGTAAAAATTCCATACATGGTTCCTGTTTGAACACCGGTACCAGTTGAATTAATATTGTTGGCAATAACCTTTAAGTTATTTTGGAATGCAGTATAAATACCAAGACAAGTAGAAGTACTTCCTCCCAAATTAGTAAGAATGTTACCATGTCCTGTCTGCCCAACCTCATTGTTTTGATCGTAAAGTGCATACGGAGTAACATCTCCAAACCCTGAAATACCAATTCCTGAATAGGAATTTGTAATGGTATTATCAATAAAGATGTTATTTGAATTCTCTCCGCTTGTTGCTGTAACGGTTAGTGCTAATGTATTTATAGGTAAATGATTATTTACATATATACCCACTGTACTTGTATTGGATTTATTCAGCGTTACTGTACAATTCTTAATAACATTATTATTCGATCCATCCGTTCCACTGCATTTGAGGAGGGCATAGCCCCACTCAGCACGAGTTGTTGATGTTGTATTTGCAGGATTTTCAGCAAGATCAATTCCATTGAAAGTTATGTAATCGCCGCCGATGATTACAACAATTCCATCCAGAGAACCTGTTCCAACTTGTGCGGTAATTTTAGGATTTGCTCCGGCACCGGATTTTTGGAAGGTAACAGTCTGAGCAGCTCCCGGCTGAAGTGAAGGAGACATTCCGCAAGCATCGATTTTTAAACCGCCCGCGGGTGCTGTTTCTGTATGACCTGCGCTGACATCAACTGTTACATTGCCTGCTACGCCATTTGAGTTCAATGCTGTTAAGGCATCTTTGAATGAATGAAAGTTTGTACAACTTACAGGTATTCCTGTATTAATTGTATACAAGCCGGATAATGGACCGGTTGCATTGCTTAAAACGAATGAACTTGATGTCCCTATGCAGCCAAAATTTGAAGTAGCTACAACAGTATATGTTCCAGTTAAAGTAACACTGGCAGTAGGAGTAGTGATTCCCGTACTGATTCCATTTAAAGACCAGAGGTATGAAGCAACAGTACCATTGGTAAGGGTAACATTCGCTGTTAGCGTTGTGCTTGTTCCGATACAAATTGGACTTGTTCCGCTAATCGATACAACGGGATTATCTACTGATGTTGTAACGGCACTTGCTGAATTGGTACAACTGTTATTATTTGTAACGACAACATTGTATGTGCCTATGGAAGATGCCGTTTGTGTCTGATTTGTTCCAAGTGTGGTTACTCCGTTTAAATCCCACTGGTAACCTGTTATGGTACCACTTGCATTTGCTGTCAGAGTTGTACTGCCTCCTGAACAAATTTCTACCTGACCGGAAATTGAAACTGTCGGTAGTGGATTAATCGTTAAGAGCATTGCAGCACTGGCTGCCGGGCATGGACCCGCAGGATTGTCTGTAGCTAAAGTCAGTATTACTGATCCCGCAGTTCTATCTGCAGCTGAAGGGATATAAGTAGTCGCTGTTGCAAAATCGTTGTTCGGGCTGAATGTACCTGTACCGCTTGTGGACCAGGTTCCGGTTGATGCACTACCTCCGATGGAACCTGCCAGCGTATGATTTAATCCTGAACAAACAGCAGCATTCGGACCTGCATTCGCTGTAGCCGGTGTTGTACAGGTTGTAAATTTAACATCGATTGTATGATTTGCTGTAATGTTAGTGAATGTATAGGTTGTTACTTGACCAACACTAACTCCGTCAACAGTAACACTGTCAACAATATTTCCGGGATCCGGAAACATCGTATAGGTGAGGTTGCTTCCGCAAGTTGCATTCGTAACACCGGGAGTCGATATTGTTCCATTGATTCCATTGGTTGCCGTAACAGTATAATTTATAAGATTAAAATAAGCATGAATGGTGTGATTAGCCATTACGGATGTAAAAGTATACGTTCCTGAATTTCCTGCATTGATGCCATCTACGTAAACACTGTCTAATTGATAACATGAATTTGCAGTCATTGTAAATAACAGATTAGCGCCACAATCAACACTAACGCTTCCGGAAGGACTGATGGTGCCACCTGCACTTGCAGTAGCAGTAATTGTATATTGTATAGCCGGTGTAGTACCCACAACAACAGCAGTTGCTGCTGACACACATCCCAAAGCGTCTTTAATGCGCACCTGATACGTGCCAGCTGTCAACCCGGTGAATATTGCTGATCCCTGGTAATTACTTCCGTTGTCTTTTGAATAAGTATAAGGACCGCCATTACCTCCCGCTTCTGCACTAATGGTAATTGATCCGTCATTAGCACCATAACAAGTTACATTAGCAGGTGTTCCGGTAAAAGTTATTGCAGAGGGTTGGGTAAGATTCACAAGTTGTGCTGTAGTAGCACAATTCAAAGCGTCTTTCACTTTCACATTATACGATCCTGCCGTTAAGCCACTGAATACATTCGATGCCTGATAAGATGTGCCATTATTAATAGAGTATTGCAGCGGTGTGTATGTTCCCGTTGCTGAAATTGTAATACTTCCATCTGAACCGCCATTACAGCTTACATTCACAGGTGTAGAACTTGTATAGGCAACATTACTTACGTCAATAACAACTGATTTGCTTTTTGAACAAGCAGCAGCATTGGTTGTTGTTACTGTATAGGTTGTGGTTGTTGCAGGACAAACGTTAACTGTACTTCCGGTAAGAGCTCCCGGATTCCAACTGTAGGTTGCAGGAGCACCGAAAAATCCTCCGAAAGTCATTACCGGTTTAGGGGTTACATTTGTACCTGTGATTGCCGATGCGCAAAACCCAATACCGACTGTATGAATGTTTGGAGTATAAGTCGGAGTCCAGCATGATATAGTAGTTGTGCCGGTCACAGATTGTGTCTGGCAAAATTCTACAATTATATTTGATGTACCGTTCCATGGAAAAGTTGTACCGAATGTATGAGTGTTCAAACCTAATGCAGGAGAAAAACTTGCCTGGGTAAAAACAGTTGTCATAGGTGTTGATTCATAGGTAGTAGTCAAAGTTGTCACCGAGGTATGACCAATTCTAATAGCAAAATTAATTACTGTTCCTGCTGCTGCTGTTGTGCTGCAAGCGAGACTTGTCAGATTTCCTGCTGATAAACCGGCTGCACTTAATTCACTGGCTAGAACCAGTATTTGTGTTTTAACATCTGCATTTGCTGTTGTACCCGAACGATATGGGTTTCCGTTACTACCACCAATAGTTGTTGTTTGGGTGCCAATTGTACCCAGGACAGGTACTAAAGTAGTTGCATTCGTAACCGTCAGGTTATGACAAGTTGAAGGCACACAACTAACTGCACTTGCCGGACTTACAATAGGTGTACTAGCCGAATCTCTGACCGTAAATAATGTAGTAGAAGTAAACCTGCAGCCAAAATTCGGACTTGCGCCATTCAAATCCTCAGCTGTAAAATATACTGTTGAATCTTTATTGATAAGGAATGAAAATCCTGAACCTGTTCCTGCTGTGGCAATTCCATTAAAAGACCATGTATAGGTATAGTTCGGATCATTCGTTGGACTTACTGCTGTAAGTGAAACAGTTTCTCCTTTACATACAGAAGTACCCGGAGCAATTGTCACATTAACAGCCGGTGGTGGAGTCACCGTAGCAACGACTGCTTGTCTCGGACTCTCGCAAGCTTGTGTCATAGACCAATTATAAAAGAAATAATAAGTGGTTCCGGAGGTAGAACCTGTTATGCTGCCGTTGGCGCCTAAGCTGTAAGGAAAACCTCCAAGCGATGTTTCACGCACCATACCCGGATGAGTAGCTAATGCTACCAAACGGTAACCGGTTCCCTGGTAAACAGCAATATTTAAAGGAACAACAAAAGGAGTTGTAAGAGATCCCCCTGTAATTGCTACAGTTCTGGATTCTAAAGTAACATTCGATGAATTTCTCAATTCCACCGTTATCGAGCCTGTTGCTGTTGCAGGATAAATTTCTACTGAATTAATATCGAAATTCTGATTGGCATCGAATATTACACCAAAGAGTCCCGTGGCAGAAGTATTAGTAGCGGGTGCCGGTCTTCCACCTGTTGAAGGTGAGCCGGGACCACGCGCCGATACATAGTAAGTTGTAGTCGCGCTGATAGTTGGAGTAGTAAATGAATTAAGTGTACTTAAAGGTGCTCCTCCTGAAGCAGCTGCATACCAGCGAATGGTTGCACTTCCGCCCGGCACCGCAGAAAGAGGAACTGTTCCTGTACCGCAACGGCTTCCCGGTGTTATTGATGAAATGGTTTGTGCATCAACAATAATGGAAACATTTGCTGTTGCTGTAACATTACATGCATCTGTTACAGTAACTGTATAAGTAGTATTTGCAGTTGGACTAACAGTGGCCGGATTTGTTGTAGCACCACCGGGTGTCCAGCTGTAGGAATAAGGGAGGGTTCCATTTAATGGACTTGCTGTTAATACTGTTGCATTGCCAAGACAAATCGAACTCAGCGATGCTGTAGCCGTCACGCTCACAGGCGTATAATTAATGACAACATTTGAAACGAGCGTATTATTACCTGCATTAATATCTCCTGCAAGTGTGGTAGAAGATGTAAATGTATATGTTCCATTGGCAGTAGTATTGATCTGGCCCATCGTAATATTCATACTGGCTCCGGGCGCAAGAGTGCCTGACATAAGTACTGTATTAAAGGATGTTGAAACTACACCGGTAATTACCACATTAATAGTAACATTATCTACACTAAAGTTAATCGGGTCTGAAAAATTTGTTACTGTGACAATAACATCTTCCGATGCACTATGGCATGAAGTAGCCGTCGGACGAACCAACGCTGAAATGCCAACATCCTTTCCGGCTGCACCATAAAGACCGGCATCTGCACCAATATCTGTAGGAGAAAATGAAGCACGCGTCTGCGCATCGAAGTCATCTGTAATCCCGGCTATTGCAAGACCTGCGCTTTCTGCAGGACTTCCTGCACTTGCACAATTGGTTAAATGTAAATCAACAACAGTAGGCAAACCATCAGGATTTGCCAGACAAGGGTCTGTATTAATTGAGTTTACATCCTGGCCAACTGCAGTTCTCCATGCAGCAAGAGTCGCAACATCAGCAGCGTTGAAAAGTCCAAATACACCTCCGGTTCCTGTAGCTCTGTATAAGTTGTAGTTTATTGTTAAGCCTGCCGGGTTTGCTGCAGTTCCTGCTGTCATAACTGCATAATGCTTTCCGCCGGTGGTTGAATTGGATCGTGCATTGATGAAGATATTATTTTGAACAGCCCGTGCTCCTGAACCGGAATATAAATTCTGATAAGCGTATGTATTACTTACTGTGGATCCTACTCCCGTACCGCCAATATAAACAGTATTAAAATAATAGTTGTTTGCCAGGGCTCCGGCACCGGTTTCCTGAATACCATTTATTTTAAAAGCAACACTTATATTGCTTCCTAAACGAATCATATTGTTCTGATAATTCGCAATACCACCAATAACAAATATACCATTCAAGGTGGCTGCTGTACTGGATGCAGATAATGAGTGAATAAAATTCCGGCTAATAACATTAGCGGCAGTAGGAGTTGTTGCAGCACCTGTATTTAATATACCGGTCACCGAAACAGCAGCTGAAGCAGTCGTATTAGTAAGTGAACGAATAGTATTTTGAGAAATTAATTGTCCCCCATTCGTAGAGGTTGCACTATTATAAATACCTAATATAGAAGCAGTGGTAGTAGCACCCACTGCCGCTGAAGCAGTCGATATATTTGTAATCGTATTTCCTGTAATAACAGGTTGTCCCAAATCACTTTGAATACCAACAACTCTCGAAGAAGTTGCCGTAGCTGTATTCGAAATCGGACCCAAGGTGCTGCCTATTGTATTATTGGATATTGTATTTATAATACCCGCTGTGGAAGATGAATTGCTACGAATACCATAAAATAGCATAGAACCTGTAGAAGAATTGCTTAGAGTAATATTTCCAATACTGTTGCCGGTAATATTATTTATACTGGCGCCTCCATAATAAATTCCATATCCTTCAATTGCTGTAGAAGTAGATGAAGAAGTGAATGAAATGCTATTTGCTCCGGTTAAACTTCCAATGGTATTATTGGTAAGATTAACAAGACCGCCGGATACTATGGCTCCAGCAAACATCGAAGCTGTAGTAGAACCGGATCCCGATGTACTAACGCTAATGCCACTGACAGTATTACCTGAAATGACGCATGGTAATCCTGTAAGAGCTGTTGAAATTACAAAAGCACGATAAGCTACCGTACCGGTTGAACTCGTAAAGCTGCTAAATCCTGTTCCGCTTGAATTGGCAAATCCGATAGTGTTATTTGATATTAGAAAGTTATTTCCTGCTGTAGCACTGCTAATCTGCACTGCAGTGCTAACCGAAGTAGCAGTGGTAGTCCGCACACCTGTCTGGTAAAAGCGGTTGTTACTGATAGTCCAGTCTGTATTACCACCGGAAATATACATTCCATTACTTGTTCCTTGTACAAAATAATCAAAAATGTTACAATTGGTAATAGTAATATTGCTGTTATAATTACCGACTATCGTAGTTGATCCGTTTCCATAAATAGCTTTTGCGGGTGAATTTCCGGCCGATGGTCCTATATTACAAAAGGAAATGGTGTTATTATCGTTACCTAATCCGGTTGATGTCGATGAAGATGCTGTAGAAAAGAAAATTGTTCCGCCGTTTGTGGTTGTTGTCATGGTTGAAGCACCATTTACAGAACAATTGGTAATTGTATTTGACGTTGCATCATTTACAAATCGAACAGTACTCGTTCCGCTTGTTGCAGAAATTGTGGTATTTTCAATTGTCAGAGAATTTCCACCTGTATTTAAACCATCAAAAGTTACATTATCCGCACCACTCAACTCTATCATGGCTGCAGCGGCAGTCGTTGCGCCTGAAATTGTGCGGGCTGCTCCTCCGGTTGGACGGATTAAGATACTTGTATAGCTACTTGCTGTCCCATTTCCACTGGAATCAAGTTTTGCTGTTGCAGCTCCTTCATTCGTATTTCCGCTGATGTTAATTGTTATAGTACCTGTGTGTGTGCCAATATTAATGGCATCAAAAGCACCCTTCAGTGTTGTGTAACTTACGGGCGAAGTTCCACCAGAAGAAGTTACATCAACCTGTGCAAACATTTCATTTGACAGAAGCAATAAAACAATTGCGAAAAACGTTTTCAAAAAACGATTTGATAGAGAGTAGTAGTTTTTCATTAGTTTATTTGTTTATGGTTTTAATTGTTAGAATTATAAGCAAGGCGCACCTCGACCACACATGGATCAAAATGCAATAGATACTTAATTAATAAAATTTAATGGGAAGTAGTGTTTGCTATTTATTTAAGTTAAGTAAGTAATATTTATTTGAAGTTATCTTCGGTTGATACAAAGACTACTTAATTTTAGTTTTTAATTTAACCTGTAAAAAACTTGTTAATCATTAATAAATAATTGATCTTTAAAACCAATGTACGTTAATCACTTATTAATTAATACAATCAAATTTAACAAAATATTCTTATTAGCCAAATATTTTTTTGTCAACAGGGGAGAGATTTTTATTGCAATTTTATAAAAAGTTCAAAAAACGGTTAAATTGCAACAATGTTAAATCTATTTATCGGAAATTTAAGTGGGTTATCGTTTGGTTTTATTGTGTATAAACATTGCTGTTTTGTTATTTCGATAAATTTGACGGCTATTTTTATTATGTCCTCAATTCACTTTTTAATATATTTATAGGTAATTAAATTTTATTGTTATATTTTTGATTTTGTATCTTATTTCCCCGTTCTTTTAAAAATTCATTTATTTTAATTTCCTGAATAATATTGTTTTTCATGAAAGATCCAGATCAGGCCTTAGTAAAAGAGAGCAAAAGACTCCAATCACTTCATTCTTACGATATAGTAAATTCCGACTCACAGGAATTTCTGGATAACATTACTTCATTGGCATCTAACTTTTGCAATATGCCAATTTCTATGATTTCACTTGTCGATGAAAAGACTCAGTGGTTCGTTTCAAAAATTGGTCTTAACGTCGAAAGTACGGCAAGAAATATCTCAATTTGTCAATATACTATTCAGCAGGACGATTTATTTGAAATTAAGGACACACTTACCGATCTTTTCATTTCAAATAGTCCGCTTGCCAGAACTAATTTAAAAATACGCTTTTATGCCGGGGTTCCATTAAAGAATGTAGAAGGCTATAATATCGGTACACTATGTGTAATGGATAGTAAGCCCGGCGCTCTCGATGAATTACAAAAATCCACATTAAAAACACTGGCTAAAGCCGCCATCAATTACCTCGACCTAAATAGAAAAAAAGAAAATATCTCTGAAGTCAATACAAATCTGGATAGGTTTTTTCAATTTTCACCTGATCCATTTTGTACAGCAACTCCCGATGGATACTTCAATAAAATCAATGCAGCCTTTACCAGGGTATTAGGGTATACAGAAGAAGAATTGCTACGTGTGCCATTTTTAGATTTTGTTCATCCTGACGATTTAGAAAAAACCATTCAAACTCTGAGTGATTTAAACTTAAAGTCTGCCAATATTAAATTTTTCAGGAATCGATACAAATGCAAAAACGGAAGTTATATCTGGCTTAGCTGGAATTCAATCCCTGATCCTGAAACAGGATTGATTTATGCAACTGCCAGAGACGTTACTGACAGGATTCGCATTGAGGAAGAACTTGAAAAGAAAAAGGATATTGAAAATACACTTAGTAAGGAGCGCTACGTACAGCTGTACAACCTCACCTTAAAAATCTCCCATGAAATTTTAAATCCCATCAATCTTGTCATCGGTTTTTCCGATATAGCCATTGATCTGTTAAAGGATTTATCGGATCCTAACTTAAAAGATGAAAGAGAAGAAATTCTCAATCAAATCAAAGTTGATCAGGAGAAAATTTCAGAATACGGCAGATTTATTTTTGGTCTCATACACCGCATGAACTACGATGTTGACCATGAATTTATCCCAACGTCTATTCAAAGAAGTTCATCCAACAGTGAAAAGGAGGTAAATCAACTTTGTACTGAATTTGTACAAATTGGATATAAAAAATATATATCCTCTATTCCCGGCTTCGCTTGTGATATTGAATATAATTTAGATGTGTCAAATCCTAAAATAAAAATTTCCACGACAGATTTTGGTGAGGTTATTTTAAAAGTTATTGAAAATGCTTTTGAAGCAATGAATGAAAGAAAGTCGAGTGATCCGTTATATAAACCTAAATTAAGGATTTATACCTTTCATGAAAAAAATATGGTTGACATTATTGTTGGCAATAACGGAAACAAAATCAAAAAGGAGGATATGGATAAAATTTTCAATCCTTTCTTTACTACTAAACCCAAAGGCGCAGGAAAAGGGCTTGGACTTAGCACTTGTTACGGAATAGTAAAAAATAATAACGGCTCAATCAGTCTTGAAAAATCAGATATGGATGAAACGGTATTCAAAATTTCGCTTACGGCATTGAAATGAAAAGTATTTTGCGTTAAAAAAAACCGACAATTATAAACCACCGACATTTCAAAAGGCGCTTCATTATTTACTATCCTCCCATAAAAAAAGCCCGGTATTTACCTACCCGGGCTAATTATAAATGAATTCTTAAATAAATTCTTAAATGAATTCTATTAATACATACTCAGCGGCATATCCTTATTAAACGTAACAGCATACGAAAACTTCAACGTTTTATATTCCTTTGAATTCATTGCAACATTCCATTGCAGCAACCCCGTTTGAATATTGTACTCTGACTTTCCATTATCTTTCATTTCAACCTTAATATCCTTGTTTTGCGAAACAGGAATCTGATCCTCAACAATTAGATTAATATTTTTACTCTTATTGTTTTTCATCCTCAACTCGTAAACAATCGTTTTTGTAATTTCACTACCCAGCAATTTATTGGTTTCTTTTACGGGGAGTTTTGTTCGAGTTACTGTAATTCCATTGTCACGTCCAAAAGCAAGTTCAAGTGTATCGTTGATGACTGCAGGATTCAAAACCGTCTCCCCAACATACGTTCCTTCATAAAATACATTGGCTCTACCCGGAAGTAGATTTAGATTTTCCCAGCCTGTTACCTTAGCAATTAAAAATGCTTCACTTTCAACCTTAGGAACCAGGTAGTGATAGTACACAGCCGGTAGTTCACTTGTTTTCACCGGGACAATATGATTCGCTCCATCCGAAGGAATACTATACGGTAGATTTATATCAAACATAACATTCGCCATTGTTTCTATAAGCTGTGTATAATTCGCTGCAGATTGTGATGGGGATAATTCATCCATGTCTTTTTTTGCATCAAACATTTCATTATTGGAAGAATTTGTATTACTCGGGCTTTTCGCTCTCGCACCTAAAATAACTTCTCTTTGTTGCAGGTAATAATTGATATACCATGGGGGCAGAGCAGGCTTAACATTGCTTCTATTGGGATTGGATGTGCTCAATTTCAATTTAACATTATTCCATTCTTCACCAGTGGTTTGAAAAACATTGGCTTTGTAGGTACATTGTACAGGAGCTGCTGCTGTAGTTGAACGAAGATCGTAAGAAGGAACCCAGCCTGCCTGTGAAACCATATAGCTAACATCAACCGTACCTGTTACTGCAGCATCGGCACTAACTGTTACAATAATCTGATGAATCGGTTCGTAAACGGTTTTAGGTACTTCGCTGTTATTATATTTTCTGAGGACTTCAAGTCTGGCTGTAATTTTTGAAGTTTTATCAAAAATTTTCTGCTCTTCTCTTTTTATTCTTGCAAGTTGTGAATTGATGTCATTTAATTTCAACCGGAAAAATTCCATGGCATCCTTCAATACAGGCAAAGAATCACTTTTACCTTCCCCTTTTGATAATTTATTTTTAGTAATCATATCTTTCTCCATTATCAGAGAAGCTTTTCTTTCATTGACATCCTCTTTGCTGAAATTGATTTCCGTTAAAGAATCTTCCAGAAGTTTAATCTCTCGTGAAACCTCTTTAGGCACAACAGTTTCCGATGGTTTTGCAGGTTCAGGATATTTAATTTTATGTTTCACCTCAAGTACTATGAAGTCACCTTTGCCGCCCGCTTGCACACTGGATGCATTTACAAAAGGTGAGATTCCGGAAAAGAAAAGGTCAGAAACTCCGGGAGAAAGGGAAACAGCAGAGGATCGGAAAACCTGGGCTCCCTGAGTAAATACGGTTACATTTTTTACAAATGATTTAACTTGTTTTTCATTACTTGCCTGAGCATTCAAAACGACAAATAGCATTGCCGGAAGAAATAAATTTTTCATGGTACATGGGGTTTAAAGGTTTGGAATGTATAACAGCCCGCAAAGCAGACTAACTTTTTTGGGATTACAAAATCAGTGCCATTCCATAAAATTCATAATTATTTATTGCAACATGGCTCCCATATTACACGGTTAATGGAGTAGAATAGGGGTAGTTAATATATCTGTCCTTCAGTGAGTAAGGTTAATGGGTTGTTTTAATTAAAGCTCGGGGATTTTTAAAAAAAACATTTATTCTATAATGGGATAAGCTATGTGGTTTAATTCAAGATCAAATTTGTTAATGGTATAATTAAAGACAAAGGGAAAGCAATAAGCATAAATTGATTTGGATAAATATAGGTTACGGGTCTTGTTTAAAATTTCATTCAAGCAGGAATTTAAATATTATATTATCTAAATAACTTTAATACCTAAAAGCCTAAAAGATCTATAAAAGATGACGTGGATTGTCGTTTAGTTAAATGCCGTTGACCTGACGCCTGTGGCGTCAGGTCAACGGCACGCTAACGATAACCAAGCTGTCAACCTGTAAGGAACTTTTAGGTTTTAGGTAGTATCTTTAATTTATCCGCCAATCAAACGCTAACCAAGCAGTCATCCTGTAAGGCAATGTCATTAAGTTAAACACAAGAATTCACATTAAGTAAATGCTTATAGAAGCGACTGGCCCTTTAGGGCCTTACTTTTGGTAACAGTAGACAACACGAGTACGACAAGCCCCTTTAGGGGCGAACTCTTTGAACACAACGCATATGTCTATTTATACAACAGCGTAAAAGTTCCTAACCTAAAAGAACATCATAAGAAAATCTCCTTTGTTGATGATACGTTGTCGGGTAGTTGAATACAGTTTGCTTTCTTTGTCGAAAAAAGCTGTGTGTTTAAAGAGTGCGCCCCTTAAGGGGCTTAACCTTCTTGTATTGTCCAAAAGTTACCAAGAGTCTGGCCCTAACGGGCCTAATAATTCAAAAAATTGACAACGAATAACTAATTTAACTTAACTAAATGACATTGCCTGTAAGGAGCTTTTGCTTTTAAGTAGTATCTTTATTTTATCCGCCCCGCTCCGAATGCTAAAAGTTAAAACGTAATTAAGATATTGTTTCATCATAAATAATTTTTTAGCTTTATAGTATGTTTAATGATTCATTTCTTCGAATTCCTAAAAAATTGTTCTATCTTGTAGTATATTTTTTACTTCTGCTAAAAACAATTTCTGCACATTCCCAATTCAATACTTTGCGCATCTACTGTCCGACCGATTCAGCAGCGCTTCGCAAAAACAATATTAAAAGCATTATTGAATTTCGGTACGATAAAGCATCAAAAGTTTCCGATACCTCTGCAGTTTATCGGGTTAATAGTAAAGGAGAAATTACATACTATTACTATGCATACTTTGGAGGAATTACAAAGGAATGGTTGGTGCAAAGGATTGAAGAAAATGCCAGTGATCATTCAAGGTCACTAATTACCGGTAAAATGAGTAAGGAAAAAAAATCCGTCATTACCTTCAACAGCAAAACACATTATTATTCATCAAAGGATATCGTTTACCGTTCCATTGAAAGATCCTTTGAAGGCAATGAAGTTATTTATGACTATCAAATCGATACATTAAACAAGGACAATTCCCTGAGTAATATCATAACATTGGACGGTAAGGATACCATCCGCAAGATCAATTACGAAAAGAATGGTGTAAAGGATGTTTATTCTGTCATTGAGAAAAGAAAGGGCCTTATTACTTATGAAGAAAAGCAGTATACTTTTTATAAAAACGGCGAATTCTCACTTTTTCAGAGGATAATCAACAATGTTTTGGTATCAGAATACGGACCAGACAAGAATCAAAAGTTCACAGGTGATTCCCTTGATTATGGAGAAAACCCGCTTCCATACAGCGATACAAAGAGAGTAGACAGCACCTATATTAATTACCTGCAAGCTGAAATCGTTCCTCCCGGAACGCGGCAAAATAACAAACGCAAATTTTTAAAGTTGGAGCATTATGTACCTTATGAAAAGGAAAAACCTGTCGCTATTGACTTATATTACTCAAACGGATTGATTTATATAAATAACAATACGAATGAGAGGTTTCTGACATTATTTACTTACTTAACCATGCCAATTGACTAAAAATACAGATTGTGAATTCTTTTATCGGTTTTTCAATAAATGTATATTTTATTGTTAAAGATTAAATAGATTTGCCTGTATTCAATATTGATTATGAGTCATAGTGCAGCACAGAGTAAATTAACGACCACAGGATTATTAGTTACCCTCGGTATTATTTACGGAGACATTGGTACCTCTCCGCTTTATGTAATGAAGGCCATAGTAGGCACTAAGATAATTACCCCCGATCTGATTTTGGGAGCTGTATCTTGTGTTTTCTGGACGCTGACCTTAATTACAACTTTAAAGTATGTAACACTTATACTCAAAGCAGATAATAAAGGTGAAGGTGGCATCTTTTCTCTATTTGCTTTAGTCAGAAAATCAAAAATAAAGTGGCTAATGGTACCTGCCATCATAGGAGGAAGCGCTTTATTGGCTGACGGACTTATCACACCATCCATTTCCGTTTCTTCTGCTGTAGAAGGATTGCGGTATTTTAATCCTGACATACCTACCATTCCTATTGTAATTGCTATTTTATTTTTACTATTTTTTATTCAGCAATTTGGAACAACTTATATTGGAAAATTCTTCGGACCGTTAATGCTTCTTTGGTTTCTAATGTTAGCGGTTTTGGGTTTCGGAAACCTAATGTCTAATCCCGGAATATTAAAAGCATTAAACCCATATTATGCCTATAATTTACTGGTAAATTACGAGTACGGTTTTGTTTTAATGGGAGCAGTGTTTCTTTGCACAACGGGAGCGGAGGCACTTTACACTGATTTAGGACATTGCGGTCGTAAGAATATTCGTGCCACCTGGATATTGGTAAAAGTCTGTCTGATGCTTAATTATTTCGGCCAGGGTGCCTGGTTGTTAAGTCATGAAGGCAGCACGCTGGAAGGTCAAAATCCATTTTATTCCATCATGCCGCAATGGTTTTTATTTGCAGGGGTTATTATAGCCACCATAGCAGCGATAGTAGCCAGTCAGGCGCTGATCAGTGCTTCCTTTACGCTGGTAAACGAAGCCGTTCGTCTGGATTTCGGACCAAAGCTGAAAATCGTCTTTCCATCGGAGATCCGTGGACAGATATACATTCCCACTGTAAACTGGGTATTATGCTTTGGCTGCATTGGCGTTGTATTGTATTTTAAAGAGTCATCCGGCATGGAGCATGCGTATGGCTTATCGATTATTATAGCCATGATGATGGATACCTTATTGTTTGCTTTTTTTCTTTACTTAAAGCGAAGGCCAATTGTTATTATTGCAATGTTTCTTCTGGTTTTTTTAGTAATAGAAAATTCTTTTCTGATATCGAATCTCCATAAGCTTATCCATGGCGGATGGGTAACCTTATTGGTCACTTGTTTTTTACTCTTAAACATGTATGGCTGGCACAAAGCGAGAGGCATACGTAACAGTCTGGTAGAATTCATCAAGCTCAAAGATTACCTGAAAATCCTCCCCGAGTTAAGCCAGGACACAGCCATACCCAAATATGCCACACACCTTGTTTACCTGACGAGTTCCAATAATCCCGAAGAGATTGAATCGAAAATTATTTACTCCATCCTTCAAAAGCAACCTAAGCGCGCCGACATATACTGGTTTATTCACGTAGACGTAATGGACGAGCCTTATACTATGGCCTACCAGGTCAATGAAATAATAAACGATAAAATCATTCGCATCAATTTTAAACTTGGCTTCCGCATTGAACCGCGTATTAATATTTTATTTCGCCAGGTCGTCGAAGATCTGGTAGCCAAAAAAGAAGTCGACATAAGCAGCCGTTATTATTC
This sequence comes from Bacteroidota bacterium, assembly GCA_031417395.1. Classification (GTDB taxonomy): domain Bacteria; phylum Bacteroidota; class Bacteroidia; order AKYH767-A; family 2013-40CM-41-45; genus JADKIH01. The sequence goes on along the minus strand of JANOVM010000078.1, from coordinate 4,267 downwards.
CTTAAGCAAAAACAATGTAATAGGCGATTTCCGTTTTATTGTAATTGAAAAATATATTTCCAATGAAAATGTCTTTAGCTTCTATCAGCGTATGGTTCTTGGCTGTTATTCATTTCTCAAACTTTTCGCCATAAACGAAGGCAAAGCATTTGGATTGGATACGAGCCTTGTTACAGTGGAGAAGGTACCGCTGGTATTGAATCCGGTTGGGAGGATTGATTTGAAGAGGTTGGAGTGAGGGGTTTGGCATTGATGGATTTAGTTTAGTTTTTTTATTTTGTGATGATTTTGGCTTAATGGAGAATTTAAAGGCGGTTTTAAATTATTAAAAGGAAACATTGATAACGTGTAAGTTCATGGAATATATGCAACAAATCGCGCCACCACCTACTAATAAAAATTTCACGAAACTGGTTTAGTGAACCGAGGCGTTATGCGGTAGCTTAAGGACGACCGATCAAATAAAAACGAATAGACAAAAATTATGATACCAGACTACCAATCGTTAATGCTTCCTTTAATGAAACTTGTTTCAGACGGACAGGAACATAAATATCGTGACCTCATTGAAAAATTAGCAATCGAATTTCAAGTTACAGACGAGGAACGCAAGGAACTCTTGGCAAGCGGTAACCAAGCAATTTTTGACAACAGAGTTGGTTGGGCAAAAACTTATTTAAAAAAGGCTGGACTGCTCGACTCTCCAAATCGAGCGACCTTTGTAATCACTGACCTCGGTAGACAGACATTAAATAAAAAGCCCGACCGTATTGATGCAAAATATTTAAGGCAGTTCCCTGCTTTCTTAGAGTTTCAAAATGCTTCACGCAACGACAACGAAACGGAAGAGGAAATTACAGCAGTTGAACCAAATCAGCAGACACCAGAAGAAAGCCTCGACAAAGCTTATCAAAGAATAAGAAAATCATTAGCATCTGAATTACTAAACAAAGTTGTTGACCTATCACCTGCATTTTTTGAGCGACTTGTAGTTGAACTTTTAGTTAAAATGGGTTACGGTGGATCAATCAAAGACGCAGGTAAGGCAATGGGAAAAAGCGGTGACGAAGGAATTGACGGAACCATTAAAGAAGATAAACTCGGACTTGACATCATTTATATTCAAGCTAAGCGTTGGAAACCTGGGAATGTAGTTGGCAGACCGGAACTTCAAAAATTTGTTGGAGCATTAGCTGGACAAGGTGCAAAAAAAGGAATATTCATTACTACATCAAATTTCACAAAGGAAGCAATCGAATATACTCCGAGAAATGAAACCAAAATTGTTTTAATTGACGGTGAGCAATTGGCTCAACTAATGATTGACTATAATCTCGGTTGTACACCACAGCAGACATACGAACTTAAAAAAATTGACAGCGATTATTTTGGTGAGGAATAAATGAATTTAGAACTAAAAGACATATTGCTTATATCGCTTGGTTTGCTCGGCTGGACTTGGGGAGTTATTCAATTCATTCTCACTAGGAAAAATCAAAAGCGTGACAAAGCATTGGAAAAAAGATTTGAAGTTTATTCAGCATTCATGAATAAAGCTGATGAAATAAGTCAAAATATGCGGACAGACCCGAAAATGATTTATGGAATTTCAACTCAAATGTTTTCCAAATTACTTTCAGGTGATGAAAATGAAACCAACCAAGCTTTAATTGATTTTAATTCTGAACTGATTGAATATACAAAACGTTCAGTACAACCGACAATGATATTGAACCAAGAGCTTAATAAACTAAAATTGGTTTGCAGCGACACGTTACTTCCTAAAATAGAAGAATATAAAAAATTAGCAAACGACTTCGTTGACGAATTCCAAATTGTAATGAATAATCTCTCTTCAAACAAAGATTTAAATATTACGACAAAACAATTAGAAAATATTGGACATAGTGACCGGACGGTTTTAATGGCTGAACTTTGGAAAGAAATGGAAACATTAATGAGAAATGAAATTGGTTACTACAAGCAGAAATAAAAGCAGACCGCATAACAGGCGTTTGGCAAAAAAGCGGGTTCAGTGGTTAATTGAACATTCTACCTCGTATCAAATTTTGTGGTTGGTTGACAGTTTAGTGCTTCGAAAACCGCTTCTTCGCTAAGCGCCAAACCGTCAGACTGTGCAAAAACCATTCATAATTTTTCATTCATTTCATTTGAAATAATTTTTGTTTCGCCCATCTTTAAGAATAATAATTAAGAAATGGGGTTTCAAAAAGGAATTAACCGAGAGCAGACTTTACTTTTTCCGTCAAGCCCGGAAGAGATGATACCGGAAAGATCATCCTGCTCAATGGAATAAAAAGGAACAGCGGAGAATTCGGATTTATTTATTTCACTTACAACTTTAGGAGGGCTATGAACATTTTTGGCTTCAAAAAGTTAATAAAGCGGCTGAAGAAGTTGTTTTTATTGCTTTGTACACTAGGGGCGTGTAAAGGTGTAAATAGAGCGGAATAAATATTTCAATCCTATTACGGATTACGGTTTTATCAGTATGAAAAAATTCGTTACTTTTAGTTTTTGCACGAACTGCCGTTAGCAGCAAGTCAAAGTAACACGACAAAATATGAAACAAATAACAACAATCATCCTTTTACTTTGCGGGACAACCTGTTTTTCCCAAGACACAGAATTTGGTAAATCCAACAATGGGCTTATTTACTCTGACACGACAGTAAAACAATTAAAATTTATTGTAGATTCACTAAACTTGAAGTTTAAAGTATGTGAACTAAACAAAACATACCTATCTAAATTTCAAGCAAAAGCTCATTTTGTCTCACTAGAAAGCGGAAAGATAAAAGAGGCAAAAAAGGACATCGAAGCCAATATTTCCTTTGATGACTTTATTAAGAAATATAGTAAATCAGAAGTTGAGAAAGAGCTACTTGTTGTTAAGTTCAAATATAGAAACTATGAGGAGAAAGATGTCATAGAATTTAGTAGTATTGAACTCAATAATAAATATGAACACGAATTTAATTTTGAAAAAGACCTCAAAAACTATGACGAACCATTAAAAGGAAAATGGATTTATAGATATTATGATAAAACCGAATACTCTAAAGAATCCATTGACGCTTTTTATTTCATAGAAGAATTTTCACAAAAATCAATACCTGAGATTTATGCAAGAATGATTCAATATTCTGATTGTATGGTTGACACTTCAACACAAGTTTTTTACGAAAAAGCCCACAGAAGTGGAGTAAGATACAGAAACGAAGAGCTTTCAAAATCAAAGGAGTTTATGGACTACATTCATAAATCAACAAATAGACCAGAATACAATACAGAATCCAATGATAAGGATTATGAAATCTATTCAAAAAAATATCAACTATGGGATTCTTTAAGAATATCAATGGTGGACAGCTTAAAGAACAAAGATGAAAAGTTTAGCAAACTATTGAATGAAGCAGTAAAAGAGGCAATTATTAAAGGAGCAACAGACGATGAATTTGAAGAATACGTTGGACTTTATTATTCCAAAAAAACCGAATTGGAACTCAAAAGAAATAGAATCGTTGTTGGTGGTTGTAGTCAAGACAATAGTCCAAGAGTGCACGCTTTAAACATTGCCAAACTTTCAGCAGAAACAATAAATTGGGAAATATTTCTTCGTTCACATTTAGACATAATGAATGATAGATTTGAACGTGCTAGTGACGGAAGTTATGCTTGGGGACAAAGGAAAACTTATATCAAAGAATTAGAAGTATTAGACATTAATGTTTTAGACTTACTTTTAGGAATTAGTTTAAGAATAGAGAATCCGAGTAACAATCATTATTACGGTAGTATTGGGCGACTTGGTAGAGCATTATCGGAAACAAATAAATCAAGTGATATTGAAACAAAAATGTTGCAAATGATTTCAGACAATCAACTTGACGACTTTAACAGAGTATTAATTTATTATTTATTTCTAAACTATAACTATAATTTAGACGACAAGGAAAAGCAAACAATAAACAAGGAAAAATTAATGACAGCAGTTAAAACTTTACCAGAATATTTGGCGACAAAAATAACGGTTGAAAAATGACCAGCTGCTAACAGCACCTACAAGAAATTGGCGGTTCAGTGGTTAAATGATCCCGATAGCTATCGCATTGGCGTCAGGCTAATTTAGTGTTATTAACAATGAAATGTAGATATAATCGAGGGTTTCAAGGGTGAAGGTGTCAAAATAAAGAAGCTGTTTGTAGTTCAAAATTCGACTAATGAAAACAAACAGCTCCAGTAA
>JANOVM010000077.1:0-73875 GCA_031417395.1 Bacteroidota bacterium | reverse complement strand
CAGAGCCTTCGTTAATTTTAGGGGGGTCAATTTGCCGCGGAATGGGCGGGTCACTTTGCCGCGGAATGGGTGGACCTCTTTACCGCGGAATCAGTGGGTCAGTTTGCGCGGAAACTCCAACAATGGTCTTGAGTGGTTTGGGATAAACAAAAATCAGGTAATAAAAAAGTGGATAATAGTAGAAATAAAAATTGATTTTTATTTTTCATGATAGTTCGATTAAAATTATTTAGAGTTTTAATTTGAAGTATCGACGTAAAAAAATTAAGACATAAATTGCAATAAATAAACATTAAGCTTACACAAAGAAACAAAATATTCTTTGCTTTGCAAATAGAAAAAAAAAGAAATTATTTGACGAAGAATTTCGTCGAAAGAAAATAGCAATTAAAGATCCATTGGCTATCTTATCGAGTAAGGAAATAACATTACGTCAGAAAGTTACCGATGCTGACTGGACAAAGCAAGGTGGACAATCTCACTATGGCTACAAACAACATATTAAAGATGATCTGAAAAGTAAACTTATCCTTAATTTTGAAGTGACAACAGCCTCAGAACTTGATCCTCAAGTGTTAGAGGAATTATTGAAGCCAAGCGATAAAGGACAACCGATGAATACAGATTCAGCATACTATAAAGAAGAGAGAAATGCGAAGTTAATATGGAATTGTTAAATCAAAAAATCATGTTATTAAATGTCCCCTTAAGTTTCAAACGTTAAGCCTGTATCGTTTCATTAAACTTTTAATTATTCTTTGCTAGTATACCGGAAGCGATAGGCAGAATCCCGCTGCATTTAAGATTCTTTTTACCTTTGGCTTATTATCGCTAAATAAATCAAAAAAAGCAAATAAAAAACTAAGTACTAAATACAAAGTACTAAATACTAAAAATGCCCTCCCACGGAATAATATTCGCCCTCCTCACTACCCTATCCTGGGCAATATGTATATTCCCATTTACGCAAGCAGCAAGAAGATTAGGCAGTAATACGCTAAACAATTTCAGGTTGCTGTTGGCGGCAATTATTGTTGGATTGTTTACTTATTTTTATAGACCGGCTGAATTTACAGCAATTTTTTCTTCGAATTATTCTCAAGCATGGTTTTGGCTGAGTATATCGGGTGTGCTTGGGTTAACAATAGGAGATTATTTTGCTTTTTCCATGTACAAAATTTTAGGAGCAAGAACAGGAAGTGTCTTAACAACCTTTGCTCCCGCAGCGACTTTGTTTCTGGGAAGCTTAATGATTGATGAACGTATTTCAGTTATTGGAATAGCAGGAATTATCGTTACAATTCTCGGAGTGAATTTTGTCAGTCTCGGAAAAAGAGAAAGAGATAAAATTCCCGATCATGGACATGGTTCGATTACAAAAGGAATAATCGCCGGAGTTCTTTCAGCTCTTTGTCAGGGTGCAGGACTGGTGCTTGCCAAAAAAGGATTTCAATCTTTACCGGGAGAATTTACGCTTAGTCCTTTCAATGCAACCTTCATGCGATTGATAACGGCAGCATCAGCATTATTTCTATTTACCCTTTTCTCCGGAAGTATTAGGAAAGTTTACTCGCCAATTTTTTCCAATAAAAATAATGGAGTGAAATATGCCATTGCAGGAACCATTTTTGGTCCGACATTGGGGGTTTGTCTGGCATTATTTACTGTATCTATTTTAGAGGCTTCAGTAGCACAAACTATTTTTTCATTAGTTCCTGCCGTTGCTTTTTTGTTAGCGGCAATATTTTTAAAAGAGAAAATTACTGTTCAGTCTGTACTTGGATTATTAATGGCAATAACTGGTGTAATGATTCTTATTTGGAGAGATGTTTTAGCTGAAATAATGTAGCTTCATTCTAAAAAAAGTTTTATTTTTTATTTTTCTGAAATGAAAACTAATTGTGCTTTATACAAAGCTATTAATATTCAATTTATTGAATATTAATAGCTTATATTGTTATTTTATAATCTTCCACACTCTTCCCAACCTAATTTGAAGATATGTAATCTTTAACAAATATGGAAAGAAAACAATTTTTAAAAGGACTTGGACTGTTTGGTTTAGGAACACTGATCCCCTCTACCAAAGCCACTGCTGCTGTAAACAGTTTTGTAAGAAAAATGAGCAAAGAGGAATTAAGAAACGCAGCTATTTGCAATTTGAGTCCTGCAGTAAATGAAGGTCCATTTTACTTAAACCTGAACCTTCTAAGACAGGATATCACTCTTAACACGCCCAATGGAGCAATTAGTCAGGGCATACCTTTACAGTATGCTTTCACTGTATTAGATTTAAACTGCAACCCAATACCAAATGCTGCTGTAGATATATGGCATTGTGATAAAGATGGAATTTATTCCGGATTTTCCAGTCAGGGTACCCTTGGGCAGGATTTTTTACGCGGCATTCAAATGACTGATATAAATGGGCAATGTACTTTTACTTCTATATATCCAGGATGGTATCCAAATAGACTTACACATTTACACGTCAAAATACATTTAAACTCCTCTGTATATGTTACTACCAATAACTTTTATCCTAATTCAATAAATCAAATTGTATATGCTGACCCGCTCTATTCCTTAAATGGTCAGAATCCAACAACTGTAGCACAGGATATAGAATTGCATGGGGATATGAATAGGTATAACGATTTAATGTTAAATATCATTCCCGATGGAAACGGAGGGTACATTGCTTCTCCTGTTTTTATAATTAATTATGTTCAAACAGGAGTTAATGAACCCAGTACTGAAACCGGTGGTCAGTTTTCCTTGAAACAAAATTTTCCAAATCCATTTACCGATAAGACATCAATTATTTTTAATCTTTTACAGTCATCACAAGTTCAAATAGAAATTTATGACATTACAGGAAAAAAAGTGTTAGAACTTGCTAATGAAAAATTAGGAAAAGGTGAGCATCAGATTTTGTGGGATAGAAGATCGGCAGGGTATTATGTTTCTATGGGCACTTATATTTTACAAATGACTGTGGAAAACCCTTCCGGTGTTTTTAAAAAGTCAAAAATCATGAATGTAAATTGAAGATTATGTCCAAGCTTGCAGGAATCTTGAACATTGGGCAATTGTTATTTAAACTTGTTTGCAATAAGGAATGCCTCCACAGCCAGTAAATAAGAATTCAACCCAAATCCCGAAATACTTCCCTTACACTTTCCTGCAATCAAGGAAATATGTCTATACTCTTCTCTTGCAAAAATATTGGAAATGTGAACTTCAATTACCGGGCTTTTAATGGCTGCTATGGCATCTGCAATAGCAACAGAAGTATGTGTATACCCGCCGGCATTTAAAATGATTCCATCCGATTTAAAACCAAATTCCTGAATATTATTGATGATCTCCCCTTCTATATTGCTTTGGAAATAGCTGATAGTGTGTTCATTGAAGCGAGTCTTTAGCTGCACAAGAAAATCTTCAAAAGAAATATTTCCATAGATACCTGTTTCTCTTGTTCCAATAAGATTCAGGTTTGGACCGTTAATGATATGTAAATTCATAGCTCTTTTAATGGGTGTAAATTACTTGTTTTTTTCATAATTTATTGTGAATAAGTTTTTGCTTAAACCATTCATTTATAAGTCGCTTATAGGCACTTTTAGGATTCTTCAATTTACATTATTTTGGCTTTACACATAGCAGGGTTTAAATCCTACTTAAAACTTGAACGTTCCCTATCCCCCAATTCTGTTGAGGCTTACGTTCATGATATTGTATTATTCGATCGTTTTCTTCAGGTACAAAAGCTGGAGATAACTGTACCTGCTATAAAGTTATCCCATCTACAGGATTTTCTAAAGTGGATAAATGAAATCGGACTTGGCAGCAGAAGTCAGGCACGCATCATTTCAGGACTTAAAGGTTTCTTTAAGTATTGCCTAATTGAAAATATCATTATGGATGATCCTTCTCAACTGCTGGAATCACCCCGGCTGGGAAGAAAACTACCGGATACCCTAAGCGTAGAGGACATTAACAATTTGATTGATGCAATTGATCTGAGTAAAGCTGAAGGAGTAAGAAACAAAGCCATGCTGGAAACACTTTACAGTTCCGGTTTGCGGGTAAGTGAGTTAATCTCGCTTAAGATTTCTAATCTCCATATGGAAATCGGTTTTCTGAAAGTTATCGGTAAAGGTGATAAAGAAAGACTAGTACCTATTGGAAGCGTTGCAATCAAACACATTAAAATTTACATGCAGGAAATCCGCTGCCATATTAAAATACAAAAAGGCTGCGAAGATTTTGTATTTCTGAATAATCGCGGACGCCCGCTTTCTCGTGTTATGGTCTTTCTTTTCATTAAACAACTTGCTGAAAAAATTAGTCTGCAAAAACAGATTAGTCCACACACTTTTCGCCATTCCTTTGCCACACATTTGATTGAAGGCGGCGCCGATTTGCGGGCCGTACAGGAAATGCTGGGTCATGAATCAATTACTACAACAGAAATTTACACACATCTTGATAGAGATTTCCTGAGAGCATCAATAATAAAACACCATCCCCGGGCATGATATTGAAGAAACTTAAAGCAGCTATAATTTTATTATCCTTTATGAAAAAAATTACCCGGGGACTTCAAATGTGTTTCATTATTATTTCTACCCTATATTTATTTGCAATGAAGACTTCTGCTATCGGTAACTCTGCTATTAAAAACGATGGAGACACAATAGAATTTTCCGGCTACAAATGGGTTACAAAAGAAACTTATGGAAGGCATACCGGCCCGGGAAACAATCTATTTTCCGGTTCCAAAGAAAATGTTTTTGTTGATAAAGAAGGTAAATTACACCTGCGCTTAACCAATGTCGATGGAAAATGGTATTGTCCGGAAGTCAGGCTGATTGAGAAGTTGGGCTATGGCAGATATTTTTTTTACATGGATTCACTTCCGCAGGCTCTTGATAAGAATATTGTAATTGGCATGTTTGTTTACGACCTTCAGGACACGACCAATTTTCATAATGAAATCGATATTGAATTTTCTAAATGGGGAAAAGATTCTACCCATAATTCTCAATATGTAATTCAGCCTGATGAATTAAATGCTTTTCGTTTTCAATCTGATCTGGGTTTACGAACCCGGCACATGATTGAATTAAGAAAGCATAAAATTACATTTAGCTCAGCATATCACTCCACTGATTCAACGAAAGCCTCAGTCAATTACATGAGATATAAAAAGAAACCCGGGTATACCTACCTAACTAAAGACGAAAGAGTAATTTTTAATGTCTGGTTGTACCATGCTACGGAACCATCGAATCAAAAAGAATTTGAAGTAATTATCTCACAATTCGAATTCAAGCCCTTTCAATTTTTCAAAGACCTTATGGGTAAACAATAACATTAATTGTCCTTAAAATTGAAAGGTTTCCACTCCATCCTACTTCTCTTTATTTCTAATTTTTTTTGTATTTATGATTTTGGCCGTCTATTTTGTATTTAAGAAATAGTTATTGGAAATCATTAGCCAATAAAGCACATTTTCAGTACTGAAGAGGGAACAAAATTTCCTTCAATTCACGAAGTTTCAATGTACTACATAGGTCAAAAAGTATTTTAAAAATTAGGGCAATTAGCGTCCATGTAAGATACACGGCATTGGCAAATTTTTTATCTTCGGGCAATCATATGAGCAATATAGAATTTAACAAAAATGAAGACGCAATGCGTCAATTGGTCGACCAGTTCCGGTTCAGGCTGGCTAAAATTGCCGAAGGCGGTGGTCCTAAAAACGCTGCTAAACAGAAGGAACAAGGTAAATTACTTGCTAGTGAACGCATAGAATATCTGATCGACAAAGGAAGCACCTTCCTTGAAATAGGGGCTTTTGCAGCAGATGGTATGTATGAAGAATACGGCGGTTGTCCGGCAGCAGGAGTAGTTTGCGGTATTGGTTATGTAAGTAAAAAGCAATGCATAATAGTAGCCAACGATGCAACCGTAAAAGCGGGTGCATGGTTTCCCATGAGTGGCAAGAAAAACCTGAGAATGCAGGAAATTGCCATGGAAAACAGGCTGCCAATTATTTACCTTGTCGACAGTGCAGGTGTTTTTCTGCCCATGCAGGATGAAATTTTTCCTGACAAGGAGCACTTCGGAAGGATTTTCAGGAACAATGCAATAATGTCTTCTATGGGCATTGTACAAATTGCTGCTATCATGGGAAGCTGCGTTGCAGGCGGCGCCTATCTTCCAATCATGAGTGATGAAGCCATGATTGTTGATAAAACAGGAAGTATTTTTCTGGCAGGATCCTATCTTGTAAAAGCTGCCATCGGTGAGGAAATTGACAATGAATCACTGGGTGGTGCAACAACGCAATGTGAAATTTCCGGTGTCACCGATAATAAATTCCCTGATGATAAAGCGGCACTGGATCACATTAAAAACATATTTAGTAAAATGGGGCCCTTTGAATCGGCAGGATTCAATAGAGAAAAATCTGTTGAGCCAAAAAAGAATCCTAAAGATCTTTATGGTCTTGTTCCTGCAGATGCAAGCAAGCAGTACGACATGCATGAAGTGATTTACAGGCTTGTTGACGATAGTGAATTTGATGAATACAAAGACGGTTATGGCCAAAGTATTATCTGTGGAATAGCCAGGATTGACGGTTGGGCTGTGGGCATTGTTGCCAATCAGCGCAAGGTTGTAAAAAGTAAAAAAGGTGAAATGCAATTTGGCGGAGTTATTTATTCTGATTCTGCTGATAAGACGGCTCGTTTTATTATGAACTGTAACCAAAGGAAATTGCCCCTTGTATTTTTACAGGATGTAACAGGATTCATGGTTGGTTCTCGTTCAGAACAGGGCGGAATAATAAAAGACGGAGCTAAATTGGTAAATGCTATGGCTAATTCAGTAGTTCCTAAATTTACAATTATCATAGGCAACAGTTATGGCGCAGGAAACTATGCCATGTGTGGAAAAGCATACGATCCTCGTTTAATTGTAGGTTGGCCTACTGCACAAATTGCTGTAATGGGTGGTTCACAAGCAGCTAAAACTTTATTGCAAATTCAGGTCAGCGGATTAAAATCAAAAGGAAAAGAAATTACGAAGGAAGATGAAAATGAATTATTGAAAAAAATTACCGACAGGTATGTTGCACAGACTTCTCCTTATTATGCTGCTTCCCGCTTGTGGATTGATGCCATAATCGATCCTATGGAAACCCGGAAATGGTTATCCATGGGCATTGAAGCTTCAAACCATGCCCCAATTACTAGAGCTTACAATGTCGGAGTTATTCAGACTTAGCTCAACCGGTAAAACATAAATAAACACACCAGCTATCATAGGTATTAATCAATCAAACTATGTCGTTAATCGAAAAGATAAATAAAGTCAAAGAATTCCATCAGGTTTTTAAACTGGAGTATCATGAAAATCCTGTGTCTGAAATCAATCCGCGTATTGTTGAGTTAAGACATCGTTTAATGCAGGAAGAAAATGAAGAATACCTTGAAGCCTGCAGAAACAATGACCTTACAGAGATTGCCGATGCTTTAGGCGATAAATTATATATATTGTTCGGAACAATTCTGGCGCATGGACTGCAGCATAAAATCGAAGAAGTTTTCGATGAAATACACCGCAGCAATATGAGTAAGCTCGACGATCAGGGCAAACCCATTTACAGGGAAGACGGAAAAATAATGAAGAGTAAAAATTATTTTCTACCCGACATTTCAAAAATTCTGCAGCCGGAAAAACAAAACGGATAACGATTAAAAATTATATAACAAATTAAAATGATTAAGATAACTTTCCCGGATGGCAACATCAGAGAATATCCGGACAACACTACAGCGCTGGAGATTGCAAAAAGCATAAGCGAAGGACTTGCCAGAAATGTTCTTTCAGCAAAAGTAAATGGAGAAGTATGGGATGCCGGTCGTCCTATTACATCAGATGCTACGCTGCAATTATTGACATGGGATGATAAAGAAGGAAAGTCGACCATGTGGCATTCCTCCGCTCACCTTATGGCTGAAGCTTTGGAATCATTGTATCCGGGCATTAAATTTGGCATTGGTCCACCGGTAGAAAATGGTTTTTATTACGATGTAGATCTGGGAGGACAAACCATTTCTCCTGAAGATTTCAAGAAGATTGAAGATAAAATGCTTGAGCTTGCACGTAAGGGAAATAAATATGTTCGTGAAGAGATCGGCAAGGAGAAAGCAATTTCTTTCTTCATAGAAAAGGGAGATGAGTACAAGCTTGATCTTTTGAAAGATCTTGAAGACGGAAAAATCACTTTTTATACCCAGGGAAACTTTACAGATCTCTGCCGTGGACCGCACATTCCCGATACAGGTTTCATAAAAGCAGCAAAGCTGATGAACATTGCCGGAGCTTATTGGAGGGGTGATGAAAACAACAAACAGCTAACACGTATTTATGGAGTAACATTTCCAAAAAAGAGTCTGCTCGATGAATACCTGTTAATGCTCGAAGAAGCAAAGAAAAGAGATCACAGAAAAATCGGAAAAGAGATGGAAATTTTCACCTTCGACGATGAAGTGGGTCCCGGGCTTCCGCTTTGGCTGCCGAATGGAGGAGTGATCATTGAACAACTTGAAAAGCTTGCAAAAACTACAGAGCAGCAGGCAGGATATAAACGAGTACGCACACCGCATATTGCCAAAGAATCGTTGTATAAAACCAGCGGACACCTGCCCTATTACGAAGACAGCATGTATCCGCCTATGATCCTTGAAGGCGAAAAATATTACCTCAAGGCAATGAATTGTCCGCATCACCATAAAATTTTCAAAGAGTTAAATCCTTCCTATAAAGAACTTCCTATCAGACTTGCAGAATATGGAACATGTTATCGCTATGAGCAATCGGGAGAACTCTTTGGTTTGATGCGCGTGCGCTCTTTACAAATGAACGATGCGCATATCTATTGTACAAAAGAACAATTCGCTGAAGAATTTAATGCAGTGAATGAAATGTATCTTAAGTATTTTAAGATTTTCAATATTGAAAAATATGTCATGCGTTTCTCTACCCATGATCCGAAAAAACTCGGAAAAAAATATGTCGATAATCCGGAATTGTGGATTGAGACAGAAGATATGGTTAGAAAAGTTTTGATTGATTCAAAAATCCCTTATGTAGAAGTTCCCGATGAAGGAGCATTTTATGGTCCTAAAATCGATGTTCAGGTCTGGAGTGCAATTGGTCGGGAATTTACATTGGCTACAAATCAGGTCGATTTTGCAGTTCCGGCCAGATTTGGACTGACATATAGAAGTTCAAAAAACGAAATGGAAACGCCAATTTGCATCCACAGGGCTCCATTAGGCACCCATGAGCGCTTTATTGGCTTTCTGATTGAGCATTATGCAGGTAATTTTCCTACCTGGCTGGCTCCCATTCAATTAAATATCCTTCCAATAAGCGAAAAGTACAACGACTACGCTAAAAAACTTTCACAATTATTAATTAATTCCGATATTCGTGGCTTCGTTGATAGCAGGGATGAGAAGATCGGAAAGAAGATACGTGATTCAGAGATGAAAAAGATCCCCTATATGTTAGTGGTTGGGGAGAAAGAATTCAATGAAAATAAGGTTTCTGTACGTCGCCACGGTTCCGGCGATATTGGAAGCTTCACTATAGATGAATTTATACAACTAATTAATAAAGAGATAAATACAGGTCTCGGAATAAATAACATTAAAGCATAAAAAGGAGGTTCCAATAGCAGCACCGAATCCAAGTAATCAGCGCCCGGCGGCGTTTAACCGACCTCAGCGTCCGGCATATGTCCGCGGCCGTGGTCCCGTCAGGCGCGAAGATGAACATAAGATCAACGAGAAGATACGCGTTTCGAAAGTACGTTTAGTCGGAGACAATATCACCAGTGATATCTACACGATTGAAGAAGCACTTCGATTAGCGAAAGAACAGGAATTAGATCTCGTTGAAATAGTTCCTACTGCTGATCCCCCTGTATGTAAAATCATAGATTATCAAAAGTTTCTATACGATAAAAAGAAAAAGAGTTAAAATCAAAACAGGGAAAACAGGTAGTTAAAGAAATCCGTTTCGGCCCAAACATTGATGAGCATGATTTCAACTTTAAAGTAAAGCATGCAATGAATTTTCTGGAAGAAGGCAATAAAGTAAAAGCCTATGTACACTTCAGAGGAAGAGCCATTGCATACAAAGAAAAAGGAGAAATTATTTTATTAAAGTTTGCCCAGGCGCTTGAAGAATACGGAAAGGTTGAATTACTTCCAAAATTAGAAGGCAACAGGATGTTCATTCACCTTGCTCCTACTCCAAAACACAAAAAATAATATAGTTCAAAAAAACATACTTCAATGCCAAAAATGAAAACGCATTCCGGTGCTAAAAAAAGATTTAAAGTAACCGGCACAGGAAAGATTAAAAGAAAGCACGCTTTTAAAAGCCACATCCTTACAAAAAAAGAAACAAAGCGTAAGCGCAATCTGACGCATGCTGCACTTGTTTCTACTGCTGATATGGACAGGGTAGTTAAAATGCTTGTTATATAACAGTAATCGGTCTGACGGTGAATATTAATCACCGGACTATTAATAAATATCACTAACCCGGCCATAAGCATTAAAGTTCGTTTAATCGACGCTTCAACCAAAAACTAGAAAAAATGCCACGTTCAGTCAATGCCGTCGCTTCGCGCGCCCGCAGAAAAAAAATGTTCAAACTCGCCAAAGGTTATTGGGGTGCGAGAGGAAATGTATTAACCGTTGCCAAGAATACCGTTGAAAAAGGTCTTGGATATGCATACAGAGATCGTCGTGCCAAAAAACGCACATTTCGATCATTATGGATACAACGTATCAATGCCGGTGCACGCGAGCACGGTCTGAGTTATTCTGATTTAATGGGAAAAATTCATGCAAAGAACCTCGGATTGAACCGTAAAACATTAGCAGATCTTGCAATGAATCATCCGGAAGCCTTTAAAGCAGTCGTTGATTCTGTTAAATAAAAAACTACGCCATAGTTTTTAGTGAATCAATAAAGAGAACCGAAAGGTTCTCTTTTTTTTTGCCTGCTTAAATGAGTTGAAAACCTTGTTGATGAAAGAAATTTTAATCACTAAAAAACGATGCTGATATCAAAGAAAAAAACATACTCTTGTATGATACAATAAAACAACTTTGATTGATTTTTTTAACGCATGCAAATTATCAGCAAATAACTTTAGCACTCTATGCCCAATAGAAAAATCAAGATCCTCTTTTTTTTCCTGCTATTGATTATCAAATTTTCCTGGGTATTCTTTATTAACAATACCTTTAAAGCTAATTCACTTATAGGCAATTTTATTGCGACAAAAGCAGGGGATACCCAATCCTACGTTGAACCAATCGAGAATTATCTCAACACCGGAAAATATGGAATGTACATGGGTGAATACACTCCTTTTAAAAGCGACGGTCCTTTGGTTTTTTATCCCTCACTTCGCACACCGCATTACGGAGTGTTCTATTTATTTTTCAGAACATTTTTTTCAATGAATGTATCTTTTGATTTACTTGCTATTCTTCAGATATTGCTGGAAACCCTTTCAATCCTTGCTTTTGCTTCACTGTGCCATTCTATTATCCGACAAAAAGCAGCATATTATATTCCGCTGCTTGTAATTGGTTTTTCATCCTGGATTACTTTTTATGCATGCGATATACTGACGGAATCCTTTACATGTAGTTTCATTATTTTTGGCTTGTATTTTTTTAATAAATGGATAACTGACAATAAGATAAAATACATCCTTGCCGCCGGCTTTTTCATTGCTTATGCGTTGATGATGAAACCATTTTTAATTCCATGGATGTTTTTCTTTGCCCTTTCCATTTTATTTGTAACAAAAAATTTCAAAGGATTTATTAAGTATTCGCTTGTCTTTATTTTTCCGCTTATCTTAGTCTGGAGTCCCTGGGTTATTCGAAATTACATTCTTACCGGTACCATAATCCCTCTCTCAAAACCAACCTACTATCCTCGTAAAAATCTTGTTCGTTCCTGTTCGGAATTTCTCTCAGCCTGGGGTGGAGATCCTATCTGGTGGGAAGGAAATTGCAAAACAGCAGGAACTTTTTTTTATCCGGTTGACATCAATTTAGATTGCGAATACAAATTCCCGGATTATGTATTCACAAAGGATTATACACTGGAGGATTTACGCTACTTAAGAAATCAAATTACGCTCTTCCAGAATGATGTTAAGAATGACAGTATGGATAGAGCCATCAGTCATAAATTTGATTTAATGACTGCTAGTTTCATTAAAAACAAACCTTTTCATTATTACATATTAGCTCCATTAATGCGGCTTAAAAACTCCCTTTTAAAAAGCGGCAGTTATTATATTAACAGGAAAACCATTCCATTTCTGATTTTAAATCTCTTTCAAACAGCGCTGTATCTTTTGCCTTTAACAATCGGAGGTATAGGTTTGTTAATTCTGGGGTCAGCTAAATTCAGAGATCCTATGAATGTCATCATGCTAGGCTTACCCATTAGTCTCATTTTTGTACTTACATTCCTATTCAAACTGAATGAATGGAGATATTTTATTTACGTTTATCCGCTAATGATTTTATATATGACACAATTATTTCTGCCTCCGCTGAAAGAGTTAAAAAAAGCTGAAAAAATATAATACGGAAATCATTTTTTTGCAGATAATTTCCGAAGCTTTTCAACGGCAAGTTTATAAGTAGGAACAATTTTTAATGCCTCCCGGTAATCCTTAATGGCTGCATTATTATTTCCCGATAATTCAAAAGCCACTCCCCTGTTATAAAAAGCTTCTACATATTGATTATTGGCTCTTATGGCATCTGTAAAATGGTTTATGGCTGATGTGTAATCGTTTTTATAAGCCAGATCAATATAGCCCAGATTAAAATAAGCACTGGAATACATTCTGTCTATTTTTAAAATACGATTATAATCGTCACCGGCTTTTTCCAATTGTCCCATGTTTTGGTAAAGCAATCCACGGTTGTACAAAGCTTCAGTACTTCCGGGCTGAAGTCTTAGTGCATTATTATAATATTGCAAAGCAACAGGGTGCTTGCGTTTAGCTTCAATATTTCCCAATTGAATATAAGCATCGTAATAATCTGCATCAATTTCAACAGAAGTCTGAAAGCTTGATAAAGCTTTGGAAGTATCTCCTGTTTCTTTATAAGCAAAACCCTTAATAAAATAAGCTTTGGCAGTATTTTTATTGATCTTCAGCACTTCATTTGCCTGTTCCAGACACTTATCATATGCTTTGAGGTAAAGTAAAAGTTCGGATAGTTTTAAATGTCCTTGAAGACTTCCCGGATTTAATTGAATTACTCTTGCAAAAGCATCAAGCGATTTTTGGATTAGTAATCCTTTAAAGCTGATGTCGGCCAACAACATATAATACTCTTCTTTTGTTGAATCAAGTAAAACGGCTTTGCTAATATCATCAAAGGCTTGTTTGGTATTATTCTTTTGAAGAAAAATCTCTGCCCGTTTAAAATACAAATCCGCACGTGAAGGTTTAGCTGCAATTTCATCGTTCAAAAGAGTCAATTCATTTTTTATAACAGTACTTGAATCGGCTTTCTCTTTTGACTCATCCGACGGCTTGCATGCCTGAAAGAATACAAGAATGAATATTGGAAGAATAATTCCAAGCGGTTTCAGAAATGAAATACGCAGGTGAATATTGTTTTGAATCATACGTTTAATAAAAAGGCCATAAAGTCAGGTAAAGAACTTTATGGCCTAAAAATAAATTATTATTTCGACTATTCCGGTGTCGCCTGAGCTTCAGCCATAACTTCTCTTATTTTTCCTTCGAGCTCTTCTGCAAGTTCATGGTTATCGGAGAGTAATTGCTTAACAGCATCCCTTCCCTGACCAAGTTTTGTTTCACCGTAGCTGAACCAGGAGCCTGATTTCTTAATAATTCCTTTATCAACACCCAAATCAACGATTTCACCGGTTTTAGAAATACCTTCTCCATACATAATGTCGAATTCGGCCAAACGGAAAGGCGGGGAAACTTTATTTTTCACCACTTTAACCCTTGTACGATTTCCAACAATAGCCTCACCGTCTTTAATTTGTCCGATGCGACGAATATCCAGACGAACAGAAGCATAAAACTTAAGAGCATTTCCGCCTGTTGTTGTTTCAGGATTACCAAACATTACACCGATTTTTTCGCGAAGCTGATTGATAAAGATGCAGCAACAACCTGTTCTATTGATAGAAGCTGTAAGCTTGCGTAAAGCCTGTGACATTAGTCTTGCCTGCAAACCCATTTTGCTATCGCCCATTTCTCCTTCGATTTCGCTTTTGGGAGTAAGAGCAGCAACGGAGTCAATAACAATAATATCAATGGCACCGGAACGAATCAGGTTTTCTGTTATTTCAAGGGCTTGTTCGCCATTATCCGGCTGAGAAATTAACAGGTTCTCAATATCAACACCAAGTTTTTGAGCATACAAGCGATCGAAAGCATGTTCAGCATCGATAAATGCGGCAATGCCTCCATTCTTCTGCACATTAGCAATAGCATGTATAGCCAATGTTGTTTTTCCCGACGATTCAGGACCGTAAATTTCAACAACTCTTCCTTTGGGAAATCCTCCTATTCCTAAAGCATTGTCAAGCGTTATGGAACCCGTAGAGATGGATTCCATCATTTCTATAGGCTCATCGCCCATCTTCATAATGGTTCCCTTTCCATAGGTTTTTTCCAACTTATCAATAGTAAGCTGTAGGGCTTTTAATTTTTCTTTTGAAATCTCTTTTGCGTCTGAAGTAGCCATTTGTTTCTTTTTTTTAATTAAAAATGCATTTTTAGATTATTACACAAACATTAACTTTGATTACAATACAACCAAAGCGTGTCTTAGCAAATGTGCTAAATCTTTTTCAACTTGAAACCTCTGTGAATAAATTTTCTAACAAAATAAACATACTATACTAAGGAAAGTGAGTAATGACAATGGTTATAAGCCTTTTAAGCCTAAATATTGTACTTAATTACAAGCAGCATTTTAAATTTTCGAAACTTATTAACTACCATTCCTTATTTTTTGCATCCGATTTTATTTCGACCGTACCCTTTTTAATGATTTTGGTTTTCCCTTTTTCATGAATACTAACACCGTTGCTGTCTATTGTAAGACTGGTTCCATCAGAACCATTAATGTACACACCTTCATCAGTAATATGAACCCGGCCGTTGTGGAAAGATTTACTTTCCTTTCCTTCAGAACCATTAATGTACACACCCTCATCAGTAATGTGAACTCTGCCGTTGTGGAAAGATTTGCTCTGTTTTACTTTACTGCCAATAGAAGCTTCTTCCCCCGTACAATCAATGCATTTAAGTCCGTCAGCTTGCATTTCCCAGGTTCTCTTAACCATGTCGTAGTCCAGAATATTATCGGTATTCTCAACGTCGTAAATTAATCTACTCATAGAAGGATCGATGTATATTTTCTTTCCAACAGGAACATGGAGTATCAATTGTATTTTTTGAACCCTGTATTTCTCATTCTTTTCAATAATGAAAAAAGGATCAAAGGAGAGAATAGAATCGGCCTGGTTGAATGAATAGGAAATTCTGGTTGCATGATCGGCTGCTGATTTTTTAGAGGAGCCCCGGGCATAACATATTTGTGTAAGTTGAAAGGAATCGTTTTCGCTTTTAACAATATCCATTCTTATATCTTTAGACTGTAGCTGACCATCATTCAGTGAAAGTCTTAAGTCTCCATTCCATTCATCTTCATCCCAAAGATCATATTCCTTCGGATTTTCACCTTTGCCATTTAACTTTAATTGCAGAACGGATGCAGCAGGCTGAACAAGGTCAATTTCTCTTCTGATACTTTGTTTTTCACGAAAGTCTCCTGCAATGGAAATGCCCAGAAAAACGCAAACAACAACAGCAGCTAACCATATGCCCAATGCACTGAAATTAATAATCCGTGTGCTTTTGCGGATATTAAAAATGTTTCTGGCTCCCCAATAAGCAAGCATGATGAAAGGCAGTCCAACAACAATTAATGCAGCGATTAAAGCAAAACCAAATTGAAAACCGGTTGGGAAAATCTGGTTGAGTACTTCGGGGTATTGAGTACCGGGTAATTTAAACAAAGCAAGAAAGGATGCAAATATCACAAAGACCATGAGAAGTCCAAGAAATATAAAGAAGATGGCAAATAATTTTCCGACGACCAGGAAAATCATTTTAGCTATTTGACCTAAAGCATCAAAAAATTTAGATATAAAACTTCGGATGCTTCCACCTTCTTTCAAATCGTTAAATTTTTTTTTTACCTGTCCGATTTCTTCCTGAACATTCTTTTCAATATTACCTACAGTAATGGGTTCACCTTTCATTTGCAACTTATCGGCTGTGGTAATTGCTTTGGGTATTACTATCCACAAAATCAGATAGAGCATGAAACCTGTACCATAATAGAGAATAGCAAAGGCAAGTATCAACCGGATCCAGACAGGGTCGATATCAAAATAGGCTCCTAATCCTGAACAGACTCCGCCCAATAATTTATCGTCGGGATTACGGAACAGCCTTTTTTGAATTTTTTCTTTAGGCATATGTTCTTTGCTTTCTTTTGTTTCTTCATCACCGAATTGTTCGGGCTTTCCCATTCTTCGGGTCACTTCTTCTACATCAAGGATGTTAATGACTTGTTTATTGTCGCGAATTCTTTCCTGAAACATTTCAGCGATGCGGGATTCGATATCCTGCATAATTTCATCGCGTCCTTCGGAAGAAGAAAAATGCGAACGAATCGATTCGAGATATTGTTTGAAACGCTCGTAAGCGTTTTCATCGATGTGAAATACAATTCCACCGATATTTACATTGACAGTCTTATTCATGTTGATGAGATTTTTGAGTGGTCAGATTTACGGCTTCTACTAATTCATTCCAGGTTGTGCGCAGCTCTTCAAGAAACTTTCTTCCGAGCGGTGTAAGCGAATAATATTTTCTTGGAGGACCGGATTTGCTCTCCTCCCATCGGTACTGCAGCAAACCGCCGTTTTTCAAACGGGTTAGAAGCGGGTATAGAGTTCCTTCAACAACAATCAATTTTGACTGCTTCATCCTGGAGATTATGTCAGAAGGGTAAACTTCTTCCTGAGATAAAATTGACAGTATGCAAAATTCAAGAACTCCTCTACGCATCTGAGCTTGCGAGTTTTCAAGATTGTTGCTCATAGCTTATTTATTTAGAGATTGTATTAATGATTTAATTTTAGTTCTATGTGATACATCATTAAATGTCATGCAAAGATATGTTCAAATATTAGTACTTTGCAATACATAGTACTAAAATTTAATAAAATAAAATATAAGTAGTTGATTTACAGATATAAAAATTAATATTTAATTTATAGATTTCAAAAAATGGTCAAAAAAAAAGACCGTATTGCTACGGTCCTTTGATTTAAATATTAAAAATTTTCCTGAAAGGATTATTTCCCTTTAATAGATAATAATTCAACATCAAAAATTAATGTAGAATTTGCTTCAATTTTTGGTCCTGCAGCACGGTCGCCATAAGCAAGCTCAGAAGGAATGAACAATTTATACTTTGATCCAACCTTCATTAGCTGAAGTGCTTCTGTCCAGCCTTTAATAACAGCTCCAACAGGGAATTCAGCCGGCTGACCTCTTTCAATAGAAGAATCGAAAACAGTACCGTCAATAAGCGTTCCGTGATAATGAACAGAAACAGTATCATTAGCAGTTGGCATAGGTCCTATACCCTCTTTCACAACAAGATATTGTAAACCGTCAGGAAGTTCTTTTACTCCCTCTTTTTTCTTGTTTTCAGCAAGGAATTTTTTACCGGCATTAATATTAACATCAGCCTTTTCTTTTTGTTTCCTTCCTAAATATGCCTGAATAACATTTTGAGATTCAGTAGCATTTACTAATAGACTATCTCCTTTAACAGCGCTTTGAATACCTGCCTTTAATATGTCAAGATTCAGAGAATCTAAACCATCCTTTTTCATATTACCGCCAATGGAAACTCCAATGCTATAAGCAACAGAATCTGCTTGCGATTTAAGTGATACAGATGATTTACCTTTTTGACCTTCACAGGATAACAATGCAGCCATACTAAAACAGATAGCAAGTGCAATAATTTTATGATTCATATCGATTTGTTTTTTTGAGGTGGCGAAGATAGAAACTTTAATAACATCAATTGTTATTAACCTCTTAAAAAATAAGGTAAACCAAGCGTAAATTTTATTTCTTTCGCAGAAACAAGTTAAAATATCCAATAAAACGTGCCAAGAGTATTATCAATAATAAACCGGTTAAATCTTGGAGGTCCTGCTTTTCATGTAGCAATCCTCACCAAACACCTTCGTAAAGATTTTGATGTCATGCTTTTAGCCGGCACGAAGCAGGATTCGGAAGAGAGTTCTGACAATATTATTAATGAAATGGGGCTTACGTTTACGCCTTTAAAAGAAATGAAGCGGTCCCTTAATCCTTTTCGGGATTACCGATCCTATAAAGAAATCAGAAAAATTATACGTGAATTTAAACCTGATATCGTACATACACATGCAGCAAAAGCCGGAGCATTGGGAAGGCTTGCTGCCTATCATGAAAAGGTTCCTGTAATTGTTCATACTTTTCACGGGCATGTATTTCATTCCTATTTTCATCCCTTAAAAGCAAAAATATTTTTAAAAATTGAGCGGTACTTAGCACG
This sequence comes from Bacteroidota bacterium, assembly GCA_031417395.1. Classification (GTDB taxonomy): domain Bacteria; phylum Bacteroidota; class Bacteroidia; order AKYH767-A; family 2013-40CM-41-45; genus JADKIH01. The sequence goes on along the minus strand of JANOVM010000077.1, from coordinate 55,054 downwards.
AAGAAGTTCAGGCATCATTGCAATTAGTGACAGACAGAAAAAAGAACTTGCCATTCACTATAAATTATGCCCTCCTGCGAAAATTCATATTATTCCACTTGGTTTTGATCTGAGTCGTTTCCAGGAGGATACAGAATTAAAAAGAAGTGAGTTCAGAAAAAAATTCCTTCTGGATGATGATGAAATTGCTGTAGGAATCATTGGCAGAATTGTACCTATTAAAAACCACTCTTTATTTATTAACAGCGCAGCTTCAGTTTTGAAAAAAACAACAAAGCGTGTACGTTTTTTTATCATAGGTGATGGGGAAAGTAAGCAGGACATAATGCAGGAAGCTTCCCGTATCGGACTTGACTATTGTTATTTTCCTCGGGAAAAGAGAAAAGCGGCTCTAACTTTTTGCAGTTGGGTACGCAATATTGACACTTGTATAGCCGGACTTGATGTCGTTGCTTTATGTTCTTACAATGAAGGTACACCTGTAAGTCTTATTGAAGCACAAGCAGGAGGACGACCGGTTATTACAACAAATGTAGGAGGTATTGAAAACGTAGTTAAGTCAGGGGAAACGGCAATATTGGTGGGCAGTTTAAACTACAGTGACTTTTCAGAAGCAATGTTAAAAATTGTAGAAGACGATGCTTTGCGCAAACGATTAGGAGACAACGGCTGGGAGTTTGTAAAAGAAAAATTTCACTATACCAGACTTATCCGCGAGATGAGTGAATTGTATCATAGTTTATTAGACAAGGACCGTGTAAAGAAATTTAATCAATCGCGGTAAGAATATTAGTTTATGTCCTATTTTTGACCAATATCTAAAAATGAATAAGATTTTTTTCCTGGCAGCGCTGCTAACATTAAGTTCATGCACGCTTGTCCCTAACAGGATGTTTAAAACACCAAAAGGTTATGTATTCGCAAAGGATACAACAACTTCGGAATTGGTAACACCCTACTTAATCCATTCCAACGACTGGCTTGAAATGCATATCTTCAGTAATGATGGATTTAAACTTGTAGATGTTACCGCTTCAAACCTTACATCATCGGCCAGTTCAGAAGGAATTACCTATATCGTTGAAGAAAACGGTGAAGTAAAACTGCCTGTTATTGGGAGAATGAATTTAAAAGGTTTAAGCACTAAAGACGCAGAGAATCTTTTACAGGAGAAATACGCATTTTACTATAAAGATCCATTCGTCGTATTAAGGGTTGTTAGCCGACAAGCGATTGTATTTCAGGGTGACGGAGGAAGAGGGGTGCTTATTTCACTAAAAAATGACCACACTACCTTATTTGAAGCTTTAGCTTTGGCAGGCGGATTATCTGAATTTAGTAAAGCAGACCGAATTAAAATTATCCGTGGAAACTCAAAAAATCCCGAGATTTTCTTTGCTGATGTATCTACATTGGAAGGTCTCCGTAATTCTACCTTGCTGATTTACCCGAATGATATCATTTATATTGATTCAGGATCGAATTTCAGAAAACGCCTTACCAGCGATTTTATCCCTTATGTCAGCGTGATAACAACTTTCCTGATTTTGCTTACCTATATTAGAAATTAACGCATGGCGAAAAAAAAGATATCCCATCTTAATGAAGAGTTTGATGTAAAGTTGTTTGCTATTATAGCAAGGAAAAACTTCTACGTATTAATATTGTTGATGATTGTTTCTGTAATATCTGCTTTTTTATACCTGCGTTATACTCACCCAATCTACCAGTCTGATGCTATTTTAAAAATTGGCTCCCAAAACAATGCAAACAAAATCCTGAATCTTCAAAGCTCGCCCATTTACGATGGAATGGCAATGAATCAACTTGCAGGAAATATTGAAGTCCTGAGATCAAAACTAATGGTATCGCGAGTACTCGCAAAAATGCCTTTGGACGTAAGTTATTTTGCTCAAGGGACAGTACTCGATGAAGAAATGTATAAAAACTCTCCCTTCGAAGTAGAGTTTTATGAGCTTGATTCAAGTTATTGCGATATTCCTTTTTATGTTAAATTCAAAGAGAAGACACAATTTGAATTAACATATACATACAACGATAAAAAATTTGATGGTATTTATAATATCGGTCAGTGGTATAATATAACCGGATTAAAATTCCGCATTAACATTTTGGATTACCAGACCATTGCAAATCAACAAAAGGAAATTACTCAGAATCCATACTACTTCCTGATTAATAATCCTACTTCTCTGCTTCAGCGTCATTATAGCAGAGTAATGGTTACTTTATTGAATCAGAATGCCCAAACAATAAAGATTTCATTCACAGATAAAAATACTTTAAAAGCTGCAGATTTTGTTAATACAATGGCGGAAGAGTATGATGAATATGACAAAGAAGATAAATCCGCCGGTGCAAATAAGACTCTTGACTTTATTAACGAAACCATTACAACCATTGATTCGGAGTTAAAAGGCTCAGAGTTTTCACTTGAATTGTTTAAAAAGAACAATAAAATTATTGACCCTGAAAAGAATGCTTCTGATGTATTAATACACATCAATGCCCTTATTGATCAACGTGTAGATTTACAGCTTAGTCTGGCCGTTTTAGAACGACTGGAGAAAGAGATCAATAAAAGACAAAGACTGGATCAATTGATTCCGCTTTTAGCCGGTACGTATACGGATGACATGGTAAAATCACTCGTTCAGAATATTCAGGCTTTAGAAGATAAACGAGCGAATTTAAAATTTCAGGCAACAGAACAAAATGCAGCCATTTTATCACTTGATCTGGAAATACAACGTCAGCGTTTAATGTTGGCTAATTCATTGAGCAATGCTAAATCATCTGTTCAGGATAAAATCCGGTCTGTTGATGATCGCATTGCCGAATTTGAATCGGGCTTCACAAAACTTCCGGGGAAGGAAGCTGAACTGGGAAGATTGCAGCGGTTGTATGAGGTTAACCAAAAGTTTTATTCGCTTCTCCTGGAGCGTAAAGTTGAATATGCAATCTCTCGTGCAGGAATTGTTACGAATAACGTTATCCTTGAGCGTGGACGTGCTTCCCTCATTCCACTCTCCCCAAATAGAAGATTGGTTATTTTTGGCAGCATCCTGGTTGGCTTCATTATAAGTTTTGTAATTATTTTTATTAAATATTTAGTTTATAATGAAATTACATCTCTTGAGGAAATTAATCAATATACCGATGCGGCTCTCTTAGGCATCATACCAAGATACACCAAAGACATTCCTATTTCTCAATTGCTTGTTGATAAGAATCCAAAATCTGCAATTTCAGAATCTTTCCGTTCAGTCAGGACCAATCTTCAGTTTATTAGCAATGAACCGGGTCCAAAAATAGCAGCAGTAACTTCAACAATTTCCGGTGAAGGAAAAACCTTTGTTGCCATTAACCTTGCAGGTGTAATTGCCTTTTCTGAAAAACGGGTTGTTATTATTGACTTAGACATGCGGAAACCAAAAATCCACCTTGGTTTTAATGTTGAAAATATAAAAGGGATGAGTACCATCCTTATCGGAAAGGACTCTGTTGAAAACTGCATTAATAAAAGCAGTCTTCCAAATCTCGATTTCATTACTGCCGGTCCAATACCACCCAATCCTTCTGAGCTTATTCTCAGCGGGCGTATGTCGCAGCTCCTGGAGCAGCTAAAATCCATGTACGATATAATCATCATTGATACACCGCCGGTAGGAATTGTAACTGACGGAGTTGAAATAGTACAGAAAGCGGATTATCCGATTTACATCATACGTTCTCATTATTCTAAAAGGCTATTCATTAAAAATCTCAATAAACTTATTGAAGACAATAAGATCAGAAACCTTGCTGTTGTATTGAATGGAGTTGAAATGTCGAGATTCAAGTATGGATATGGTTATGGCTACGGTTATGGATATGGTTATGGCTACGGTTATGGATATTATGATGATGAAGTACGGATCAAGTTAACACGATGGGAAAAAATAAAATCGTATTTTTCAAAAAACTAAAGCCCTTTAACCTATGAAGTTTATTTCAACACCATTGGAAGGGCTGTTGATTATTGAGCCCAGAGTATTTGCGGATGAACGTGGCTTTTTTTATGAGTCATTCAATGAACAGGTTATGATGGAACATGGAATTAAAAGACCGTTTATCCAGGATAATCAGTCCGTCAGTCATAAAGGGGTATTGCGTGGATTGCATTTTCAAGTTCCTCCCTATCAGCAGGGCAAATTAATCAGGGTAGTAAATGGAGGTGTTCTGGATATCGTAGTTGACATCCGTAGAAATTCACCGACTTACGGAAAACACTTTTCTATCGAACTTCATGCCAGGGAAAATAAAATGCTATGGATACCGGAAGGTTTCGCTCACGGTTTTATTGCTCTGGAAGATCATACCGTTTTTCTTTACAAGGTAACACAATACTATAATCCTTCGTCTGAAAGCGGCATTATCTACAATGATTCAGAATTAAAATTGGACTGGAAAAATAATGCTCCCCTTGTATCTTCTAAAGACAAAATTTTGCCGACGTTTAAAGAATTTTCGGATAAAAATGTAACAATTTAACTTATGCACTTTTTTCAGGAAATATTTATTCAGCTAAATGCTTTGTCATCTCTCCTGGGAGATGCCAATGAGAATTATTATATATCGGTTTACGGTTTATTTTTTGTGCTTTCCATTATTTTTTCTTTTCTAATAAACAGCCTTTTTTTAAAGTTTGTAAAAACTCTGGGTATGCGAAACCAGGATGACACCATCATTCGATGGGGTACTCAATCCAAACCGGCTGTAGGAGGATTTTCTTTTTATTTTATTTTTCTACTTTCCATAATAATATACTCCTTTTTTTTCGACAATAACCAGGTTTTTCTTAGCAAGCAATTTATAGGTATCCTTCTTGCATCCATGCTTGGTTTTTTGCTTGGTTTGGCTGATGATGCTTATAATACCCGACCGTTTTTAAAATTCAGTACACAGGTAACATGCGCTGTAATTCTTCTTGTAACAGGAACAACGATAAATCTTTCTTATGAACCACTAATAAATTATGTTTTAACAATCGTTTGGGTAGTTGGAATAATGAACTCACTAAACATGCTTGATAATATGGATGCCATTACGACTACTGTTTCGCTGAGTATTATTTTATCGGCTTTAGCAGTAATGGTTTTCCATAATGAATACGACACGGTTTATTTTATGATTATGCTGGGTGTTATGGCTGCCCTGTTTTCATTCCTATACTTTAACTGGAATCCTTCAAAGATGTATATGGGGGACACAGGAAGCCAGTTTTTGGGAGTTTTTCTCGCTGCCATTGGAATAAGATATTTATGGAATGCATCTCCCCCGAGTGGAGCATTGATTAGCGAGAGGAATCTACTTTTACCTACAATTGTTTTTATCATGCCAATCATTGATACAACAACGGTAGTCATTAACCGCATCCGAAGCGGTAAGAGCCCATTTGTAGGAGGCAAGGACCATACTACTCATGCATTGGCTTATCTTGGCCTTAGTGACAGACAGGTGGCATTGGTATTCTGGATACTTACGCTTATTTCATTGGTAATAGTAATTGTAATGGAAAAATTTATTACTGAATGGACCCGTAATTATACTATCCTTTTCAGCCTTTACATTCTTTCTATGTTTTCTATCTTTTTCTATGCAGCACGTTCTGTCAGGAATAATTAACAGGTGTTTTCAGAAATTCTGTGAACTTTTTCATGGCAATAGCCCTGTGGCTAAGTGAATTTTTCTCTTCGGGATTCATTTCAGCGAAAGTCATCTCTGATCCTGAAGGAATAAAAACCGGATCATAACCAAAACCTTCAGCACCATGCAGTGTCTCTGTAATACTGCCGTTAATGGAACCTTCAAAAAAATATTCCTTTCCATCGATGATTAAAGCGATTACGGTTCTAAAGGTGGCAGTTCTATCTGTGATGCCCTTAAGCTCAATTAACAATTTGGAAATGTTTTCTGAAGAAGTTGCAGACGATCCTGCAAAGCGAGCAGAATAAACCCCGGGTCTTCCCCCGAGAGATGAAACTTCTAATCCTGAATCATCGGCAAAACAATTCAAACCAAATTTTTCATAAATGTAACGTGCTTTTTGCCTTGCATTGTCCATAAGAGTTGTACCTGTCTCCGGAAGCTCATCGAAACAATCAATATCCTTTAACTTCAATAGATTTAACTCTTCAGGCAGCATTTTTTCTACCTCTTTTATTTTATGGGAATTATTTGTGGCAAATACAAGCTTCATAATGATTCAGAATTAAGAATTTTCATTGTATAGTTATTAATAACGATCTATAATAGAACGATAAGCCGTTCTCAATATTTAGTATATTTGGACACTTACCTCATCTTTAAGCTCATGAAAGTAGCACTCATAACAGGAATAACCGGTCAGGACGGAGCCTACCTTGCTGAATTTTTATTAAATAAAGGTTATCAGGTTCATGGTATTAAACGGCGAAGTTCGCTTTTTAATACTGAACGTGTTGACCATCTTTACCATGACCCGCATGAAAAGAATATTAACTTCAAGCTTCATTATGGCGATCTGACAGACAGTACAAACTTAATACGAATTATTCAGGAGACACAACCTGATGAAATATATAATCTCGGAGCTATGTCCCATGTAAAGGTAAGTTTCGAAATCCCTGAATATACGGCAGATGCAGATGGAATAGGAACACTCAGGATTCTTGAAGCTGTGCGAATATTAGGCCTGAATCAAAAAACAAAAATTTATCAGGCTTCCAGCTCCGAACTTTATGGATTAGTAAAAGAAATTCCGCAAAAAGAAGATACTCCTTTTTATCCAAGATCGCCCTACGCTGTGGCAAAGCTTTATGCTTACTGGATCACTGTAAATTACAGAGAAGCTTACAATATGTTTGCCGCCAATGGCATTCTTTTTAACCATGAATCCCCAATTCGTGGAGAAACTTTTGTTTCCAGAAAAATTACACGCGCTATAGCCCGAATAGCGCTTGGTCTCCAAGAAGAAGTTTTTATGGGCAATCTGGATGCAAAAAGAGACTGGGGTCATGCCAAGGATTATGTAGAGGCTATGTACCTTATTCTACAACAAGAAAAACCAGATGACTTTGTTATTGCCACAGGAAAAACTAATTCAGTACGTGAATTTTTTCGCCTGTCATGTCTGGAAGCAGGATTAGAAATTGAATTTCGCGGAAAAGGTATGGATGAAAAAGCTTATGTAGTTAATTGCACGAATCCGGAATTTAATGTTCAAAAGAAAAAACCCATATTAAGTATTGATAAAAGATACTTTCGACCTTCTGAGGTAGACCTTCTTATTGGCGATCCGACAAAAGCGCAACAAAAGCTTGGATGGAAACCGAAGTATGATTTAGAAAAACTTGTAAAGGAAATGATGGCTTCTGATATAGAATTGTTCAGGAAAGATAAATATCTTAAAGAAGGCGGACATAACGTTTATAATTATAATGAATAAATCTTCCAGGATTTACATAGCCGGCCATAACGGAATGGTAGGCTCAGCTATTCATAGGGCTCTTGAGCAAAAAGGATATACTAATTTAATCTTCAGAAGTTCAAAAGAGCTTGACCTGCGTAATCAAAACGACGTTGAACTTTTTTTTAGTAAAGAAAAACCTGAATATGTTTTCCTTGCCGCAGCCCGTGTCGGAGGAATCCTTGCAAATAATTTGTACAGGGCAGAATTTATTTATGATAATCTGGCCATTGAATTAAACGTAATACATGCTGCCTGGAAAAGCAAAGTCAGCAAACTTTTATTCCTTGGATCCTCTTGCATATATCCCAAAGCAGCTCCTCAACCCATGAAGGAAGAATATCTTTTATCGGGTTACCTGGAAGAGACAAATGAACCCTACGCTATTGCAAAAATTGCAGGATTAAAAATGTGTGAAGCCTACTCTTCACAATACGGCTGTAATTTTATTTCTGCCATGCCTACTAATTTATACGGACCGAAGGACAATTATGATCTTCAGAATTCGCATGTTCTCCCCGCATTGATCAGAAAATTCCATGAAGCTAAATTGAGAAACGATGAAACGGTAACAGTTTGGGGAAGCGGAATGCCCAGAAGGGAATTTTTACATGTTGACGACCTTGCTCAAGCTTGCCTGCTAATGATGACCGATTACAATGAAAAAGGGTTTTTAAACATTGGCTACGGCGACGATATTAGAATAGACGAATTAGCGCATCTGATTTCAGGCATTGTTGACTATAAAGGCAAAATATCTTTTGATACATCAAAGCCCGATGGAACTGTAAGAAAACTAATGGAATCGTCCAAAATTTTAGCCCTTGGATGGAAGCCGAAAATCAATTTAAAAGACGGAATATCAGCGACATACGAACTTTTTAAACACAGCATGCAAACCACGTGAAATAAAAACAACAGAGATATTTTTTCGTATTAGGACAGGTTTAATATATGTCCATGAAAAGTTACTTCTCTATCTTTACCCTATTCATTTTCTTCTGCTTTCAATTAGTAGTTTCTGAATCAATAGGTCAATGTCCCAACAGTCATTTCACATTACCGTCTCCCGTTTGCTCGGGCAGTCAGCTTCAGTTTACGAATAATAGTGCGGGAGCCAATTCCTATAAATGGGATTTTTCACCGGGATTTTTCAGTAAACCTGCTGTTAAAGTTCAAGATACATTACTCAATCTGTTTTACCCGGGTGATATAACGCTTGCTGAGCAAAACGACACGACTATCGTTTTTATTTCGGGATTTGGTAATAGCAATTTATACCGCGTGGTTTATGGTAACGGTCCGGCAAATCCCATAACCCAAATCGATAATTTTGGTACAATGGGAATCCTGTATCAGCCTTCAGATATGGCTGTTTTTAAAGAGGGTACTGATTGGTACGGCTTTGTAGTTGATTACAGTAACAATTATCTTTTCAGAATTAGTTTTGGAAACAGTCTGTTAAATACCCCTCTTAGTATCACTACCGTACTTACGAATTTTACAAGTAATTTATCTTCACCCTGGTCAATTAAAATAAATAAAGATACTACCGGCAATATTTATGGTTTAGTTTGCAATCATACGGCCGGCTCAATTACTATTTTACCCTTTGGAAATTCCATATTGAACACTCCCACTCCGTTGACACCGATTGTTGTGCCGGGAACAACGCATGTTCTGGATGCTGCAATTGCACAAAGCTGCGGAAACTGGTATGCATTTCTTGCCGGCAACAACTCAACAAATATTATCCGTGCTGAATTTGGAAACTCATTTCTTAATCCTCCTGTTTTCACAACCATCATAAGTAATGGCACACCAAGCGATCTATGGCTTGTAAATGACAGTAGTCACTGGAAGTTATTATATACAAACTACTCAGGCAATGACACAAAAAAATACGATTTAGGAAGTGATTTAAGTAATATTACTCCAGTCTATCTGGGCTCAGATTATATTAGCGGATCGAATCCAAAAGGAATTTGCGGTACAAGAAGAGAGAATCGATTCTTCGTGTACAATATATCTGCAGCAAATAATCTACTGACCATGGGTTTTACAAAAAATGCTCCTGTCAGCAGTTATCAAAGTACAGATTCTATTCCAACAGGAATTCAATTCAATCAAGCCGGCACCTACCCTATTACGCTTGTTGCAACCGATACGAATGGAAATAGTTCGTCGTTTACAGACACGGTAGTAGTTACCGAAGCACCCATAAGCAATTTCAGTGCAGCAAATTTATGTCTGGGGGATAATACACTTTTCACAGACTCTTCAATAATCAACTCCGGAACGATAGCATCGTGGAAATGGGATTTCGGAGACAGCGATACATCGTCATCACAGAACCCAAGTCATTTATTTGCAGCAACAGGAATTTATAATACAAAACTAATAACATCTTCCATTTACGGATGTGCCGATACTGCAATTAAGGTTGTAAATATATCAGCAATTCCAAGCGTATCCTTTTCCTATCCACCGGCTGCCTGTTCAATGACAGAAATGCAATTTACTGATCAAACTACTGTTGCAGGTGATAGTATTGTTAATTGGATATGGGATTTTGGAAATGGCGATTCGTCCTTTGTAAAGAATCCGAATTATTCCTTCCCTGCAGGAGGTGCTTTTACTATTAATCTGACGACTGTTTCTTCTTCAGGATGCTCAGACAGCGGAGGTGTTATGCTAACCTTTTCCGATCGTCCTCAGGCAGATTTTACAACTGACAATACCTGTGTAGGGCAAAGTGTACAATTCAACGATCAGACGATTATCAGTAATTCATCGATAACAAATTACCGTTGGAATTTCGGCGATAGTAATAATGATACAACTGCCAATCCACAACACTTATATAATCCGGCCGTGGCATTATATTTTGCACAGCTTATAGTTACAGCTGCAAATGGATGTAAAGATACAGTAATCCACCCCGTTAAAATAAATACACCGCCCGTTGTAAATTTCTCAATCAATCCATTACCGGCATGTGAAAACAACGATGTTGTATTTACTGATCTATCTACAGTAACAGGAGATACAATTTCAGGATGGTATTGGGATTTTGGCGACAGTCAAATTGATTCAATAAAAAATCCTGTGCACCGGTACACAACGCCTGGTCAATATACAATAACACTGACCAGTTATTCTCCATCAAGATGCGCCGGTACGCCTATTCAACAGGTAATTGATGTCAAAGCGAGTCCTGTTTCATCTTTTAATTATTCGTCAACATGCTTGGGAACAATAACACAGTTTACAAATAATTCAATCCCTGCTCCCGGCAGTACCATAGATTCAGTCTTCTGGTCATTTGGCGCAATTGGATCATCAAATATTTATGATCCTGATTTTCTTTTTCCTTCTCCGGGAAATTATAACATTAAACTCACTGTAATTTCACAGGAAGGCTGCATTGGCATTGACAGTATATCAATGCCCGTTCACGATAGACCAACAGCTAATTTCAACAATACACTTCCTTGCACGAATGATACTGTTAGCTTTACAAATTCCAGCTTTACCGACAGCCTAAGTCACATTATACTTTATGCCTGGAACTTTGGCGACCCTTCAAGCGGAGTAAACAATACTTCTTCCATTTCGGATCCGTCTCATCCGTATAATTCAAGTCAGACTTATACTGTATCTCTGATTGTAACAACTGAATACGGTTGCAAGGACACGTCCATACTTAATTTAATGGTGAACCCTGCTCCAATAGCCTCGTTTGATTACACACCTACTTGTAAAGGAGATTTAATGTCATTCATTAATCCGGGTAACCCAAGTGACGCTTCCTATTTTTGGGACTTTGGGGATTCATTAAGCAATCAGCTTCGTGAGCCTATACATTATTATGTAAATGACGGTGTTTATCCGGTAAACTTAAAAGTTACTTCCAACATGGGTTGTGCGACAGAAACAACAATGAATGTCAGTGTCAGTCCAATTCCTTCTGCTGATTTTAGCACAGCGGCAGCTTGTATGAATTCGAATTATACTTTTCAAGACATGAGTACAATCAATGCAGGCAGCATAATTCATTGGGACTGGAGCATACAGGGACTTGCAAGTCCTGATACGATAAGCTCACCGGCATATCTTTTTACTCAGGCAGGCACCTACCCCGTAAAACTGACCGTGGCTTCTGACGTAGGCTGTACCAACAGCATTACGAAATCAATTATAGTGCATGCACCTCCAATTTCAAGCTTCTCTTTCAATCCTCAATTTGGAAATCCCCCGTTAAATGTTATTATAACAGACAATTCAACAGGAGCAGGAGCATACACCTGGGATTTCGGTGATGGAAGCAATACAGAAACAATACAAGAACCGGTACATTTGTATACAGACACAGGAGTTTTCGTAATTCGTCAATATGTAGTTAGTCCATTTGGTTGTGTAGATTCTTCAAGTAAAAATATTTATGTCATTAAACCGGTACTAGATATTGCCATTACAGGAGACTCATCATACTTTGAGAATAATTATTTTCACGTAGTATGTAAATTAAAAAACCTGGGGACAAGAGAAGTTAACAATCTTCAGCTTGAAGCTAAACTGGAAAATGGGAATACAATCCGTGAAACATTAAATGAGGTAATTCCAAATGGTCCTGCAGGGTATAAAACCTATTCCTTTCATGCATCCTTTCTCATCAATTCAGCAAATGAGTTCACTTACTATTGTGTTCGCGCAATCAATCCGAATGGCGAGCAGGATAATGCACCTGAGAATAATGAGAAATGCATAAATTTATCAGACGAGACAATTTTGTTCGATCCTTATCCTAATCCATTTACCGGAACGCTGAACATGCATTTATTACTGGGCAATCCGGACTATGTAAAAGCAGATCTTATTGATGTTAGCGGACAAGTGGTAAAAGAGATTTATTCAGGTAAAGTATCAAAAAACTATTTAGCATTTTCCTCCGACCTGACAGATTTAAGAGAAGGTATTTATTCAATTAGAGTTATATACCGTGACAAGGTTATTGTTAGGAATGTGGTAAAGATTAAACAGTGATTTGGAACCCTTCGACTTTGCTCAGGGTCCGCACCATGACTCATTAACCACCCTTCGGCTCTCAGGGCAATGTCATTTAGTTAAGTTAAATGATTTATACGTAATCAATTTATGGAATTATTAGGCCCGTTAGGGCGAGACTCTTGGTAACTTTTGGACAATACAAAAGCGCTAAGCCCCTCCAATGAAAGAATTTATCCAAGCTTTTTCAAAAATTTATTTTTTTGTTAATTTCTTGTTGATTGCCGGAAAAAACAAGGCCAGGCCGCGTGTGCAGCGTTTTTCTGGCAATCAACAAGACAGGCAATCCTTTTTACCTATTTGGGTATCCTCCAATAAGCAGTCATTATAGAAATAAGCTGCATGTATTTATCACTTCATTTTTATAAAGGCCGTATACTTTCGTGGTAGCAGACTTCTCTTTTAGGAGTGCTGCAGGGGCTTAGATACGGTCACTTTAGAGGATTGATTTAATTTATTATTTATTATGTATGGTCTGTTGTATTTCATACAGTAATATATTCGCACTACTAATTTCCTGGCAACTTTGACAATTATTTTACTTGCCATTTTTTTTCCGACGTGTCTTTTATAATATTCTATAAGCTCAGGATCGTGTCTTACTGCCGTCCATGCGCTTTCGACAAAATATGAGCGAAGTAATTTTTGGCAACGATTCGTCAGCCCTTTTACTCGTAGTGTGTCTCCGGATTGATAAATATTCGGCACCAATCCCACATAACTACATAAATCATCAACTCTTTTAAATCGTGATACATCGCCTATTTCACTTAAGACAGCAATTGACACTACTGTTCCGATGCCTGGAATACTAAGTAAAAGTTTATACATTTCTTTATGGTAAGTATGTGCATATGTTCGCAATTGTTTTTCTATTGTCAAAAATTCTTTATGAAAAAATTCCAGCCGCCGTAACAATGATTCCAAAGATAATCGAGAAGTGGAGCTTTCAAATTTCAATTTCTCAAGCCAGTTTTTAAAATTATTACTCCAGTTACTATTATCAAATTTCTCTTCAATTACTATCCCATAAAATGATAGCAACGATTTTATCTGACACTTAATTTGTCGTTGCTGTTTTACCAGAACATTACGTTGGCGAAATAAGTTTCGAAAACCTTGTTGAGTAAGATCCGGTTGAAAAATACTTTTTAGATTTCCTTTGCTTAATTCACGAGCTATTTTTCTACAATCAACATGATCTGTTTTTCTTTTTTCTTCCTTATCACTACCAGGAATATCAGCTGGATTTAAAACCAAACATTCATAACCATATTTTTGAAGCTGCTCACTGATCCAATACCCAAAGCAACCAGCTTCATACGCGCAAGTAACCTGATAGGATGGGAAGTTTCTCTGCAAATATTCGTGAAGCACAGTCGGATTAGGAGGCTGAGTAAAAGTGCGGTGTTCGAATTCTGGTGTTCGAATGCAAATGGACCATTGCTTCTTATGCACATCCATTCCTACAAATAATGGGTTGACTTGTTCAACCGATAATGTTACTTTTGTTTTCATAGCGTTGAGTTTTTAAAGATTGTAGCGCTCAAGGTAAATCTTGAAAAGACTACTTAAAAACCTTTGGGTTCTCAGCGCTATTTCTTTGCATAGATACTTTATGGGCGGACTCTTTAAACACACAGCCTTTTTCGATAACGAAAACACAATGAAGACAGGGGTAACTAAAAAAGTCGTAGTCCGCGCGAATAGATGTCTGTTCATTTAATCAAAGTTGGTGCTCGCGCTTAGACTACTCCTAGCAGGGTTATATACCGTGACAAGGTTATTGTTAGAAATGTGGTAAAGATTAAGCAGTGATTTGGAGCCCTTCGACTTCGCTCAGGGTCCGGGAACTTGTTCATATATAGGCTTCGGCTACGCTCAGCCGAAGTTCAAACAAACAATTATCAAAAAATTTGAGCCCATGTCTCAATGCAAAATCATTCTCATTTAAAGAATTATTATTCGAATAACTAAAGTCAAAGAAGCTCTTTCGAAGAAGTAATAATTAGTTCAAAGCTCGGCTGAGCGAAGCCGAAGCCAAAATTAAAGTTGATCACCGGTCACTGAGCGAAGTCGAAGTGTGGTCATTAACTAGATTCGAAATTCATTTATTCAAATATAAAACTTGTTTTGCTCAACTCTTGGAGCCATGGCGGAAAGCATGTTATAATCTGCTGGTAATATTTTTTCCTTTTTAACCCGCTACATATTTGTAGTTTTCATTAGATAACTTATGATTACAAATCAAATTTTGTTTTAAAATGCAAAATGTCCTTTTTATAGTCTGAAAGTTGAGGATTCTCGATATCAGTTAAAAGTTCCTCCAAAATCCATTTATAATTATCCTTTTTTAATTTATCTATCGAGTGAAGAAATCTTTTCATTTCATTTAATGCATCATCAATCTTCCCTAATTCATTAAAGCAATGAAACAATCCAGATGAGGCTGCTTCAGATTTTGGATTCAATTCCAGAACCGTTTTGAAAAACGGCAAAGCATCTTCGAATTTATCTTGTAAGGAATAAAGGGCCCCGGCCAACGCAAATAGAACATAATCATTTGGCCATTCAATAATTATTTCATTAAGAATAGTAACTGCTTCATCAAATTTTTCTTCTTCCTTGAGTTTAAAAACTTGGGCAATTTTCTTATCAAACAATACTTTTTTATTTATCAAATCAATTCTTTAAAAAAAAATCATTTCCGATTTTTTGATACTACCTCCTCAAAAACTTTTAAGTATTCGCCAGCAATTTTTCTCATATTAAACTTCTCAAATGCTTTTGATGTATTACTCTTCATTGAAGCATAATAAGCCGGGTCATCAAGCCATTTTTTCAAAACGTCTACGGCAAAAGCAGTATCTGCTCTTCCGTTTAAAAGGGGAACCAGTTCGCCGGCCATTCCATTTGGCGATGAGATCATTTCTTTAATGTCACCCATTGGAGTAGCAATGACAGGAACATTAAAATAGAGGTATTCAATAATTGCATTGGGTACGCTTTCGCCCATAAAATAACTTAAGAGCATACCTGCATCAAAATATTTTATCCAGGAAAAATACTCCAGTGTATTTTTAGTAAATTGGAGCAAATGCATATCCTCCATACGGTTTTTCTCATAGAGAGCCTTTAATTCTTCTCCATTGCCGATTAGGACAAGGTGAATTCTGCGTTTGGTATAACTCCTTTTTAGCTCCTTAAACATTTCCATGGCTTCCTTCCACCCTTTTTCGGGGATTCCCCGGGCAACCATTCCTATTACAAAATCGCCCTCTTTAATACCGAGTGCAGCGGGATCTACTTTATATTGAGCAACATTTTCGCCGTTAAAACCAACAATGATTTTATATACAGGTTTTTTATCGGCAAGGAGTGTATGTATGGCATCTATATTTTTCTGTGCAGTATAAATTACTGCCCGGGCAGAAGCAAGATTGTGTTTAGCTTCATCAACAAATCCCTTATCTTTATTGCTAAAGTTTAGCTCATATTCTCCATGGGTAGTAATAACAAATGGAATACCGAGAGGCAGAGCAACCCTTGCATTATAAAGATCGGCTTCATACATCTGGCTATTAATAATATCGAAACGATATTTTAAAAGTGTGTTTTTAAAATATCGCGTATTTAACCAATTTCTAAAGGTAATTTTTGGATTAATTTTTTTTAGAACAGCATTGATTTTCCAAATAATAAATGGGTTGTACTTGTCCGTAAAACAGATAATTTTTACTTTTTTAGAAAACGAGGATTGAAAATCCTTATTGCTCCACTCGGGCTCATGATTATAAATAAAAACTTCATGACCCATAAGACTCAATTCCTCAGCCAGGCGCATAGCAAACATCTGAGCTCCTCCAAGGTCAAGATTAGTTAATGAAAACAGGATACGCATAAAATTGGTTTAATTCAGTCGCAATAATACTTCTTGAACAATTCCTTGTGGTAGTCTTCTCCTGTTTTCCATAAAAAATTTATAGCGTCATTATTATCAATTGATTCTATAGGTTTTCCGCCAATATTATCCGGGACAATTTGAACATTTGCTTTTTTACCAAAAGCTTCTTCTAAAAATCCAAGAATCTGACCAGCTGATAAAGGTTTGTCAGTATCAACATTAACGGTAATCTTTTTTTTGCCAAACTTACGTTTTATATCATTAAGAATAACTGAAAGATCGGCAACATCTATTAAATGACGAATTGCCCCGCTCCTTAAAGTTATAAGTTTGTTCCGGCGAATACTATCGGCGAAAAAATTTGTTAAAGTATGTGGATTTGAACTAATGCCAACAAGATTTGGCAATCGAACAATAAGGAAGTCGACATTGCTTTCTCTGAGTAATTTTTCAATAAATAATTTATGAATTATGTAGGGATTTGATGACTTTGAAGGGTCAAAGATTGATGTGGTTGAAAAATAAACGAAAGAAGCACCGGATGTTAATTTATTAATGTAGGTTTTTATGAGATTTATTTCCTTCTCAAAAGCACTACCAGACAATTCGCCTGAATTTGAAACACCGGAAGAAAAAAGAACATCTTCTTCCCAACCGGAAATATCCTTTAAGGCGCCGGCAACCATTCCTTTTCCGACGATCACAATATGTTTCTTTTTACCTGCACTTTTTTGACAATATTACATCGCTTTTTACTGAATTTACAAATTTATAGTTTTCATTAACCTATTAAATAAATTGTTAATAATCAACAACTTATGATAAAAAGGAAAATACTTGGCTAAAAGTTAAAACTTCAGGCCGATTAATAAGGATTTATTGGGAGATTCTCTAACTATTTATTCCAAAAACTGCAATTTCAACTTTCATTAATAAAAAGTTGATTTCCGAATACGAAATAAAATTACCACGATCTCTTTATTTTCTCGTCCTTGATAATATATGCCACACCGTTTTCAGTCTGATGAATTCTGTCAGAAAGATTATTCTTAGAAAGATAGTCGTGAACAGCTTTTGAGCAACCTTCCCAAAAATTATAATCGTCAATTAAAACTAAGCCGCCACTTGAAACTTTAGAGTAAAATTCATTCAGGCATGTCATTGTTGATTCATACCAATCAGCATCCAGGCGGAGAATAGCAATAGGTCCTGTATTGGTCTTATGCAAGGTTTCATTGAACCAGCCCTGAACCAATTCAGGAGCTTTAACTCCGGAAAGTTCCATGGCACTTTTTGCATATTTCATTTCTGCTTTGCAATTGTCGTAATAAAATTCGCTGTCACGATTTTTCTGCCAGTCGATTGCATCTTTACCGTCGTTTTCATTTGCCGGAGGAAGACCTTCGAAACTATCGAAGAGAAAATATTTTCGGTCACGGCCACAGATTTCCGCCATGGCAGCAGACATACCACCTCTCCAAACACCGCATTCTACAATGCATCCGGGAGTGTTTTTAAAACGATCCACCATTGCCAGATTATCAACAAATTGAGGAATCGGAATCATTGTAAATTCTTTATACTTTGCATAAAGATTCATAAATCGCAGCGACTTTTTTCTTTTTTCATCGTCTTGATTGTGATGTTTTCTAACAGTTAATCCAAATATTTTGAATAAACCATGCACTGTATCTTTTATCATAGAAATAATCATTTTATTTTTTAGTAATTTCCCATTTAGCATCTTCAAAATATGCACATTCATTTTGTGTATAATGCCAGTCTCTTTCTTTACCGATAATTAGCACTTTAAAGGGGCAGACATTACGAATCACATCATAAATTTGTTCTCCGGGTGGTCCTGACAGATATACATTAAAATGATATTGTCCCTGATACAAACGCAACCGTGGGAACCTGCAAGTTACAATTTGAATTCCTTTTTCTTTACAGAGTGGTAATTCTCTGCTGTTAAGACTTACGTGGACTAATCCTTTTTCCATTGAATCCAAAATCTGTACAGTAAGCCAGGAAGTTGTCCTGGTTTCTTCGGGAATATTAATTGCAATTTTTACTTCCATTTCTGCATCAGCAGCATGGGTTGCTTCCGGAAGAGACGAAACAACATGGACAGATACTACCTGTGGAATATTTTTAGAGGGATCAATTTCTTTAGTAAAAATTCTATCTCCGCTCCCTCCTTCCAGGTACTGTTCAACAATTTTTGGAGTATCGTTAAAGCCAACAATTTTACCGGCCTTTAACAATATGGCCTTTTTGGTTAAGGTGCTTATAGCGTTAAGATCATGACTTACAAATAAAATTGTTTTACCCTCCTTTTTAGAAGCGTCTTCCATTTTTCCCATGCATTTCTTTTGAAACTCTGCATCGCCAACAGCAAGAACTTCATCAATAATCAGTATCTCCGGTTCCAGAAAAGCTGCAACAGCAAAAGCAAGTCTTAATTGCATACCGCTGCTATAATGCTTTAGCGGAGTATCTAAAAACCTTTCCGTACCACTAAAGTCAACAATTTCATCAAACTTAGCCCTGATTTCATTACGGCCCATTCCTAAAATCGAACCATTTAAAAATACATTTTCTCTGCCGGTAAGTTCGGGGTGGAATCCTGTACCCACTTCGAGAAGGCTGGCAATACGTCCGCGTGAAATAATTTTTCCAATGGATGGCGGTGTAATTTTAGATAAAATTTTAAGAAGTGTTGATTTACCTGCTCCGTTTTTACCAATGATTCCTAGAGAGTCACCTGCATGAACTTCAAAGGAAATATCCTTTAAGGCATAAAACTCTTCAACAGACGTTGTCTTCGCTTTAAAGACGCCCATTAAAGATTCGCGCAAACTCAAATAAGGCTTCAACTCATGTTGAATCCGAAATTTCTTTCCGATATTTTTTATTTCGAGTATCGGTTTCATCAGGCGAGGTCAGCAAAATAATATTCTGTTTTTCTGAAATAATAAATCCCTATAAAAAGCAAAAACAAGGAAGATACTAGACTGAGCATAAACAGTTGCATATCAGGAAATATACCGGTAAGTCCGACCCGGAACATTTCAATGGATGCATACATAGGATTAAGGGCCAAAATGTTTCTTAGAATTCCGGATTCAACAATATTCAGCGGATAAATAACGGGAGTAACGAAGAGAAGCATTTGTATCATAAAAGGAATCAGGTATCTGAAGTCCCTGTATTTAATATTTAATGCAGCCAGAAAGGATCCGAGACCGAAAGAAGCGATACAAGCAAGAATAACGCAAACAGGAAGAAGAGCTAAAAAAACCGGCCAGTTAATATGGATTAGGTTTTGAGAACTATAATATATTAGCACAGAAAAGAAAACAATTAATGTCATGAGAAAATCAAACACACTAACCAGCACAGCCGACAAGGGAATTATTAATCGTGGAAAATAAATTTTCTTAATAATGTTTGCATTAGATACCATACTATTACCGGCATTGGAAACTCCTGTGGAAAAGATATTCCAGAGGATCAATCCGGACAATACAAATACAGGGTAAGGCAAATCTGAAGAGGGCACCTTTAAAAGACGGCCAAAGAAAAAAGTAAAAATAATCATGGTTACCAAAGGCTGAAGAATGGCCCATAAGAAACCAAGCACCGTCTGTTTATATTTTACTTTAATGTCGCGCCAGGTAAAGAAATAAAACAATTCCTTATACGACCATAATTCCTTAAAGCCGAATTCAAAATTTCGTTGTGGTTTTATTTCGTATTCCATTAAAACATGTATTGTGGCAAAGTACAATTAAATGCATTTATGCAAGGAAACAAAACCAATAATTTGTCAACTGTATACTTGTGTAAAATAACCAAATGCATCATGTGAATAATATTCGTCAAAAAGGGAATCAAACAAAGCTGATTTCCGAAAAAAACTCATATTTTGGAACCCTTAATAATATTACTTAATCGTTATTCATGATTTTTTGTTTCACTGATGGCTAAGAAAGGGGTTTCGATAATTATTTGCTGCTATAACAGTTCATCGCGTATTACAACTACACTGAATCACCTCCAAAAGATCCATTCTCAGGGAATTCCATGGGAAGTAATCCTTGTGGACAATGCATCCACGGATGATACTTCAGCAAAATCAAAGATGGTTTGGGAAACGAATCCTGTAACCGGTTTTCAAATAGTTGAAGAACAAAAAAAAGGATTAATGAATGCCAGAATCAAAGGAGTTGCATCCTCTTCCTATGATTTTGTTAGCTTTATTGATGATGATAACTGGATAGAAGAAGATTGGGTACATAAAGTATTTACTATTCTCAATGAAAATCCTGAGATTGCCGCATGCGGGGGTTCGGCTGATGCAGTTTTTGAGAGTACTCCACCACCTTGGTTTTCAGAATTCTCCATATCTTATGCAACAGGAATGCAACAAAATAAGAGTGGATTTGTACAACCGCAAAAAGGATACCTTTGGGGAGCCGGTCTTACAATTAGAAAACAAGCCTGGGAAGAACTTTTTTCATCTGGTTTTAGCAGTTTGCTTTCCGGCCGGTCCGGTAAAGCGCTTACTGCAGGAGAAGACAGTGAAATATGCCTGGCATTTGTTCTTCGCGGCTGGAAACTATGGTATGAAGAATCTTTGAAACTCCAACATTACATACCTGCTTTCCGACTAAAATTAGATTACCTGCTCAAAATGTACGAAGGCTTTGGTAAAGCAGAAGTTATTCTTTCTCTTTATCGTGGATTAATTGATAAAAAATTGGCCAATAAATCTTCCTGGCTTTTACAATGTATATCTTCTTTGAAAAAGCTTTTCCGGGCAGGGTTAAAAAATGTTTCTTCGGCACCAAATTCAAAAGTCAGGAATATGGCCTTGTGGAAACTTCAAAAAGGTTATACCTTAGAATTAATTACAAACAGAAATAAATACTTGTCTGCCGAAAAAAAAATTAACACCTACTTTACTCCTAATTAAGTAAGCTTCGATGATACTTTCTCACCAAAAGAAATTTATATATTTTCATATTTACAAAGTTGCCGGAACAAGCATCCGGAAGGCTTTAAAAGAATATGACGATCTGTCTTTTTCTGAATTTCCCCTGCATAAAAGCATTCGCTATTTTATAGGCAGTCATGTTTGGTTTCTTTCTACCTGGGCTATTGACCATATTAAAGCAGAAGAAGCCAGTAAATTTCTTCCCGCTGAAACCTTTAACAATTATTTTAAATTTTCCTTTGTGAGGAATCCATGGGACTGGCAGGTTTCACTTTACCATTTTATGCTTCAGTTTAAATTCCATCCACAGCACAAAAGGATTATCAAAATGAAGTCTTTTGACGAATACATAGAATGGAGAGTGAACCACGACTGCGAACTTCAAAAGGAATTTATATACGATAAAAACGGAAAACTACTTGTCGATTTTGTGGGACGTTTCGAAAACATTCAAAACGACTTTAATACCATTTGTACTAAGATAAATATTAATCAAATAGTTTTGTCGAAAGCAAATCCGAGTAATCATAGTTTTTATAAAGATTATTATAATAAACATACAAGAGATCTAATCGCAAATGCTTTTAAATCCGATATTGACACTTTTAATTATGAATTTTAATTGTAATGGGTAAGCTGTCTTTATCCAATAAAGTTCGCAGTGCTTGCATTCTGTGCGGGAAATCTTCTTTTAAAAATATTTTCGGGAAAAAACATTTTCTGTTTAAATGTAGAAACTGCGGCATGGTATCGGCAAGGACTATACCTACATCCGAAGAACTTAAAGATCATTATTTCGACTACCCTTCCTATGAAAGCATACCTCCCTTAACCCTTAAGCGATACAATGACATTCTGAATATGCTTGAACCCTATCGGAAAAATAATAACCTGCTGGAAACCGGTTGTGGATTTGGTTTGTTTTTAGAAGTAGCAAAAGGCAGGAATTGGAATGTAAGCGGTACTGAATTATCTGAAGCAGCTTTGATCGAGTGCAGGAAAAAGAAAATTCCTGTAACAGAAAACATAGAGCAGCTTCTTCAGCAAAAAAACATGGAATTTGATGTTGTGGTTTCTCTGGAAGTGATTGAACATTTGACAGATCCTGTAGCAGAAGTCAGCATGTATGCAAAACTGCTTCGTCCGGAAGGAGCTCTTTACATAACCACACCTAATTTCAATTCCTTTACCAGACGATTACTTGGAAGATTCTGGAATGTCATAAGTTATCCTGAACATCTTCATTATTTTACTTCGCGAACAATTCATCAATTGCTTGAAAACGATTTTACAAAAATAAAAAATCAAACTGCAGGTATTAGTCCGGCACGAATGATCTATGCCATTCGATCGATGGGTTCCCATAAAGTTAAAAACGTTGAGTACGACTATAACGAAGCTGACAGACATTTTAGCGATAATATAGAAAAAACAATTCTTTTGCGCCTAATTAAAAAGGCAATTAACTACTGTCTCGCTAAAATGAAACTTGGCGACTCTTTAAAAGTTCTCTATCAAAAAAAGGCTTGAAAAAATGTTAAAAATTTCCATAATAGTGCCTTCTTACAATCAGGGAAAATTCCTGGAAGAAACGCTATTATCTATATTCAGCCAGCAATATCCTTCACTGGAAGTCTTTGTTATTGACGGCGGAAGCAACGACGAGTCGGTTGACATTATAAAAAAATATGAAGACAAAATTGATTATTGGGTTAGTGAAAAAGATAGCGGCCAGAGTGAAGCAATTAACAAAGGGTTTAAAAAAGCAACAGGAGATATTGTTTGCTGGCTTTGCAGCGATGATCTTTATATGCCGGGGGCCTTACACAAAGTAAATGAGGTATTTTCTTCACTTCCTGAAAATGTTGGTTTATTACATGGCAATACGGAAATGTTTAGAAACAATCTTATTGTGCGGTATGACAAAGGGTATCCTAATCTGACCATGGAGAGACTGCTGGCAGGTATGGGATTTCCTCAACCGTCTTCATTTTACCGCAGAAAAAGTGTGCTGAAAACCGGATTTCTGAATGAGAAATTTCACTTCGGAATGGATTATGACTTAATTAGCCGGTTGCTTATGATTTGTGATTTTAAGTATTGTGATTTCCTTTTTTCGCGATACAGGCTTCATGGGGATTCAAAATCTACTACTTCAGTTTCAAAATTTTTAGAGGAATGGAGTGTGATATTTTTAAGTATTGCTGAGGGATTAAACAAATCTGAAATAAAACCAATTCTCACGCGACTTGGAATTAATCCTCAACAAGACGAAACGGTGAAAAAGTTTTTTGCTGAAAGAACTCCTCCCCGTGCATTCAACTCTTCTAAAATGCTTTTTTATTTTCTCTTAAATACTTTATTGTTTGATTATATATCCGGTAATTTTTCCCGGGTAAAAATTGTTGGAGCATTTCTAAAAAAAGAATTTGCAGAAGACTTAAAAGAGGAGCCGAATCATTTAATAATAATCAAGCGATCATTTTCATATCCGCCCTTTTTACTTCGAATAGCAAGGAATATCAAACGATCATTGACGAAAGGATGAAAATAGCCTTTTTAACATCGCATATTACACGTTCAACTCAATGGAATTGGTTTTCGGAAGAATTGAATAAAAGAAATATCCCCCATATTCATATTATTATTAATGATGTAAAGCCCCTACTCTACGAAGATTTAAAAAAAATAAATGTACCTGTCTATTACCTAAAACACAGTTCCAAACTATCCTTCCTTATTAATTTTTTTCGTGTTGTCAAAATTTTAAAAGATCATAAAATAGACCTGGTACATTCCGAATTACCCTATGGAAACTTAATAGGTCAATTAGCCGCTTATGCGGCCCAAATAAAAATGAGGGTTACTACCTGCGAAAACACTGTCTGGTTTGCTGATTTCAATAGTAAAAAACAAGAACTTATTGACAGAATAACGTATTTCTTTTCTAAAAAAGTTATTGCGCTTACTAACGAATCGTACGAATTTATTATTAAACATTTTAATATGTTGCCTAAAAAGCTTCATATCATTCATCACTCCGTCAAAACTTCAGATTACATGAATATTAATGAAAACGAAGTTGATGATTTAAGAAAGGAATTGAATATCCCAAAAAACGAATTTGTTATTGGTATGGTTGCCCGCTTTGAATTCTGGAAAGGACATATTTATGCAGTAGAAGCTATGCGAAGACTTGTTAATGAATTTCCGCATGTTCATTTGTATATATTCGGAAGCAAAGGTGAATGTTTTGACGAAATAATGGATAAAATACGGGAGTACAATCTTGAAAAAAACATTATTTATAAAGGCTTCGTTGCCAATAGCACAACAATCTTTAAAATATTTGATATTCATCTGCACATTCCGGTAAAATTACAAAGTGAAACTTTTGGCATAAATATAATTGAAGGAATGATTTCAGGATGTACGCAAGTATTAACCTTTTCAGGAATTAGCAGTTTTACTGCCAGAGACGGAAAAAATTGTATAGTTGTTCCATATAAATCTTCAGATGCCGTTTATAATGCAATACGAAAACTAATTCTGGACGAAGATTTAAGAAAGCAGCTCGGAATTCAGGCACGCGAGGATGCATTAAAGCACTTTAATTATAGTGAAAAAGTAGATTTGCATCTCAAGCTGTATAATGAACTTGAAGAGGAACTTAAAAATGAGATCGTTCATGAATTTTGATCCGTTTTTTTCCATAGTCATTCCGGTTTATAACAGATGTAATCTGCTAGGGAATACAATTTCCTCAATCCTTCAGCAGACTTTTGGAGCTTATGAGGTTATTATCATTGACGATGGAAGTACGGATGATACATTAAATTTTCTTAAAAAAAATTACGGCGATAAGCCCAATTTTAAAATAATAAGTCAGCCAAACAGAGAAAGAGGTGCTGCCAGAAACACGGGATTTAAGAATGCTTCCGGAACGTATGTCATCTTTTTCGATTCCGATGACCTCATGCATCCAAATCATTTACAGGTCCTGCACCGGGGAATAATTGAAAACAATCATCCATATTTTATTGCAACTAAATTCGATTTCATCAACGATAAAGGAAGGTCAAAAGCCTCCGATATAATGCCTATTAAGGAAGGCTTTTATGATTATCGTCTGTTCCTTAACGGAAACCCCATTGCCTGTAACGTTTGTGTTTTAGCCGACAATCCGGACATTAAGTTATTTGAAGAGGATAGGAATTTTGCCATCAAAGAAGATTGGATGTTTCTGATTCAAAACAGCAAACTACACAAGCTTTTTATTATAGATGAAGTTACCATTTCTATGTCCGATCACCCATTACGTTCCATGCGATCAGACAATGATTTAATTATTCAAAAAACACTTCTGGCAAAAGATTGGATACTCCGGAAAATCGATCTGACAACAGAAGAAAAAAGTCAGCTTTCTGCCCATGTAAATTATTTCTGCGCAATTCATTCATACCTGGAAAGTCAAAGTAAAAGGAGTATAGGATTTTTGATTCATGCGATTAAATTTGGCGGCTTTAAAATGAAATATTTTACACTACTATTAAAAAGTATACTTGGAAGGAAATTAATTTCAAGAATTCAATGAGCGAAAGAAAGAACATTTTAGTTGTAACACAATGGAGTTATAAAGACGCCCTGATACAAGCCTATACCCTACCCTATGTATTAATTATCGCTGATATATTACCTGCAGGAAGTAAGATTTACCTGGTCACCTTCGAACAGGATAATGTGAAGATGACTGTACAGGAAAGAATTGAAATTAAACAGAACCTCCTGAAAAAAGGAATTGTGCTCATTGATTATACATACTATCGTTTTGGCATTATAGCAATTGTTAAATGGTTTTTTTCTTTCATGCACTTGCTTTCAATATCCATATTTAAAAAAATTAATTTTATACATGCCTGGTGCACCACAGCGGGAAGTCTGGGCTATGTAGTTAGCCTGTTTTCGGGGAAACCTCTTATTATAGACAGCTATGAGCCGCATGCTGAAGCGATGGCAGAAAACGGATCCTGGAAAAGAAATGGACTTAAATTCAAAATTCTTTTTTATTTCGAAAAGAAGCTCAGTTACCATGCTAAATATATAATTAGTGCAACGAAAGGAATGAGTGATTATGCTAAAAGAAAATACGGTATTACACTCAAAGATTCACCAGTAAAACCGGCATGTGTTGACTTCAATTCATTCAATGCTGCGAAAAGAAAAGATGCTGCCCTTTTAAAAGAATTAAACCTGGAGAATAAAATAGTTTGTGTCTATGCAGGAAAGTTTGGAGGCAATTATTTATCCACTGAAGTATTTGATTTCTTTAATGAGGCTGAGAAGATATGGGGAGATCGATTTCGTGCCCTTATACTCACACCGCAAAAAAAGGAGGAACTGGACGAATTAGTCAATCAATCAGGCTTCGACAGTAATAAGATGGTCGTTCGCTTTGTAAACCATAAAGATATTCCTTTATATATGGGCCAGGGTGATTTTGCAATAAATCCAATGAAACGAACGCCTGCAAAATTATATTGCACCCCTATTAAGGACGGTGAATATTGGGCAATGGGACTGCCTGTAGTAATTTCCGATGGTATTTCCGACGACTCAGACATTATTAAAAAACACCGTGCCGGAGCTATTTTAAAAGGACTGGAACCTATTTATTATAAAGAAGCGCTTATAGAAATCGATCAATTACTTCGTGAAGAAAAAAATACTTTATCGGAAAGAATCACAGCCTTAGCACATCAATATAGAAATTTTTCAATTGCAGAAAATGTATATCGCAAGCTTTATGGTTAAAAAAGCTGAATAAACTTTAGACATTTTAGTAAATCAGAAATTGCCGAGAACTTATTTCTCCTCTTCCTTTAATTCTAGAAACTTTAATTCATCCTCCTTTTGAAGATCTTTGTATGTAGAGGAAATAATAATTAGGCTGATTAGAAAGAATGGAATAGCCGGAATTTTGTACCTCACAAGACTACCAAAATTTGATGTTGTAAGTCCAACAGAAAAAGCAAAGAAAATGCTGAAGTAAACAGTAAAGAAAAGAATCCTGTGCCTGAACATTAACCTGAAAAGATTATACACCCGAAGTTTAATAATCAGGTACAAAAAGAATCCAAGCATAAATAAATTTTCAATACCTGACATTAGCATTGTCAGGTTATATGTTTCCCAGATATAGGGCCTGAATAATGCAGCATTAATTGCTCTCGGCATTTTGGCCAATATTCCTCCTACAGAAGGATCAAAATCGCCAATATCAAACGACGAACCCTGGTAATATTCACTTTTTAGGTCAAGATTTGTGACAACTGCTTTATTCAATACATTTTCAAGGGAGTATTCGCCCAATATTCCACTCATTAAATTCAGCATAAAATATCCTGATACAAGCGATACTAATATTAAAAGAGGCGTTGTTAATGACTGCACAAGAGGATTGTTTACACGGAAAATCTGCACACCTCCAAACCATAAGATACTTCCTGGTAAAAGCGCAAAGAAGATATAAGGCTTTATCCATATAAGAAGGTAAGAACTGACGATGATAAAAAAGATGTTCCTAATAAAATCCTTTCGTTGCGTTAATAGAATTCCGAAGGAGGAAGCAAATAAACAAACGCAGGAAAAAGTTATAGTGTCTTTAAGCAATCCGGATCCCCAGAAAAAAACAGAAGGAACAAAGAAAAGGGAAATGGCAAATTCCTTTGATAGTTTAGGAAACTCTCGTAAAAAAAACTGATACAACCTCCAGATAGGAAAAAAAGAAATCCAGGCCAATAATATAGTCATTCCCATAAAACTCCTAAAAGTAACAAGGCAGAGGATCCATGTAATTTTTACCACAGCCATAGCATGACTATCGGCCATGTAAAACATATAGCCGGTCTGGTCGTCAAAATAATACCATAATTCAGGAAAGGGATTTGTTAGCAATTGAATAAAAACCAAAGGCGACTTGTTCAACATATTCAAGAGAACAACATCATCGTTATAATAATTTAAGGTATCACCAAAACCATAATAAAATACATATATCAGGCAAACGGCAATGCCGCCAATCAACTTCATAAACAATGCCCACAAATAGTATTTATAACTTGGATTAGCCTCAATGTTTTTTAACTGAGTGCTCTTCGACACAAGAAATATAACAATGACCAGAATAGGTACTACTATAAAATCAACGATGGACAGATATTCAATCATTCAAAAAGCCTCTTTGCACAAATTTAGTAAAGTAAATACAACCCTAAAGCAAAAAATTTTATGTAATATTCAAAAGCTATTAACAAAATAAAAAAATACTTAACCTATCAATCGTGATGGTATTTTTCATTTCGCAAAATAGTCATTGCCCTATACAATTGCTCAACAAGCAACAGTCTAATCATCTGATGTGTGAAGGTAAGTAAAGAGAGAGAAAACTTGTAATCTGCTTTGGACTTTAAGGAAGGCGCTATACCAAAAGCCCCGCCAATTATGAATACGATACGATTTTTCCCCTCAACCATCCATTTTTGAACCTTTCCTGCCAGTTGACGAGAGGTCATTTCTGAGCCCTTTTCATCCAGGATTACAAGAAAATCACCCGGAAGCAATCTGGGCAGAATATTTTTCTCCTCTTCTTCCATTGCTTTTGTAATATCTCG
This sequence comes from Bacteroidota bacterium, assembly GCA_031417395.1. Classification (GTDB taxonomy): domain Bacteria; phylum Bacteroidota; class Bacteroidia; order AKYH767-A; family 2013-40CM-41-45; genus JADKIH01. The sequence continues at coordinate 25,901 of JANOVM010000077.1, read as the reverse complement.
TATGGTTGATGCCTTAACAACATCAATAGTAACAGTTGCATACCTGGAAAGTCTGGTCATAAAGTCATCCAAGCCTTCCAGAAGGTATTTTTCTGTTGTTTTTCCTACAAAAACAAGATGTAATTTCAAGATTATTTACTCAGGAATTCACTGATATCGATTGTCAAATTTAGGGTTTGCACTTGAATGAGGGCAATATTAAGAAAATGGATTTAATTGACACGTATTCGTTCAAAACACCTTCCTGAATATTACGAATAGTTTGCATTTAACACCTACCTTCACACTAATATGTGGCAGGATAGTTGTAAATTCGAATCTTGTTAAATGAAAATGAGAACGTTAATAAAAGTAATAATCATCCTTCTGATAAGTCAGAGGGTACTTGCTTCTGACATTTTTGAAGATATTTCAAATGCGATCAGGACTGGTGAATCGCATCAATTATCAACATACTTCGGAAATACTGTCGACCTGACCATTTTAGAACAGGAAAATGTTTATAGCAAGGCTCAGGCTGAATTAGTCGTAAAAGACTTTTTTGAAAAAAATCGCCCGAAATCTTTTACTATTATTCACAAAGGCTCTTCTCCGGAGAAAACCCAATATGCAATAGGAAACTTAGTTACTTCAAACGGAAGAACATTCCGGGTATCTTTTTATATTAAAAACACACAAGGAAAAAATCTACTGCAGGAATTAAGGATTGAAACAGAATAATATCTGATTTTTTTTCAACGGTTAATTTATCTTTACGCTTTTTATGACACTTTAACTGTTAAACTATGCTCAATCCAAAACAAAGCGGCCTTACTACAGAAGAGTTTATTACCTATGCCTTAGCAGAAGATACAGGCGATGGTGATCATACTTCCCAGGCAACAATAGCAGAAAAAGCAATTGGCCGGGCTCAAATAAAAATAAAAGAGAATGGCATACTGTCAGGATTGGAAATTGCTCAAAAAATATTCTTAACAGTTGACAAAAACATTGAAATAACAGTTACGTCAAAAGACGGAAAAGAAGTTATATCGGGTGATATAGTGATGACCCTTGGCGGAAATATAAGAAGCTTATTAAAATCAGAACGGCTTGTATTAAATTGTATGCAAAGAATGAGTGGAATTGCTACACTTACAAAACAATATGTAAAAGCAGTAGAAAGCACAAGTGCAAAAATACTCGATACGCGTAAAACGACTCCCAATTTCAGACAATTCGAAAAACAGGCTGTACTGGACGGAGGGGGCATGAATCACCGGTTCGGATTGTTTGATATGATATTAATTAAAGACAATCACGTCGATGCTGCCGGAGGAATACGGAATGCTTTGAAAAGCGCAACTGAATATCAACAGGTAAGAGGTTTAAATTTACCCATTGAAATAGAAACAAGAAATTTAAAAGAAGTAGAAGAAGTTATAGCGTCCGGTTTAGCAAACAGAATTATGCTGGATAACTTCAATCCTGAATTATTAAAGCAGGCAATTGAAAAAATAAATAACCAATTCGAGACAGAAGCTTCCGGAGGCATTACCCTATCCAACATTCTTGCTTATGCGCAAACGGGTGTTCAATACATTTCAGTCGGAGCCCTCACCCATTCGCATAAAAGTCTGGATATTAGCATGAAATTAATACGCTAAAACTAACATTAAGTGCATCCTCAAACAACTGTGAAAAAATCTAAAATTTCTACAAAAAAAAGAATAACAGGTAATTGGGAAGATGCTTTGTCTAAAAAGAATATGAAAAAAATTCCTTTTCTTTTTATGCAGAAGATTATTTTATCACGTCCGGTTAAAGCTTTCGTTTCCTATTCAAAGCGTGTTGCACTTCCCGGGTTTGACAATATGCCATTGTATTATGTTGCTGACTTTTTTTTTACCGGGATTCAGAAAGGCCGCATCGTTACACGTGCACAAGCTTTAGCCTTCAGTTTCTTTCTGGCAATTTTTCCCGCAACAATATTTTTATTCTCATTAATACCCTATATTCCTGTACGTGACTTTCAGGATCAGTTACTTTCAATAATACACGACATCTTACCTTCCAATGCTTATAGCAGTGTAAAGTCAACCATAGAAGACATTGTAAAAATTCCACGGGGGGGGCTACTCTCTTTTGGTTTTATTGCAGCGCTTTACTTTACCACTAATGGATTTATGACGTTGATGCGAGGTTTTAATACGTCATACCATGTTGCTGAAACGCGTTCACCGGCTAAACAGCGAATTGTTGCTCTAATTCTAACGTTGATTATTTCCCTATTAGTATTTGCTTCCACCATTCTGATTATCTTTAGTGAAAACCTAACCGGCTACCTGGTCAAACATAGTATTTTGAAAACAAAGACACAGATTGCCTTAATCTTTTTAGGAAAATGGTCTGTCATTGTTGCGCTTTTTTTTATGGCAATATCCTTCCTTTATTATTATGCACCTTCTCAAAAGAAACGCTGGAGGTTCATTTCTGCGGGATCAACGCTGGCATCAATTTCTGCCATTGTTGTTTCAATTGGATTTGCCTTTTTCGTTAACCATTTTGGACAATACAATAAAATTTATGGCTCCATAGGAACATTAATTGTAATCATGCTTTGGATTTACTTTAATGCCCTAATACTAATCCTTGGATTTGAATTAAATGCAAGTATTGAAAATGCTAAAAAACAAGTAGTACGAATTTAATGTTTGTCCTTTTTTTCCCAGGGAAGATACTGATGAAATTCCGGAACAATTTTTAGAAAGTAAACGAATAAAAAATAAATCAGCGAAATGAAGACTGATCGTACGACTATGTCTATTATTTTATTTTCAAGATGAGGAAGAAAATAAAATGCTGAGAAAATAAAAATAATTATCATAAAGACACGAACGTTTTTCTTATCGAAGGGTTGAAGACCGAAAAATTTATAGACAGAAAAGAAAAGCATGGAATTATAAATTAAAGAAGCCAGACTCGTAGCGGTAGCAGCACCGGCAATACCAAATCGTGGAATAAAATACATTTGAAGTATTAATATCAGTATCGATAGTGTAATAAGAAATACAGCCCCATACCGGTATTTATCAGAGTTAAATAAAATCGGAGCATTGAGACCAGTTGCCATATTAAAGAGAGTACCAATGCTGATTATCAGTACAACAATCTCGCCTTGCTGATAGTTGGCCGGAAGAAAGCTTAACAAAGAGTGAATGTTAAGGTTAATATTCAGGAATAAAAATCCACCAAGCAGGAACATATAAAGCGACGACTTATGGTAAATAGCATTGATCTGGGCTTTGTCGCCTTCTGCCCAGGCAAAAGCAATTTTAGCAGCAGCAATTTTTTCAAAAGCATTTAAAGGAGCCTCGATTACAGTTGGTATAAAAGCGGCAATAGTGTATATGCCGACAAAAGCAAGCGGCATATACTTCCCTATCATTATTGAATCAAAGTATTTAAGTCCAATGGATGCTATGCTTGCAAACCAAAGCAGCATTCCAAATCGAATCAAATTCTTTGTATTTTTATCTTTAAAAAAACTCCAATCTATTTTCAAAACAGGTCTGTCGAATTGGTAAATATAAATCAACAATAAAGCAAGTTGAATGGCGTATATACAGACAAAGAGGAAAATGAACTGATCGAGAGTAACGAACTTAAGAAAATAAATACTGACTAAAGCAATTGTCATTAAACGAACAAGAACTTCATTAACAAAAACAGGAACTGTAGATTTATAATTTGACGTACAATAAATACTTAAAACAGCAATAAAAGCATTGAAAAATATTAACGGAAAAACGTAGTCAAAGTATTCCAGAAATGCAGGTGATTCTCTCCGATACTGATTAAAAATAAAATCGCGGAAAAGCCAGATAAGCAAAGCAGCCAATATATAACCGATAATTGGAAAGATGTTCATAAAAGCAAAATAACCGTGATGATTGCTTTTTGAGTCCTTGAATACAGGAAAAAAACGAGTAGTAGCGTTACCGATTCCCAATGGTACAAACATGGCTACGATCAGAGAAAAGGAATAAAGAATTCGGGTCAAACCAATCTCTTCAGGAGTTAATAATCGTGGCTGGATAATTATCAGGTTAATAAAGCCGATAAATATACCCAGGTATGTAGTAATAGTATTTGTAATTCCCTGCCGGCGAATGACACCCATTGTAGTCTTTTTTCTAAGCAATGATAGAGTAATTTATCAAGAAAAATATGTATTTTTCAGAAAATTAATTATATTAGATGTCATTTTCACTATTTGCTTGGTCAATAAACTCAAATTCAAATTACTATTCTTATGAATAATAAATTTAATTTCTTGAACATTTCATTTGTTTTACTTTTCGTAAATTCATTTGCTATATCACCTAAAAATTACAGTGTTTGGTATTTTGGCAGTGATGCAGGAATAGATTTTAATACAGGCATAGCAACATCTTCACCGGTTAATAATTTTTTTCTATACGACAACTCTACTGTAATCTGCGATGATTATGGGGCAGTTTATATGTACTCAAATGGAGTTAAACTATGGAACCGTAACCATCAGATAACTCCAAATGGTACTGGATTAATGGGCAACACTTCCGGAGGGCAAACAGCATTAATTGTAAGTCAACCATACTCAAAATTATTATACTTATTTACTGTCCCTGAGTATGGAGTTTCATCAGGTTTAAGGTACTCTATTATTGATATGAATGCTGACAGCAGCAGGGGTGATATCATTAGTAAAAATAATCTCTTATATACTCCCAGTACAGAAAAGATTGCTGCCATCTACAATATATCCAGAAAGTATTTTTGGATTATAACACATAAACTCAACTCAAACGAATTTGCATGTTTTAAGCTTGATTCTTTAGGACTTGATTCTGTTCCGGTAATAAGCAGTGTTGGAGCATCAAATACAGGAGGAAGTTATGGCAGTTGGCATGGAGCAGCAGGTCAAATGGCAATTTCTAACAGGGGCAATAAAATTGCAAATGCATTAAACTATAGCAATGCAATTGAACTTTTCGATTTTGATATTAATACAGGAATTGTTTCAAATCCAATATCAATACCAAATGTTAATCATTCATGGGGAGTTGCTTTTTCACCCGATGACACAAAACTTTATAGTACTGCATGGACTAATGGTACTGTTTGGCAATACAATATAAGTCTTTCTACTCAATCAGCAATTCTTGCTTCAAAAAATATTGTTGGAACCTCTACAACTTCTGATCCAAATTATAAGGCAGGTTATATGCAATTAGGGCCTGATGGGAAAATTTATGTAGCAAAGTTTGGCAGTCATTATTTATCTGTGATTAACAATCCTGATAGTTTGGCCGGCTCGTGTAACTTCGTTGACAATGGCTTTAATCTGGGAACACCTTTAAGTCAGGCCGGTCTTACAACAACAGTAATATTTATACGTACCACAACGGGCATAAAAGAATTAACGAATACATATCATGCACTTATTTACCCAAATCCAATATCCGATTATACAACAATTGAAATTCCGGATTTAAAATCTTCTTTTGAGAAACTAGAAATAAGAACATGGAATTCAATTGGCCAAAGCATAAAAATTAATTATTTAAAATACGAAAATAAAATTGTTTTTAGAAAAGAAAACCTTGACCCTGGAAATTATTTTTTTGAAATAAGAAACAAAACGGATATTATATGCAATAGTAAATTTACAGTGAATTAATTTATAATAATGAAAAAATCATTTTTAAAATATTTAGCTATTATATTTTCTTTAAATACTTTATACATCAACGCTCAAACTATTTCTCCAAACATAATTAATTCTCTAGGCAGTTCTTTTCAAACAAATTCCTCAGGACTAGATATTAATATTGGCGAAGCAATCACGGGATTAATTTCTAATAATAATCAACAAATTACACAAGGATTTCTACAACCAAATAATTTCACTATTAATGTAAAATTATTTTTAGAAGGTTTCTACACCGGAAATGGCTTGATGAATAATTATGGTGCCGGGGGATGTTTATATAAAACAGGAAATTCCTCAAACCCGAATAATGTTGACACCGTTCGTTTGACATTAGCGCATAAAATCACTCATGAAAATATTGAAAGTGCTTTTGCAATTCTTCAAACAAATGGTTCAGCAAACTTTTACTTTCACGGGGCAACAGAAGACCAATATTATTTAAAAATAACCCACAGAAACACTATTGAAACCTGGAGCGCTTCTCCCGTTTATCTTTCAAACTATGGAGTTTATGATTTCACAATCGCTCAAAACAAAGCTTATGGCAATAATCTTGTTTCGACTTTTGATCAAATGGGCTGGGCTTTATACAGTGGTGATATTAATAATACTACTACAAACAATATTGGAATACAAGATGGAATTGTGCAATTCAGTGACTACAGTATTTTAGAAAACGCTCTTTACCAGACAAAACTAGGATACACAGTGGAAGACATTACCGGCGATGGTGTTGTAGAATCGGCAGATTATGTATTGATGGAAAATAATTACTATTATTCAATTATTGCAATGCGTCCTTGATTAAAAAATAAGCCTATTTAAGTTTAAACCCTATTTATAAAACGAATCACACACATGAAAAATTTACTAATTATTCTTTTTTTACATCATATTGCATCATTGAGTTTTTCTCAAACTCCACAATTAATAAATTATCAGGGAGTGGCACGCGATTCTTTAGGACATCCTTTACTCAATAAAATTATTTCTTTACGGCTAAGTATACTAGATAGCACTTCTACCGGACAAACTATTTTTCAGGAATCTCATTCGACTCTTACGAGTAACTCAGGTTTGTTTAATATCTATATTGGCAATGGAGTAAATTTATCAGGCAACTTTTCAACTATTCCCTGGGGGAAAAACGATAAGTGGCTGAAAGTTGAAATGGATATAAATGGAGGAAACAATTTCCTATTGATTGGCAAAACCCAATTTTTAAGTGTACCGTATTCCTTATATTCTAAAAGTGCAGATGATCTTGAAAATTTCAGAGTTAGTTTATCAGGCGACAGTTTATTCATTTCAAAAACCAAATGGATAAAAATCCCCAATATTAGTGATGCAAATTATGGTGATGGAAATGTATGCACATTAGATACTATTAATCCATCTACAGGCTCCCTGGTTCATATTCTTATAAATACAAATGATAATAATCCATGTACCTTGGATGGTTGCAATTCAATTATGGGAATATTCCATAATTTAGTAAATGTAAATGACAATAATCCCTGCACCGTAGATGCATGCGATCCGGCTTCAGGCTTAATAACTCATAATAGTACAGCGGTTGATTTTGATGGAAACACCTATCCGGTTGTTCTAATAGGTGGACAATGTTGGTTTTCAAAAAACTTAAATACTTCACATTATAGGAATGGGGATGTTATTCCAACCGGTTTAAGCAGCTCAAGCTGGGCTAATGCATCGTCAGGAGCTTATGGATCAAATGGCTCCCAATCAGTTTATGGAAAGTTATATAACTTTTTCGCAGTTGCAGATTCAAGAAATTTATGCCCAACGGGGTATCATGTTCCTTCGGAACCAGAATGGACAACATTAGCTCAAACTCTTGGAGGAAATAGTGTTGCCGGTGGCCCTTTAAAAGAGCCAGGTTTTACTCATTGGAACTCACCAAATACAGGTGCTACCGGGAGCAGCGGGTTTAATGCACTGCCTGCTGGAGCTAAGTATTATTCAGACGGTAGTTCATTTAATCTTGGTTTAGATGCATTTTTTTGGACCACTACTGTCTATGATGTTAACAATGCTGAACTTGTTGATCTTGTTTATAACAGCTCTTCATTAAATCAATATGCTTCATTCAAAAGAGGCGGACTTGCGATTAGATGTTTAGGAGATTAGATTATGTTAAACAAAAGGAAAAATTAAATATTTTATTCTTTAAATAGATTGCTCATCAACTTTAATTCATCCAGCGGTTATACCATTGTTGAAAAACGAAAATGTACCAAATCCTTTGAAAATCTTCATGATCATTTGCTAAATATGTCTTGTACATATTTTCGACAATTGTTGGATTCATAATTCCCCCTTCTTTAACTTTGTCATATGCCAACGTCTCAATAAACAAATCCTTCAACTCATTCCTGCACCAGCGGTTCATGGGTATTCCAAAACCCATTTTAGGGCGGTTCATAATTTTTTCGGGGATGAATTTGTGAACGAGTTCCTTGAGAAGAATTTTCTGTTTTCCATCTTTCATTTTGAAATCAGAAGGAAGCTGAGCGACAAATTCAATGATTCTATGATCGAGAAAGGGTTCTCTGCCTTCCAGACTTACAGACATGGTAGCTCGGTCAACTTTTTGCAGAATGTCGTCGACAAGGTAGGTTCTGTATTCAGTACCCAGGACCTTACTCAATGTATCGTTGTTATTGTTAAAAAGAGCTCCGTCGTCAAAGCCTGTGTGTTTTTTACCATGAGTTGGAATTAATAATTTCTTTATTTCTGCCGGAGTAAAGCTTTCATTGATAACACCAAATAATTCAGCTTCATTATTGCTTTTAAGAGCACGGTGCAGTTTATTAATTCGATTAGGTTTCTCAAGACTGCTGCCTTGATTCAATCTATTTACAGCACCGACAACAGGAGCTAGCGCCCTTGGAAAACGGCTTAGCTTATTCATCATGGCGAGGCTCTTCAAATGTCTGGGATAACCGGCAAAAATTTCATCACCGCCATCAGCCGATAATGCCACTGTTACGTGCCTTCGTGCTATTTTACTAACTAACGTGGTTGGTATTGATGATTGATCGCCAAAAGGTTCATCGTAAATGTCCGGTAATTGAGGGACAAGATCAATAGCTTCTTTGAAAGTGCAATAGTATTCATGATGGTCAGTTCCCAGAAAAGAAGCAACAGACTTTGCATGATCGGCTTCGTTAAAGGCTTCTTCTTCGAAACCGATGGTATACGTTTTAATTTTATTTGTATTCGATTTTTGCAGAATAGCAGTTACGCAAGAACTATCGTATCCGCCGCTTAAAAAAACACCAACAGGAACATCGGCAATCATTCTGTAATTAAATGCTGAGGTTAAAAGTTTCTCTGTTTCACTTAATGCATCTTTGAAAGAAATAGAAATTCGCGGAGCGTTGTATGCATCAATTACATCCCAATATTTAGTAATTGAAATTTCTTTATTTAGCAGATTAATTTCAAGATAACGGCCGGGAAGGAGCTTAAAAGTATTTTGAAAAATACTGTGAGGAGCAGGTATATAGCCGTATTGAAAGAAAAGTGCTAAAGCATCGTTATCAATCTTCTTTAAAAAAGCAGGATGTTTATGAAACGCTTTTAATTCAGAAGAAAAAAGAAAAACGCCATTGTCCCAATAATAAAAAAACGGCTTCACTCCTGCCCTGTCGCGGAAACAAACAATCTTATTGTTTTTTACATCGTGTAGTACGATAGCAAACATTCCGATAAACCGGTCAACACATTTTGTTCCCCATTGTTGGTACGAACGAAGTATTACTTCAGTATCACCGGATGTTTTAAATGAATAGCCAAGAGACTCAAGCTCTTTTCGAATTTCCCGGAAATTATAGATTTCGCCGTTAAAAATTATCAAATCACCCGTATCGGGATTTTTCATCGGCTGATGTCCGGCTGGAGAAAGATCAAGGATTGAAAGTCTTTTAAAACCAAAACCAATTAACGCTGCGGAATGTTCAATCATTTCATAACCTTCATCGTCCGGTCCTCTATGCTTTATAGTTTCAGCCATAGCCTTGAGAACAGTCAAATCAGATTTGCCGGAAAAATCTATAAAGCCTGTGAGTCCACACATGATTTTGTAAAACTAATCAATATATTAAGGTAATTCATTACATTTAGAACCTGAAATCAAACACAAATTCACAATGCAAGCAGTTGATAATAAGCAGGTAGCTGATTTTTACGATAAACTTTGGGCCGACCTCAATAAAAATAACTTGAGTGGGATAAATTCCCGACACAGATATATTTTATATAATTTAAAGAAAGCCGGATTAAAGAAAAACTCCAAGGTGCTGGAAATTGGTTGCGGGCTTGGGACCTTAACAAATTTTATTTCAGGGGCAATTCCTTCCGGACATATTACAGGTGTTGACATAAGTCCTGAATCGATAGAGTCTGCGAGGAAAATGCATACAAAGAAGAATATTTCATTTGCCGTAAGCGATATGACAAATTTTGTTTCCGAGCAAAAATTTGATTTTATTGTTTTCCCTGATGTACTCGAACACATTCCCATTGAAGCACACAATAATATTTTCGCCACAATCAGAAAACTGGTTGACGTAAATTCCACAGTGTTGATAAACATACCAAACCCTATTGCTTTAGAATATCTTCATATTCACAACAGGGAATTATTGCAAATCATAGATCAACCGCTTCACAGTTACCCTTTTCTTAAGGCTATTTACGAAAACGGCTTCTATCTTGTATCCTTAAAGACATATTCAATTTTTTATAAGCAAGCTGATTATCAATCGATGGTTTTAAAACCATATACAGCATTATCTTCCATGGAAGGAAAGAGCAAGTCCTCTGTTATCATGAAGGGTATCTGGCTTCGATTTGTAAATTTATTTAGTTGATGTCAGTAGAAAGGAAAAGAATTCTATATTTCTTTATAGGTCATTCGACCTTTGTTAAAAAAGAAATTGATATTCTTTCTAAAAACTACGATGTAATTAATTTTGACTTTGCCATAAAAAGGTCGGCTAAGTGGATGCTGATACTGCTTTTTCTAAAACAATTTATTTTTCTTTTAACAAAAACCGGTAAATCGAAATTATTTGTTTGTCAGTTTAGCGGATATCATACAATATTACCGGTTGTGTTTGCGAAAATTTTTAGAAAGAAATCGCTTATTATTTCAGGCGGCACCGATTGTGTTTCTTTTCCATCCATTGGTTACGGTAATTTCAACAAACCTTTTCTGCGGTGGTTTACAGCCAAATCATTCAAGCTAGCTTCTCATATTGCTCCCAAACATGAAACATTATGGTTTTTTAATTACAATTATGAAAACGAAGATTTTCCTGCCCAGGGAATCAGTTATTTTATACCGGGAATTGCCACACCGCATACTTCTATACCGAACGGTTATGATACAGAAAAGTTTTCGAATCGTGCCGACAAAAAAGAAAATATTTTTGTTACCGTAACAGGAGCCATGGAATATCCATTCCAAAAAGCCCTGAAAGGAATTGATCTCATTTTAGAAGTTGCTCCATTTTTTCCGGAATACAAATTTATCATCATTGGTGTTGACAAAGTTGATTCACTGCACACAGAATCAAAGAATGTTGTTGTATTACCCAAAGAATCCAATGACAACCTTATTAATTATTACAGCAAGTCTAAATTTTATCTTCAGCTTTCCATGGCAGAAGGGTTTCCCAATGCGCTATGTGAAGCCATGCTTTGTGAATGTGTACCAATAGTTTCGAATGTATTTTCAATGCCTGAAATAATAGACAATTCAGGATTTATACTTATGAAAAGAGATTTAACTTTGTTAAAAGAAACTCTCACTTCTGCGATTAACTCAGATACAAATGTGCTTGGAAAAAAAGCGCGTGAGTTAATTGTTAAGAATTATTCCTTGAAGGAAAGAGAATCTAAGTTATCCATTCTTACTGATCAATTAATGAGATAACTTAATTATTTTAAAAAAGAGTGACTTAATTTCTCCTTCAACTTTTACGGTATAAAGTCCATCTGTAAACTCTCTCAAGGAAATACATGCTTCAATTTTTTCTGAATTTTCAATTGGAAAACGATAAATCATCCTTCCAAAAGGATCATAAATGAAAATACTAGCCTTAAGTTTATCAATTTCTTCCTTAGTAATACATATTTCATCGAATGTTGGATTCGGAAATATTTTAACACCGTAAAATTCATTTAAATCTGTTTGAGAAACAGAACTGAATAAATTGCAGTTTGAAAAGTTTACATGAATAATATCTGAGCCTTCGCATCCATATTGGTTTGTAACTAATACAGAATAAAACCCGGGACTTGTAACTGACAATACCTGAGCAATAGATCCGGTAGACCACTGATAAGAAAAGAATCCCTGACCTGCATTGAGAGAAATAGAATCGCCATTACAGAGTATTGTATCGGAACCTAGATCAACCACGGGTGCAGGAAAGTTATAACCTATGGTAACCGTATCAAATACAGGGCAGCCATCGTAATCTTCGACCCGAACAGTATAAAAACCTTTCTCAAGGTGAATGGCTGTCGGGGTAATCTGATTTCCTGGAGTCCATGAGTAAGAATATGGAAGAGCACCGCCTGTAACTAAAACCGCTGCCTGACCGTTTTGATCATTTTCACAGGTTACATTAACAACATTCTGTATTTGTGCATGGAGAATTAAGGAGCCGTTAACAACTGCTGTAATTGTTTTAAAACAGCCTGTTGTTTGGTCGGTAATAATTACTGAATACACGCCAGCCGGAATGTTTGATGCTGTATTTGTGACACTAACATTCGGTGTCCAATCAAAGGAAAAATTCCCGCTTCCACCATTTACAAGAATACTTATGCTACCGTCATTAGCTAAGCAGGAAGCATTTTGGGAAATTATCTGAGTTGTAAATGAACTGTCTAATAAAATTTTTACAGAATCTAATTTAACACAACCATTAGAATCAGTAACCTGCAAAATAAATGTACCGGTATCCAATCCGTAAACTGCAGCTGATATAGAAACAGGAATTGTATTCCATGAATACTGGTAAGGGCTGGTTCCGCCGGAAACAGAAGCAGAGGCACTGCCGCCTCCGGTACAACCACTATTTTGAGAAACAATATTGACGGATAAAGGTAGCGGTTCATTGATGTTTACGGTATAAGAGTTTTGACAACCAAAAGAATCAATGATATTAAGAACATAATTTCCGGCAATCAGGTTAGAAATCGAAGAAGTGTTAAAAGGTCCGGGAGTCCAATTATAGATCTGACCCGGGGATGGATTTGTGACCGCAGCACTTCCATTATGAGCACCAAAACACGATATATCGAAATGTGCAATGTTTGCATCAATATTCGTAACGACTAAATTTAATACATCGGTATCATTTCCGCATGCCGAATAACCAACGAGCTTTACCTGAAAATTTCCTGTGTTCTGATAACTATGATTCACAGTATTCGCAGAAGAAACAGAAGTATCTCCATCTCCAAAAATCCATAAATAGGAAGTTGCATTCACAGAATTATTAGAGAATGAAACAGAATCGCCGGTACACGCATGAGTTGGACCTGAGCAATCAACTACGGTACTGCAAGGACAATAACGCCAAAATGTATTAGTGATACCTGTTGCTGAAACACCGGTACCAAAGTAACCGCAATTTCCGATAGCGAATGCAGGTGCGTGTCTGACTCCGGAGCCCGGGTAATTTAGAATGGGAAACCAGGTATTCGTTCCCGGATCATAGCGGTAAAAGTCACTGAAATAGGAACTTGCCGAACCGCCGGTTCCCACATAAGCATCTGTACCAATAGTAAATGAAACAGAACCGTATCTGTTAGTACCGGGAAGATTAGCTATGGAAGTCCAGGAATCATTAATTGGATTGTATTCGTAAAAGTCAGAATAGTAAAGTCCGCCATAACCACCTCCTATATAACCTTTGTTATTAATTGCAAAACCAACAGCGCTTTGTCTGGGACCTCCGGGAAAGGTAGCTTTTTGAACCCATGTATCTGTAATAGGATCATACTCCCAAAAGTCATCATAGTAGGGAGACCATCCCGTTCCCATATATCCCTTGTTATTAATTACAAAAGAGGCAACTGTGTATCTTCCCGGGCCCGGAAAATTCCCAAGCTGGGTCCACGTATTTGTCAATGAATTATATTCATAAAAATCCGTTACAAAATTATAAATGGGATAACCTGTACTACCTATTCCGCAATACCCTTTGGATCCTATAGAAAAAGAAACAGCACCGAATCTTCCTGCACCAATAAAACTTGCGACTTGTGTCCATGTATTCGTTGCAGGATCGAATTTCCAGAAATCTTGTAACATGGAAGTTCCATCAAAACCAACACCTACGTACCCAAAATTACCTATGGAAAATCCTGATGCAGCATTTCTATTTGAACCACCAACATTGGTAAGTTGCGTCCAGACTTGTCCTTGACTATTAGAAAAATAAAAAGTAAAAATAATAAAAGAAATTAATTTTATTTTAAACATAAAAATTCATATTTAAAGCAATATAATAAAAAAATCTAAAATGTTAAAACGACAGGCAAATTATATGCAATTTTTCTTAATACTTATAAAAGCAGCTTTAACGTTGAATATTGATAGTACCATTGATTACCTTACCCTCACCTCTTAAGAGATAAACATACAAATCCTGAGGCATAGGTTCGCCCTGATACCAGCCATCCCAATAAACAGCAGAAGCATCTTCGCTTTCAAAAACAATTTGTCCCCAGCGGTTAAAAATGGTTAACTTATAAATTTCGCAAGGGCGAAAAATGCTTGGATGAAAAATATCATTCAGTCCGTCACCATTTGGTGTAAATGAATTTGGGATAAAAACTTTCTCTCCAAGTGGCGCTTCATAAACCAATTTCATTCCAATAGAATCTGAACATTGTGACTCCCTGTTTAGTGATAGCAAGACATTATGTTCACCATCCTTTTGGTACTTATGAATTGGATTTTTTTCTCCGCTAAATGTTCCATCGCCAAAATCCCAATAATAAATAGCTGAATTATCTGTAACGTTAAAGAAATTAAAATATCCACTGCAAGAATCAAGTGATGCATCAAAAGCAGCAATTTTTTTGGTTATAAAAAAGATATTTTTTTCCAGTTCAGATTCACATTCATGAATGGATGCAGCCGTTAATCGGACAGGAACATAACCGGAAAGAGAGTATGAATGCGATGGTGATATCTGTTGTGATGTTTCATCATCACCAAATTCCCAGAAATAACTAACGGCATTTCCTGACCGATTAATAAAATTTACATTGGAATCACAGGTCAGAACATTATAGTCAAAATCAGCCACCGGCAAGGGAGGAATGTATATATGAACGACAGAAGTATCTTCGCAAATAGAATCCGTTGACACGATTAAGCGTACATCGTAATCGCCATGATTATAATAAGTATGTGTAATGTTTTTAGAGTAATTAACATTAAAATCGCCAAAATCCCATCGGGATGAAGATGTATATTGAGAATTATTTATTGCATTAATGGAATACTTACAAGTATCCAGTGTCAGAGAGAAATCGGCTATGGGGTTTCGAAGTACATGAACCGTTCGCACCATTGTATCGAGACAAGCTGAATCAGCGGAAGACATTAAAGTGACCTGATAATCGCCGGGAACAGCATAGTCATGAATAGGCATAGAATCGGAGGAGAAATTACCATCACCAAAATCCCATTGCCAGAAATTTGCACGTCCGTGAATACCGAATGACTGATCGAAAAATGAAAAACGATTGGAACAATGGTAATTAGAAACATAATATCTCGTCAGGAATTCAGGATAAACATGTACAAGACCTTTTACCGTATCGTTGCACAGACTGTTTTCCGGCGAATAAGCAATGAGTGTAGCCCAATAATCACCGGTATCAGGATAGGTGTAAACGGGATTCATGAGGGAAGATGTATCGTTTAAAACATTTACATCACCAAAATCCCATTTATAGGACAGAGCATGATAACTGTTATTTACAAAATCAGCATCGAGGCTTCCGCAGGAAATGGTAGGAGAAAGAATTGAAGCGACAGTTAATTCAGGACATGGAACAACGTTGACCTGAAAATCTCTGCGTGTTTCGCCAAGGTAAACACCATTTCTGTATTCTTTGACACAAACACCGTATACAAATTGGCCAAGGCTATTGGGTGTTGCTTTTAGTATTCCCGTAATTGAATTAACTTCCATGGGCAAGCCTCCCAATGGATCGATTACTGAATAGGGCGGACTGAAAGTAACGGGGGAGTAAGGAGGAGGAGAAGGCGGACTTGGTGAATTGTTTATTGGATCGCCGCCTTCAAAAGGAGTACATAATTCATATACCAACGAATCTCCATCAGGATCAGTGGCAGAATGATCAAAAGTAAAGGGAGCGTCTCTGCAAATAAATGTAGGTGGCAGATCATTAAAAATCGGATTACTATTTACGGCAGCAATATTCGGATCTGTTACCACAGCAACGTAGGTAGCACCTGTATTTTGCACATTGTCTAAATTGATGATAGTATGATTTCTGCAGCAACGCTGGTAAGCGATAGTATAGGCACCACCACCGGCAGGAAGGTTTACATTAAAGACATAGCGTGCATATTCATAGCAGACATAAATCGGAGGATCAAGACAAGGTGAATTGATTGCATTTGGAACGAAACCTTGAACAGAAATATATTCTGAAAGATTTGCTGTAAGATTTCCGCTTCCATCATAAATTCCAATAGAAGCAGGATCATCAAAAGGAGCCTGGCCGTTATAACAGTCGCGGTAAATAGTGAAGGTAATTTGATATTGAGAATTCCCTAAGTATAAATAGTTCATTTCGCCACCAACGATATGCGTGGCAAAACTTTTAGAATTGAAAAAGTTAAAAATCAAAAATAAATAGAAAAAAGATTTTTTCATTATATCTACCTAACCTACAAATGTAATTAAGTAAATTTCTCCGGCAAATATATTGTTGTCAATCTGCTCTATTCATTGGTCAGAATAGTGTCATTTATAAATACTTACGTTTTTCTCCTTTTCTGACATCCAGCCCCTGTACATACCTTCTGAGTTAAAGGGCAAACATACATTTCCGAGATTATCAACAGCAATTAAACCGCCTTCCCCTCCTATCCCTTTTAGTTTTTTATTGACTACCAGATTGCATGCATCATCCAAAGAAAGTCCTTTGTATTCCATCAGGCAGGAAACGTCATAAGCAACGACCGATCGGATAAAAAACTCTCCATGGCCGGTACAAGAAATTGCGCAAGTTTGGTTATTCGCATAGGTTCCGGCACCAATAATAGGGCTATCGCCAATGCGGCTAAACCGTTTATTGGTCATACCACCGGTTGAAGTTGCTGCTGCAAGATTTCCATGTTTGTCATAAGCAACCGCTCCAACAGTTCCGAACTTTTTATCGGTATGATCCAGCTGGGTTTTACCTGTGCTATGGCTTTCCAAAAGCTGGTCGTAGCGGAGTTGATCGAAAAAATATTCAGCTTCTGCAGAAGGAATTTCATTGAGTATTGCAAAATCCTCAGCTCCTTTGCCTGAAAGAAGTACAAATTCCGATTTTTCCATGACATTTCGTGCAAGAAGAACAGGGTTTTTAATATTTCTAACTCCGGCAACAGCACCCGCTTTGAGGTGTTTGCCCTCCATAATGGCAGCGTCCATTTCATGAGTGCCGTCGTGGGTAAATACAGAACCTCTGCCGGCATTAAAAAGCGGACAATTTTCCAGGGACATAACGGCAGCCTGAACAGCATCAAGAGCCGAAGCGCCATCTTTCAGCAAGAGGAAGCCGGTTTTTAAAGCACCTTCGAGAGCAGATTTATATGCTTTTTCTTTATCAGGAGTCATTGAAGAGCGGCTAATGGTTCCTGCACCGCCATGGACAGCCAGAATTATATTTTTCATGATTTATTAATATTTTATAAAGGAAGGTAAAATGAACAATTTTTCATTGAAATTAAACATAAAGAATGGAATTCAATAAAAAGAGATGGCATATTACAATTTATATATGACAAAACAGATTGATACAATATGATTTTCTTTTAAAATCAGCATACCTGAAATCAATTTATAGAAAATTCTGAATTTCTATCAGGAGAATTAATAAAATAAAATTTACATTCTTACAAAAAACATTTTTTACCCGTTTTTCAAACATTGGGGTAAATAAGGGGTGTATTTTGCGTCGAACACAAGACACACCTATTTTCCATGAGAAAATTCTATCTCTTCTTTTCATTCATATTATTGGTATTCACTCAAGCAAATGCGCAAACAGCATTGCGTGGAATGTATATTGATAATTTCAATCTTATTATTGGCAATACCAATAAGGAAGATAGTTTGTTGCAATATGCACAAGACAGTTCTTTCAATTATTTGGCTTTGTATTCACTTCACACCTTGAATTTAAACAATACGACTACTGCTAATTCACTGGGTGCATTTATATATAAAGCAAGGGTAATGTATGGTATTACCTATGTGGGAGCAGTTTGCGAAACTTATAGCAGTTTTCAAAATAAGATTACACCCTATAACCTGGGGAGGACTGATGACAATGAAAAGTTTAACGTCTTTAATTTAGAATTTGAATTCTGGACATCTTCTTCTGTAAATCCCGGCGGATATTATTGTACACAATATTTACAGTCGGCAAATTGCAGTTGTGATACAAGCGGTGGTTTTAAATATTTTATATCAGAGCTGCATAAAATCGATTCTATTGCAGCTACACAAAATGTAATTTCTGAAACCTACCTTGGATGGTTTAACCAGGGACAAGCCCAACAAATTCATTCCAATGTAGACAGGATATTGCTTCATGCCTATCGCACAGGTACATCATCGCTTTACAGCTACAGTTCAACGAGGCTCCAATACCTTGCATCTTCCAATACCATGGTTGATGTTGCACCAATATTTTCAGCGGAACCAAGCTTCATGGGACCGTGGCTGGATTCACATACGCAAGTGGATGCTTACAATCAATACAAAACAGATTTCGATAATGACAATTCCTCGTGGAAACAATATATAAATATACTTGGTCATCAGTGGTTCGATTGGGGATTTATGCCTAAACCTGTGCCGGGTTCAGGACCAACAATAGCTGCATCCGGTCCGTTAACATTTTGTTCCGGAGGAAGTGTAAGTCTTACAGCATCGACAGGTACATCCTATTTATGGTCTACTGGAGCAACAACACGATCAATAACAGTTACCGGTTCCGGAAATTATTCATGCCAGGTAACGACCAATGGAAACACACAAACTACCCCTGTTAAAATTGTAGATGTAAAAAACAATCCTATAGTTTCCATTTCACAGTTGAACCCTAATGGAAATCCTGTAACAATCAATTCAACGGCATCTCCGGAAAGCGGCACAATAACAGCGTATCAATGGAAGTTCAATGGTAATAACATTGTAAATGGAGGTCAGTCGTCTACTTACAATGCACTTCAATCAGGGAATTACTCCTTATCCGTTTCAAACAGTTTTAATTGTTATGCAATTTCCAATACAGAGAACGTAACCGTTTCAACTTCTTCAGCAATTTTTGAAATCCCAAATGCAAACAACGGAAATGAGAAAGACGCAGTAAAGTTCAATATATACCCCAATCCTTCCAATGAAATCCTTACGATAGATTTATTGTCGTCAAAAGCGTGTATGACAGAAATAAAATTAGCCGATATAAACAACAGAATTTTATATGAAGATCATTCACAAATAGCCCCCGGCTTAAACAAAGCGAAACTTAACCTAACGAAAATAGGGAGCGGCATTTACTTCCTTTCCGTTAGAGATGATACCAGTGTGTTTTCCAAAAAGATTGTTATCGCCCACTAAGCGAGCGACAAATAATCTAAAAGAAGCCCCAGTTTTGGGGCTTTTTTGTTTACGTCCTCATTAATGTACTATTTGTAAAAATATTTCTGAAAATATTTATATTAAGTACTTCATGTTTCACTCCAATTATACTGGATTTTTAAATAATTTTTAATCTCACTCCATTTTCTTCTATCAATATTGGACTTACAATGAAATAGAATAACAAAAGTTTATGAAGCTGGCTTCAGTAGCTACTTTTCACATATATTCGCACAGCTTTTTCGGAAGTAACACACAAATCTACAAATCTTATGGGTAATTTTCTTCGCTTATCATTTATGGTTCTGCTATTATTTAAAACCTCCATTTCAATTGGACAAAATGTTCGGGGCTTTTATTTGTGTGGACTAAATAATTTTTTAGGAGATCCGGCTAAAGAAGATTCTATTCTTCACTATGCCCAGAGTAATGGCTTTAATTATTTTGCCTTTTATGATTTAGGATATATCAATTGGAACAATTCTACTGATAAAGATCAGCTTGGCGCATTTATTACCAAAGCGCGGACACAGTATGGCGTATCACAATTCGGCGCTGTAGTTGAAACGTACGATTATGCTGCGAATAAAATTCTTCCCTATAACAACTCTCGCAATAGTTCAGATGAAAAATTTGATGTCATAAATCAGGAGTTTGAATTCTGGGCTAATGCTACCATAAGCTCCAGCTATTGCAGCCGATATCTTTCTCCCGGAGGATATTCATGCGATACAGCAGGAGCATGGAAATTTGCCTGGCTGCAATTTTCATTAATCGATTCTATGTGTGCAGCAAACGGACTTATTTCAGAAGTTTATGTTGGATGGCCTACAGCAGGACAGATGTCACAATTAGCATCTGTTGCAGACAGGATTTTGCTTCATGCATACAGGGTAAACGATGCTGATGTTTATGCTTATTCTAAAAATAGATTAAAAGATATTGCATCGACGAATTCAACGACGAAAGTGCTTCCTATCTTTTCCAGTGAGCCGGTTTTTATGGGACCATGGTTAAATTCGAATGCACAGACAAAACCATTTCAGACGTATGTAAATGATTTTAATCAGGAGACAGGAAGTTTCAAACAATTCATAAACCTCGACGGCTATCAATGGTTTACTTATAATCTATTGCCTAAAACGAATATTGCATCAGCAACAATTTCAGCGAGCGGACCATTATCATTTTGTTCGGGTGGAAGTGTTACACTAACAGCTAATCCCGGAGTTTCATATTTATGGTCACCGGGCGGCGAAACAAGTCAATCGATTACTGTTACTTCAGCGGGAACATTTTCAGTTACGGTTGTAAATTCTACAGGCAATAGTGCTACATCATCCCCAATGTATGTAACCATTGCTGCTTCAGGAGGCACACCTACTATTTATGCATCCGGTCCTTTGTCATTTTGTCAGGGTGGTAGTGTTACGCTTACCTCTAGTCAAGCGAGTAATTACTTATGGTCAACGGGTGAAACAACTCAATCCATCGTAGTATATACATCAGGAGCATTTTCAGTTACCACTGGTAGCGGAAGCTGTACAGGAACTTCTACTGCAATGTATGTCAATGCGACTTCTGCAGCGAATACGCCTACCATTTCTACGACAGGATCACTTAATGTTTGTCCGGGCTCATCCGTAATGTTAACTTCCAGTCCGGCAAATGGTTATTTATGGTCTAATGGAGAAACAACACAATCGATCGTTGTTTCATCAGCGGGAAGTTATACGGTTAATGCATATAGCGGACCGAATTGTTCAGCTGTTTCAATTCCTGTTCAGGTTAATAACTTATCTGCTCCTGCAGCTCCTTCCATCAGTGTTACAGGTCCAACTACACTTACACCTGCTCAACCAACGGTTAGTCTAATGGCTAGTTTTTCGAATAATTATTTATGGACAACAGGAGAAACAACACAAACTATTGTTGTTAATACAGCCGGTTCATACATTGTAAAAATTACTGACTCCAATGGCTGTTTTGCTGAATCAGCGCCATTAACGATATCTTCTACAGCTTGCGTCCCTCCTGTTGTTCCAATAATAACACTTTACGGTCCTTCAATCATAAATCCTGGACAGTCTATTACATTAACCTCAAGTCAGGCACCAGACTACCTTTGGTCTACAGGAGAAACAACTCAAAGTATTACCATTTATGCACCGGGTACTTATTATGTAAGAGTTTATAACAGCGGATATTGTTATTCCAATTCCTTACCGCTCACCATTTTTGAACAAAATGCAGGAAGTAATGAAGTGCCATCAATTACAAATGGAAATTCAGAAAAATTACTTTTATCTGCTAATCCAAATCCTGCCAGGGAATTTGTTAATCTGACTTTCCATTCAAGCAAGACAGAACAATACATTATTAAACTATTTGATATTACCGGACGGGAGATTATGATGCAGACAGTCACTTCTGCAACCGGTATCAATGAAATCCCTATCGATGTATCTTCACTTCGCCGGGGATTGTATTTGGTAAGTTTGATGGGTGATGAGAGGAAAGAGGTTGTGAAATTGATTTTGGAGT
Organism: Bacteroidota bacterium; assembly: GCA_031417395.1. Lineage (GTDB taxonomy): Bacteria > Bacteroidota > Bacteroidia > AKYH767-A > 2013-40CM-41-45 > JADKIH01. The sequence continues at coordinate 3,671 of JANOVM010000077.1, read as the reverse complement.
AATCTACCTAAAGAGGATTTCACCCTTTCAGGGCTAATTGTAAATCAATATTTTTTTTCTATGGAATATCGCCCCTTCAGGGCTAATTAATTTTTTTCGATTCGCTATGAATGTTTAATCTCTTCAACAAAATACATATCGATATCCCCTTTATTTTTAACAGGAATTTTACCGCGGTATTGACATCTGAATTTATTTTTGACCAAATTGTAGCTTGTGCCGCTTATATTAACCCTTCCGGCTTCACCATTTGATTCTATACGAGATGCTATATTCACTGTATCACCCCAAATGTCGTATGCATATTTCTTTATTCCTACAATTCCAGCTACAATAGGACCTGTGTGACAACCAATACGAATATCGAAAAAAGGCAAACCAAGTAATTGGCGCTTTTTATTTTCGTTTGACATAAAATCCTTTATCTCCACAGCTGCTTTTATAGTGTCTTCAGCATTCGTTTTACTTTCAACAGGTAAGCCTCCGGCACACATATAGCAATCGCCAATGGTTTTTATTTTTTCAACTCTATTCTTGGAAATAATATCATCAAATGCACTATAGTAAAGATTTATTAATGCAACAAGCTCCTGTGCCGTGAAGTTTTCACTTATGGAGGTAAAATTTTTAAAGTCTGCAAACATAACTGTTACTTCATCAAAATCTTTGGCAATGGTTTTACCTTTGTTTTTAAGCTCATCAATTGTTTCTTGCGGCAAAATATTTAATAATAATTCTTCGCTCCGCTTTTTCTCTTTTGCCATTTTAGCACGCTTAATGCGGAGGTTAATATATATTGCTGCAAAAATCATAATCAATACAATAAAGCCTATTAATCCATTTCTTGTTAAATTTAATCTTTTAATTTCCTGCTCCTTAATCTTTTGGTCCTTTGTAAGCATTTTTATTTGACCTTCTTTCATGGAGCGATCGAAGGTAAACTGTGTTCCTTGTATTTTTTTGTCTGAATCGTTATTGTAAATAGTATCCTTAATGCCTATTAGAAGATTTTGATATTTAATAACATTAGAATAATCGTGTAATTTTTCATAAACAGATGCTACATCTTCATATATTTCCTTCAATAAATAGTTTGACTTACTTGAAATGGCGGTAGCTTCCGCTTCTTTATAGGTTGTAAGTGCAAGTTTATTTTCACCCTTGGCTTTGTATGCTTGAGCAAGCCGCATTTTGGAAATTGACAAATCATATTGCGATTCAAACTTTACAGAAAGTTCGTAAGCATATTTGAACAATGAAATGGCTTTATCGAAGTTCTTTTTCTTTTGGTAAATTTGCCCTAAAAGGTTTGTTGTATATGGTTCATCAACTGTTCCCATATTAGCAGCCAATGATTTTTCAGTATAATATACAGCAGAATCGAGTGAAACAGAATCTCTGTTCATGTAATATTCGCCAAGTCCCGTTGTAGAGGCAGCGAAAACATCTTTTTCATTTATTAACTCTGCAATTGTAAGGGACCGAAGATAAAAACTCCGCGCTTTATCCCATGTATTCCTCTTATTCTGATAACCCACAGCTATGTTATTTAAGGAAAGACACATACATAGAGAGTCATTAATTTCTTCTCCTGTCTTTAAAGCACTAAAAAAATATTCCAGAGCCTTATTATCTTCTCCCTGGTTCATGTAAATAGCCCCATTACCATTTTGGATTTTTGCAACAGCAGCTTTATCGTTTATTGATTTGAAAATTGACATTGCCTCATCAAAGTTATTCATAGCTTCAAAATAATTTGATTTGATGAAATTAGCATTTCCTGCAAATTTCAATGCTAAAGCTTCACCTCTTTTATAATTCAAACGTTTGGAAAGCCTTGATGCACGGGTCGTAATTTTGAGTGCTGTATCTGGAGAGCTTCTAACATATACTCTGCTAAGAGCTATTAGGTTTTTTACTTTTATTGTATCGTCGCGGCCCTTATCAATTAGAGTTTTCAAACTATCAGCTTCCCTATCCTGAGCAAAAATGGAGAGGGACAAAAAGAACATTAAAACAAATGAATAATATTTTTTCATTATGGATTAAAAATATTCAACATTTAAGCTAAATATATAAAAGGCAATATGGGTGGCAATTTATAAATAAATTTTAAAGAAAAAAGGGGGAAATGGGATGATTATAGTAATAAATTAAGGTTCAATCGTGCTGCTCTAAAAATTTCGACTGGCAGCACTGCAATAATCCCATAAAAAATCCATCATATAAAGCGCTGTTGTCAGCTCATTGAAATTGCACTTTGGTTCAATGCCAGACGCTTTCAAATCCAAAAAAAAGATACAGGATGTTTTTTTTGACATTCTTATCCATTGAATGGATTGATGCCTTTATTACTGTTTAAACTAGTTCTGTAAAAATATATTTCTCGTCATATTCAACCTCAAATGCTTTGAGAAATTCTTTATACTCTTCTAAAAATTTCTTTCTCTGGTGATGAGACTTTTGTTTTTCAATATATGAACACACCCGTGGCAGGTCTGACCGGCAATAAGAGAATGCGGCATATCCTTCCTGCCATTTAAACCTTTTTTGGGTAAGCCTCTCCTCATTGATCCAGCTTGAAGAAGAGCCTTTTATTTCCTTTAATAAATCTGATAACGCTTGATGCGGGCGATATCCAATTAATATATGAATGTGGTCAGGCATTCCGTTTATGCAAAGGAGTTTGTGGTTTTGGTTTTGTACAATTCCTGTAATGTATTTATACAGCTCATCTTCCCACGATTCATGAATTACAGCCTGTCGGTATTTTACAGCAAAGATTAATTGAAGATGAATTTGTGTGTACGTATTGGCCATAATTTTTTTTTGACAATGATACTATCGAAAAATAATTATTACAACCAATATATGCTGGTGATTTAACGATGTATTGTCCCTAACGGGACAATACGGGGACGTCCCTGCGGGACGTTGGTGTGGGGGGCGGGGGACAATTTATTTTCTACCGGGATTTCGTCCCTAACGGGACTGGGGTGAAGGTGATTGAATTAATGTTGATTTTATTAATCCATGTTCCATAGGGACAAAACATCGGAAGTTGATCGAATCATTATATTTTTTTTAATTGATGTCCCGTAGGGACAAAACATCGTGGAATGATGATTAAATCATTAATGATTTAATTAATGTGTGTCCCGTAGGGACAAAACATCGGAAGTTGAGCGAATCATTATTGATTTTATTAATCAATGTCCCAGGGGGACAAAACATCGGAAGATGATTGAATTAATGTTGATTTTATTAATCCATGTTCCATAGGGACAAAACATCGGAAGATGATCGAATCATTATTGATTTTTTTAATTGATGTCCCATAGGGACAAAACATCGGAAGTTGATCGAATCATTATTTTTTTTATTAATCAATGTTCCATAGGGACAAAACATCGGAAGTTGATCGAATCATTATATTTTTTTTAATTGATGTCCCGTAGGGACAAAACATCGTGGAATGATGATTAAATCATTAATGATTTTATTAATGTGTGTCCCGTAGGGACACCACATCGGAAGGTGATCGAATCATTATTGTTTTTATTAATCCATGTCCCAGAGGGACAAAACATCGGAAGATGATTGAATTAATGTTGATTTTATTAATCCATGTCCCGTAGGGACAAACATCGGAAGGTGATCGAATCATTATT
>JANOVM010000076.1:0-31954 GCA_031417395.1 Bacteroidota bacterium | reverse complement strand
AGATTTGATGACTGATTTACCCAATTCATTTACATCGTTTGTTCTGCCGATGCCCTTGACGATATACTCATTACCAAATTCATTCATAAAACCACCGGAAGAATTTCCGTTAGCTTGTTTGCTCGCAATCAGCAATTCGTTGAGCGAAACATTGAAGTAATTCATTTTTTGCGGGGAAGCCAAAATCTGATATTGCTTGTATTCGCCTCCCATTACAATTACCTGTGCTACGCCACCCGTTGCCAATAGGCGTGGTCTGATTCTCCAATCGGAAATGGTACGGAGTTCCATCAGCGAAGTTGTATCAGAAGTGAGTGAAATGAACATGACTTCGCCCATGATGGAACTTTGCGGAGCCATTGTAGGAGTGCCTACGCCCACTGGAAGTTTTTCGGCAACGGCAATTACTTTTTCGTTAACGATTTGCCGCGCTTTGAAAATGTCGGTATTCCACTCGAACTCAATCCACACAATTGAAATTCCGGCCGATGATGCACTTCGAACTCTGCGAACATTGGTTGCACCGTTCACGGATGTTTCAATCGGAAATGTTACGAGCTTCTCGACTTCTTCGGGAGCCATGCCGTGCGCTTCGGTAAGCACCACAACGGTTGGCGCGGTGAGGTCGGGGAATACATCTACTTCCATTTGTGTGGCGATGTAAGAGCCGAACACAATGAGCAACACGCTTGCTACTATGATGAGTAGGCGGTTGCTTAGAGAGAAATTTATTACTTTGTTGAGCATGATAATCTCCTTTTAGTGTTCGTGTCCGTGTGCGGGAAGTGTTCCTGCTGCGGTTGACAATTTAATTTGATATGCACCTTTTGTTACAACTCTTTCCCCTTCGCTAACCCCTGAAAGCAGTTGAATATTTATGCCATCACTTGCGCCTAATTTCACTTCGCGCTTCTGAAAACTCTCTCCTTTCGTTTGCACATACACAAAAAAGCTTCCTTGTTCTTCGATCAATGATGAAACAGGAATTGCAAGTGCATCAGGAATTGGAAATGATTTCAAATACACTTCCACCACAGAGCCGGGGATTAAATTTCCTGTGTTGTCAATTTCAAATGTTACGGGAATGAAAGGGGAGTTTGCTGTTGCGCTTTTTCCGTAGGAAATAATTTTTCCGTTTAGTTGTGTGGTGCCGAAAACATTTTCGTTGTCGGTGGTTTTGAAGTTTGCAGAAGTGATTGAAGAAAGATTATTGAAATACTTCTGCGAAACATTTGCCTGTAAAATCAATTTCTTGTTTTTAGAAATTGTTGCAAGGGGTGTTCCCGCTGCAACAAATTGTCCTTCGGTAACAAGAATGCTTTTTACAAAACCGTTCATGTTTGCCGAAACGGCTTGTCCGTTTGCAGAATAATTTTTGGCAATGGAGTTGAAAGCGGTTTGCGCGTTTTCAAAATTGAGTTTCGTTTGCTGAAAATCCTTTTGTGAAACGATTTTGTCTTTCACCAATTCAGTTGTGCGGTCATAATCTGCTTTTGCTTTTTCGTAATTCGCTTTAGCTTCTTTGAAGTTTGCATCAATGTTTCCTTCTGCCAAATCGCCACCTGTGATTGTGAACAAATTTGTTCCGGCGTTTACTTCCGAGCCAATGATGGTTTTGTTTCCCGAAAACGAAACAATGCCGCTTGCTTTAGCAGTTACAATCTTTTCATCACCCGGGGCTGAAAGAATTTGTCCGTTGGTTTTAATGATGTTGCTGAATGAAGTTTTAGCAACAGGAGCATTTGCAAACTCTACTTTCCATGCCTGCTCTTTCAGGTAAGTGATGTCGTTGCCTCCGCTTTCTTCAGGTTGTTCTGCCAATGCAGATTTTTCATCTGCGTAAACTTTCACATTGTCAATAATGATTTGGTCAGTGTAGGATTTCGTTTTGATGTCGAATGTGAGTTTTGCAATGCCGGCTATGATTGGCGTTAAGCGTAAACGGAAAATGCCCGGCACTTGCGGTTCGGTAGCGGTGACGGAAACTTGTTTTCCGTTTACATCTACTGTTAAAGTGATGTTGCCTTCGGTGAGGGCTTTGAAGTTTACACCCAAAGCGGTGAAGTGTGCCGCGAAGCGGCACTCAGTTCCCACCACTAAAGGATTGAACTCTACAAAGAGTTCTGTTTTGTCGGTGTAGAGCGTATATGTCAACGCTTCCAAACCGTGTTCGTCTGCTTCGTGTTCGTGACTGTGTTCGTGCGAACATGAAAACAACATTGCTGAAATGATTGCCAAAGGCAAGATTATCTTCTTCATTGTTTTTGAAATTTGATTTTGATTAAAACACAAATTCACCGTTCGTCCCGCAATTCTGCGGGACAAAAGGTATCCGCTTTCAGACCTGCCTGCCGACAGGCAGGAAAGAAAGCTGCTTAAATAAATGTAGCAGGTGGCGCTCTCAATCCGGAAGGATGAGAGTGAGGGGAAATGTAAACGAGATGTTCCGCAGGTGGTTTGTCAAGCAAAGGCGCAGTAAAAAACCCGTCAGGCGAAAAAATATCGGGCAACACGGCAACAAGAGAAAGTTGCTGCTTAAAAAATGTATTCGTGATGTTATGGTTGGTCAGAAAAGAAAATCCGTCAGCCACGTGAGTAAAGTGTGCGAAAAGATGGTTTAGTTCATCGGTGTCCGTATCATCGTCATGGTGATGGTCGGTGTCGTGATGCTCGGTTAAATGGTCGTCATGGTCGTGGTGGTGATGCGGAATGATGTTATGCCCCAGCAAAATTGCATAGGCAAGAGTGATAAATAATATGGCTGTCCTCCTTTTTAACATCGGGGACGAAGATAGGAATTTGAATGACACGTTTGCCACAAAGCGGAATAAAGAGCGGGAGAAAATACTCTTTCATTTTTTTAAGGACGAGTTAGATGCTAGCCAATAGATGCACAAAGAGAGAAATTTGGTAAAAGTATACCGGTCAGGTGGAAGAACAAGGGAAACTGCATAGGTGGATGAAATTGTTGAGCTACCATCCTCGAGAACTCTTATTGGATAATGGGCATTCCACAACCATTTTTGAGGAGTAGCTCCTTCTGCTTTCATTTCTATCCAATGACCAAGAAGCATAATGAGAATTAAGGTTGCCAATTCCCAATAAAAATCCATTCCTTTTAACCCAAATACGGTTGCTGCACTATAGCTGTATGCTACAGAAATAGCAAAACCAATAAGGGTCATCATTCCCGGATTATTTGTTTTTAATTCATGAACCAATCCTTTTAAAAAGGGCCAACCGCCATAAATAAATACAATGGTTGATAAGGCAAACAGAATGTAAGGTGAAGATGCAAACTCCCAATTTATTTTATGATTTAGGATATTTCAGATGTAGTGATTCAAGATGATTGGTTATTATTTTGGCAACCGCATAGTTACGATACCATCGTTTGTCAGCAGGTATGATGTTCCATTTATTCTTGCTGCATTTATTGAAAATCGAATCATATACTTTCTGATAATCATCCCATCGTTCTCCTGCCTTCGTATCTTCTTTTGTGTACTTCCAGCGTTTATGAGGCGTAGTCAGCCTTTCCTCAATCCGTTTTTTCTGCTCATTTTTTGAAATATGCAGAAAGAATTTCAAAACATGTATGTTATTCAGTTCAAGATGTTCCTCCAAATCATTAAGCATTTGATACCTATGTTGAATTCTTTCTTTTGATAATTTCTCAGAAAGAGATGGAGCGAGTATATCTTCATAGTAAGAACGATTAAAAACCTCTATCACTCCTTTGGCTGGAAAATGTGGATATACCCTCCATAGAAAATCGTGTTGCAGTTCTTCTGTTGTTGGCTTTTTGAATGATTTAACATTCACACTCATCGGGTTCATGCAGGTCATCACACGGCGAATAGTTCCGTCTTTTCCTGATGTGTCAACTCCCTGAAAAATTATAAGTAGTCCAAATCGATTATCCGCATAAAAAACATTTTGAAGTTCAAAAAGTTTTTTTTGAAAGGACTTTAGGTTTTTTTTACATTCCTTCTTGGAAAATTTATCAAGAGGTAAAGTGGAAATATTTTTTAGTTTATTCATAGTGTATTTGTACTCATTCATTTATTTTAATAAAATCCTGCTATTAAAAATAAAATATCGCTGATATTATTATAGAGATAAACAGTGCAAAAAGCATTGCTCTATTTGGTTCTGTATTCGTAATTGCCGATATAAATGTGGTGTTGCCTTTCTTATCTTTTCCGAAGAACCAAAAGAAAAAAACACTTAACAGGATAACACTTACTAAAGGAACAATAAGATTAAGCAAATTGCCTCCGGCTAACAAACCAATTAAAAGATAGGGAATGATTCTTTTAGACCAAATTGCAATTACAATGGTGATAATGGGTGGTAAAATTGATAACCAATTATCCTGCATTTCATACTGAATTTATTTTTTCCTTCTGTATCTTAAAGCAAATAATACTATAAGGATAAGGGCAATCGGAATAATCCACATGCCATAACCCATTCCCCAATTCATTCCCCAAGAATTATCGTGCATCATCTTTAATTATCAAAAGTTTCTTTAATTGTATAATGTCCTGACCTTGTAAGTTGGGCTTGTGATTCATCCACATTAATAAATTTGTTCATAGTGATAACTGCGCTTGGTTGATTCAATTGAACTACTGCTTCTGTAACTTCAGGAACTTTTAACAAAACATGCTTCACATTATTCAAACAACCGCCACAACTCATTCCTTCCAACACATATTTTACTTTCATGTTACACATGCCCATATCTTTCATTGATTCCATTCCCTTCGGGTGCTCTTGCATTGAACCCATCATCATTTTACATTTTGATTTGTCCATATCACCCATTTCCATTAGTTTTGATATAACAAAAATGAACATTCCCTAAGGGTTATAAGTTACACAACTTTGATATTAAGTTACATCATTCGCACATTTGAGCTTGTAATTTATCTTAATCTAATGTAGAATGTCTTGTAGCTGCAATTATAGGCAGCTTTTCTCCAAACGATGAAAGCTGAGAATTTTTTTGGTAGATTTTTTTTCATTTGATAAATTTTTTAATCCCGATAGCTATCGGGATGAATTGAATTTATTTTTTAATAACAAGTTTTTTTGTTGTAATCAAATTTGCTACATGAATTTGCACAACATAAACTCCCTCTGCAAAATCTTTTGTGTTCACTTCTATCTTTTGTTCCAGATCCCGATAGCTACCGGGACTATCGGGATCTGTTGCAGTGATTGTGTAAATTATTTTTCCGGTAATATCTGTGATAATAATTTCAACTTTCTCGTTTGCGTTAGGTAAAGCGATAGTGAGATGATTTGTGGCTGGATTGGGAAAAAGATTTATTGATGAGGCAAAAGAATTTTCAAATATTCCTGTGGTAATTGTTTGTCCGGCAAGGATGGGTTGGTTGGGGATGGAGTTGTATGCGTAATCTTTTATAGTAAAAGATGCAGAAGAATATGTTACATCAACATTTATCCGCAACCAGCCATAGTAAGTTTGACCAGCGTGTATCAACTGCAAACCAATATAGCCATCTACTACAGTATCCCACTCCCCTGTGTCTTTAAGTATAGGTGGGTTACCGGGTAGGTAATTCCACTTTTTTAAATACTGGAATGTGGTATCATGCCATGCCTGGCTTGAACTTATTGTATCTCCAAGAACAAGTTTTTTAACAGTATTGAGAGATGTAGTAATAAAAGTATTATTTACCTGCGGAACTATACTTACACTGCCGTTACTTATCGCATTAAAAGACATCAAATTGGCTGTTAAAATGAAATCATTATTCGCGTCATTATTCAAATCAAGAGTATAGCTTTTAGTGACAAAACAGTTTTGAACCTGACACTGACAGTACAAGGTTGAATCCGGAATTACATCCGTGTAAATAATCTGTGCATTTGCACTTTCAGAAAATAGCAACCCGATCCCGATAGCTATCGGGACTATTGGGACTGTAACGATGAAAGCCATGCTTATCGGCATGCAGGCAGAAAATTTTTTTAGTAAAGTTATTTTCATTTTGTTGCTTTTTAAATCCCGATAGCTATCGGGATGAATTAAATTTATTTTTTCAAGATGAGTTTTTTCGTTTCTATCAAATCTTCTGATTGAATTTGTACAACATAGATTCCGGTAGCAAATTCTTGTGTATTCACTTCTACATTTTGTGTATTTCTTGATAGGGTAGTGTAAATTATTTTTCCGGTAATGTCGGTGATGGTCACTTCAGCTTTTTTGTAGTTGTTACCCAAATCAATGGTGAGATGGTTATTAGCGGGATTGGGAAAAAGGTTTATTGATGAAGCAAAAGAATTTTCAATTATTCCTGTGGCAATTGTTTGTCCGGCAAGAATGGGTTGATTGGGAATACTGTTGTAAGCATAATCCCGTATAATAATAGAGGCATATCCGGTTGTTACATCAACACGTAATCTTATCCAACCATAGTAAGTTTGTCCAGATTGTAATAATCTTAATCCTAAATAATAATCTGATAAATTATCCCATAACCCATGACTTGAATGACCCATCCCATGACCCGAACCATTCCAAGCCGTATTTTTCATACTATTTAATCCCGATGTTTGCCAGGATTGTTGTGATAACAGGTTATTGTCAATTACGGCATTCAATTGTAAAGGAATTGAAACAGTATCGGAACTAACCAAAGTATCTTTTACAGCATTACCATTTAATGGACTGACAGATACACCATTATCATATGGTATTCCCCCAACCATAAAATTCCAAGCGTGGGATTTTAAAATGAAATCATTATTCGCGTCATTATTTAAATCAAGATTATAGGTTTTATTGCAAGGGAGAGTAGGGGCATTACAATACATTGTTGAATCCGGAATTACATCTGTGTAAATAATCTGTGCTTTTGCAACTGTGAGAGAAAACATCCCACTCACTAACAGCATGAAAACGAATAGCTTTTTTGTAGTTTGGTTTTTCATTTTGTTTGAATTTTTAAATTAGATAACTTTATTTTTTTATGATAAATATTTTCGTTTCGATAAATTCTCCTGTTTGAATTTGCGCTACATAAATTCCCTCTGCGAAATCTTTTGTGTCCACTTCTACCTTTTGTTCCTGATCCCGATAGCTATCGGGACTATCGGGATCTGTTGCAATGGTAGTCCCGATAGCTATCGAGATTACTTTTCCAGTAAGGTCAGCAATAGTTACTTGAACTTTTTTGTCGTTGCTACCTAAGGCGATGGTAAGATGGTTGGTGGCAGGATTGGGAAAAAGATTTATTGATGCAGCAAAAGAATTTTCAATTATTCCTGTGGCAGTTGTTTCTCCGGCAAGGATGGGTTGGCCCGGTGAAGAATTATAGGCATAATCAAATATGGTTGCATTAATCACTCCGCTTGCAACGGATAGTCTGACCCAGCCGTAATAAACCTGTGATGCCACATGCAGCCTCAGAGCAAGATATTTACTGCTGGCATTCAAAAAGTTGCAAGCCAAATATGAATGCACTTGCATCAAAGTCGGACCCCCACAAGTCCATCCTAACATGGCCAACCCACGGCTGCCACCATTTAGCCAGGTAAATGAGGTGCCGTCAATCGTTGAATTCAACAGAAGGGCTGTGGGAAAACCATTACCGCCGGATACATCCCTTCCGACTTCATTGGAATCGAGGGGAGCGACTTCGATTATATAGGACGTACGGAGATAAGTTCCTCCGCATGTTATAGTTTGCGTTAATGTTGTGTAGGTGATGTTGTAATCTGTGATCCCGTCAGTGTTCAGATCCAAATGATAAATGATGTTGGTGCTGTCAATCTGGCTGTCGGGAACCACATCTGTGTAAACAATCTGTGCATTTGCACTTGCAGAAAACATTATTGCTGTAATGATGAAAGCCATACCTACCGGCAGGCAGGCAGAAAACTTTTTTTGTAGATTTTTTTTCATTTTGTTAATTTTTTAATCCCGATAGCTATCGGGATGAATTAAATTTATTTTTCAATGACAAGTTTTTTCGTTGCATTAAAATCGGCTGACTTAATTTGAACAATATAAACTCCCGCCGGAATTTTTGAAACATCAATAGTAATTTCGGAATTAGTGTTTGTGTTGTGGTGATTTTCACTGTAAACCTTTCTTCCGGACATTTCATAAATTATCACATTTTCAATTGTCAATTTTCCATTATCAATTGTCAATAGATTTGTTGCAGGATTGGGAAAAAGATTTACGGATGAAGTAAAAGAGTTTTCAATTATTCCTGTGGCAGTTGTTTGTCCGGCAAGGATGGGTTGGTCTGGAATGGAGTTGTAAGCATAATCCCTTACAATAACAGAGGCATAAGAACTTGTTACATTAACACGCAATCTCACCCAACCATAGTATGTTTGTCCTGATTGTAATAATCTTAATCCTAAATAATAATCTGATAAATTATTCCATAGCCCGACAGGCCCTATACCACCCGATTCTCTCAAAGTATGACTTCCCGATGTTTGCCAGGATTGTTGTAATAACAGGTTACTGTCAATTACGGCATTTAATTGTAAAGGAATGGGAACATTACCGGTAGTCAAAGTATCTTTTAGAGCATTGCCGTTTAATGGACTGGCATATACCATGCTGGGCGTTCCCCCCAAAATAGATGGGCCGTAATAGGCTGTTAAAATGAAATCATCATTCGCGTTATTATCTAAATCAAGATTATAGTTTTTTGTATTTAGTCCAATAGGTAAATTATCCAACATTGTTGAATCCGGAATTACATCCGTATAAACAATCTGTGCATTTGCACTTGCAGAAAACATAATCCCGATCCCGATAGCTATCGGGACTATCGGGACTGTAACTATGTAAGCAATGCCTAACGGCAGGCAGGCAGAAATCTTTTTAAGTAGATTTTTTTTCATTTTGTTAATTTTTTAGTCCCGATAGCTATCGGGATAAATTTATTTTTCAATGACAAGTTTTTTTGCTAGCATAAAATCTGCTGATTGAATGTGAACAACATAAATTCCCTCTGCAAATTCAGATGTATTCACTTCTATCTTATTTGTTTCATTGGCATTTGTTGTGTAAACTATTTTTCCTGAAATGTCAGCGACAGTTACTTCAGCTTTTTTGTTGTCGCTTCCTAAAGCAATAGTGAAATGATTAGTAGCGGGGTTGGGAAAAAGTAAAATACTATTATCAAAATTTTCTATCTCATTAGTTCCCGTAACAACTGTTGTATCTAATTTAGCAATAAATATATCAGAAGTATTACTGGCACCGGCATTGGTAAAAGTCATGGAACCAAACATTATGGAGGTGCTCCTAAAATATCCTGCTACATACACATTGCCGAAAGCATCAAGAGCAATAGACTCACCATAATCATAACCTGTTCCGCCTACTGCTTTTGCCAAAAAAAAATTGCCCGAGCTGTCTAATTTGGAAATGAAAATGTCCGTCCCGCCGGCCGAAGTTAAATTGAATGTTCCCGCACCCGGGTCAAAGTCCTGTGTTCCAACGAAAGTACCTGTGGTGTAAACATTACCGAAAGTATCGGTGGCTATGGAATAACCACTAGCATGACCAACAAAATTATGACCCCCGAATAATCCACCGCCTATTCTTTTTGCCCATACAAAATTACCTGAGCTATCTAATTTGGAAATGAAATTACCTCCGCCGGTTAAATTGAATACGTTCCCGACACTTGCGTCTGGATCAAAATCAACTGTTCCCGAGTAAAAACCTGTGGTGTAAATTGCCCCGCTTCCTCCGTGGTCAATGTTTATTGACAAACTAATATCATCACCTGTACCGCCCATTTGCTTTGCCCAAACAAAATTGCCTGCGCTGTCTAATTTGGAAATGAAAATGTCAGAGGGGTAGTTGTTAATGGATGTGGGGGAAATTAAATTGAATGTTCCCGTACCAGGGTCAAAGTCAACTGTTCCTACAAAACTACCCGTAGTGTAAATATTGCCCGAAGCATCAAGAGCTATGGAGTAACCATAAGCGTCATATATTCCGCTCATTGCTTTTGCCCATACAAAATTGCCCGAGCTATCTAATTTAGAAATGAAAATTCCACGTTGCGATGAATATAAATTGAAAGTTCCAACGCCAGGGTTAAAGTCATAGGTTCCCTGGAAATGACCTGTGGTGTAAACACTTCCTGACGCATCGATGGTTATGGACTGACTGGCAGCCTTAACCCCATTGGTGCCGCTAAATTGTTTCGCCCAAACAAAATTTCCCGAGCTGTCCAATTTGGAAATAAAAATGGCCATTACCCCCGCTGAAGTTAAATTGAAAGTTCCAACGCCCGGGTCAAAGTCAACTGTTCCACTGAAAATACCTGTTGTATAAATATCCCCGCTTCCTCCCGTGTCAATGGCTATGGAGGAACCACCACCACCTATAGCTTTTGCCCAAATAAAGTTACCCGAATTGTCTAATTTAGAAATGAATCCACCTCCGCCGGTTAATTGGAATACACCGGCGCCCGGGTCAAAGTCAACTGTTCCCGCGAATGAACCTGTTGTGTAAACATTGCCGAAAGCATCGGTAGTTATAGAGTTACCATAATCTGAACCTGTTTCTCCCATTGATTTTGCCCATTGCCAATTGGGGGATTGTGCATTTACATTTCCTAAAAAGCAAGTGAATGCAGCTACAATTATTAAGTAATTTGTTTTCATTTTATTTTGGTTTTAGTCCCGATCCCGATAGCTATCGGGACGGGATGTAAGAATAAATTATTGTTTATTTGAACGGTGACAAAGGTGGAGAGAACAAAAAAGCAGTGCAATGCCATAAACATGGTGTTTTGCTGATGCAAGTAGAATAAAACACCATGTTCAAGGGGTTTCAAATGAAATAGAAACAAGTTACATTTGCAGAGTTTTTATTGCAAAATTTTAAAGCGCTAAATTAATTGAAGCATAAGCTATGAAAAATTTTCTCTGTCTTATTTCCATTTTATTCCTCTTTGGAGTTTTATTTAATTCTGCCCAGGCGCAGAATCAACAGAAGGTTGATTCGCTGCTGAATGTTTTGAAAACGGCAAAGGAGGATACGAACAAAGTAAATCAACTCAACGCCCTCGGATGGGAATTGATGAACATCAACCCCGACACTTCTACCTTGCTTAGCACACAGGCATTGCAGCTTGCAGAAAAAAAACAATGGAAAAAAGGAATTGCAAATTCATATAATCAATTAGGTTGGTTCAACTTTCTGAAAGGTGAATACAGTTTTGCTCTTGAAAATTACAAAAAAGCTATTGTCTTGTGGGACCAATTAAATGACAAGAAAGGAAAAGCAACAGCACTTGGGCGCATCGGAAGCGTTTATCAAATGCAAGGCGATTATTCGAAAGCGGTGAGTTATTATTTGACGGCATTGAAAATTGCAGAAGAAATGGGAGATAAAAATAAAATCGCAGGAATTCTCGGCAATATTGGGGTTGTATATGATGGGCAAGGGGACTATGCCAAAGCCCTTGACTATTATTTCAAGGCACTGAAAATTAAAGAAGAATTGGGAGCAAAAAGTTTAACTGGCTCCACACTTTGCAACATCGGGGTTATCTATATGAAGCAAGCCGACTATCCCAAAGCCCTTGACTATTATTTCAGGGCTCTTAAGATAGATGAAGAATTGGGAGCAAAAAATTATATTGCCATGGTACTCGGCAACATCGGTATTGTCTATGGTGAGCAAGCCGACTATCCAAAAGCCATTGACTATGGTTTCAGGACGTTGAAAATTGTTCAAGAACTCGATGATAAATACGGAATAGCAACAACTCTCGGAAACATTGGCTCGCTTTATACTAAACAAAATAAATTATCAGAAGCAGAAAAATATCTGCACAATGC
Source organism: Bacteroidota bacterium (assembly GCA_031417395.1). Classification (GTDB taxonomy): domain Bacteria; phylum Bacteroidota; class Bacteroidia; order AKYH767-A; family 2013-40CM-41-45; genus JADKIH01. The sequence continues at coordinate 20,086 of JANOVM010000076.1, read as the reverse complement.
ATTAAAACTTGCAACAGAAATTAAAGCATTGGATTTAATTAAAGATGATAATAATTATTTAAGTGAACTCTATGCTAAAAAAGGCGACTGGAAAAATGCTTATGAATATCATATACAATTTTTAGCTGCCAGAGACAGCATTAACAACGAAGAGAAAGTGAAAAAGCAAACTCAATTGGAAATGAATTATGAGTTTGATAAAAAAGAAGCCGTAACTAAAGCTGAGAACGAAAAGCAACTGGCAGTGGCAGATGTAGAAATCAAAAAACAAAAGTTGCTAAAGAATTTTTTCATTGGTGGACTTGCTTTGTTGTTGATCCTTTCATTTTTTATTTATAACAATTTCAAGATAGCGAATAAATTAAAGCTGCAAAACATCCGTAACAGAATTGCAAGCGACCTTCACGATGATGTCGGCTCTACCTTAAACAGTATTTCGGTTTACAGCGAAGTGGCGAAACAAAAATCTCCGGCTGTGGTTGATGAACTGGAACAGATTGGAGATGCTTCAAGAAAAATAATTGAAGTGATGAGTGATATTGTCTGGACGATAAATCCGAAGAATGACACATTTGAAAATATCATTTCACGCATGGGCACGCTTGCGTACAATTTGCTGAAGGCAAAAAATATTGAACACACATTTCAGGCAGATGAAAATTTAAATGAGACAAAACTTACCCTGGAGTCGAGAAGAAATTTTTACCTGATTTTTAAAGAAGCGCTCAACAATCTTGTAAAGTATTCGCAAGCAACGCGCGCATCCATAACCCTCACAAATGAAAACGGTTTAATAAAATTAGCAGTCCGGGATAACGGAGTTGGATTTGACGTTGCTCAGACATCAAAGGGTAACGGCTTGCTCAATATGAAAAACCGCGCGGAAGAGATGAAAGCCCAATTGATAATAGAATCAGAAAAAGGAAGCGGAACAAACGTTGAACTAATTTTTAAAGCATGAAAACATTAAGAGTAATTATTTTTGAAGACAACAGGAATTTACGTGAAGGATTGTTCCAGCTTATTAATGGCAGTCCCGGATTTGAATGTGCAGGTGCGTTTGCCAACTGTACTGACATTGTAAATGACATCAGGCAAACAAACCCTGATGTTATACTTATGGATATTGAAATGCCCGGCATATCGGGCATAGAAGCGGTTCTCATCGCGAAGGAAAAATTTCCTGAAGTAAAAATTCTGATGGAGACAATTTTTGATGACAACGATAAAATATTTCAGTCTATTTGCAACGGAGCAGAAGGGTATATTCTAAAGAGCACTCCTCCGATTCAAATGCTTGCTGCGATTAAAGAAGTTTATGAAGGTGGTTCGCCAATGACACCAAGCATAGCAAGAAAAGTACTGAAGATGGTAAAACATAAAACGTCAGCAGAAACAGTGAATGATTTTGACCTTACAGACAGGGAGAAAGAAGTTGTAAAATATCTTGTGCAGGGAATGAGCTATAAATTGATTGCTGAATCCTGTTTCATCAGTCCCGAAACAGTAAACGGTCACATCAAAAACATTTACAAGAAGTTGCAGGTTCATTCAAAATCGGAAGCGGTGGCGAAAGCGATTAAGGGAAAGATAGTTTGAGGAATGTTTTTCTTACCAATAATTCTTATTACAAGCAAAATTATTTTCAACGTATACTAATCCTCCATAAAAGATAAAAGGAGCGACTTTTTATTTTGAATTTATTATGGGGTTGTGCAACGGCTACTGCTGTTATGCGCTGCCTTGTTATTCGGTCGAAATCGCATTATTTGAAGTCCGCACTGATCTTGTTCAATGGGATTTCCATTTGTTTATCTATAATTATTGTTTCCCTTTTACTAACGCGACTATTTTACTGTATAATAAGTTTTCATTAATAGGTTTGGAAATATAATCGTCCATTCCAAATTCTTTGCATTTGGAAACATCTACTGTGGTTACATCTGCTGTTAAAGCAATTATTGGAATTTGAGATTTCATTGTTTTGCGTATGTATTCTGTAGCCTCAAACCCAGTCATTTCAGGCATTTGTAAATCCATCAAAATAATATCATAGGTATTGGTTTGCAATTTTTCAATTGCCAGTTTTCCATTGCTTACAATTTCATATTCAAACCCAAAATCACTTAAAATAATTTTGATGAGTAATTGATTTAATGCAACATCTTCGGCTACTAGTACCCGCAGGTTTTTAATTTCCGGATCCGGTTTTAGTATTCCTATTTCTTCTTCTGATTTTATATTTGTTTTTCCAAAAGGCAGAATAAAACTAAATGTTGAACCTTCACCGGGTTTGCTCTTTACGCTAATACTTCCTCCCTGTGCTTCTATTAATTGTTTAACAATAGCAAGCCCCAATCCTGTTCCACCATAAGAGTTAGCTATGCCGGTTTTTGCCTGTTCAAAAAGTTTAAAAATTGAATCTATTTTGTTAGCAGCAATACCGATTCCGGTATCGGTAACAGCAAATTCAATGGTCACATTTTCTTTGTTTTCGTTTAGTAATTTTACGCTTAGCACAATTTTTCCTTTGTGTGTAAATTTTATAGCATTGCTTATAAGGTTTATAATAATCTGATTTAATCTTGCTGAATCGCCCAATAGCATTAATGGTATTTTGCTGTCGTATTCTTTTACAAGTTGTAAATTCTTTTCTTCTACTTTCAGTTTAAAAGAATGTATAATTGATTTTAATATAGCGCGAATTTCAAATGGCTGTATTTCAAATGTCATTTTACCGGCATCTACTTTTGCCAAATCAAGTATGTCGTTTATAAGTACATTTAAAGACTTGCCACTTGTTTTTATAGCTTGTACAAATTCCTTTTGCTCTATTCCTAATTCGGTTTTCAATAACACATTTGTAAATCCTAAAATGGAATTTAATGGAGTACGAATTTCGTGGCTCATATTGCTCAAAAATTGTTGCTTAGCCTGCATGGCCTCTTCGGCTGCAAGCTTGGCAGCTTCAGCTTTGCTTTTAGCTTCTTTCTGTTCGTCAATTTCTGTTTTAGAACCTATCCATAGTATGATATTATCCTGCTCATCTTTTAACGGCACTGCGAGAGTAAGATGCCACATATATTTTCCATCTTTACTGAGGAACCTGCTTTCTGATTGGTATTTCTTTCCTGTGCTCACAGATTCCTTCCATTTCTTTTCGTCTTGCTCCCAATCATCGGGATGAATAATCTTTTTCCATCCCTCGCCTTTTAATTCTTCGAAAGACATTCCTGTATAGTCGAGCAATGTTTTATTGAAATAATTTTTGTTGCCTTCAGCATCGGCAGTCCATACTTTTTGCGGCATTAATTCAGCGAGCTCTTTGAATTTTTTTTCGCTTTCTTTTATTCTTAAATTTTGCTCCGCTTGTGTGGTTACTTCTGTGGCTATAATGCCAATGCCATTTATTTCGCCATTTATATTTTTTTGCGGATAAAGAATAAAATTATAATACTTAAGAGTTGTTACTCCATTTTGCAAAATGCTTACAGGCGTTTCAATTGCATTAAAAGGTATTCCCGTTTTATACACTTGGTTAAAAACTTCCTTGTATCCCTGTTCTGCCAGTTCGGGTAACGCTTCAAAATATTTCTTACCCATTATCTTTTTCCCTTTTCCCCAAATTTCAATAATGGGTTCATTAGCGGTAGTGATAACCAAATCTTCTCCTAATAAAATGCCGATGGCTGATGGAGATGTATAAATAAGATTGCGAAACCTCTGTTCGCTTTCTTCAATCTTCCTTTTTGCAATTGCCTGCTCGGTTACATCCAAATTAGTTCCCACCACCCATTCGGCATTTCCTTCCGCATTGGCACGAACGGTTTCTATGGCTTCTATATCACTTAGCATACCATCGCTCGCCCTAATAATTTTAAAAGAACGCTTGCCGCTCCCTATATTTCTTACTGTATCCTGCAATATTCTTTCCTCGTCGGCACGGTCTTCGGTGACCACGGCATTGAGCCAAGTAGAATAATCTACAAATCCATCGGCTGTTGGAATTACGCCATATATATGAAACATCTGTGCATCCCACTTAATTTTATTTGTAATCACATTCCATTCCCAAATACCTACTCCTGATGTTTGCGTGGCTAAGCGTAATCGCTGTTCGCTTTCTTCAATCTTCCGTTTTGCAATAACCTGCTCAGTTACTTCGTAAGCAATAACGGTAACACCCGAAATAGTTTCGTCTGCTTCCAGATAAGGCTGGTAAACAAAATTGAAATACACATCTTCCAGTTTTCCATTCCGCAAGATTGGAGCAAGCACCTCTTTTCCGTTAAAGGGAATGCCGGTGGTGTAAACCTTATCGAGCAAACCCGGAAATTCGGAATCTTTAATCTCGGGTAAAACTTCAAGTAGAGGCTTTCCTTCCAAGTCCTTGCCTTTTCCCCACACTTCTTTTACGGAATCGTTGGCAAGGGTTATCACCATGTTTTTTCCTTTAAGTATAGCAAAAGCAAATGGCGATTTCATCAACATCAGGTTGTAGCGTTTTTCGCTGTCTTCAATTTTTTTGTGCGATAAAACCTGGTCGGTTACTTCGATGGCTACCACTATTACACCTGAGATAGTATTATCATCTTCCCGTATCGGTTCAAAAATTGTTTTGAAATATGTTTTTTCGTTTTTACCATTTCTTAAAATTGTTGCTTCAAATTCATTGGCATGAAAAGGAATGCCGCTTTGCATTACTTTATCAAAAGCCGGCTTCAACTGACTTTCCAATTCAGGCATTGATTGAAAGAGGGGCTTGCCTATTAAGTTCTTGTCCTTATTAAGTATTTCCAAAGCCAAATCGTTGACGAGTTCAGCTATGTAATTGCTGCCGCGATAAATAGCAATGGCTACCGGTGTTAGCTGCAGCAGGTTGTGAAACCGGCTCAGGTATTTGTTTTCTGCGGCAAGAAGTTCCAGTGCTTTCTTCCTTACCTCAGTAACATCATTTATAGAGAGAAGAATTAATTCTTCGCCATGCCTTTTCTGAATGATGCGACTTGCATTGAGCAGCATTATTTTTTCGCCTATTTGCGGAAAGTTGTGCGAAACTTCAAAATCGTGGAAGTGGGAATTTTTTGGAACAACCTCTTGTAGAAATTCGCGCAAGCTTGGAATGTTCCATTGCTTGTTTCCTAAATCAAATAAAAACATTCCTTCTGTTTCTTCTTCCTTCACACCAAATATTCTATAGAAAGAATTGTTGGCAGATTTTACGCGAAGGTTTTTATCTAACACAATCATCGCCTCTTGTATGGTGGCAGTAATGGCTTGGGAATATTCATACGATTCGTTGAGCAGGTCGTTGCGCGTTTGTAATTCCTGGTTGGTGGTGGTAAGTTCTTCGTTGGCACTTTCTATTTCTTCTTTCGAAGTTTCTAATTCTTCGTTTACGGTTTGCAGTTCTTCGTTGCTCGATACTACTTCCTCGCTGGCACTTTGCAGTTCTTCTGTAAATGCTTCCTGCTCCTGTGAGATGGCAAGCGCATCAGCATGTGCATCTGCTAATTCAAGTTCTAATTTCTTTATCCTTCGGTCCTTTGCAAGGGAATTATTTTTTCCGCCTTTATTATTTTGCGAATAAATTTCTGTGTGCTCCTGTTCCGTGAAAAGAATTAAAAGCAGGGGTTCATCCGCCCCGATAATTGTCGGGGCTATTTTAAGCGGAACCACTTCTACACTTATACTTCTTACATCTGTCCCGCTTTTTGCGGGATTTATTTCTATTCCGCTTTTGCGAATGCGGTGTTTTGTTTTTATCACTTTTGAAATGGCGTTACGCAATTCAAAAGCAATTTCAGGTCGTGCCATTTTTAAAATATTAAAAGTGGCTTTGCCTTTGGGGTGGGTTAGAAATAAATCGGTGGTGCCTCTAAACTGCACTATTTCCATTTGATGATTAATGACAACACTTGCAGGCATAAATTCTGAAATAAGCACGGCATCAATGGCATTGTCAAGCCCGTTATGATTAACGGAACTGTTTTTTGGTATTTTGTTTTTGTTCTTTATCGGAATATTTTTTTCGGGAACACCTTGTTGTGCAAAGCGTGGTGATAGTGAAGGCAATGTGCGGGTGCCTGAATTTGTTTTGCGTGAAAATATTTTATACTTTTTATTGAAGCCCGTAAAAAGGTTTGCTGACTGACTGATGTTTTCAGATTTGCCGAGCATTAAAAATCCATCATCATTTAAAGCGTAATGAAAAGTGTTGACAGCTTTTTTTTGTGCAGCAGTATCGAAATAAATAAACAGGTTGCAGCAACTGATAAAATCGAGGCGTGAAAAAGGAGGATCGTGTAAAATATTGTGCGGAGCAAACACACACATATCACGAACAGCTTTATTAACTCGAAAGCTGCCATTATCTTTTGTAAAAAAACGCTGTATGCGTTTTGGCGAAACAGTTTCCAATTCCTTTTTGGCGTAAATGCCAATGCGGGCTTTGCCGATTGCCTGTTGGCTAAGGTCGGTAGCAAAAATCTGAACGGGTATACTGGTTGTCTGGCTTCCCTGAATTTCGAGCAACATCATGGCAATGGAATAGGCTTCTTCGCCTGTGGCACATGCAGTAACCCATATCCGCAGAGACTCTCCCGTTTTTTTTCTTTTTATCAACTTCGGTAAAAGATTTTCTTTTAAATATTTGTGTGTGTCAGTATCACGAAAAAAACTGGTTACATTAATCAATAAATCCTGGTAAAGAATATCTATTTCTTCTTTTTTCTGCGAAAGGAGTTTTGCATATTCTTTGAGTTGCGTTATTTTATATAACAACATTCTGCGAATGATGCGCCTCTTAATGGTGTTCATTTTATATGCACTGAAATCAACACCAGTGGCTTTGTGCAATTGGTTTAGAATAGTTTTTAAATCGGGATTGCTGTTTTCAATTAAATCTTCTTCACCGTTTTTTACGCCTATTATTTTTATAAGAGGATGTTTGCTTAAGCGCGTTAATTCAAGTGCGATATCTTTTGGCGATAAAATAAAATCTACTGCTCCTGTAGCAATTGCAGAGTGGGGCATGCTTATAAATTTTGCCGTGTTATCCTGCGCAAAAGTTAGCCCTCCATGTTGCTTTATAGCTTTTATACCCAATGTGCCGTCGCTTGCGCTGCCCGAAAGAACTATGCCAATAACTCTTTCTTTTTGCGCTTCGGCAAGCGATGAGAAAAGAATGTCAATAGAAATTGCGGCACTGCTTTCTGAACGGGGAATTAATTTGATATGTCCGTCTGTTACTTCAATTCCTTTGTTGTATGGAATGACAAAAACATTATCGGGTTTTATTTTGTCCATGTCATCAATCTCCTGCACAATCATTTTTGTCTTCTTACTCAAAATTTCAGTCAACATGCTTTTGTGGTCGGGGCTAAGGTGCTGCACATAAATAAAAGCCATGCCCGTATCACCCGGAAGATATTTTAATAACTCCATCATAGCTTCCAATCCACCTGCTGATGCACCAATGGCAACTACTGGAAAAGAATTTTCTTTAACTTCTGCTTTTGCAGTCAATTTCTTTTTGGCTGAAGTTGCTTTCATGTTAAAGAAGTATGTAAAGATTATCTGAAATCATTTTGTAAAGCTAGTAATGTAAAGATGCAATAGTTAGTAATAAAGCAATTAAGTTCAATCGAAGTGGGTGCGTAGGGCAAATTAAAATGTGAAGCAACTGTGTGTCGGGTTTGTGGGTGGCGTTGCTTCTCATTTTATTTAGCGAAGGGATAGCCAAACGGCTTTGCCGACTTTCGGGGCTTGTCAGTTTCAATTTAGCAGTGTCGTTCATTCGGAGCGATTTAAGGTTGCGCACAATCGAGTCACGCAAAGGAATTTCACCCTCACGTTCTCACAGAACCGTTGGTGAACCTCTCGATTCATACGGCTCTTCTTGTGCAATCACGAATGTAATAATTCTTTATGGATGAACCAACTGCCGGTGGGGAAAAAGATTCGGGTTTTCCAAGTACATTGTCTTTAGCCATTTTACACATACCATTTTGTATAGCCCTTTTTACTATTTTATACACTTGATTGGAACCTGGTATCTGTTTGAGCTTGGATGTAGTTGCATTGTCAAAAGAAAACTAAACCATAATTCTATTTTCTGAGTTGTGAATTATACGAGAGGCTCTAATTGTGAATGGTATTTTTGTCATTGAAATAGTATTTTCTTCGGCTTCGCTCTGGAACCATCCTTCGGCTTCGCTCTGGAACCATTCTTCGGTTTCGCTATGGAACCATCCTTCGGCTTCGCTCTGGAACCATTCTTCGGCGAAGCTATGGAACCATCCTTCGGCTTCGCTCTGGAACCATCCTTCAGCGAAGCTATGGAACGGCCCTTCGGCTGCGCTCAGGGACCGGGGATCAATTTTAATTTTGGCTTCGGCTGCGCTCAGCCGCGTGCTGATTTAATTGTTTACATCATTCGAGGAGTTGCTTTGTTCAGAAGTATTAGAATTGAAGTTCTTGTGATGTGAATTATTTTGACATTGAGCTAATAGCTTAAGTTCCTTGATATTTTTATTTATGAGCGCTATCTTTTTTTGTCTACTCCATCCTTGAATTTGTTTTTCTCTTTTTATTAAATCATTCGTGCTACCAACATAAAACGTTTGATCCGCGCATTCTAAAATATACATGTATCCTTTCATTTTGCAAAGCTAGTATCACAATATTTCATATAAAACCAATATATGAGTGAAAATGATATATGCTATATAGATGCTCGGCTGAGCGTAGTCGAAGCCAAATAAAGATTTGAAAGCCGGTCCCTGAGCGCAGCCGAAGGGCCGTTCCAGAGTACCGCAGAAGCATGGTTCCTGAGCACAGCCGTAAGATTGTTCCTAAGTGTAACCGAAAGAAAGTTTCTGAGCACAGCCGTAAGATTGTTCCAGAGTACCGCAGAAGCATGGTTCCTGAGCACAGCCGTAAGATTGTTCCAGAGTACCGCGGAAGCATGGTTCCCGAGCACAGCCGTAAGATTGTTCCTAAGTGTAACCGAAAGAAAGTTCCTGAGAATAACCGAAGGAAGATTTCATAGCGCAGCCAAAGGTTGGTTCCTGAGCACAGCCGAAGAACTAATCCAAACCACAACCATTTCCCCAAAAATTTAAAATTGATCCTATAAATTCAATTGCAATTTATTTCATTCCCATTTAAAAAAATCTCGAAACTTTCCTCTTTCGAAATATAGCCCTGTATGAATAGTGTAAAATATTATGGATAACTCATAAATAAAACAGAATATTGAATTCGATTAATTGTTATTTTGTTGACTCTCTCTGAATAAATTTATAAAATGCTAAAAAAATATTTTCTCCTCTTTCCGGTTTTAACCGTTTTGATTTTTCCCGCAAAAGCTCAGGAAATGTGGGGTATAAGCAACAGTAACTTTAGCGGTAACATGGGTATTTTTTTGAATCCCTCCACTATCGTTGGTGCTCCTTATCAATATGAAATAAACCTTGCTGCCCTCGACCTGTTTGCTGAAAACACAAATATCTATGTGCTGGAAAGCGATAAATATATTTTTCATTCTCTTACCGGTTATGGCAGGGACGACAGAAATTTTTTTACCAGAAATCCTCAGATGAACAATTCTTTCGGTCATGGTCTGTTAATCGGGCCTTCGTATATCAGAAATAAAACTACTTCGGGATGGGGAATTCATTCTGCTTTACGAACAGAAGTAAGCACTGTTAATATGTCGCCTGAACTTGCTTTGCTTCTTTCTAATAAGTTTAATTCGCGAATATTATTTGGTGATACTGTCGTTTCTCCTGCTTTCAAAAATGCATATGCTTCCTGGATTGAACTCGGCGGTACCTATGGAAAAATATTACGCGAATCAGAATTCCATATTATTAAATGGGCTGCCACAGGAAATATTTTAGTGGGCATGAATGCTTTCTATGCTGATAACAAGTCGCTCAGTTTTACTTCTGTCGATTCATCTCAGGTTCTTTTTCACTCTATGGATCAAACCATCGGTCATTCCATTAATGATAACGGTGGTTCCATTTTTGGTTTGCGGGGCTTGGGATTGAGTACAACGGTCGGACTTACATACATCAATCACCCAAACCGCGGTGCTTTTGATTGTAACATGAGTAACGATAAACAAAAAAAATATAAATACCGTCTCGGCTTTTCTTTGCTTGACCTGGGAACTATTTTTTATTTCAATAAAACACGAAAAACAGAATTGAAGGCGACTACTACTCAAACATGGAATGGTGTTGATACTTTCGCTTTTACTTCTTTTCAATCGCTCGACACAAATTTTGTAAATATTATAGGCGGTGAAACAAAGTCGAAAAACTTTAATATGTGGCTGCCGCTCGGTGGAAGTATTCAATTCGATTATCAGATTCGCGCTAATCTTTTTGCAAACCTCTCCTGGGTAAATAGAATTCGTTTTACTGCTAATGAAATTGCAAGGGGAAATCAGATTAATGCTTCTATTCGCTATGAAAGAAGAAGGTATGAAGCGAATGTTAATTTCTCTTTCTTTGAATATAAACGACCTTCAATGGGGGTTGGATTTCGATACCGGTTTTTTGTTATTGGCTCTGACAGGCTGCTACAAACTCTTGGACTTGCTGATGAAAAAAGTTTTGATTTATTCGTCGGACTAAAATTCCAGTTCTGTAAACGTCCTTTTAGTCCGGGACCTGATTGTCCGGCGTATATGGGGGGATATTAAGTTAAATTAAATTATTCTTCGAATTGCTTTCTTAAGTTACTAACTGTTGGTGTTTAACCACTAAGTACACCAGGATCACAGAGATTACACAAAGAGATTAAAAAAGATTCGAACTCTGTGTATCCCTGTGACCCCCGTGTACTCAGTGGTTAAAGTCTGCAATAAAATTAACCCTCCTACCCTTAAACATCGAACCGATTATTTGGGATCATTAAAATATATTTATATATTGTAGATAATTTGAAATAAAACCCAACCATATTAACCCTTTCCTTATCTAAATATATACCCACAACTTTTAATTACTTAAAAAAATGAAAAGAAAAGACTTCCTGAAAGGCCTAGGCATTGCCGGCGTAGGCTCTTTGATTCCTATTCTTAAAACAAATGCCGCTGTAAAAGCAATTTCACAAGCATCACTTCCGGCGAACACATGTATTTTAATTCCCTCAGAAACAGCAGGTCCATTCCCTTTCGATTTAAGCAATAACCCTGGCATGTTCCGCCAGGATATTACCGAAGGAAATGCCGGTATCCCTATGAACCTAACACTTACTGTCGTTAACATAAATGATAATTGCAATCCAATTCCAAATGTTCGCGTCGATATTTGGCATTGCGACAAAGACGGTTATTATTCTGCTTTCAATGTGTCAAGCTGGCTTGGACCGCAGAATCATGTGGGTCATACGTTCTTCAGAGGAATACAAATTACAGACATGAATGGCCAGGTTCAATTTACCACCATTTATCCAGGTTGGTACCCAGGACGTGCTATTCATATTCATTTCCAGGTTTTCCTGAATTCAGTATTAACGGCTACTTCTCAATTGTGTTTTCCTGATGCAATGAACACACAGGTTAACAACCTCCCTCCTTATTCAGCACACGGACAAAATCCAACAACGAATTCCAACGATGGTGTTTTCAGCGATATGAATAATACACAATATCAAATTGCTGCAACTGCGCCAAATGCTTCCGGTGGTTACGATGCTTCGCTTACTATAGGTATAAATGTTCCGGTAAGTGGTGTTATTAATCTTGAACCTGAAACCGGAGGACAATTTAAACTTCGTCAGAATTTTCCTAATCCGGTTAAAACAAATACGGTTATTCCTTTTACATTGAAAAATTCTTCAAGAGTTAAAATAGAAATTTTTGATGTCACGGGTAAAAAACAAATCGAACTCATTAATCAGAATCTAGATTTAGGTGAACATAATATTCCTCTCGATTTAGAAAAACATTCTTTTGGTAATGGGAATTACATTTATCAGTTGACGGTTGAGAATGAAAAGGGAGTTTTCAGGCAGTGTAAGGTGTTGACGGTGGAGTGATTTTATTGGATGATTTAGTTCTTCGTAGTTACCTTCTTAGATTAATTATTGTTTGATTTAACCACAAAGTACTCATAAAAGAACAACCTTATAACTCGAATTGCAAACGAGAAGAATTACTTTATAAGGTAAACACCCTCGAAACATTAAACCCTAACCTAATTCCTGCATTATTCCACTGTGTATCGGTACGTGGAAAAAACTGATCTTCCGTCAAACCAAAGCTGTTTGTGAAGTGCACCTGGAATACGTGTCCGCCGGTTTCAACTTCATAACCGATTGAAAAAGTATCGTAATATTTATTGGATGGAGAATAGTCGTTAAGTCTATATCCATATTCTGCTGTAATAGCTGAACGGTTTGTAAACTTAAACCGAAACATTCCTGAGATTCCGTAAGCATCATTCTTATCCGTAATTTTTTCAACCAGATTGAAGTGTACAAACCACGGCGCTACCTGAAAAGAAAACTTTTTCGAAAACTTTCTTCCAATCATCATTTCATAACAATATGAAAAACGGGAAGAACGGAATTCAAATTTATCATTACCATTAATGGTTTGGTTTTTTAAAGCATTATAATAAGCACCGGCAAAAAGTGTTATGCTCATTGGCATTCCACTACCTGAAGTTTGACGAAGCAAACGATATTTTAAAAATCCATCTACGTTTTTTTCATAAGAACTGCGGCCAATACCAAACATAAATCTTCCTTCAGGACTGTATTCAAGACTAAGTCTGATGTTTACCGGACCATCAATTCCCCATGCACCATACGAACCGGAATTTACCGGACCGAATCGGTGGGAAATCCGAAAATCCAGGGTGCGCTTTCCTAATGATTCAAGTGTATGTTGGTTTACAAGCCTTGTTGTCTTGAAGGTAGCTATTGCATAATCCTTTTCTTCTTGATCTGAACCCAATGAGCTTAATAAATCCTGGGCATGTAACTGGACACTAACTATAATTGCAATTAGGGTAAATAGTTTTCTCATGTTTGTATTGATTATTTCGGATTATTAAAAAAATCCTTATGGAATAAAAATTGCTTTTGAAATTTATCGGTGCAATAAAAGAAATTACAGTGGTTCATTCCTGTTAATCCAAGCCTGAATTTTTTGAATGCTGCAATCGTCAAGAAAACCTCCGCCCTTTGGCATTGGCTTAAAGCCGGCAGTGTGGAGAATGCTTCCCATCAAGCTTCCGTCAAGAACATAGCTATGAACATCTACGGGATTATCAAGAATAATATCAGGAACATTACCTGCTTTATGACAAGCGATATCCTGAGAACTACACTTTGAAGAAAGTATTGGAGCAATATCATTTGTATACGTAATTGTACCTGTTGTATCGCATACAACATTAAGAGAAGGATGAATTTCATCCATGTTGTCGTAATAACAACCGCTTAAAATGGGGATTGTTAAAACAATGGCAATGAAAAATTTTTTCATAAATATTAATTGTTTTTTGCTCCTTGTTCAATCCAGACAAAGATGCGCTTTACATCATCATCTGATAGAGGTGATCTGGGATCAGGAGGCATTTTCTTACCATGACCGGAAATAACTTTATATAAATCGCTGGAATGTGCATCTCCGGCTTTTACCTTTCCGTTTTCAATTACATCGTCATAACCTACAAGACTAAATGTCTCTTCTTCATTGCCTCCACCCCCATCGCCATGACATCCGCTAAAATTACAATTGGCGGATAAGATTCCCTGAACCGTTGTGCTGAATTTAACTTCAGGAACATTGGTAGTATCCATATCATGCTTACAAGAATTCATTAATAGAGCACTGCTTATCATTATAGATGTTAATAATCTATAAGACAATCTATTAAATAAAATGGTTTTTATTCGGTTATTGATCATATTCAAGAGCGAATTTATGTTATAATAGTGTAAAATTTGCAAAAAACTAATTAATCAGGTAAATATAATTGCTGAACGGGGAAATAAGTCGGTTGAAATGAATTTTAAACGGAAAGAAATTGAATTTACTCTATTCCGTTCTATAATTTAACTTGCATAATTCTCTCTTCATTATGTTGACGCTGCCGTAAAAATTATGCATTAACTTTGTAAAATCATTCTCACCATAATAAAGATAATTGATAAAAATTATAGATTCTTACTATTGATCTTTTTAATTACATCAATTTACAACAACAAATTCCAGTCAAATACCAACAAAAGCTATGAAAATACTAATTATTGAAGATGAAAAGCAACTTTTAGAATCCATACTAACCTTTCTTAAAGAGTCAGGCATGATATGCGACAAAGCATCAACATTGGCCGAAGCAATTACAAAAATTGACAGCTCAGAATACGATTGCATTGTACTTGACATTGGACTTCCTGATGGCAGCGGACTGAAAATAATTGAAGAGATGCAGAAAAAAGAGAATCAAACCGCTGTCGTTATTGTATCTGCGAAAAACTCTCTGGATGACAGACTAATCGGATTAAATTTTGGTGCCGATGATTATGTAACCAAACCTTTTCACATGCCTGAACTTGTTGCAAGAATACGTTCAGTTGTCAGAAGAAGAAGTCCGCAGGAAAAAAATGAAATTGTATTTAATGAATTGCGCGTCATACCCAATGAAATGCTCATGTATGTTAATAATAAAATGATCAGTCTGACAAAAAAAGAACATGAACTACTTGTTTATCTCATCAGCAATCAGAATAAAATTTTAACAAAAGAATCCATAGCAGAATACCTCTGGGGCGATCATGCCGATATGGCCGACTCTTTTGATTTTATTTACAGTCACATTAAAAATCTCAGAAAAAAAATAACCGATAACGGCGGCAACGACTACTTTAAATCCGTTTATGGTGTAGGATATAAATTTGTTACTGAATGAAACTTCTGAATATTACCAACAGGTACTACATTATCATTGCCCTTGTGCTGCTTCTTTTGAGCAGTACTTTTCTGGCATATCGTGTAGTATATGTTGTCGATAAAGAAGTTTCCGATCACATGCTAATTGAAAAGCAGGAAATTGAAAAGCAGCTTGCACTTCAGAAAGATTTGCAGAGCATCCATTTTATTGTAGGCGACAGAATTGAAATTGAACCGATTGAAAAGTTTACAAGTTTTAAAGTATCCATTAAAGATACTGCTATTTTTGATTTGTATGATAAAGTAAAAGTTCCTTATAGAAAGCTCTCCTATCAGCAACTTCTCAATGGAAAAAGTTACAAAATAACTATTTCGAGAAGACTCACAGAAAACGAAAAACTGATCAGCGGGATTTTTGTCGCTTTACTATTAGTATCGGTCGACATTATAATCTGTTTTTATTTTCTGAATCGATGGTTTTCCAGCAGAGTATGGAACCCTTTTTACCGAGCTTTAAATGTTTTGAAAAATTTTGATTTACAAAAAGGTGGTGCTGTTTCATTTCAAAAGAGTAAGGTTGATGAATTCAATACACTAAACATTGAATTAGAAAAACTGACGGATAAAGTCGCCCGCGATTACAGAAACCTCCGCGAGTTTACAGAAAACATGTCACATGAAACGCAGACACCTCTTGCAATCATCCGTTCAAAGCTTGAAATTCTTTTACAAAATTCTTCTTCAGAAGAACATGCCACACAAATATTGAGCACACTCGATTCTGTAAACCGGCTTTCAAAAATGAATAAAGGCCTGATCATGCTTACGCGTATTGAAAACGATCAGTATGCCGGACAGCAGGTCATGACTTTAGGTCCTTTGATTTACAAACATCTTGAAGATCTTGAACTTTTTATTACATCGAGGGAAATTGTTGTTCATACAGATATTGACAATAACGTTGTAATTAAAATTAATCCTAATCTGGCAGGAATTCTTTTTACCAACCTTTTGTCAAATGCCATCAAATACAATGTTACAGGAGGCGATCTCTATGTGACTTTAAATCAGGAAGGCATAACTATAGCCAATAGCGGAGACCCGTTAATTATTCCTGAAAAAGAGGTTTTTGAACGATTTAAGAAGGGAGACGCTCCTGATTCCGTTGGACTTGGCCTTGCTATCGTTAAGAAAATCGTCGATCATCAGGATTTTACAATTGATTATCATTACAGAAATGGCCTCCATACCTTCACCATTCTCTTTGAAAAAGTTAAGGTTGAAGAGGAAGAAGTAGAAGCATAATCTTGTAAAAAAAAGAGGTAAAAAACGTACCTTTGCATTAGATGTCAGACAATATAAAACATGAATGCGGTATAGCTTTGATGAGGCTTTTAAAACCGCTTCCCTACTATCAGAAAAAATACGGCACCTCTTTTTATGGCCTCGATAAGCTTTACCTTCTCATGGAAAAGCAACACAACCGCGGACAAGATGGTGCAGGTGTAGCCAACATAAAATTTGATGTAGAACCGGGAACCCGTTATATAAGCCGCTATCGGTCAAATAACAAACAGGCTATTGCCGATATCTTTACTCGTATTCAACTTAAAATAGAAGAGGCAGGAAAAAAGAATCCTGCTGTATTATCGGATACAAGATGGCTGAAAAAAAATCTTCCTTTTACCGGCGAACTCTGGCTGGGCCATCTTCGCTACGGAACCTATGGAGGAAATAGCATTGAAGCGTGTCATCCCTTTCTCCGTCAGAATAACTGGATGACTAGGAATCTTGTTGTAGCAGGTAATTTTAATATGACCAATGTGGATGAGCTTTTTAACGACCTCATTCTATTAGGTCAGCATCCAAAAGAAAAAGCCGATACAGTTACCGTTATGGAAAACATCGGTCATTTTCTCGATGAAGAAAACGAAGAAATGTATGCTAATTTCAAAAAACTTGGAAACAGCAAACAGGAAATTTCTCCTTTGATTGCAGAACATCTTAATCTTGGAAAAATCCTCCGGAACTCCTCTATGAATTGGGATGGCGGCTATACCATTGCCGGTTTACTGGGTCATGGAGATGCTTTTGTATTGCGCGATCCGGCGGGAATACGTCCTGCTTACTTTTATAAAGACGATGAAATAGTTGTCGTTGCCAGCGAACGTCCTGCCATACAAACTGCTTTCAATGTAACGGTTGATTCTATTCATGAGATTAAACCGGGACACGCTTTAATTATTAAAAGAAACGGAAAGATAACAGAGGAGAAAATTAATGAACCTACACAACGACTGAGTTGTTCTTTTGAACGCATTTATTTTTCACGCGGCAGCGACATTGATATTTATAAAGAAAGAAAAGAGCTTGGCCGACTGCTTTGCCAGCAGACATTACAGGCTGTAGATTACGATCTTCGCAATACTGTTTTTTCCTACATACCCAATACTGCCGAAGTGGCTTTCTATGGAATGATGCATGGCATGGAAGATTACCTGAGAGATGTAAAGAAAAGAAAAATAAAAGCGCTCGGTGCCGATTTAAACGATGAAAAACTTTTAGAAATTCTTTCTATTCGTCCGCGTACAGAAAAAATTGCCATCAAAGATGCCAAGCTGCGTACTTTCATTACCAGTGACAGCGAAAGAAGCGATCTCGTTGCACATGTTTACGATATAACTTACGGCACAGTAAATAAAAACATAGACAATCTCGTCGTCATTGATGATTCCATTGTAAGAGGTACTACACTGAAGAACTCTATTTTACGAATGCTCGACAGGCTCAGTCCGAAGAAAATTGTTGTAGTAAGTTCAGCGCCGCAGATTCGTTACCCTGATTGTTATGGTATTGACATGGCACGTATGGGAGATCTTATCGCTTTCCGAGCCGCCATTCAATTGCTTGAAGAAAATAACCTGGAACATATTATCGACGAAGTTTATCATAAGTGCAAAGAACAATTAGAAATGCACAAAAGCGAAATGAAAAATTTTGTTCGTATGATTTATCAGCCATTCACTCCGGAACAGATTAGTGCAAAGATTGCTGAATTGGTAACTCCTGAAAATTTCAAATCTAATTTACAAATCATATTCCAGAAAATCGAAGACTTGCATAGCGCTTGTCAGAATCACCGCGGGGATTGGTATTTTACAGGCAATTACCCAACACCCGGCGGAAACAGGGTGGTGAGCAAAGCATTTGTAAATTTTATGGAGGGAAGTAACGAGAGAGCTTACTAAAGAATTTTTCTGATTTCAATTCTTTATAGATGAAAACAAAAAGTAAAATTACAACATTAGACCAAATACTTGACAAAAAGTATGGTAAAAAAGGGAGGCCAAAACGCGAACAGTGGGAGCAGCAATTTGAAGCGTTTCGACTTGGTGTTTTGCTTGAAGAAGCAAGAACTAGGCTAGGTATGACACAAGAGGAACTTGCTGACAAATGTGGTACAAACAAATCTTACATTTCTCGTATTGAAAATAATTCCTCTGACATTAGGCTTTCTACACTTATGAAAATAATTCAGCAAGGACTTGGTGGACATTTAACGTTAACACTTAAACTATAATGACTGAAAAAGCACTTGCTACAACAAGGCATTCCTACAACGTTATATTTCTCTTATTTTTCATTTTTATTGATCCATCTGAAACACCATACTATTCCGGAGAATATTATTCAACCTCTATCTATGGAAAGAAAAAACTTTTTGAAATTTCTGGCACTGCTTCCTTTATCTACTTATGCAATGAAATTAAAAGAATTCGGTAATACCATTGATAATTTATCCGCTACAGAGCGAATGCCCGTTTTATTTCTCGGTCACGGAAGTCCGATGAATGCCATTGAAGAAAATGAATTCGTAACCGGATGGAGGAATACAGGAAAGTCTTTGCCAAAACCCAAAGCAATATTGTGCGTTTCGGCCCATTGGGAAACGAAAGGAACGTTCGTAACAGCCATGGAAAAGCCGCGCACCATTCACGACTTCGGCGGTTTTCCGGAAGCACTTTTTCAGGTGCAATATCCTGCGCCAGGGAGTCCTGAATTTGCACTCGAAACAAAAAAGACAATTACTAAAACAGAAGTCGGCCTCGACGACAAATGGGGACTCGATCATGGCTGCTGGAGTGTTGTGAAAAATCTTTATCCCAATGCCGATATTCCTGTTTTTCAATTGAGCCTCGATTATACACAGGCCCCTGCTTATCATTTTGAACTTGCCAAAGAGCTTGCTTCCCTGCGTAAGAAAGGCGTTTTAATAATTGGCAGCGGTAATATGGTACATAATCTTGGTCTCGCCGATTTTCAACGAATAAATGATATTGGTTATGGATACGATTGGGCTTTAGAGGCCAGAGAGAAAATGAAAAATTTTATTCTTTCAGGCAATATGCAATCGCTTATCAATTACAAAGATCAGGGTAAAGCTTTTTCTCTGGCTATTCCCACGCCTGAACATTATTTGCCTTTGCTGTATGCGCTTGCATTAAAAGAAAACGATGAATCAATTTCATTGTTCAACGATAAAGTTTTGGCGGGGTCGTTGACGATGACATCTTTGAAGATTAGCAAAGGGTGAGTTATTAAAATAGATAAGCTTTTAAGAAATAAATTACATAGCATAAAATTATTAAACCTGTGAATTTTAAGAATACAATTCAATTACCCCTATAAACCATTGCCTTCATCTTCTGCGATATTTTTTCACCTTCAACATCTACTACATAAACCCCTGAAGCAAACCCGGTACAAGAAATAAATTGATGATTAATACCTTCATTAATTTGAATTTTTTTTTCAAAAAGCTTTTTGCCGGTTAAATCGAAGATGCTGCAATTTGCTGTTGCTTTATGTTTGTAAAAAAAACGTAGTTGTAATTGATCTTCTTTTTGGGAAATTGAGAAATCTGATAAATGATTTTCAATTTCATTAGTGGAAAGCGGTGGTGGTCCCAATTTGACGACCCATGCGTCGGTGCCACCATGATTACCCGTTACATCACCATCGTTTGAATCCGAATAACCGACAATAATAAAACCACTGTCCGGAGTTTGTTTAATTGAATAAACTTCTTCATCGTTGCTTCCTCCCAAACATTTTCCCCACTCCAGGTTACCTATACTATCGACTTTTATTACCCAGTAATCG
>JANOVM010000075.1:0-71036 GCA_031417395.1 Bacteroidota bacterium | reverse complement strand
TCATTATGGTCTGCAAAACAGCAGAGCCTTCGTTAATTTTAGGGGGGTCAATTTGCCGCGGAATGGGCGGGTCACTTTGCCGCGGAATGGGTGGACCTCTTTACCGCGGAATCAGTGGGTCAGTTTGCGCGGAAACTCCAGTTCCTTGATTTTTCCAGATTTCTGACTTTTTTGTCAATAATCATTAGAAAAATCAACAAAGCCAATAGTACAATGGATACAACTGAAACGACAACATAAATTTTACCATTTGCATGCATAATATCGGCCATTTCAACATCGTTATTTTGGGCTAACAATACCAATGGAGCGGATACAAAAAGCAGAATAGAAAGAAAAGAAAGTGCAATTTTCTTTATCATGGAAATAATATTAGTCATGTTGTTTTAATCGTTTTATTCGAACAAGAATTTCAGTTATCCATGTTGCCAAAAGTGTCTGACCAATTACAGCAGGATAGAATACTGTTCTCATTGTTTTATCCAGATCGTAAGCTCCAAATCCAGGATTTCCTCCATTTCCCGGATGCAGTGAAACTGTCAGTCGGGGAAGAACCATGATAAAGACAAGCATCATAGTAAATGCAAATATTCCATATACAGATGAAAGACGGGCTCTTTTAATTTCATCATCTACCGAACCTCTAAGAACAATATAAGCAAGGTAAACTAGCATTGTTGCTGCAGCGCCATTTAGCTTTGCATCATTCACCCACCAGGCTCCCCAGGTGTTTTTAGCCCAGACGCTTCCTGTCAGAATTCCAATAATACCAAGGAAGATTCCTGTATAAGTGCATTGTTCAGCTTTTATATCCAGATCGATATTATTAGAATTCAAATACCTTATTCCATAAATAAGCGAAGCCCCCATCATTATAATCATAGAAAACCATATGGTAACATGAAAGAAAAGGTTTCTAATACTTTCATGCAAAATAGGTAAGCGAGGAACGGGAATCAGGAAACCGGCAATGTATGTGTAGAATAAAAGTATTACGCATAACCATTTCCACCAGGCTATTTGTAATATATTTTCTTTCATCAATTTTTTATTTAATTCGAAATTACGAAAACGTTTCTTATTATTCCTTCCAAATATAAGGAAAGAGTAAATATCCCAAAGCAATAACCATAATATTTAGAGCTAATAATATGATAACCAATTGTTGATTAGCTGCCCAGTCAAGTCCGTCAATAGCATTTTTAGATAGTTTTATGGTCGTCATTAAAAGTGGTAATAAAACAGGAAAACTAAGAATGGGCATTAGCGCTGCACTATGGCCGGCTTTTGATGCAATAGCTGATACCATTGTTAGAACAGACGAAAGTCCCATACTCCCCAATAATAATGTAAACAAAAATAATGGTGTATTACTGACAGGATTTCCGATGAGAAGAGAGTAAAATAAAAAATTGAAAACCGACAATAAAAGCATTAACAGGAAGTTATAAATAATCTTCGACAGAATAATTGCTTTCGGGTCGGCAAGAATATAGTAATACAACATTCTTCCCCTGGATTCCTGGAGAAAGCTCTTGGCTATTGCATTGACTCCGGCAAATAACTGAATGATCCAAAACAAAGCATTCCATACAGGCACTTCAAGGATTTCCCGGAAAGAGAGATAGCATATAAATACTGTGGCTCCGACATATAACAACAAACCATTGAATGCATATTTCTGTTTCCATTCCAGGTTTATTTCTTTTTCAATCAAATGAAAAATTTGTTGCATGTATTTGCTGATAATTGCCTTTACTATATTAGGCCTCGAAATTAGAAAGAAATTCAGACTATACAGTATTGCTTTATTGTTTTCTTAAATTTACGCACGATAAAAATTAATAGTTATGAAATTGGATATTCTGGCTTTTGGAGCACATCCTGATGATGTTGAACTAGGCGCTTCCGGCACTCTTTTTCTGCATTTGGAAAGGGGATACACCTGCGGAATAATTGACCTTACCAGGGGCGAATTAGGTACTCGCGGCAGTGCGCAAGCCCGCGATTCGGAAGCCCGAAAAGCGGCTGAAATTATGGGTATTCAGGTTAGAGAGAATTTAAATATGGACGATGGTTTTTTTCTAAATGACAAGATTCATCAGCTTGCAATTGTTACAGCAATAAGGAAATACCGTCCTGAAATTGTCCTCGCTACAGCCAGTCACGACCGTCACCCCGACCATGCAAGAGCTTCTGTACTTATTTCCAATGCTGTTTTTCTGGCCGGCTTGATAAAGGTTGAAACACAATTAAACAATGTACTTCAGGAAAGGTGGAATGTTAAATCACTTTTTCACTACATTCAGGATAGGCATATTAAGCCTGACTTTGCAATCGATATTACAAGAGTTTGGGAAAAAAAAATAGAGGCCGTAAAGGCATTTTCTTCTCAGTTTTATGATCCGCAATCTTCAGAACCTGAAACTGCAATTTCCGGAATTGAATTTATGGAATTTATTGCTGCAAGAGCGATGGAAATGGGCCGACCGATAGGGGCAAGGTACGCAGAGGGATTTACGGCCCACAGAACTCCAGGTGTCCTTGATCTTTTTAACCTTGTTTAGTGTTTTATCATTGTACAGCTTAACTGGCTGAATTTTATTTTGACTATAGAGCAAAAAAAAACCCTCCGAAAATCGAAGGGTTTTTTTAATTAATGTTATTACTTATTGAACAATCATCTTACGAGTTGTCTTTTGTCCATCTGCAGTTACAGAATAAGTATATATTCCCGGTCTGAAGCTTGCAGTGTTTAAGCTTATAGTATGAGTTCCGGTATTAGCCTGTTTTCTGTTTTCAGAATATACGGATTTTCCAATTAGATCAAAAACCTCAAACTTAATATCGCTTGCTTTTTTCAAGCCTATATTAATATAAGTCATTCCCTTAACAGGGTTAGGATAATTTTGGCTTACGAATACATTGTTTTGCGTAGTTGTATTTACACCAACAGTAGCCACATCCACTTTTGTAATAATTATTTCACTGGAGTTTCCCAGGTTTTTCGCTTTATCACATGAGCCATCAGAAGCTAAACTGTGTCCAGGTGCTTCGTCGCGCTGGTAGATAACATGAGCATAAGCGTCTACATGTCTTCCAACACAAGCAAATACTCCTTCTTGAAATTCTCCATAACCACCATCTGCAATTGATGGAATGATGTTGTAAGGGTATGTCCAATCAGTAGGATTATAAGGATATGGTAATGTCATCATATATACATGGCGATGCATTTCATGGAAATTTGTTGTGTCAGCTAACTCATTAAGAGCCTGATACGTTAAATAAATTTTACCGCTGTTATCAATACCGGCAGATGGCATTTGTGTTAATCCGCCACCGTAGTTTCCCCATGGTAATGTATTGTTGCAAGTAGTAAATGTATCAACAGGAACATCTATTGTGTCATTACCACTAAAATCTTGTGTAGCTGCAATTGGAACATATGCATCTGTAGCCATGTTTTCATTCCAGTATTCTAAGCTATCGGTTCCCCACTTAAGACTGTAAGCCCCATCACCTATAGAGTCATTCCAAAAGAAAAGCCCCGAAAACCATACGTGACACATTCCATCGTTATCAACTAAAACTTTTGAATCACCGCTATTAGTATATAATGTATCGTTAATTCCATCAGCATTTAAATCTGTTTTAATGCTATCAGTATAATGAGGAATAGGATGTGTTTGAATGATTGTTTTTGTCCAGGTTGCACCTGAGTCTACAGATTTTAATAAACCAATGTCTGTATAGGTATCACCGAAAGAAATACAAACAACATTATTATGTGCATCAATAGAATAACTATCGCCTCCGAATCCTTCGTAAGAATTTGAATCAATCTGAGGAATTACAATCTTAGGTTCCCAGGTTGCTCCTGCATCTATTGAACGACCAAAAAAGATAGGACCATTTTGTCCTGCAACTACAGGAGGTGAAGACGTTGTTGTTGCGCCTGCACCGCTTCCCTGAAATATTACATATACATTCTCACCTGCTGCACAAGCTTTAGGCCACGTATCATGTGATGTATTACCCCATGGATTCGAAAAAGTCCAGGTACCGGTACCTTTTGTAGCGCGTCTGTTCACAGCTATTCTATTGAAATTTCCTGTACCACTCACAGCCTGGTGAGCAATAGTTAATTCAGCACCGGATGCTGTTACTGCAATATTGGTAAATCCGGTCCGGGAAGTTTCTTCTCTTGTTGATGGACAAAGCGTGCTATTCCATGCTGTACCGTCCCAATAACGATAACCTGTTCCACGATCTGGATATGGAGGAGTAGTACTTACTAAAGCGTTGGGAGATGTTGTCCATGCTGCAGAAATAGTTCCGTCATCATTAACAACAATACGATTGGAAATTGAATTGTTAGTTTGCAAATCGTAAAAAGTACAACCAACATTATCCTCTAAGTTTACAGGTTGTAAAGGACCTGCTATTTTAAGAGGAACTCCTGTTGAAGTTATAACAGGTGTCTGGTTGTCAATTAATTTAGAATTACGATGAACAGTAATGCTTTTGTTTTGTAATGCTGCAGGGAGATGCGCTCTGCGAAACCCATTAGGGTAGTAATTAGCAACCTGTCCAATCGTGGCGAAGCTTAGAGCCATTGACAGGCAAATGAGTAAACTTTTTTTCATTAGTATTTAAATTTAGGGTTTTGGGAATTAGTAATTGAATGTTGACAAATTTAAGTAAAGGTTTGTCTTTTACAAACAAAACAATGTCAGATTTCTGTCCAAATGGTGCTATTTTAGTCATTAATTCGTCAGAATCAGAAGATTTTAACTCTTTGCGTGAATTGGAGCGCTTTAGTCTCGTTTTTTAGCTCCTGAAATTTTAGCCGATTCGTAAAAATTCATGAATGAAATGGCAACTTTTTCTTTTGAAAACAAGCTTCTTATGTACTCTTTTATTTCATCAGGATTATATTTATTATAATTATTCAGCATAAAAATAAGATTCTTTTTAAGCTCTTCTTCATTCCCCGGTTCAATAAGAATTCCGGTTTTTTCCTGCACAAATTCATTGGGTCCTCCGCATCGGGTCGCTAACACCGGTTTTCCGCAACTCATGGCTTCAGCACATATAAGTGAAAAAGTTTCATATCGACTATTCATTACCAGAAAATCACATAGGCCAAGAAATTGATAAACCTCTTCATTAGTCTTAAGTCCTTCAAAAAATACTTTTCTGTTTAATAAACCAAGGCTATCTGCCATTCTTTTTAAATGTTCTTCATCCGGCCCTCTGCCAATTATATGCACTTGAAAATCAATTGCAGTATTGAGTGAATTTACGGCCCGTATTAATCCACTTATGTTTTTAATTTCATCAACCAGGTCTGCTACCATTAAAATATAAACGTAATTTTTTTTTGAAGACGGCAATGTTTTTACCGGTGATTCTATTATGTTGGGAATTACATGGTAGTTAGAATTTTTTAATCCACATTCATTCATTCTTTTGAATAGAAATGTTGAAACACTGCTTATACCCGAGGCATGTCTTACCAGAAATATAGTTACAAGTTTTTTTAATGAATGACCGGTTAAAAACCTTCCTGTTAAAAAGCCCGACCACTGTTCTGAAATAACATAGGGTATTTTTTTTGTCCGGGATAGAAACCATGCAAGAACCGCTGTTCTTGTTAATATGTAAGAATGAATAATGTCAGGCTTTGGTGAATTGTTTTTAAGAATTCTAATGCCGATAAACATACCTGATAAATACCTGAATAAATTGATGATCTTTCCTATTAAGGAAACATTTTTTTTAAAATAGACAATAAATTCCGAAACACCGTATTCTTCGTTTTTAATTATTTCAAAAGTGCCCTTTATATTTTCGGTAGAATGAACATATAAAACTGAAATCCTGTTGTTCATTCCAATAGCTTGAACATGCTTTTTTATAAATATGCCAAGTTGAGGATCTTCCCTGTTGGGATACCATTTCGTTAGCATCCATATATTCATTCCTTTATTCATTTCTCAATTCAAAAAACAAAAGTATGTTTAAACTTTTTAATAGTTTAGGAAAATTAAAATGTATTTAAAACTAAAAAAGTCATTCCAGTTTTCTTGTACGTAATCTAAGCGAATTTCCAATTACAAAAATATCGGAAAAAGCCATAGATAATGCAGCTATCATAGGACTTAAAAAGCCCGCAGCAGCAATTGGAATGGCAACAACATTATAAAAAAATGCCCAAAATAAATTTTGCTTTATTGTCTGAAAAGTCAAATTGCTAATTCGAAGTGCTTTCAGAAGAATTGTGATGTCTTTTGCTGAAAGCAAAATTACCTGAGATGATTGAATTGCTGCATCAGTAGCATCGCTTACTGATATGCCAATGGTTGCTTTAGCAAGGGCCGGGGCATCATTTATTCCGTCTCCCACCATAGCTGTCGGATATTCAAGCATTAGCTTTTCCAGAATGATAAGCTTTTCTGCAGGAAGCTTTTCAAAATAATATTCAGTGATTCCTGCTTTCTGTGCAACAGATTCGCAATTTTTTTTTCTGTCGCCGCTTAACAATACGATGCGGTTTCCTTTTTGCTTTAATTTTTTTACAACTTCAATAACGCCTGTCTTTATTTCATCCTCAAGATCAACAATGGCTATTAACTGATTATTTTTCAAGACATAAATTTCATGATCCAAATCGTTGTAAAAGTGTTTTACCATTTGAAAGGATCCTGCACTATACAAATCTCCCTTACAGTCTGTAGCATTAATACCGATTCCTTTATCTTCCTGAATGTTTTTCCATTCATATTTAGAAGTTGCATAGGGAGCTAATTCCACTTGCAAAGAACGGGCAATGGGGTGAGATGAATTTTTCTCAAGTGAATATAGAATTTCCAGGACTGTTTTTTCATCAACATCAAAACACTTAACGTTTTTTATTTTAAATTTTCCTGTTGTAAGAGTTCCTGTTTTGTCGAAAACAAAGGTTTTTATTTTAGCCAGTTCCTCAATAGTTGATCCTCCTTTAATTAAAATACCATTTCGTGCCGCCCTGCCAAGTCCAACCATTACCGCTGTTGGTGTTGCAAGCCCCATAGCGCAAGGACAAGAAATAACTAATACGGCTACACTATTCATAAGTGCCTTTGAAACGGTAACGTCGGTAAAAAAGAAATAATATAAAAACGTAAGAAAGGATATACCGAGCACAACAGGTACAAAGATTGCACTTATCCTGTCGCCTAATTTTTGAATTTTCGGTTTAGAGTGCTGGGCAGATTTAACAAGCTCTATAATTCTGGCTAAGACAGTGTTTTTTCCGGTTTCAGTTACTTGAATTCTAAGATTTCCATCTTCTAAAATTGTCCCACCGGTTATTGAATCATTTTCCGTTTTGTAAACGGGCTGACTTTCCCCTGTAAGCATGGATTCATTAATAGAACCCTTTCCTGAAATTATTATTCCGTCTGAAGGTAATCTATCACCAGTATTTATTAAAACTAAATCACCTTTTTGCAACGTCTTTGCCTCGCAGGAAATAATTTCTTCCTTTCCATTTTTTAATACTATTTTTTTAGCAAATGCCGGTTGCATAAGCCCTAATTGGGTGATGGCACTCGTTGTTTTTTTTACTGATCGCTGTTCGATTAAATTTCCAAGTAAAACAAGAGTAATAATAGTTGCAGCGGTTTCAAAAAACAGGTATTGTTGAACTTCCTGAGAACCGTTATAAATAATTAATCCGGCCAAGCTGTATAAAAAGGCAGAAGTTGAACCAATAAAAATCAAAACATCCATATTGGGAACTCTTGCTTTTATTGAATAATAAGCACTTTTACCAAATTGAATGAAACCAATATAAATCACCGGCAGGCATAATAAAAACTGAAAGATTGGATTATGAAGTAATTGAATAGGAAGTAGCATGTGAAAAAAAAGAGGAATAGTAAACAGGAGTGAAATAAAAAACCTCTTTTCAGACTTATTTGTTTTGGGTTCCTCTGAATGAATATGCTCTTCAACAGTATCGGCGGGATCATTAATCTGATATCCCAATTGCCTTATTGATTTGACGGCCTTACTAATAGATTCTTCCTTAGGTTGGCTTGGTGCAAAGGAGACTTCTCCGGTAATAAATTCTACAGTAACATCTTTGAATCCCTCTTTGGTTAAAGTACGGTTTATGGTTAGTGCACAATTGGTGCAATCCATACCCTGAACTTTTAATAATACTTTTTTGTCCATTTATTTGATGAACAAAGATACCCTATTAAGATAATAAATAGAAAAGGTTAAATAAATAAGGGTGAAAGACGGGGCTCGAACCCGCGACCTCTAGATCCACAATCTAGCGCTCTAACCGACTGAGCTACAATCACCATAAAATCCATTTTTTGAATGGGGCTGCAAAAATACCTAGATTTAGGTCAAAAAGAAATTTTAATTAAATATTTCTTTATTGGCTATTTCCCTGCTTTCTGAATATCAATGAACTCCATGCATCATTTTAGAAAGTTTACGGTAAAGGCCAAGCAAGATAAGAGATGCTGCTCCACTTAATACGATAAATACAAGGAAGAAAATAAACAGGTTAGAAATTTCAATACCAAGGAAACTTGGAATTTTAGCTCCTGCTGTAACAGGATCTTCACCTGCTCCGGGAGGAATTAAAGCGCTAAGTGTTCCTGCAAATTTATTTGCAACAGCATTTGCAAGAAACCATGTTCCCATCATCAAAGAAGATAACCTTATTGGGGCAAGTTTACTTACCATACTAAGTCCAATAGGCGACAAACAAAGTTCTCCCATGGTATGAACGATATAAAGAGCAAATAACCAGAACATGGCAATTTTTGTTGAAGGATCTATGCCGTGCACAGCATAGGCAATGATTACATAGCCGAGTGCAACTAATGCTAATCCAATTGACATTTTAAGAGGCGAGGAGGGTTCCATATTCACTTTAGCAAGTTTACCCCAAAGCATTGTAAAGAAAGGGGCAAGTATGATAATAGCCAGTGGATTTATTGATTGAAACCAGGAAGCAGGAAATTCATTTTTTTGATAGTCAGAAATGTAACCGGCAAACGTTAAGACAACTAAAACAATTGCCGATATAATCTGTATTCCTAAAATTGATTTTTTAGACCATTCAAAAAACCATCCAAGTGCTTTCATAAGGTAAAATGAAAGTAAAACAAGTACACCCAATATTACATATTGATTGACATGAAGTGAAATTGCCCTGTCAACCTGTTGATCAGCAAAAAGAGTTAATGATGCACCTGCCTGTTCAAAGCAAGCCCAGAAGAAAATTACGAAAAAGGCGAGAATGAAAATTACAATTATCCTTTCTCTTTCATCCTTTGTTAGTGATTTGTCAGACAATATTATAATTGGCATAAGCACAATAGAAGCATAAATTAAATAGGCTACCAAATCCAAATTAGCGATAGTATGAGCAAACGTTTCAGGATTAACAACTGCTTCAGCACCAAAAATGGCTCTTACTATTAATTGGAAATTTAATAAAGCAAAAATCAAAGCGATTGAACCAATTATTACTCCATAAGTCTTTGCATCCACTTTGGCCACAGGCATTCCGATTGGCTGACCATCGGGGCCTTTCAAATGTTTGTTTTTTAAAAGCTCAAAAGAAATTGTACTTACAATCATACCGATAGCAGCAGCTAAAAATCCATACTTAAAATCTGCTATATTGCCTGTATCTCCCAAACTACCGCAAACCAAAGGAGAGAAAAATGCTCCCATATTTATTCCCATATAGAAAATAGTAAAAGCTCCATCGATCCTTGAATCATTCTTTGGATAAAGCTGCCCAACCATTGTTGAAATATTTGGTTTGAAAAATCCGTTACCAATTATTAACATTGTTAGTCCCATCCACATATACGATACTGAAGATGCATTCTGTACACCTTCCGTTACAGCACTTCCACTGACAAATAATAAAAACTGTCCAATGGCCATCATTACACCGCCAATTAATATACTTCTTCTGTTACCCCAGAATTTATCGCATAAATAACCTCCGAGCAAAGGCGTCAGATAAACCAAGCCTGTAAAACTACCATAAACGTTTGAAGCCAATGCTTTGTCAAAAAACAGTGCCTTTGTTATATAAAGAATGAAAATGGCTCGCATTCCATAATAGCTAAATCTTTCCCACATCTCTGTAAAAAAGAGTAAGTAAAGACCGCGAGGGTGTCCGGTATTAGTTGCAGGTTTATTCATAGTTTTGTTTTTTTTGCAGGTCGCAATATAATTAAATTTTCATTCCTCAGTCAATTCATGAAGTTCTCATTTTTTTAATTTAAAGGGTTAGTATATTTGTCGTTATGAAAAGAATAGCAATCATCCTGTTTTTGTTTTTTTGCCTGTCTGATAGTAAGGCACAGACGTACAAGGTGTTTAAAGGAGATACTATTAACCGGATAGATGCAAAGGGACTTAAAGTTGGACTTTGGCGGAAGTATTATGATAATGACACCTTGTTTTCAGAGGGTTACTATAAAAAAGGGAAACATTCGGGAACGTTTCATACTTTTTATAAAAACGGAAAACCTCAGTCTGTTCTCAATTTCCGAGGACTTACAGAAATAAGTTTTGCTGAGTTGTTTTATGATTCCGGAATTCCAATGGCAAAAGGGAAATATATTGATAGAACTAAGGATAGCCTTTGGACTTACTTCGACGAAGAAGGAAAAAAGAATTCAGAAGAGAACTATAAGAATGGCGTTAAAGAAGGAGTATGGAAAGTATATCATCAAAATGGACAATTATCTCAACAAGTAACTTACAAAAACGGAAATAAAAATGGTCCATTTATTGAGTTTTTTGATTCCGGTAAAAAGAAGATAGAAGGTACTATGGTAAATGGTGAATTTAAAGGAAGCGTTTCCGTTTATCATCCAAATGGCAATTTATGGCAGAAAGGGAATTATGTAAATGGTTTAAAGGATGGCACTTGGACTATTTTAAAAGAAGATGGTTCACCTGAAATTGATCAGATTTATAAAGCAGGTATTTTAACCAATCCGGTACCGGACGATAAAGAAAATTAAACAGTTAAACCGTACCTTTGTCGGATAACAGCTTCATGCTGTTTTGGCACCAGGAATGAGCAAAAAAGGTAAGGTATTAATGGCTATGAGTGGGGGAATAGACAGTTCTGTTTCGTCTATTCTTTTGCATGAAGAAGGGTATGAAGTAGTAGGAATGACCATGAAAACATGGGATTATGCTTCTTCAGGCGGATCCAAAAAAGAAACGGGTTGCTGCTCCCTTGATTCCATAAACGATGCCAGAGCAATTGCCGTTCAGCATGGTTTTCCTCATTACATAATTGATATTAGGGAAGAATTCGGTAATCATGTAATTGACGATTTTGTAGACGAATATTTAGCCGGGCGCACTCCTAATCCTTGCGTAAAATGTAATACCCATATTAAATGGGAAGCTTTACTAAAAAGGGCAGATATGCTCGATTGTGAATTTATTGCTACCGGTCATTATGCTAATGTCAGGCAGGAAAACGACAGGTATGTCATTAGCAAAGGTAAAGACGATTGGAAAGATCAAAGCTATGTTTTATGGGGTGTTTCACAGAAATGTCTTGCCCGAACCATTTTTCCTGTTGGAAAATACGAAAAAACAGAAATCAGGTCCATGGCTCAAAAAATGGGATTTCACGATTTGGCTAATAAACCTGAATCCTATGAAATTTGCTTCATTCCTGATAACGATTATCGCTCTTTTATAAAAAATAAGGTTTCGGGTGTTGAAGAAAAATTAAATGGAGGTCATTTTGTAAATTCTGAAGGGAAAATCCTCGGAAAACACAGAGGATATCCTTTTTATACCATCGGCCAAAGAAAAGGATTGGAAATTGCTTTAGGAGATCCTGTATATGTAATTGATATTAAGCCAGATAATAATACTGTCGTTTTGGGGGCTTTTGAGGAATTAGCAAAAACAGAAATGTGGGTAAAAGACACAAACCTTATTAAATATGCTTCGTTAGATAAACCTATAGAAGCAACAACCCGAATACGTTATAAAGACAAAGGAACTGAGTCCACCATTGAAAAGGTAAATGAAAAAATCAAGGTTACTTTTCACCGAAATGTTCACGCAGTGGCTCCAGGTCAAAGTGCAGTCTTTTATGAAGAAAATGATGTAATCGGTGGAGGCTTCATAATGAAAGATGCCTAAAAAGTCGTTATCAAATTATTGGTCATTTATTTTTCCCCTTTTAATTTCAGTCTCGTTCATTTTTATGACGGGCTGTAAAAGGGAGACTATTGATCCTACGTCACCTTCTTTGAATTATTTTCCGACTGAAAAAGGGCACTGGGTTGAATATTCTGTTGATTCCGTTTTTCATGCAGAAAACGACAATCAAAATGATGACTCAGTAAAGTATTATCATTTTGAAATCAAAGAAGTAATTGATTCATCATTTTTTGATGGTTCCGGAAGATCTCTTCAGGTTATTAAAAGGTATTACCGGCTCGATTCGTCAGCAGAATGGACTTTAATAAATGTATGGACTCAAATGCTTACTTCAACGAGTGCTTATCGGACTGAAAATAATGTTAGTTTTCATAAGCTTGCTTTCCCCATAAACGATGAAATTATTTGGAATGGAAACGATGCCAATACAGATGATGAAGAAACATATTCGTATGAATATTTTCATATACCGGGCACTTTCCAGTCTATGGATTTTGATTCAACTCTTTCCGTTCTTCAGATTGATGAAGATAATTTTATCGAAAAAATTTACAAGCAAGAAGTTTACGCAACCGGTGTTGGTCTGGCTTATAAACAAGTTTCCAATCTTGGTAAAATAAATGGAATAGTTGTAAGCGGATATGAATACCGCATGGAAATAATCGGCTACAGAAATCAATAATGAAACAGGGCAGGGTAGACTTATCAATAATATCTTAAGCGAATTACATTGGTCAGGTATTTTGCATAACGAATTACCTGACGGCTGTAACCATATTCATTGTCATACCAAACATAAAGCACTACACTTTTATTGTCTTTTGAAACAATAGTTGCAGGACTATCTACAATAGAAGAGCATGGATTTCCAACCAAGTCAGAGGAAACTAATTCATTAGAAACAGAATATTGAATTTGCTCCACCAAAGGACCATATAAAGCAGCTTCTCTAAGAATTTCATTTATGGCTTCTTTATTCGTGTCTTTTTTGAGAGTAAGATTTAATATGGCAAGGGAAACATTTGGTGTAGGAACCCTGACTGCATTACCGGTTAATTTTCCGGCCAATGGAGGAAGAACCTTGGCAACAGCCTTATCAGCTCCGGTTTCAGTTATAACCATATTTAAGGGAGCCGATCTGCCTCGCCTGTACTTCTTATGATAATTATCAAGGAGATTTTGGTCATTGGTATACGAATGTATTGTTTCAATGTGACCTCTTTCTATACCCAAAGCCTTTTCAACTACAGCAAGGACCGGAACAATAGCATTGGTCGTGCAAGAGGCTGCAGAAAAAATGTTTTCTTTTGAAGGATCAAATGATTCTTCATTGACTCCATAAACTACATTGGGAATATCACCCTTGCCCGGTGCCGTTAACAATACCTGACTTGCTCCTTTTGAATTAAGATGATTTTTTAATCCTTCCCTATCACGAGCAACCCCTGTATTATCGATAATAAGAGCATCGTGAATACCATATTTTGTATAATCGATTTTTCCCGGGTCACCGGCGGCAATCATATGAACAGAATGTCCGTTAACAATAAGAACCTTATTTTTCAAGTCCTCAATTACTGTCCCGGGGAAAGCACCATGCACGGAATCATTGCGTAATAAGTCTGCTCTTTTGATAATATCTTCATCACTATCGCTGCGTGTTACAACAGCGCGCAACCTCAATTGTTCACCTTTGCCAGCCTGGGCAATAAGCTCTCTCATTACCAGCCTTCCGATACGACCAAAACCATAAAGGACTACATCCTTAGGTGTAATTACTCTCTTTTCTTTTCCTATAAATCCATTTAATTTATTAGACAAAAAATCAGCAATGCTTTTAAAATTATCTTTTTCCTGAATCCATTCAGTGACAAGACGGCCAATATCAATTCTTGACGGAGCAAGATCAAGTTTGTTCATTTCATTCGCCAGCATTAAAGTGTCCAAAACATTAATTGGCTTTTTAACAAATTGTTTTGCGTATTGATGCAGATTTAAAATTTCACTGGCACTTCTGTCTACCAGCTGATTTCTAAACAAAACCAGTTCAACCGATTTATCAAACCATAAAGAGCCCGTAATGTGAATTAAAGCAATTGCTGCTTTTTCCTGATGTATCCATTCGGCCAGCTCACTTTCGTATTTATCTTTAAAGTTAACGGAGAACTGATCTTTTATTGGTTCAAATGTCATAGCTAAAATTTATTTTTAGATTTTTTGATTTAAACAAGATCAGCTTTCTAAAACTAGAAAGCTGATATTTAATATTAATAACATCCATTTAATATTTAACCCAGATAGGCTTTTAATAAACGGCTTCTCGACTTATGTCTAAGTCTGCGAATTGCCTTTTCTTTAATTTGTCTTACGCGCTCTCTTGTCAGATCAAATTTAGCACCGATTTCTTCCAGTGTTAAGCCATGCTGCATGCCAATACCAAAAAAGAGTTTTATTACTTCTCTTTCACGTTCTGTGAGCGTACTTAATGAACGATCAATTTCCTTTTGAAGAGATTCGTTCATAAGAAGTCCATCGGCACGGGGAGAATCTGCGTTTTCCAATACATCTATCAGGCTATTATCTTCACCTTGAACGAAAGGAGCATCCATGGATACGTGCTTACCACTAACCCGCATGGTATCAGCGATTTTTTCTGTAGGAATATCAAGGATCTTAGCAAGCTCTTCCGGGGAGGGTTCTCTTTCAAATTCCTGCTCGAGTTTAGAATATGCTTTTGAAATTTTATTTAATGATCCAACCTGGTTTAGAGGAAGGCGAACGATACGGGATTGTTCAGCAAGAGCCTGAAGGATACTTTGGCGAATCCACCATACAGCATAGGAAATAAATTTAAAACCTCTGGTTTCATCGAAACGTTTAGCAGCTTTAATTAGTCCAAGGTTGCCTTCGTTAATCAAATCCGGTAAACTCAAACCCTGGTTCTGATATTGCTTGGCAACAGAAACAACAAAGCGAAGGTTTGCTTTTGTTAATCTATCTAAAGCATTTTGATCACCTTCTTTTATCTTTCTTGCAAGTCTTACTTCTTCTTCTGCAGTAATTAATTCTTCGCGGCCAATTTCCTGAAGATACTTTTCAAGCGACTGACTTTCGCGATTGGTTATTGATTTGGTTATTTTTAGTTGACGCATATTTTTAGAATCAAAAAAGAGTGTGGAAAAAAATAAAAGTTCAGACGAAAATCATTTCTTTCCCTAATTGCAAATATACTTTTTTTACGCAAGCCAAACAAGTGCTTGTTTGGAATAGGTTGATAATTAGACTTGTTTGTTTAAAAAAAAAGAACCGGAAAAGCCGGCTCCTTTTCTTGAAAAACAAACATAACCAATCAAAATTATACGCCAAAACCGTAATAGGCGCGCAGTCCGTTAGGGTATGTACCTTCTATCAAAACACCACCCTGTTTATTCTTTAGAGCATTTTCCAGATCATCGGTTTTTAGGATTGGTTTTTTATCGACAGAAGTAATAATAAATCCTTCTTTAATTCCTGCAGTACGCAGCTTTCCGGGTAATAATTTGGAGATTTTTACCCCTCCCTGCAAGCCTAACTTTGATTTTTCATCTTTGGAAACATTTTCAAAAGTTGCTCCCAGGAAGTTTAATACCTGATCGTTCTTTACAAGGCTTGTTTCGCCATCGATATTACGCAAAACTACAGCTACTACCTTTTCTTTGCCATTACGATTAAGCGTAATATTAATTTTATCGCCCGGACGGAAACGACCAACCTGCTCCTGAAGTTGAGGTGTGGTATTTATATTTACTTCTCCGACTTTCAGTATAATATCACCCGGCAGGATACCTGCTTGTTTAGCTGCCCCACCTTCAGAAAGAGACTCTACGTATACTCCTTGTGACTCTTTAATTCCTTTTTCGGCCATTAATTTATTGTCTATGTCACGAATGCTTACTCCAATAAAACCTCTTTGAACATTACCGTATTCAACAAGATCATCAACAACCTTTTTTACTAGGTTTACCGGTATTGCAAAAGAATATCCGGTATAGGAACCTGTTGTAGAAGCAATAGCGGAATTTATTCCAACTAATTCTCCTCTTGTATTTACAAGGGCACCTCCGCTATTACCGGGGTTTACGGCTGCATCTGTTTGAAGAAAAGACTCGATTTTATATTGGTCGGGAAGAATATTAATATTTCTTGCTTTTGCGCTTATGATACCTGCTGTAACTGTAGAGGTAAGGTTAAAAGGATTTCCGACTGCTAATACCCATTCACCAACTTTTACATTGTCGGAGTTTCCATAAACCAAAAATGGCATACCCTTTTGATTAACTTTTATTACTGCTAAATCAGTTGAGGGGTCTGTACCAATCACTTTTGCTTCAAATGTTCTGTTATCATTGGTGGTTATTTCCACTTTTTCGGCATTTTCCACAACATGGTTATTTGTTACTATATAACCATCCTCAGTAATAATTACACCCGAACCGCTTGACTCCTGTTTTCGGCTTTGACGAGGCTGGCCCCAAAAATCAAATGGATCTACTCCAAAAGGATTATAATTGGTTTGTGCAGCATAGTAAGTTTTTACATGAACAACTCCATGAACTGACATTTCTGCAGCTTTAGTAAAATCTGTTAATCCGCTTTCAGAAACGGAAGGTAAACTGACAAAGCTGATATTATTTCGGTCAGAGATTTTACCAGAAACTGTACTTGATTCAGGCTGAAGAAATTTATAGATATAAGCACCGGCGGCTCCTCCCAGTCCTGCAATCAATAAGACGGTTATGGTTCTTTTTATTGTTTTCATAGCACTTGTTTTTTTTTGAATCGTCAATATTTATGCCAACAAATTTTGCTTTTTTACGTGAAGCATAAATGAAAGGGTTGGTTAATAATCGTTAAGTCTTCGTTAAAAAATGTTACCAATATCCTTTATGAATAACTCAACAAAAACAGAAGGAATTTTCCTATTCTTTAAGCCTTAAATAAATATCTTTGCAACTAACATGGCTCGCTATACCAATCAGCAGATATTTGACTTTATTCATAACGGAGATGAGTCTGTTTTATTTTATCTTTCTGAAACCTACTTTCAAACCGGTAGAAGGCTTTTAAGACGCAGTGGTTGCAGAGATTCAGATACTCCGGTGGTATTCAGCCGGGTTCTAACTCAAATTTACAGGGAAATACAGCAGAATAAAATTTCACCAAATATTGATTTAGAAAAATTTATTTTTAATTCGTTAAAGGATTATTTTAGTACAAACTATACTTCACATAGTTTAGAAAATGATCAAAAAAGTTCAACTACAAAAGAAGATATGATTGCCTGTTTTTCAATCATGGATGAAAATTCAAGGAAAATTCTCGCTCTCAGATATGTGGAAAACCTGTCGTTTGAGGAAATTGCAGCAAGATTGAATTTCAGTAACCCATTTATTGCTGAACATGAGTTCAACAAAGCTTTTAATCAGTTTGAAAATATATCCAGAGCACGCTTAATGCTGCAGGAAGAATCTTGAAATGAGCATAGAGGAAAAACAACTAATTGATAGGTACCTGCAAAATAAGCTAACAGGTTTTGAGTTGAAGAGTTTTCATGACCGAATGGAAACGGATTCAAATTTCAGGAAGAAAATAAGTTTTCATAATCTTTTGATTGAATGTATTCAGGAGTCTGAAAACAAAAGATTGAATAGTTCAATACAAAATTATATAGGTTATAAAAAGCCTTCAGTACCTTTTGCATTAAAATTGATTGTTACATTTTTCATTGTAACTCTTTCGGGAATCGTTTTATGGAATTATCTCGGTCCGAGTTCAACCGGGAATAAACACAATTATTTATCTCTTGATTTCCTGAAGAAAAAAAAAGGGATAGAATCAACTCAAGTGCCGGTTGAATCAAAAGAGGAATCTGAAAAAAGGTCGAATCCCATTAAAATTGCTCTTTCAAAGGATACTGCAAATGCTTTTGTGGAGGAATATGAAAATCCTACAACCGATTCCAACAATTTATATATTGAAAATGTTGAAGACATTGTCGTCAAAAAAGACCAAATGCTTGTTAGCATTTATCTAAAACCCATTGCAATGGAAATCGACAGTTTGGGGAAAAAGGATACTAATATTGCCGTTACTAAAACTGTTTCTGATATGCTTAATCCGTCAGCTGATTTGCCGGAAGACAACGTTTCTAAAACTGAGAATTACCTAGTTG
The DNA here is from genome assembly GCA_031417395.1 of Bacteroidota bacterium. GTDB lineage: Bacteria > Bacteroidota > Bacteroidia > AKYH767-A > 2013-40CM-41-45 > JADKIH01. The sequence goes on along the minus strand of JANOVM010000075.1, from coordinate 52,588 downwards.
AATTTTGGGTTTCACCGGTAAATTATACCGGCTATAAATTATCGGAGAATAGATTAATACTTTTTGGAATAGAAGAGCCCGATGCCGTTGAACTCTATTCCGGCAAAAATAAGATGTGGATGAAGTATGATCATAAATTTTATTATCTGGAGCGCAACGATCAGTTTGTGTCGTTGAGACTCAGTTCTGATATTCCTATTCTAAAAAGATGATTCGTTTTTATAAATATCAGGGAACCGGAAATGATTTTATTTTGTTGGACGACAGGAATGAAAACCATTCTTTTTCACCAGAGGAAATAAAAAAATTATGTGACAGACACTTTGGCATTGGAGCGGATGGGTTAATACTATTAAGAAATAAAAGCGGTTTTGATTTTGATATGCTTTATTATAATTCCGATGGATTGCCCGGATCAATGTGTGGTAATGGAGGAAGGTGTGTTGCCGCTTTTGCGCATTCCTTAGGACTCACTACTAGAAAAATAAATTTCAATGCTTTTGATGGAGGTCATCAGGCAGAAATACTTAAGGAAAACCCTTATACTGTCAGGCTTCACATGAATGATGTATTGAAAATTGAAAGCAATGACTCTTTTGTTTTTTTGGATACAGGTTCTCCTCATTATTGCTGCTTTGTTAAAGAGGTAAGTGAAATTGATGTCGTCCTTGAAGGCAGAAAAATTCGGTACAGTGACCGATTTAATAAGGATGGTGTAAACGTAAATTTTATTGAACTTAAGGGAACTGAATTATTGGTAAGGACCTATGAAAGAGGAGTCGAGGCCGAAACTCTTTCCTGTGGAACAGGAGTCACGGCTTCTGTTGTGGCAGCCTCCTTTACTAAAAAAATTAACAGTTCAAACTGTAAAGTAGTAACGCCGGGCGGGATATTACGTGTTTATTTTTCAATTGAAAGTGATTATTATAAGGATATATGGCTGGAAGGCCCTGTTGAAGAGGTATTTCGAGGCGAGATTTAAAACTTGCGGAATTTTTTCTTTTAACAAGTTTATGTTTACGCATTAGAAAATTTTGTTTCCTCTATTAAACGACTATTCGTAACTTAGTCGAAACTTAAAAAATGTTATGCAACTGATAGGGGAGTTGATTCAATTGCGGGCTCTTGAACCGGCCGATTTAAAACTATTATACAAGTGGGAAAACGACTCAACTTTTTGGAGTGTTAGTGGAACACTTATGCCTTTTTCGAAATTTGTTTTGGAAGAATTCGTCAATCAGGCTCATCAGGATATTTATACAAATAAGCAGCTTCGGTTGATGATTGATTTGAGGTATTTTGATGAAGATGACAATCTTTCAGATGATGTACATTCCATCGGGTGTATAGATTTATTTGATTTCGATCCTAAGAATAAGCGGGGAGGTATAGGTATTCTAATCGCAAATAAAGCCGATCGGGGCAGGGGTTATGCTACGGAAGCTCTTCATTTAATGGTGGACTATGGTTTTGAAATTCTTGACCTACACCAGATTTATTCCAATGTCAGAGTTGATAATGAGAGCAGCGTGGCATTGTTTAAAAAAGTCGGCTTTGAAGTCACAGGCTTGAAACAGGACTGGATTTTCGATCAGGGGAAATATTATGATGAATATACAATGCAGTTGATTAAAAAATAGTTTCATGGATTTTTTCATGTGTAAGTATTTTTTAGCATTTTATTTAATTGTTTTATTTACATCATGTAATCTGAAAGAAACTTCTCCGGATAACCTGCCTTATGCAGCTTTAAATGATTCAACAGCATACGTTGGAATTCAAACCTGCCGGCAGTGTCATCTTGATAAGTACGAAACGTTCATTAAAACCGGAATGGGTATGTCATTCGACCGGGCTACAAAAAGTAAATCATCAGCAGATTTTTTCAATCATGAACTAATAATCGACAGCATAAACAAACTTTCTTATTTTCCATTTTGGCAGAATGACTCTCTTAAAGTAGTTGAATTCAGAAAAGAGGGTAAGGATACTGTTTTCAAAAGAATAGAAACTATCGATTGGATTGTTGGATCAGGACAGCATACGAATTCTCACCTAATGAATGTTAATGGGTATGTTTATCAGGCGCCCCTTACTTTTTACACTCAGAAAAGGAAATGGGATCTTCCTCCGGGATTTGAAGGAGGATACAGCAGCAGATTTTCCCGAAAGATTGGATTGGAATGTATGTCATGCCACAATGCTTTTCCCGGAATGGAATTGGGTTCTGAAAACAAATACAATTATATACCCAATGGCATTGATTGTGAACGCTGTCACGGACCAGGAAGTCTGCATGTAAAGGAGAAACAAGAAGGAAAGATAGTTGACATTTCAAAATTCATAGACTATTCTATTGTAAATCCTGCTAAGCTGCCAATAAATTTACAACTTGATGTTTGCCAGCGTTGCCACATTCAGGGTAATGCAGTGCTTGAGGAAGGTAAATCTTTTTTTGATTTTCGACCGGGTATGAAATTATCGGATGTAATGAATATTTACATGCCGCAATTTACCGGCGAAGGAGATGCTCATATCATGGCTTCTCATGCTGAACGCATGAAAATGAGCAAGTGTTTTCTTGTTTCGGAAAAAAGAGCATTGGAGATTAATAAAAACCATCCAACATTAACACCCTATAAAAATGCCATGACCTGTGTTACTTGTCATGACCCGCACGTAAGTGTAAGAGCAACTAATGAATCTGTTTTTAATACTAAATGCACATCCTGTCATAATTCACAAGTAGTATCTGATAAACCTTCAACGACCAAGTCTGTATGTAAAGAAACTATTTTTAAAAGGAAAGAGAACGAAGATAATTGCGTAAAGTGTCATATGCCGAAAAGCGGATCAATTGATATACCGCATGTTTCAACAACAGATCATTGGATACGGATTCCTCTGAAGAAAGATGAAATTCAAAAAATAAAGGAGTTTTCCGGACTTGTTTGCATTAATAACAATGCTGCAGGAAACCGTTCAAAAGGAGAAGCTTATCTTTCCTATTTTGAAAAATTTTCTAACAATGTCGCCTATCTTGATTCAGCAAAAAAATATTTCGACGACACTTCTCAGGATAGTGTTGTTAAAAATTTCCGGCTACTAGTTCGTTGGGCCTTTTTAAAAAATGATTTTAAGAAAGTCACTGAATATGCAAACACCCTCAACGATCCGATTAAAGCGCTGAATAAAAGGTCATATACAAACGATCATGCCTGGACAGCTTATAGAATTGGAGATTCATACTATGCCTTGGGAGAAAATGAGAAAGCAATTGAGTATTTTAACAAAGCAACTGATTTAGCCCCTTATCAGCCTGATTTCAGAAATAAGCTTGCAGGAGCATTGTTAGATGCAGGAAAAACGGAAGAAGCCAGGAAGAACTATGAGTTTATTATTAAAGAGAATCCTGAATTCGCAAGTGCATATGTCAGTTTGGGCTTTCTTGTACTGACGAAAGAACGAAATTCCGAGCTTGCAGAGTATTTTTACGACAAAGCCCTTTCCTTAGATCCTGATAATATTCAGGCTTTCCTTAACAAAGCCGGCTTGAAATTATTTCTTGGAAAACGAAATGAAGCGAAAAAGTTCTTAAATGAGGTAATGAGAAGGGATTACAACAATGTTCAGGCTAATAATTTATTAAGAAATTTAAAATAGAATTAAAAAATAATCATTTCTTTACTATTAATTAACATGGATACTCAGGAAAAGCAATATTTTCACCAAAAAATGCAATGATGAAACAAAAAATATTGCTTGTTGATGATGAGCCGGATATTTTAGAGTTCATGGAGTATAATCTAAAGAAAGAAAATTACGAAGTTTCAAAAGCCACGAACGGGAAGGAAGCGATTAAAATTGCACAAAAGGAGCATCCTGATCTAATAATTCTAGATATAATGATGCCTGAAATGGACGGTATTGAAACTTGCCGGTTACTCAGAGACATGCCTGAATTTAGCAATACATTGATTGCTTTTTTGACAGCACGAAATGAAGATTATTCTCAAATTGCAGGCTTTGAAGTTGGTGCTGATGATTACATAACAAAGCCAATTAAACCCCGTGTATTAATAAGCAGAATAAATGCTTTGTTCAGAAGGGTAAATCAGAAGTCTGATAAACCGCAGACGAAGGAGAATGTTTTATTTGTTGGAGATATTCAAATTGACAGAGATCAATACCTGGTATTAAGAGGCGAAGAAAAAATTGAACTACCACGAAAGGAATTTGAATTACTTGCCATGCTGGCTTCTAAGCCGGGCAAGGTTTTTACCCGGGACGAAATTCTGGACAGAGTTTGGGGTAAAGAAGTAGTTGTTGGGGATAGAACTATTGATGTGCATATTCGAAAACTAAGAGAGAAACTTGGCGAAGACCTCATTCGAACAGTTAAGGGCATTGGGTATAAATTTGATTTTTAATTTTAATAGTTTTTTCTAATTGATAGAAAATAGATTAGCAATTCCTGTAATTAAGAATCCAACTCCTGCAAGACTGGCGCTATTTGCATCTGCTTTGATTTCAATTATTGTTGCAATTACAGCGTTTATACTTATTAATGAAAGTAATATTTATTCCCGGTTATTTACTGTCGGATTAATTTTCGTTTCCTGTTTTGGCAGCTCTTATTTTATATTCCGGTACTTATTAAATTTCTTTATTTACAGGAAAATTAAACTGATTTATAAAACAATTTCCACTTCAAAGAATACGAAAGAGAAAGCATGGGAGAAGGTTGCAAATCAAGAGGATGTAATAGCAAATGTCAGCAAAGAAGTACTTGAATGGCAACAGGATAGTTCTAAGGAAATTGCTGAGCTAAAAAGAATGGAGAATTTCAGGAAAGAGTTTTTGGGAAATGTTTCACATGAGTTAAAAACTCCTCTCTTTAATATTCAGGGTTATATTCACACGCTTATGGAAGGAGCTCTTACAGACCCTGAAGTAAATATGAATTACCTTCAACGTGCTTCACGATCGGTAGAAAGACTGTGCCTTATTGTTGAAGACTTAGAAGCAATTTCAAAGCTTGAAAGCGGAGAGTTAACTCTTGATCAGCGAACATTTGATTTGCATGAATTGGTAAGAGATGTATTTGAAACAACGGAACTCAGAGCTAAAGAAATGAACATAAGTCTTTCTTTAAAGGACGATAGAGATGCAGCTCTATATGTTTATGGCGATAAAGAAAAAATCAGACAGGTTCTTACCAATCTTATTATTAACTCCATCAAATACGGAAAAAAGGGTGGCTCTACCCGTGTTGGCTTCTACGATATGGATAAAAATATTCTTATTGAAGTTACCGATAATGGAATCGGCATCGATTCTACCCATCTGCCCAGAATTTTCGAGCGTTTCTACAGAGTTGATAAAAGCAGATCAAGAGAACAGGGAGGAACAGGACTTGGCTTGTCCATTGTTAAACATATTATTGAAGCCCATGGACAAAAAATCAATGTTAGAAGTACTGTGGGAATAGGAACAACTTTTGCTTTTACTTTAAAGAAGGTAAACTAAGAGTTTTTAGCATAAAGCTTTCATTAATTAAATTAATTGCTTAGACATTTTTACATGAGGTATTTCCTCAAAGAGGGTATAAGATGGACCTTCAGAAACATAACCGTTTTTTTCATAGAAGTGAACAGCTTTATCACGGGCATCAAGAATTATTCTTGAAAGTTTCTTTTCCAAGGCTTGCTCCTCCAGGAAGCGCAATAAAATTGTGCCAAGTCCATGGTTTCTGTAATTTTCTTTGACAGCCATAGAGCGAATTTGACCTTCCTGATCTGAGTTAAACTGAAGCCGCCCTGTTGCAATTGCTTCGCCATTTTCATTCAACATTAGAACGTGCAAAGAAATATCTTCCCATTCATCTTTTACACTTTTTTTAGGCTGCTTCCAGGCTTTTCTTAAAACATCAAATCGTAAATCATAATAAAGTTTAAGTTCCCTTTTCGTCGTGGGAATTATTAATTGATATTTTAAGGAATGTGTATTCATATGGAATTATTTTTCCAACGATATGTTTTCATCACCTGCGCGGTAAGGAAGAAATGTGCAAATGAACTGAAACATTTCATCGGTGGTTCTCATACTTCCTTCCCTTTCAGAAATAGTTCTTGGAGGGTGAAAAGGCAGAAGTGGATTGTTTTCAGTATTATCATAAACACCTTCAGCAACAATGGTTGAACCGGCGGATATCTTTACCATTTTTTCAAATGTATAAAAATATTGCCAGCGAAAATCCCATTTTGGAATACGAATTAATGGAATTGTATCCCCGACGGAAGAAACTACATAGGCAAGAAAAGAAGAGCCCAATAAATGCATATGGGGATTAATTGTTACTAATGAAATATCTTCCGGCACTAAATATGAAGTTGTAAACTTTTTCACTTCACCGGGAGGTATGATTAAAGGTGGCTCAACAGTAGAGATGCCACTGGTACCAAGAATAAATTCTTTCACAGGTCTAACTGGGGCTTTCGGACTGAAAAAAATGTTAAAGGAAGTTTCGTCACTTGTATCAACCGGGCTAGGGCCATAATGAATATTATCGAGAAGCAAGGCTCCGGATTTACTCATTCTATAACCTCCAATTCCATCAGGGTAAAACGATGTTTCCACACCCGGAAGGTAATTTGTTACCGAAGGAATAAGTAAGGGATAGGTGCCGTCGTCGTTTTGAAGGCTTAGTTTTTTAAAGGCTGATTGTTTGTTGTCCTTTTCAGTATCTACAAATGGAACTCCTGAGAATATATTTTTCTTTGCTCCGGGAGCATATTGAATCAAATGAGTATTTATATGATGAACTAATTTTTTATTTCCGGGAACAATTTCAATTGCACGAATAAATGTATCGGCAGATAATTCATAAGGAATTTTAAGCATGATAAAATTATCCTTATTGTTCCCTTTAATAAAGAATGGTTTTCTGATTTTTAATACAAGGTCCGGTTTTCCAAAATTACTTTGGTTAAAAAGTTTTGGCAGAGGAGGGGTTTCCGCCGGATTACCTTCCGGTGCCCCATTAGAAATCCATTTATTTAACTGATTCAACTCACCTTCGGTTAGGACTTTCTCTCCAATGAAATGGGAATAGCCTGTATCGGCCGGCCAGGGAGGCATTAATCGTTCATTTACTGCTTGCTGTATTGTATGAATGTGATCTTTGACGTCCTTATATGTAAGGAGGTCAAACGGTGCACCGGAGCCGGGTCGATGACAAGGAGTGCAATGTTTATAAATTATTGGTGCAATTTCTTTTGAAAATGTGAGCGGAGCATTTGAATCAACGTCATTAGTTTTTTGATTACAAGACATTTGATTAAAGCTCCATAGGATAATTAGAAAAAGAAAAGCCGTTCTTTTTAAAAGCCTCATAAAGAATAAAATTTTAGTATTCAAGAATACATCCAATAGGAGTGGTCTCTTTTAATTTTAGAGTTTTATTTTTGACAATACTGTTTAAAGCATCTTCCAGGTTGTTTTGAGTAATTTGCATTCTTTTTTTACCTAAAGCAAATAACCAATCGTTTATCCTGCCTTTATAGACAACGCTTTCTTTATTATCAAGAAGAAAACATGCCGGTACAATCTTCGCTCCAAGCCATTTTGTGAAAACCATATCAGGATCTTTGACCAAAGGAAACGTAATTCTATATAGTTTTTGAAATTTCAGTAATTCCTCATCTTTAGAAAATTTACCCGGAAAAACACCGATGAATTCTATATTATTTGCTTTGTATTTTAGGTAAAGCTCATTTAAAGTTAAAGTATAGTCCTGTGAAGCCGGACAGTCGCTCAATAAAAAAACAAAAGCAATTGCTTTATATTTTTCAAGGTCGGAAAACAAAAATATTTTATCCTGAAGATTGGGTAGCTTAAATTGAAAAAGAGAATTTTGGGAATAACCGGGAATGGATATTAGCAGAAACAACATTACAATCACCGGTTTTGAAATTAATCGCATAATTAATAGTTTAAGAAGCTGGAAATTTTGATTGACTAGTAAAGGATAATATTCTCTTTTTTCGAACTTTTCAAAAAACGTTGAATAATCTGATTTACGTCTCTGTTATCGTTTTTGAATTTAATGGAGGCTTTGAGGTTTTCCAAATCGATATTTGCATTTTCGGTTTCAACGAAGCCATAGCCTTTGTATTTCCCCTTTTCAACCTGAACAATTGATTTTTCAGAAGAGGATCTGCCTTCTCCAACTATCATAAAATTTTTTTCAGAATAGCTTAAGCTTTTTATTGCTTTGACTACTCTTTGATTATACAATTCAGCATCCTCTTTACCAAGGCAAGCGCCTTTGCATTGCTTAACGGTATAACCAAAGCAAGCGTTGACATTATCATCTGCTCCGCAATATTTTGCACAAAGATTAAATTTTTGAACTAATTTTTCCAGTACGTGAAGTCCATGTTCGTATGAATTAACAGCACACAAATGTTCGTCTGTTGTGTTTCTTTTTGATAGAAACAACTTTTGATAATCCATTTCAGCTTGCTTCAAATAAATTCCGTAATTCTGACTAACTCTTTTTTGAGTCCTATTATAAAATGGTTTTTGTTTTTTTATCTCTTCAGACTCTAAAAGCAAAGCTATTAATTCATTTCCTGTTTCTTCGAATGAAATATCCGAAATGGCATTCCTCATATCAATATGTCTGCGACTTTTTTTATTATTAAAATGACTTAAAATTCTTTTCCTGATATTGTTGCTTTTCCCAATATAAATGACATTGCCCTTTGAATCATGCAAGTAGTAAACTCCGGCATTTTCGGGGAGTGTATCAATAATACTTCTATTGAATTCTGGAGGAAAACGAAGATTTAAATAATCGTTTTTAATAAAATCTGTAATAAGGTTTTCATTGGAGGATTTTTCACATAGAAGCTCAAAAAGTCTGACAGTTGCCAGTGCATCGCCATGGGCGCGGTGGCGATTTTCAATTTCAATGTTTAAAGAGCTGCAAAGTTTTCCTAAGCTGTAGGATGGAAGGCCGGGAAGCATTTGGCGGCTAACTTGAAGCGTACAAAAATAATCGCGGGCAAAGTTAAATCCGAGTGATTTGAATTCCTGCCTGATGAAGTTGTAATCAAATGCTGCATTGTGAGCAACAAATACGGCACCATCAGTTATATCAACAATTTGTCTTGCAATTTCATGAAATTTAGGAGCATTTTCAACCATTTCATTGCTGATACCGGTAAGTCTTGATATAAATGGCGGGATAAAAGATTCAGGATTAATCAGGCTGCAAAACTCATTGATTATTTTCTCCCCATCGTGAAGATATATTGCAACCTCTGTAATGCGTCCGCTTCCGGGTTTGCTTCCCGTCGTCTCAATATCTATAATGGCAAATTTCATAATTATACAGTAACTCTAAGATAAGATTAAAATTGACTGTTTAGACTAAATAAATAAAATAATATGCAAAAAAAATAAAAAGAAAAAGCCGGGCTGTTCGACCGGCTTTTAAAGAATATAGTTTTATTATTTATTCAACGATGAATGGATCTGATAATACAGATTTTCCATCTTCAGAGAGTACATAGAAGTAATTTCCCTTGGGGAGCGCAGAGCAGTCGAAGGAAAAATTAATTTCCTTTCCATTAGTTTCCTTTTCCAAACGAATTTCTGTTAGCAATCGAGATTGAAGGTCATAAATTTTTAACTCAGGTTTTAATAAACGAACTGTTGTAGTTATAGATAGATGTGCAATTGAACTAACAGGATTAGGGTAAAAGTTTTTGCTTACAACAATGTTGCTAATTTCATCAATACCTATTACTGAGAGAGATGTTCTGGCTATATGATTTGGAGTTGTAAATTTACCGCCAACAATTAATTTGCCGTCGCTTTGGCTGGTAATGGCATATACTTCGTCATTAAGTTTGCTTGAAGTATCCGTTATGGATTGAATAGGGTTGTTAGTGGTAGTTTTTTTCGCTGCAAAAGAGGACTTCTTATTATTTATACCCAAATTATTAAACTTACCACCAAGATATAAAACTCCATTACGAACGTACATAGCATATATTTTATCACCAACGTTGAATTGAGTTTGAATAGTACTCCAGGTAGAACTTATAGCATCGTATTTAGAGGCAGCCGATGTTGGGGAAGTGAAATCGCCGCCGGCATAGAGTTCATTATTATAAGATGCAAGTGAATAGACTTTGCCACTTGAAATTCCTGTAACGTTACTCCAAGCGGTTCCATCAAATTTTTTCACAGGGTTCGCTTGATCGTCAGTACCTACAAAAAATCCTCCATTTTCGGTGATTGCATTTACTGTAGAACTAACTCCGCTACCTAATGCAATCCAGGTGCTATTTTGCCATTTTCCAACACGATTCAATGTTGTTGTTCCGGAGTTTATAAATGACCCTCCGGCAAATATTGTTCCGCCGCCAAAATTTTCATAAAAAATACAATTTACATTTCCATCGAGACCGCCTCCTAATGCGCTCCAAGTAGAATTATTCAACAAAGCAATGTGATTAACTGTTGTTGTTCCCGCCATAATAAATGCTCCACCAACATAAATTTCATTTATTGCCTTAATTGTTATTGCAAAAACAGGTCCGTCCAGATCGGCACCAACACTTGCCCAGGCAGATCCACCGGCAGGCCATTTGGCAATATAATTTATTGCTCCGGTAAATGTGCCACCTGCATAGATATTTCCGGCTCCATCAACTGCAACTGCTTTAACTGTTGCACTTGAAATACCCAAACCGGTACTGAGGGGATCCCAAACCTGAGCTTTTATTCCGGAAATTAATAGCGGGAAAATGATGCATAAAGAGGTAATTATTTTTTTCATAGAGTATGATTAGATTAATTATATAAATAAGTTATGGGGTTGAAAATACAATAAATTTCTCAACTTTTATTTCATCTTACTTTTTGTAAAAGAAATTAATAGAACTACAGCTTTTCATATCGGATGAAAGTCTGAAAATTTTATTTGTATTTCCTTCTTTAAACTCAATAACAGCGGTATTAGGAGGTGTTTTTCCCAGGTTGTCTGCAAAAAGCACTAAAAAGTTGTTAGAGTTTGGAGTTAAAGTGAGGTTAACTTTCCTTTTTATTTTTGTAACTCCATAGTGGTTTAAAATCCATTGTCCATTAAAATACAAGGACATTGTATCTCCATCGTTTGAAGAATTATCGTAAACATAGATATCGATATTCGGTGAAGTAATTTCTATTTTTTGATTGGAAATTACCTTTCTTCCTGAAATAAACTCCGGCGCATTTAAATTATTTTTTTCGGTTTCAGGTTTAATCGGTTTTAAAGTAATTGAATCTTTAGACAAATCCATTTTTGCAGCTTCATTTTTTACAGGGGGTACGGGCATGCTATCGTTTCTCCAGAGGAGTATTTTTCCATCGAGGCTTCCTGTAAAAAGATTTGAATCGTTTATTCCAAAAACAGCAGAAGTTACGGTTGCTTTATGCGCAAATAATTCCTGAATAATGACTCTATCCATAGGCTTCCAGATCCTGGCCCAATTTCCTATGTTACCCGAACACATTAATTTACCGCTTTCTGAAAAATTCATTGTTGCAGGTAATCCTGCCTTCAGAAAGAAAACCGGTTTTGGGTCCAACTGTCCAATCGTATAACGCCAGAAAAATATAGTGCCATCTTCACTCCATGTAGCTAGCAAGTTAGTGTTTATTAAGGTGACTTTTTTAATTTTAGATCCTCCTGTATTTAAAACCTGGCTTACTGCATCAGTCCTGGTATTCATAACTTTGAGATAGCTGCCAACAGCATAAATAAGAGCACTTCTGTCAACGGTAATTATGGCATCTTGAATAGTATCTGTTTCATGGCTAACTTCGAAAACGCTTTGCGTAAGATCTGATCGTGTTTTAAAAAGTTTGTTGTATCCATTAAAATAAATAAATCCATCTGCTATTGAGAAAAGGACAAAATTAATTCCGGAATAATCGGGAGAATAAATAGCCTGAATAATACGCTCTTTGTTGAAATCGTATATTTTTATCTCTCCATCATTGGTAGAGGAAATAAGCAGTTGTCCGGTTGAATTGAATTGCATGTGGCTTACAGCAGCTCCATGTGCTTTAACTTTTTTAAGTAATTGGCCGGAATTTAAATCATGAAAATATATAGTTCCTTGTTTATCACCGGCAAGCAGATACCTATTACCGGGATCTTTAGTCATGGAAGTTATACCGAATTGATATTCCCCTGCAGTATAAAAGAGTTTATAATCTTGAGAAAACACATGCGAGTAGTAAAATATAAAAAGCAAACTTGTGCTTAAAGTTGTTCGGGAAATTAACATCGTTCAAAAATGTATTAAAAGCAAAGTTAAAATATAATTAACTTTTTGTTTATTGAAATAGTCTTACGCAGTAATAGCCTGTGAAAGTAGCAACTAAGCCGAAAATTATACTTGCAATAATGTAAATAAATGCCTGACTTATCATTTCGCTCTTTAACAGTGAAAAAGTTTCTACAGAAAAAGCAGAAAAGGTAGTGAAGCCTCCACAGAAACCTGCTGTGAGAAAAAATCTAACATTAGGGTTTATTTCTGTTCGTTCGCCAACCCCGAAAATAGCTCCAATAATAAAACAACCAATAATATTCACTAATAATGTACCGGTTGGAACCGATGAAAGAAATTTGTGAGGGGTGTTTACGGATATGAAATATCTTAAAACAGATCCGATAAATCCACCCGATCCAACCAAAAGCAGTATTTTAATTTTTTCATTCAAATTATAGAAAACTAAACTTTGAAATAGATACTGCTATTATTGAATCGGGTGGTATGATAAATAATTAATTATTAGAATTTATATCCGAAGCCTACACCCAAAATCTCTTTGAACTGAGTTGTGGCAACAATGTTTGCATCGTAAATAACCAATGTATTTAAACTAGCAGTGATATATTTATTAACCTTCATGTTTAAAGAAGAGTCCCAGTTAACATCGATTGCCTTTGCATTGTCTTTGTCCTTATCTGTATAATTGTTGAACAATTCAAGTTTAGAGGAAAGTGTAATGTTAGTCATAATTTCCTTTTTGAATTTTGCATTGATGTAAGCACCAAATTCATTTCTTGTAGTTTTGCCGGGGTCAACGCCATAAGCACCTAAATCAGATAATTTGGAATCAGAAACCATTGTGATTTTTCCGGTTGCAGGTGAAAGGAATACTTCAAAATAATCTACAGGCTTATAAGTAAATCCAAGTCCAAGCGTAAAATATGCAGGAGAAAGGAATTTAGATACAACGCTATCTTCAGGATATGCATAGCCGCTTGCAAACTGACTTTTAAAATTGAAAAGAGCACTGTATAACCAATGATCACTGATTTTTCTGCCGTATTTGGAGGTCAATTCAATTTTATCGTCGCTTTTTCTAAGACTTTGCGTTCCGGATTTTACAAAGGCATATGCAAGATCAAGACTATTTGACCAATCCGCTTTGCCCTTGATATAATTAGCGAAAAGGTTAACATTAGAGGCTAAAGATAATGCGTTTTCACCGCCCTGAGCCCATTTAGAAAGGTTAACTTGAGTAAAATTGATTCCAATGAATCCACCTTTCTTCCATGATGTATCAGGTTCTGTCTGACTAAAGGCGGTCAATGATAATGTAACTGCAAAAATTGCAAGTTGTAATGTTTTTTTCATTTTTTTGATTTGATTTGATTTGATTTTAGATTAGATATTGTTTTATTGATTGCTGAGTGTTTATTTAATAGAAAAAAGGAGACGATAATTAATATTCTGATTAGAAATATTAATCTTACTTTCTTTATTCTCCTAAATGAGAGCTATCCTAAGATTTATGGGATGGCGAAAATAAATAAAAAATTTAATTCAACAATATTCTATAAAAACATCTAAAAAGGCACATTATGAAAATATAAAAAACCTTTTTTTGTATATCGGTTGAGAATTAGGATTTTTGGGGCTATGTTGACGTTAAATAATATTTCATTTGAATTCGGGGGTAGGTATTTGTATAAAAATGCCACATGGCAGATAAATCCCGGTGAAAAGATAGGATTGGTAGGCCTAAATGGCACGGGTAAATCGACTTTATTAAGGATTATAAATGGCGAATATGCTTTGGAAAGTGGCGAAGTCAGTAAGATTAAAAACCTCTCTATTGGATTTTTGAATCAGGATCTATTGAGTTATACCAGTCATGAAACCATATTAGATGTTGCATTACAGGCTTTTAGTGAAACTATTCAGCTGGATAAGGAGATTCATGAACTATTGGAAAAGATGGAGCATGATCATAGTGAAGAGATTTTACATGAATTGCATGATAAGCAGGTTTTATTTGAAGCGGCAGATGGTTACAATCTTCGACCAAAAGCTGAAGCTTTGCTGGAAGGACTGGGATTTAAAACAGAGGATCTTTCGAGGCCTTTAAACCAGTTTTCAGGTGGTTGGCGCATGCGCGTGATGTTGGCTAAAATGATGCTTCAGAATCCTGATTTACTATTGCTGGATGAGCCGACGAACCATCTTGATCTTCCTTCAATTGAGTGGATTGAAAGTTACCTGAGGAGTTATCCGGGTACGGTAGTAATAGTTTCTCACGACAGATATTTTCTGGATAATATTATTACTAAAACTGCAGAAATTGCACAACAAAAAATTACTGTTTACAATGGAAATTATACTTTCTACCTTGGAGAAAAGTCGGGTAGAGATGAAATCCAGCGTTCTCAATTTAAGAATCAGCAGCAATATATTAAGGAGCAGGAAAAATTAATTGATCGTTTTCGGGCTAAAGCTTCTAAAGCAAAGATGGCTCAGTCGAGAATTAAAAAACTCGATAAACTTGAGAAGATTGATGACGTTGAATCTGATGGTCCTGAAATCAGCATACGGTTTCAGATTGAAAAGCAGCCGGGAAAGGTTCTTTCACATGTCCAAATTCAGGACAAGAGCTATGGGGATTTGAATATTTTAAAAAACACGGAAATAAAAATATCAAGAGGTGATAAGATTGCTCTAATTGGTGCAAATGGTAGAGGGAAATCTACTTTGTTGCGCGTAATTAACGGTAGTGAGCCTTTTGAGGGCAAAAGCGAACCAACACACAATGTTATGACATCCTTTTATGCCCAGCATCAGCTGGAGTCTTTGGGCTTAAATAATGATCTAATAACAGAATTGATTCATTTCGCTCCGGATAAAAAAGAAGTAGAGTTGAGAGCGGTATTAGGAGCCTTCTTGTTTTCGGGTGACGATGTTTTTAAAAAAATAAAGGTTCTTTCAGGAGGAGAGAAGTCGCGTGTTGCCCTGGCAAAAACAATCTTAAGCAAAGCTAACTTTCTGATACTGGATGAGCCAACAAACCACCTCGACATGCAATCGGTTGGAATTTTGATACAGGTATTGCAGGAATTTGAAGGTACATTTATTATCGTTTCACACGACAGGTATTTTCTGTCGCAGGTAGCTAATAAAATATGGTGGATAGAAAATCAGCATGTGAAAGAATACCCGGGACCTTATGATGAATATGAATATTCACAACAGCAGCGCAGAGAAAATGAAAAAGCAGGACTAAAAACTCAGCGACAGAAAGAGATTCAGGAAAAGAAAAAAATCAAAGAAGAATTACCTGTAAAAGGAGTTGATGAAGAGCAAAAAAAAATAAAGAAAAAATTAAACCAAAGATTTAAACAGCTGGAAGAGGAGCTGGCTGCGGCAAGAACAGAGAAAGAACTGCTTGAAACCCGATTGTCAGAGCCTTCTACATATGCTGATCCGGACAAGTTTAAGAAAGCTCTGGAATCTTTCAATCTGCAGGAAGCAAAGATGAAAAAGATAATTTCCGAATGGGAAAATGTTTTTGAACAACTCTCTTTACTGGAAGATTAAATTTACTTGGTGAATTAATTGTTTTAATTGGCTAATGACAGTTTCTAAAGCACAAAAAAAAATCGAATAGAAGCCGAGAAATTTGACTCAAAAATTAAGAATGCAAAATTATGCTTTATTTTTTATAACACCTCCCGGACGTGTCATTCTTTTGTCATTTATTGAGTGAAAAAAAATATTGTTGACCTTTGGAAATCATTCACCAAATTAAAACGAACATTCATCAAAATTGTTAAAGATTATTGAAATGCTTTAATATATTTGATCTTTGATTCACTTTATTATGATTACTCAAGTTACATCAGGTGTTAAAGTCAGCGTAGAGGTTTTCTACCGTCCTGACCAAAGTAATAATAATCTCAATCAGCACATCTTTGCTTACAGGATTACGATTACTAATAATAGCGACTATTCAATTCGGCTAACTCGCCGACATTGGTTTATAATCGATTCCTCTTCTACGAATCGTGAAGTAGAAGGTGAAGGAGTAGTAGGTGAACAGCCTATTATTGGAACAGGAGAAAGTTATCAATATGTTTCAGGCTGTAATTTAGATTCTGAAGTTGGTAAGATGTATGGTACTTACCTGATGGAAAGACTTATCGATAAAAAACATTTTTACGTTAGAATCCCGGAATTTCAATTAGTAGTTCCTTATAAGTTAAATTAAGTTCTCTGATCAACAGCGAGGGCCATACGCCAGGGGTGTATGGCTTTTTTTATGCCTTTTTTGTTAATAATTTTCTTCAATACCCTTACAATGAATTGTGATTAAGCCTAATTTCATTATCTTTAATTACTTAATTTTATCAACCTTATTAAACCCCTGACTTGTTTATGAGTCTGGGACAATATATATCACAACATGGACAGAAGAGACTTTCTTTCAGGCATACCGGTTGAAAGCAACAAGAAACAGAATTTTGATTCCGTTGCACGTACGAATTCGGGTTTAACACCCTTTACAGGATCCTGGTCGTTTAGTGAAGTCAAACATTTATTGAAGAGGACTATGTTTGGTTCATCAAAAAGTGATGTTGACTTCTTCCTAAGTTTAACTATGAGTGATAGTGTTGATACCCTCTTAGAGCTTATCAATCATCCTGTGTATTCTGCGCCTTCACCACCCTTAAATAGTTATAGCAACATTATTACCGATCCTTTATGCCCTGCAGGTCAACCCTGGCCGGGGACTCCTGATACCAGTAATATAAATGTCTATACTTACACCAGCAGGAAAAAAAGTTTAAAATCATGGTGGATATCGCAAATGCTTAATCAGCCCAGAAGTTTAAGGGAAAAGATGACATTATTCTGGAGCAACCATTTTGTTATTGAATTGGACACTGTCGCCATTTCAAATTTTGTTTACAATTACAATGTTTTGATTCGGGAATATTCTCTTGGGAATTTCAAACAGTTTACAAAGCAAATCACTCTTAATACAGCTATGTTGCGTTATCTTAATGGCGAACAAAATACCGCTTCAGCACCTAATGAAAATTACGCCAGAGAATTACAGGAGTTATTTACGATAGGTAAAGATTCCGGTGGTAATGCACAATATACTGAAGACGATGTAAAGGCTGCTGCACGTGTATTAACAGGATGGAGAAATGATCTGGTTGCGGGGGTATCTACCAATGGTTATAATTCTGTTTTTAATTCAAATAAACATGATCCAACGGATAAAGTTTTTTCATCCTGGTATAACAATACCACAATAACAGGTCAAAGCGGAATCGCAGGTGCCAATGAAGTTGATGACCTGATGAATATGATTTTCGCCCGAACAGAAGTTGCTGAATTTGTTTGCCGTAAATTATATCGTTGGTTTGTTTATTATGAAATAGATGCCGCTGCCGAAACAAATGTCATTCAACCGCTCGCAAATATTTTCCGTTCTTCTAATTATGATATAGTGCCTGTTTTATCAGCACTCTTTAAAAGCGAACATTTTTACGATGTATTGAATCGAGGTTGTATAATTAAATCACCTATTGATTTTTCAGTTGCTCTCTGCAGGGAATTTGGGGTTGTTTTTCCGGATAACACAGATATCGTTGCTCAATATGCAAGCTGGGATAAGTTGAGAACACAGGCATCCGGAATGCAATTTGATGTTGGCGATCCTCCAAATGTTGCAGGCTTTCCTGCATATTACCAGGAGCCTTCCTTTCATGAATTATGGATCAATTCAGATACATTGCCAAAGAGAAATCAGTTCAGTGATCGCATGGCTAATAATGGTTATACAAATTATAGTAAAACAATAGTTATTGATGTTGTTGCTTTTACGGAAAGTTTGACAAATCCATCTGATCCTTTAGCTTTGATTGATGAGGTACTTACTCTATTTTATGCATTGGATTCTACTCCGGGTCTGGAAGCATACTTACTATCAATTTTATTATCCGGTCAAACAAGTAACTCTTATTGGTCTAATGCCTGGGATGATTATGTAAATAATCCGACCAATACGGTTTATTTGAATATTGTGAAATCAAGGCTTCAAACATTTTATAAGTATATAATGGATTTGTCAGAATATCAACTATCATAATTTCAGGACATGAAAAGAAGAGACTTTTTACGCAGAACAGTACCGGCCACACTATTGCCTTCGCTCCTGAATGGATTTTCATTTAAGGCATTTGCGGGATCACCTTTGATGCAGGCTTTAACCTCTGCAGTAGTTAATGATCATGCATTGGTTTTAGTTCAGATGAATGGTGGAAATGACGGATTAAATACAGTAATTCCTTTGGATCAGTACACAAATTTAGCACTTGCCAGATCGAACGTACTTATACCTGATACACAGGTTTTGGCATTAAATGGTTATACAGCTACCGGTTTACATCCTTCCATGACAGGAATGCAACAACTTTTTAATAATGGTAAATTGAATATTATTCAGGGAGTGAGTTATCCATCACCCAATTTCTCTCACTTCAGGGCAACAGATATTTGGTTAACAGCGGCAGATTCCAACCAGGTTTTAGCTACTGGATGGGGAGGCAGGTATCTTAATTACGAATATCCGAATTTCCCAACCGGTTACCCAAATACTACCATGCCGGATCCACTGGCAATTCAGATTGGTTCAACAGTATCAATGGCACTGCAGGGACCAACATCGAGTATGGGAATGGCTATTTCAGATCCAACAAGTTTTTATAACCTAATTAATGGCGTGCAGGATCCGGCTCCTAATACAAATGCAGGGAAGGAACTTACTTTTATCCGACAAGTGGCACAGCTTTCGACGCAGTATTCATCCGTAATTCTAAGTGCGGCAAATAATATTACTCAACAATCAACCATGTATCCTGCTGCCGGTACCAATTCTCTTGCTGATCAGCTAAAGATTGTTGCAAGGTTAATTGCCGGCGGACTTAAAACAAAAATTTACATGGTTAACCTGGGTGGATTTGATACACATTCCGATCAGGTTGATACAACCACTACAACAGGGGAACATGCTGATTTGTTATCGAAATTATCGACAGCCATCACTGCTTTTATGGATGACCTTGCTTATTTGAATATTGAGAATAGAGTGTTAGGTATGACATTTTCAGAATTTGGAAGAAGGATTAAATCAAACTCCAGTCTTGGTACCGACCACGGCGCTGCTGCTCCTATGTTTTTGTTTGGAAAAGATGTCCAAAGTGGTATTCTTGGCGGTAATCCCATTATTAATCCTGTTGTAACAGTAAACGATAACTTACCAATGCAATATGATTTCCGATCAGTATATGCTTCCATTTTGCAAGACTGGTTCTGTGTACCTTCAACAGATTTAAACAGTATTCTGCTTCAGAATTTTCAAACGCTGCCTCTTATTCAAAGCACAGCTTGCAGCAATTTGGGAATTCATGACCAAAATCAATTAGCCGGAATTAATTTAATAAGTAATTATCCGAATCCATTTACTTCAAGTACCTATATTGAATTTACCACAAGCGGTGGTCATACACTTGTTCAGGTTTTTGATAATGAAGCCAGGCTTATTAAAACACTTGCTGACGGAGAATATAGTGCAGGTACTTACAAGGTATGGTTTGAAAACGAGAATTACGGTGACGGAATATATTATGCAAGGCTTCAAAATGGTCCGATACAGCAGGTAAGGAATATGATTATTGTTAGGTAGGTTCAAAGATACTAAACTAATGAACCCCATTTCTATTACCTAATGTGCTTATAAGTTTTAATTCTTGATTGAATTTTTCATTTAGTTTTTTTGCATTTTTGAGCTCATGACAGAAAGAGCTAAAGCCTTTGAAAGGCTTGCCACCATACTTGATGAATTACGGGCTGAATGTCCCTGGGATAAAAAACAAACATTTGAAAGCCTAAGACATTTAACCATTGAAGAAGTTTATGAACTTACTGATTCAATAGTTGAAATGGATATGTCCGGGATAAAAAAGGAACTTGGAGACATTATGCTTCATTTAATTTTTTATGCTAAGATAGCTTCGGAACGTAATGACTTTGACATTGCAGATGTACTCAATGCGCAATGTGAAAAATTGATTTTCCGGCATCCACATATATACGGCGACGTAAAAGTTCAGGATGAAGAGGAAGTAAAACGAAACTGGGAAAAGCTTAAACTTAAGGAAGGCAATAAATCTGTGCTGGATGGCGTACCAAAGATGCTTCCATCTATGATTAAATCTATGCGCATACAGGAAAAAGCACGCGGCGTTGGTTTTGACTGGGAGAAACCTGAACAGGTCTGGGAGAAAGTGGAAGAGGAGCTTAATGAGTTCAGAGAAGCCCTTGATTCAGGAAAACAAGAGGAAGCTACTGCTGAATTTGGTGATTTATTATTCAGCCTGATAAATTATGCCAGGTTTAAAAACATCAATCCTGACGAAGCTCTTGAGCGTACCAATAAAAAGTTTATTTATCGTTTTCAATATTTGGAAGAAGGTGCAAGAAAGGCGGGAAAGTCCTTGAGTGATATGTCCCTGGATGAGATGGATGTTTTTTGGAATGAGGCTAAAGGCAAGAAATAGGGATATGGCTTTTACCGATATTTCATCCTTACGGGATGGCTTTGGGTCTGTTATAACAGTACATCATAATAGTCCCGTAGGGACAAAATCCCGGTAGATAAATATTCACCACCACAAAAAAATCGCCCCGTAGGGGCGAAATATTATTCCATTAAAAATGCACCATTTTTTTTAAAAATTATTTTTATATACCAATGAAACATAAGGTCTTGCATTCATCCCTTTCAGTTATTTCCTAAAATTGAATACAAAGTTTTATCTTAGCAAAAAACTAAAATAAAATGATTGAAGTAGGCCATAAGGCACCCGATTTTAAATTACCCGATACAGATAAGAATGAAGTAACGCTTGAAAGTTTCAAAGGCAAAAACCTTGTTATCTTCTTTTTTCCCATGGCATGGACTGGAGTTTGCACAAAGGAAATGTGTTCCGTGCAGGAAGATTACAAAATGTATAATAGTTTGAATGCTGCAGTTATTGGTATTTCTGTCGATTCTCATCTTGCTTTGAAAAAATTCAAAGAAGAAAATAAAATTGAATACCCGTTGCTATCTGATTTTAATAAGACAACTATTCAGGATTTCGGTATTGTTCAGTCTGTTTTTTCTGCCGTTTATAAAGATGTGGCAAAAAGGGCGACATTAATAATTGATAAAAATGGTATTGTAAAATACATTCAGGTAACACCAACGCCGGGTGATTTACCTGAAATGGAACCGATAAAAGCAGCTTTGAAAGCTATTAGCTAAAGAGCCATTGCAATAATTGCTCCTGCTAGAATTATTACAATCTTTTTAAAATTAAAACGGTGTCCTTCGTTTGATTCAAAAAGAATTGTTGTGGAAATATGGAGAAAGATTCCAATTACGATTGCCATTATTCTATCGTATAAAATTGAAGCGTCTTTCAATTCCATACCATTAAGATAATTTCCGCTTAAAGCGCCAAGAGGAGCCATGGAAGCAAATAGAAGCAGATAAAAAATTGAAGTTTTACGGTTAAGTCCTGAATTGACTAACATAGTCATCAAAGCCAAAGCAACAGGAATATTGTGCAGAATTATTCCCACTAATAATGTTTGTTGAATATTACCTTCCGTGAAATTTCTGACAAGCGGTATTCCTTCCAGAAAGCTATGAAGACAAAGGCCTATCATAACTCCATACGGGAAAGCAGCATTTTGATGTTTATGAATGTGTATATGCCCATGCTCAATTCCTTCAGAGAAAAATTCCAGTATAATCTGAAGGAAGAAGCCTGCAAAAATAAATATGCCAATCTTCTTATCACCTGAACCGTAAATCTCAGGAATAAGATGATCAACAGCCAATGCAAATAAATATGCTCCGCTGAACGATAAAAGTAATTTTAAAAAACCGGGAGTGACTTTTTTAAATGCAAAAAGAGAAAGACCGCTTAGTATTACAGTAATGAATAGTAAAATATATCCATAGAGAGGCATCAGATTGTTATTGTTTAGTGGCAAGTATTATTAAGCGTTCAGAACTTTTTGCATCAAAAGGTTCAAGGGAGTAGCTTCCAAAACAATGATTAATCTTCAAGCCGGCTAATCTGAAATACTCTTCAAATTCAGCATATCCGGCTAAAAGAAGCATTTCTTCAAAAATCGATTCTTTTCCTTTTTCGTTAATATGAATTTTTTTCGAAATATATTTTCCCTTAATATTTTTTTCAATCTGAAAATCTATTCCATCAATTGAACAATCTGTTTTTGAGTTTCCGGTTTCCCGTATCAAAGCAGCATTGAAATAATCGAATACAAATGTGCCGCCTTGTTTCAAAGCAATTGCATTTGCATAAAGACACCTTAAATTTTCTCTTTCATTAAGAAAATATCCAAAACTGCTAAAGAGGTTCAGCACAATATCAAAATAATTGGCTCGAAAAACTTCACGCATGTCATGCAGATAAAACTCAAGACGATTGTTTTCAAAATTCTTATTATAACTGATATTGGATTCAGAGAGATCAAATCCGGAAACATCATATCCCTTTTTATTCAGAAAAATAGAATGGCGGCCTTTGCCGCAAGCCACATCTAATATTCGGGCATTAATTTTGGGATTAATAAGTCGAAGGAGCGAGTCCAGGAAGACTTCGGCTTCCGTTTCATCCCTGTTTTTATAAAGAATATGATAATAAGGTGAATTAAACCAAGTTTCGAACCAATCAGATTTCTCATTACTATCGTGCACTAAAGGCTTTACTTTTGAAATCATGATACCTTTCGGAGTATTTTTTTTTAGAATTACTTTGGCAAAGAAACAGAATTCACCTGATGCTTAAAACTTTTTAAATATAAAATAATATCTTCTCTCATTTCTGTATAATTTTAGCGAGAAAATCGAGTAATGAAAAGGTATAAAGGCAGAAAAAATTCAAAGCGTTTAAGACATTCTCCCCCGGGCACGGCTCCGGGTGTGATATCGGTTCCTGAAGATGCATTAAAACTTTCTTTAAAATCCTTTTACTATGATGAATTAACACTTTTGGAGAATGAACTGTTTTCTGTGGAAGACATTAATAATCAACTAAAAGAGTCACCTGAAAAGACACATTGGTTTGATATTAAAGGATTTGGGAATAATATATTTTTCGAGCAACTGGCCGATTCATTTGGCATCCATCGTTTGCAAATGGAAGATGTTATTAATGTATATCAGAGGCCAAAGGTGGAAGAATATTTGGGACATGTTTTTTTTGTTTCCCGTGTTTTATACGAGGATCAAAACACATTTCATAATGATCAGTTAAGTATATTTCTGGGTAAAAATTTTGTAATTACTATTCAGGATAAATATGAAGATATTCTCGAGCCTTTAAGAATCAGACTTCGACAAGGCAAAGGTAATCTAAGAAGATCAGGAGCGGATTATCTTGCTTATTCTCTAACAGACATAGTGGTTGATAATTATTACCCTATTCTTGAAAAAACAGGTGAGCAATTAGATGATTTGCAAGATGAATTGCTCGTTAATCCTTCTACTGAGACATTAAATCGAATTCTTCAGAAAAAAAGGGATCTGATCCTTATTAGAAGAACGATATGGAGTGAAAGAGACAAGATGAATGATATATTGCGCTCATCTTTTACAGAAGTAAGCGAGTCTACAAAGGTTTATTTTCGAGATACCTACGATCACTGCATTCAATTATTAGACCTTGTGGAGAGTTATAAAGAGGTTACGGCCTCTTTGATGGATGTTTATCAATCGTCCGTTAGCAATCGCCTTAACCAGGTTATGAAGGTATTAACCATTATTTCAACGATCTTTATCCCCTTAACCTTTGTTGTAGGATTGTATGGGATGAATTTTGCCAGACATGATCCCAAAACCGGAGCCGATCTTCCATATAATATGCCTGAACTATATTCACCTCATGGTTACATTATTGTTTGTTTGATTATGGTAACCATGGTTATTTTCCAGATTATATTTTTCGTAAAAAAAGGTTGGTTAAAGAAAAGTTGATTATGAAAACATTTCCAATGATTGCTAAAACCTCTTTCGGTTTTGAAGAGCTGTTGATGGCAGAATTAACAGAGTTGGGTGCAACAGACATTCGCAAAGGTACACGGGCTGTATTTTTTACGGGAAGTTTGGAAACAATGTATTTGGCTAATTTACATAGCCGCGTCGCACTAAGGATATTGATGCCTATAAAATCAATGCCTGCTTCCAATGAAGAGCAGTTATATAATGAGATAAAGAAAATTGACTGGAGTGAATATCTTGCGGCTAATGATACACTGGCTGTAGATGCTGTAACTTTCAAATCTAATTTAACTCATTCTCTTTATATAGCATTAAAAACGAAAGATGCCATAGTAGATCAATTCAGAGATAAAACGGGTATCAGGCCCAATGTAGATCTTCGATTTCCCAAAGTAAAAATCAATGTTCATTTATCAGATAATATCGCTAACGTATCGTTGGATAGTTCAGGAGAATCGCTTCACAAACGTGGTTATAGAATGCAGCAGGGAGAAGCTCCATTAAATGAGACTCTGGCTGCAGGAATGGTATTACTGAGCGGGTGGGATAAGAATTCACCTCTTACAGATATTATGTGTGGAAGCGGAACCATCTTAATTGAAGCCGCTATGATTGCCAGAAACATTGCACCGGGAATTTTCAAGAAAGAGTTTGGATTTGAAAGATGGGTTAATTTTGATGCTTCTCTTTGGAGTTCAATTCTGGAAAAAGCAAGAAGCGAAGAGAAACCAGGTTTGCCTTTTTCACTTACCGGTATTGATCGTGCTTCAACTGCAATAAATAATGCCAGAGAAAATGCAGAAGAAGCCAGAGTGGGCAACGATATTTCCTTTCATCATATGCCTTTTGAACATTACACTCCTTTTGCCGGAGCACAGACTATACTAACAAATCCTCCTTATGGCGGGCGGATTACCGATTCCGATCTTTTTGAATTGTATGCCGCAATTGGTGATACTTTAAAAAAGAAATATCAGGGTAATACGGCATGGATATTAACCGCTAATAGAGAAGCAGCAAATAAAATTGGCTTACATGCATCGAGAAGGATTCAACTATACAATGGTTCTATTGAATGCCGGTTTCTCAAATATGAACTTTATTCAGGCAGCAAAAAGAGATCTGCTGTACCCGAGCAAAAAAATGATGAAGTATGAAATATAAAAAAGTAGGTGTATTAACCACCGGAGGTGATTGTCCTGGTTTAAATGCCGCTATTCGTGCTGTTGTGCGAACTAGTAATTATTACAAGCTTCATGTTAAAGGTATCCTTAATGGTTATGAAGGTTTGATAGACGGCAGGTTTATTGACTTTTCTTCAAAAAGTGTCAGTAATATTCTTCAACGCGGTGGTACAATATTAAAAACAGCAAGGAGTGAAAGGTTTAAAACAAAAGAAGGCAGAGCAACTGCATTTGAAAGCATTTCCAGAGAAGGAATAGATGCATTAATAGTTTTAGGAGGCGATGGATCCTTTCGTGGAATAGGCCAGTTTACAAGTGAGTTTGATATTCCGGTAATAGGCATACCGAAAACAATCGATAATGATATTTGGGGAACGGATACTGCTATTGGTTTCGATACTGCTTTGAATACTGTTGTTCAGGCTATAGATAAAATAAGGGATACAGCTGATTCGCATAATCGCTTATTTTTTGTTGAAGTTATGGGCAGGGATGCAGGCATGATTGCCATACATAGTGGTATTGGCGGTGGAGCAGAAGCCATATTGATTCCGGAAACAGTTACACGTGTGGAACAACTTGTGAAAATATTGCGGAGAGGCTGGAAAAGAGAGAAATCTTCTATGATTGTTGTAGTTGCTGAAGGGGATGATTCAGGTGGCGCTTACGATATTGCCGAAGAAGTGAAATCGAAATTTGGTGAATACGATACGCGTGTTACCGTATTGGGACATTTACAAAGAGGAGGAAGTCCGACATGCGCAGACAGAGTTTTAGCAAGCCGTTTGGGTGTTGGAGCTGTTGAAGGTCTGCTGCAAGGAAGGAAAAACGAAATGGTTGGGATAATAAATAATAATCTGGTTTATACACCTTTCTCCGAAATAGTTAATAAAAAGAAAGATTTCCCTGCAGAGTTAATGCGTATTGCAGAAATTCTTTCATTATAGATTTATTGATTTCTTTACTGATTTCCAATCTTGTTAATTTTGGAACAAACATTTTCTTTTAGAAATTTATTAAAACAGAGCCTTTAAAAAAGAATGGATTTCCCGGTGTGAAATGAAGTTCTGAAACAGGATTAACTTCATTTGTCAATCGGCTCTCTGTATCAAACTGCGCCTGGTTCCATGTTGTGTTTAGAATGTTTTCTGCACTTAATCCAAATTCGATTTTAGAAATCTTATAGGCTAAAACTGCATCTAAAAGAAAATATCCTTTGGCAATAACACTGTTATTTTCATTGGCAGGTCTGGAGTCAATATAGCGATAACGCAAACTTGCATTAATGCCTTTTTCTTGCTTAAAGGTTACTCCGGCTATACTTGTTAGTTGCGGTGCCAGTGGTATATAATTCTCGCCACGAGGAAGACCTTTTAATCTACCATGACTATAATTTAAATCAAGATCACCATAAATATTTTCAGAAAGCTGATATCGAATGCTTAGATCAGTTCCCAACCTTTGTGTAGGGTTGTTGGTTTCAACAGTTCCTTCATCTCCAATATAAACCAATTCATTTTCTAAGTATAATGTCCACAATGCCATGTTTACTAAAACGCGCCTTCCTAATTTGAACTCACTTCCAATTTCTGCGCCAAATGCTTTTGGTAAACTTTTGCTTACATGATTAATTACAACGGCTCTGGCATCGTTAGAATGAAAGCCAATTCCTGATTTTAAGAAGAACTGAAATTTATCATTCAAAGCATAATAGAAGTTGAGTTTGGGGCTGGCTCGAACAATCGATTTTTCTCCCGATAAACTATCTGACTTTTCATCAGTAAAATTAAACCGGAAATAATCCAATCGGATTCCTGAATTAATTGAAAAATGTTTGTTTAAATCAAAAGTGAAATCCAAATATGCATTTGAGTTTTGTTGATATACATTTCCTGTTACTATTGTATCTAAAATTAATCTGTTTTTGGCGTGCTTTAAAGATATATGCGTAAAATCATTTCTTGTACCAATACCTGCTGTTGTATGCAGGGTTTTATTAAGTAATGAATATTTTTTTTGGTAAGACCCATTGTATCCAAAAATATTTCTTTGATCCGTTTGATTTATTTCATCACCATGTATTGGGTCATTCAGATAAAAAGTAAAATTAGAATACAAGTTGAAATAATAATTTACGTAGTACACTTGATTTTTTATGATGGCATCGTTCTTAGTTGTAGAAGTTAAAATAGTATTAATGTTTGTTCGCTTTGTTTGGCCGCCTTCAGATGGATCAATGCTGCCTAAGCGGCTGATACTTCCGTTTTCAATTGCTCTTTGCGGAACTTGACCGGAAGCATTCCAATCTGCGGAAAAAGTAGAAGCAGAAAAAGTTAAATAGTTTTTTGAATTCAACATTCCTGAGTATTTTCCAAAAAGATTATACCGATTAAAGTTCTGTTTTTTTTCAAAGTAAGAATTAGTGAATGCATATTCGCCTGCCACGTAAGCATTTTCCTTTTCTGTTGATAAAAGATGCTTTTTGTCCAATAATTTTATCATACCCACAGTCCGATAAGTGTCAAACATACCAACTTCCGCTTTTACTTCATTCTTATCAACTGAGTTCTTTGTAAAAAATTCACCGGTGCCCGAAGTGGCAAAATCTCCAAAGGCTGCTGTATACGGTCCTTTATAAACCTTTAAACGATCAATTGTTTCAGGGATTACAAAATGGAAATCAGCATATCCTTGTCCGTGTGCATGAGACACCATATTGACAGGCATTCCATCAACGGAAATATTAAAATCCGTTCCATGGTCAGAGTCGAAGCCACGTAAAAATATTTGTTCTGCTTTTCCTCCTCCTGCATGTTGTGCTATAAAAAGTCCAGGGACAAGTCTTAACAAATCTTGTGCTGTATTTACTGGCCGCAAAAGTTTGTCTAAACCTGAAATGGTTTCACTTTGTGTAATGGATTTGGTTGGACTTACGGTAACTTCATTAAGATCAACTGTTGAAGGGATCAATGAAAAGTTCTGTTGTTGGTTGTCCTTAAGAGTTAGTTCTTTCGTCACTTTTGTATAGCCCATGCAGGTAATTACTAATTGGTAATTTCCGGGTGTAAGTCCATTGAAGTTAAAATTACCAAGTACATCAGTTGTGGCATACTTTTCAGCATTCAATAAAATTAATGTTGCGCCAACTATTGGAATGCCGTCATTTGCAGAAGTAAGCTTTCCTTTTATATAGAGGTTTTGAGCAAAAAGATTCCCGCTATATTGGATTAGAATAATTACTAAAAGATATACTCTGGTTTTAGTAATAATTTGTTTCATTTGTAAGTCTGATTTGAAGTTCCAAATTAACCTACGAATTAAAATGTACCTTGGATTTAAGAATATTAATATTTATTGCTCTTTATTTCTTAGTTCCCAGAGAAAGTTCGCAAAAAAAAATCTAAAAAGTCATTTTACACTATTAAAATGCAAAATCTTCAAATCAAAACCGGGCCGCAATTGAAAAGGTAGTCGATGACAGAGAGGTCATTTTGATATCCATTTCTATCTGAAAAAACCTGTCTGTATTCAGGAAAGGTGCCCGAATTTATTTTGGGATGAAATGCATGACGGAAATCGATTAGTCCCTGATGTTCCTTCTGATATTCATTTGTAAGTTCCGGAGGACCCTGAATTTTAAAGATAGTCATGAGAATTTTTAAAATGTTTAGATTGAATTCAAAGAGAAATTCGGTCCGATCACTAAAGGCATAAAAAAGTTCCTCTTCATAGAATTCAAAATAAGGTGAATTTCTATACGCTGATTCTATTGACCTCCAATGAATCATCTTCCAGTGGGAATCCGACTGCATTTTTACCTGATTGATAGGTGTTCTGAAAAGGTTTTCATGAAGCACAGGAATTGAAAGAGACTGCTTCCCATTGGGACCGCTTATGCAGCAGCGGTTTCTGTATGACTGCTTTTCATAATGTTCATGTTGGTCAATAATAATTTTATCGACTTCCTTAAGTTTTTGGAAATAGGAAATAGGAGGTATATATGCGATGGAAAAAAGACCGGTCAAGATTATGCTTTTCTGAGTTATTCCTATTTAATTAGCGTCTTTCATATGCTCCAAGATCAGGAGCAGGAGGAAGCTGGCGCGAGTTTCCTAAGATATCAGAGTTCAAAATCGCATTGGTATTCGTAATATTGATATCACCCGCATTAATAGCCGGACTACTAAGCGAATCAAGCTGATAATCGTTATTATCGACATCCTTAAACAATGGATCGTTAAATGAATTGTACGCTTTTAAAACAGCAGTATAACGCGCTGTATTGTTCGTTGAAAATGTGCTTTTCACTTTCAGCAAAGCGTGATCAAAATGATAATTGAAGACATTTCCAATCGGAAAAGAATCCAGGTCTAATTCTTCTTCATTGCTTCCATAAATAATGCAATTGCCAAAATAAGCATTCAGTGAACGAAGATTTAATCCGAAATAATTATTTAAGGTAAGTGCAGGATCGTTTCTTTGGCCGTTGCTCCAGAAGTTAGCAAACGTGCAATGATAAAAGTTGTATACTCCGCCATAGAGGATATTTGTTGTCTGTGCACCGCAATTGGCAAATACACAATTAAAGGCATTTACACTCGATCCCCGAAGTGCAATTGCATTCGATGCCATATTTTTAATGATAGTGTTTTCCAAATGAAGGGTCACTGTGGAAGGATTACTGTCGTAAGTAGTATCAACGAGTAAACCAATTGTTCCATTTTTTATAACTGCATTTTTTATGGAAGAATTCCTGGTACCTGGAGTAATATAATCAGAACTAAAATTTCTATTTATACTTGAAAGCCAAATTCTATCCCATTGTCCCGGAACATCTTTATAATCTTCTCCCAGGCGGTCGCCCTGAAAAGTAACTTTATTTTGTTGTGTTCCATTTACGAGAAGTGTAGATGATGTTAAGGCTAATATTCCTGAACCTGGGTGAAAGTAAACGTTTGTGCCTTCATTTACGGTAAGTGTACAAGCGGAATCTACTACAGCATAACCGTAAATAACGTGAGGTTTGTCGCTATTCCAGACTTCATTGCAATTAAGAAAAAAGAATGGGGAAATCTGCGAATTTGGAGCAGGGCGATGGAAGTAAGCATCCTGTCCCCAGGCCACGAGATCAATATCCTGCTGAAAATTGTTAGCATTAAAAAGAATAGAATCCGTAATAATCAATGGAGTAGTAAGATTGTTGGGATCAACAGTAACTTCAACAAAAATGAAAATACTGTCTTTGGCTCCTATAATTACATCGCTGAATGATTTACCTGCGACACCATCAACATTAAGTCTGAAGTTAGAACTTTCCCCTGTTGCCAGTCGAATAGAGGAAACTTTTACGTCCTTATTACCGGAGTTATATACAGTAAAAACCTCTGTTGCACTTCCAACGGTAGTGAAAACAGTATCAAAAAGTATGGTATCGGCAGAAAATGTAAGGTCAACGTTACCTGTTTCGAATTCTTCTTTCTTACATGAACTTAATACCATTAAAGAAATCAAGAAACAAAGGAATATGTAATGTAGAATGCGCATTGATTTACTTTTAACCTAAAGGATTTTCGTTTGGTGAAATGGAAAGATCCCTCAAAGGTAACGTTCGTAAAGCAATAAAATTTAAATTAGAAATAAATTTATCCGAGTATTGGAAGCAATTAATAAAATCAATTTAACGCTATTGCTCAGCAAACATCTTTAACTTGTTTTGCAAAAGTTTCATTTCCTCTTTAGCTCTGTTTAAATTGCTTTCAACTTCAACAAGCAAAGGAGCCATGTTTTTGGAGCTTCTAAAGAAACCAAGATTGTTTTCGTATTGATTGATTGTTGCCTGTAGTTTATTGATTTTTTCACGAATGGAACTTTTCTCTTTTCTAAGCAGGTTTCCTGAATCTTCTGATTGAGACAAGGAATCAACGCTGTTGCGAAATTTCAAAAGATGTTTTTGTGATGATTCCATCTTAAGTGTATCGTAACAATTGTCAAGTGCTTTTTTAAACTTTTCCCAGATGCGTTGCTTCTCTTTAATCGGCACATGCTGAATAGTTTTCCACTCATCGGAAAAGGATCGAAGAGTTTTAATATCTTCCTCGTGATTGCCGCTTGCAACAAAGGATTCTACTCGTTTAACAAGCTCTTCCTTCAGTTCCAGGTTTTTTATATGTTCAGCATCTCTTGCAGAATACTGTTCGCGTTTAGCATTAAAAAAGTTATCGCAAACTTCTCTGAATTTCTTCCACAATTTATTTTCTTCCCATTGTTCGATATGGCCTGCAGTTTTCCATTCATTCTGAAGGTTCAGTATTTCTTTTGTGGGCTCGTCAAAATTTTCGTGTTTGGCAAGAGAAATTTCTTCAGCTTTAGCAATAATTGCCAGTTTTTTATCTTTATTGATTTTAGAAGATTTCTTTAACTCACCGAAAAAGCCGCGTCTTTTTGTATAGAATGAATTCATAGCCTGACGGAATTCTTCCCAAACTTTATCGTTTTCAGACTTAGGACCCATTCCGATTTTCTTCCATTCTTCAAAAAGATTGTTAAAGCTTTCCGTAATATTCTGGAATTGCTTAGCA
Organism: Bacteroidota bacterium; assembly: GCA_031417395.1. Classification (GTDB taxonomy): domain Bacteria; phylum Bacteroidota; class Bacteroidia; order AKYH767-A; family 2013-40CM-41-45; genus JADKIH01. The sequence continues at coordinate 20,349 of JANOVM010000075.1, read as the reverse complement.
GTAGTGCAGGTTTCCTCACTTAAAGCTTTTGCACGCTCAAGAATTTTCTTTTTTTCTTCTAGGTTTGCGGCTTCTTCTCCTTGTCTTTCCTGATAATGGCCTCTGATTTTTTGAAATACCTGACCGATGAGTTCTCTGTAACGCGTCCTAAGTGGTTCAACAGTTTCAGGAGCAGTTGGACCAAGTTCCGACCATTCCATGCGGTACAGATTAATCATGCGCTCAATACCCTTTATAGATTCCATCGGGATAAGTGATTCAATCTTTAAAAGCAGCTGACTACGCTGTTCAAAATTTCTTTTGAAATCAAGTTCACGCAAATCCTTACTCAACTTCATGTTGTAGTAAAAGTTGTGTGAATGACGGTGGTAAATGCTTTGCAGGTTTTTATATTCTCTGTTAGGGACGTTGCCTATTTCGTTCCAGCGCGTCTGTAATTCCTTAAATGCGTGAAATGCCTTACCAATATTAGTTTCTTCAGCAATTAATTTTTCCAGGTCGGCAATTACTTTTTCTTTTTCCTTTTGCTTGGTAACAATTTCATCAGTCCGCATTTTTCTGAATTTACTTTCACGGTCGGAAAGTATGTGCATCAGTTCGCTAAAACGGCTGTCGTTAGGATCTTTTTGAGTTTCGAAATTCTCTACAAGTCCGCCTTCTTTAAGAAAGTTCTGTAGCGTTTCATTGTTCATTTCTTCGCTTTTTTGCAGATACTGATTTTTCAGGTCATCGGCTTGGGCAAATGTTTCAGTGGTGACTTCTTCTTTCAATAAGTCTTCCAGTTTTTGAATTAATTCTTCCTTCATTGGGATTGTAAATAGCTTTAAAACAACGATATTTTCAACATTCTAAAATAGAAATTGTTCCGATTATGCTATTGTTTAGTTATGGGGATTAAAGTTCTCGAAGATAAGCTACAGATTATTTTAAGTCAATACTTTAAAGAATAATAATGTTAAATTAAAGTAATTAAATAGTTGCTTTTCTTTCAAAAAATGTTATTAATATAGATAAAACGGGGATTAATACGAAAAGTTGATTTTTTTGTAATATCAGTAAATAAGTGTATTTTTGCACCCTCAATAATAAAATCATGAAGAAAGATTTGCATCCCCAGAATTATAGAATGGTGGTTTTTAAGGACATATCGTGTGATTATGCCTTTATGACTCGTTCAACTGTTGACACAAAAGACACTATTAAGTGGACAGACGGAAAAGATTATCCTTTGGTTAAGCTTGAAATCAGCCATATGTCTCATCCATACTACACCGGTAAGATGAAACTTATTGATACTGCAGGCCGCGTTGATAAATTCCGTTCACGTTATGCTAAAAAGAAAGAAGTAAAATCATAATTGATTTTCTTTCTCTTATATTTTTGTATAAAACTTTACAAATTAAGTCCCCTGATTTTTAGGGGACTTTTTTTATTTGACTACTTTTGAAGCTATGAATTACATATTATTTGATGATGATTCCGGTTTGAGTTTAAAGCCGCTAACGCATACACGACCTGTTGCAGAAATACGTATTGGAATACTTCGAATACGAGAGAAATGGGAAAAGTTTTTTGAGGGAGATTTTTCTTTCTTGACTGCTGATTTTTTGCAAAGGAAGTATCTCTACATTCCCGGAAAAAGTAATTTGTTTATCAACGGATCTGTTTTACCGTCTGAACAGTTAATACTAGAAATTGAATCTTTAAAATCCGGCGAAGCGCTTGTAAAAGGCGACTTGTTAGTTGCAGGAAGAATAGATGGAAGTGTTGACGGCATTAAAAAAATATCGGAAGTAGTTTTCACGGAAAGTCTTCCTTGCAAAAGCGAATTTTTAAGTATAAAATTTCCCTGGGACATTTTTTCTAAAAATGATGAAGCATTAAAAAACGATTTTCAACTTCTGACCAAGGGTAGGAAGTCGCAGACAATAAATTCCACCAATTCTATAATAGCTCCTGAAAATATATTTATTGAGGCTGGAGCTCGTGTTGAATGTGCCATGCTAAATGCTTCGGGAGGTCATATATACATTGGAAAAGATTCTGAAATTATGGAAGGAGCCATGATACGCGGTTCGTTTGCATTAGGAGAACAATCACAGGTTAAGATGGGAGCGAAGATTTATGGTTCAACCACTATTGGACCATTTTCAAAAGTTGGAGGTGAAATAAACAATTCAGTAATCTCCGGGTATACGAATAAAGCCCACGATGGATTTTTAGGGAATTCTGTTATTGGTGAATGGTGCAATCTTGGAGCCGATTCCAACAATTCCAATTTGAAAAATAATTATTCAAAGATTAAGGTCTGGAATTATAAAGATGAAAATTATATAAACACCGGGCTTCAATTTTGCGGATTAATTATGGGGGATCATTCTAAATGCAGCATTAACACTATGTTCAATACCGGTACAGTTGTAGGTGTAAGTGCGAATATTTTCGGCAATGGTTTTCCTCCTAAATTCATTCCTTCCTTTTCATGGGGAGGGTCTGAAGGTTTTATTACTTATAGACTAGAAGATGCATTGGACGTAGCGAACAGAGTTTATGAACGACGTCATATGGATTTCAATAAAGTGGAGCAGGATATATTAAGAGATTTATTTGATAGCACCACTAAATACAGAGCGTGGTAAAAATTATTCTATGGAAAATATAAAACCATTTACAGATATTTTATTCTACTTCATTCCTGCCGTAATTGTCATGTTTGGTATGTTTACGGTTATGAAGCGATTTCTAGAAAGTCAACAAGTGACTTTACGTAAGTTTATCGAAAGGGATTTGCATTTGCAATCTGCAGAAGAGAAGCTAATGAGACAGCGAGAATCTTTGCCGTTAAAATTACAGGCGTATGAAAGGCTTGTCTTATTTCTGGAAAGGATCTCTCCAAATGCTCTGCTGGTAAGGGTTCACCGGGGAGGCATGGCTGCTTCACAGCTTCAATCCGAATTGGTTATAACTGTCAGAACAGAATTTGAACACAACTTTTCTCAGCAGATTTATGTAAGTCAGCAAGCCTGGGACGAAATTAAGGATGCCAAAGAAGAGATTATCAGAATCATCAACAATGCATTCAGTCATGTCGGTGCAAATGCTTCAGGCATACAAATGAGTTCACAGATTTTTGAACAGGTTCTTAATATGGAAAATCTTCCCAATCAAAAGGCAATAGACTTTCTAAAATCAGAAGCAAAAAAAATTCTGGGATAATAAATTTTTAATCAAATAACGAATATACTTTGACGGATAAAAAAATAAAAACGGAAAGCGGTATTGAAATCAAGCAGGTATACACAGGCCATGATACTGTTAAAGAACTGCCCGGCGAATTTCCTTTTACAAGAGGTGTGCAGCCTGATATGTATAGAAGTAAGCTGTGGACTATGCGGCAATATGCCGGTTTTTCTACTGCAGAAGAGTCAAACAAGCGGTATCATTTTCTTCTCGAACAAGGTACTACCGGTTTGTCTGTAGCATTTGATCTTCCTACACAAATTGGTTATGATTCAGACCATGCTTTATCGGAAGGGGAAGTTGGTAAAGCGGGTGTAGCTATTGATTCTTTGAGAGACATGGAAATTCTTTTTGATAAGATCGAGCTTGAGAAAATTAGCACATCGATGACGATTAATTCAACGGCTTCCATTTTGCTGGCATTTTATATTGCTTTGGCCAAGAGGCAGGGAGCAGACCTTAAAAAAATTTCCGGCACCATTCAAAACGATATTTTAAAAGAGTATGCTGCAAGGGGAACCTATATTTATCCACCGAAGCCCTCTATGCGCATTATTACAGATATTTTTGAGTTTTGCAGTAAAGAAGTTCCTAAATGGAATACAATTTCGATTTCCGGATATCATATTCGCGAAGCAGGTTCTACGGCAGTGCAGGAACTTGCATTTACATTAGCCAATGGAAAAGCCTATGTAAAATCTGCTATTGAAAAAGGACTTGACATAAATGTCTTTGGTAAACGTTTATCATTCTTTTTTAATGCTCATAATAACGTTTTCCAGGAGGCTGCAAAATTCAGAGCAGCAAGGAGAATGTGGGCAAAGATGATGAAAGAAATGGGAGCAACAGATCCGAAAGCCATGATGCTTCGATTTCATACACAGACAGGAGGTTCAACACTCATGGCACAACAGCCAATGAATAATATTGTCAGAGTTACGCTGCAAGCTTTGTCTGCTGTTCTGGGAGGAACACAATCACTGCATACAAATGGATATGATGAAGCGCTTAGTTTACCTACGGAAGAAGCGGCGCGCATTGCACTTCGAACACAACAGGTTATTGCCAGCGAAAGCGGGGTGACAGAAACGGTTGATCCTTTGGCCGGTTCTTATTTCGTTGAAACACTAACTGATGAATTGGAGGCAAAAGCTATGGAGTACATTAATCGTATTGATTCCATGGGAGGCGCTGTAGCTGCTATAGAAGCAGGATTTATGCAAAATGAAATAGCAGCTTCTTCTTATGAATATCAACGTGCCATTGAAAATAATGATAGAATTATTGTTGGCCTGAATCAATATATCGTTGAAGAACCGGCATTCGATAAATTATTCTCTGTTGACGATTCCATTCGTCAGCTGCAGGTTGAAAAATTGCAGAAGTTAAAATCTGAAAGAAATAATTTATTGGCAGCAAATGCTATTTTGAAAGTTGAACAAGATGCAAAGGATGGTGTAAATTTAATGCCGGCAATAATAGATGCTGTTGAAAAGTCAGCCACCCTGGGAGAGATTTCAGATGCAATGAGAAAAGTATTTGGGGAATATAAATAGTTTTTCGAATTGAACCTTATTTTTCTTTTAAGGGTTGTTCCTCAAAAACATAAATATCCTCATTATCTTTTTTCATCAGATATTCTTCACGAGCATATTTTATAAGGTTCTGGTGATTTGTTAAAAGGTTGTTCAAGTCTTCTAAATTTTTTTTATTTCCTTCCTCATAATATGCCATTTCTTTTTTCAGATTTTCAAGGGCATTTTGGTAAGCATGCGTTGTAATGAAATCGTTTCTATCGAAAAAACTTAACCATAATAGAAAACCCAAAGAAGTAATAGTGTATTTATTCTTTAAATAGGGTAATAACTTTTTCGGGATTACAAATTTTCTTTTTTTCATTTAAATGGAAGTTAATTCACATAATTAATAATGAGAAAAAATGATCTTTTATTAATTCTGAAAGTTCTTAAAGGTATAATCCAAAAATACTGATTCTTCAGAATTATTTTCCTGATAATAACAACCGTTTGTTAATATTACTTAATGCTTGATTTTTCCTTCATTACAGAACCATTTGTGCTTTCGTCATTGAGAAAGGGATAGCGGTAATCCGTTGCAGGAACAAAAGCTTCTTTTATTGTCCTTGGAGAAACCCAGCGCAAAAGGTTAAACAAAGATCCTGCTTTGTCATTCGTACCTGAAGCCCTGCTGCCCCCAAAAGGCTGCTGTCCAACTACTGCGCCTGTACATTTATCATTAATATAGAAGTTGCCGGCGGCATTTACAAGTTTGTTGGCAGCTTTTTCAACAGCATAACGATCTCTGGAAAAGATAGAACCCGTTAATGCATAAATGCCGGTCTGATCGACAATTTCTAGAATTTCATCGAACTTATTATCGTCATAAACATAAATTGTAAGTATGGGTCCGAATAACTCTTCACACATGGTAACATAAAAAGGATCTTTTGCTAAAAGCACAGTAGGATGAATGAAATATCCTTTCGATTTATCGTACGTTCCGCCGCAGATGATTTCAACATCTTTATTGTTCTGGGCTTCGTCAATATATTTAGCAAGTTTATCGAATGACTTTTCATCAATAACTGCATTAATAAAATTCCCCAGATCTTCTGTCGGGCCAACTTTAAAAGATTTAATATCATTTACAAGTAAAGATTTTACTTCAGGCCAAAGACTCTTTGGAATGTAGGCACGAGAAGCTGCAGAGCATTTTTGTCCCTGGTATTCAAAGGCCCCTCTACTAAGTGCCGTAACAAGACCGGAAACTTCAGCAGAAGGATGAGCCAGGATAAAGTCCTTTCCACCGGTTTCACCAACAATACGCGGATAGCTTTTATATTTTTGAATGTTGTTTCCGATTGTTTTCCAAATTTCTCTGAAAACACCGGTTGAGCCTGTGAAATGGATACCTGCAAAATCATTGTGATTAAAGATAATATCTGCTGCATCGGTTCCTGAAACATAAACGAGGTTTATAACACCGGGAGGCACGCCGGCTTCGATAAAAATCTTCATGAGAACGCTTGCTGCCAGTACCTGAGTATTTGCAGGTTTCCAAACAACAGTATTGCCCATCATTGCAGGAGAAGTTGGAAGATTTCCACTTATGGCAGTAAAGTTGAAAGGAGTAAGTGCAAAAACAAATCCTTCCAAAGGACGTTGTTCCAAACGGTTGTAAATTCCTTTTGAAGAAATTGGTTGTTGTGTATATATTTCACGCATGAACTGCACATTGAATCGAAGAAAATCGATCATTTCACAAGCAGCATCAATTTCAGCCTGGTAAACATTTTTGCTTTGTCCAATCATTGTGGCAGCATTCAGAATATACCTGTATGGACCACTGATTAATTCGGCTGCTTTCAGGAATATGGCGGCACGCTGCTCCCAACTAAAAGCAGCCCAATCGTGACGGGCTTTTAAAGCAGCGTCAATAGCCATTTTAACATGGGTTTTATCTCCCTGATGGTAATGACCAACCGTATGCTGATGATCGTGTGGGGGAGCTATTCTGACTGTCTTTCCCGAACGGATTTCTTTTCCGTCTATGTACATTGGAATATCAGCAGCTTCAGACCTCATTTTCTTAAGTGCTGCTTTAATCGATTCCCGCTCCGGTGTACCCGGAGCGTAACTTAGTAAAGGTTCATTTATAGCAACAGGAACCTGGTATATGGCATTTGACATTTTCTTTGTGTATAAGGATGTAAAGGTACAAATTCAATAATAAAAACCTCTTATCCCATCTTCATTATGAAGAAGCCAATGAGGAGTCCAATAATAATAAATACAAGTAAGCGATTGAAGAACTTCTGAGCTCCCAGGTTTTTTTCAAGTTGAGAGTTTCCAAATATTTTTCCAATTAGGATTTCCAGGTGTTGGAAAGCGTTTTCATTTTTAATGACATATTCCCAGGCACCCAATTTAATAATATTTGCAGCAATTCCGGCTCTATCCTGACCGGATAGAAAAATAACAGGAAGTTTGGGGTATTTTTCCTTCAGTTTTTGGAAGACCTGAAGACCATTAATGGCTCCAGGATTAATAGAATCAAGGTTATAATCGAGTATAGCTAAATCAGGTTCTTCTTTAATTTTATTGATGGCTTCTTCACCGCTGGAGAAGGCTGTAATTTGAGCTTCAGGGTATTTCCCTGATAGAAAGTCAGTAAGCATTTCACGCATTTGAGCGTCATCATCTGTAAGGACAATTTTCATATGAATATTTGGGTAATTGGAGTTATTTTGGAGGAATCAAACCTAGTAGTTTATGGGGGAAAAAGCAAGAAAGAATAGAAAAGAAAATAGAAAAAGAAAATGATCCTTTCTCCGGCAAAAGCCGGAGAGAATTAAGGAAGGCATCGAATTAAATTTTTTCACAGTTTAATTTGTTATAAGTGGGCTGGTTTGATTTTTTTGTTTTATTGTTTTAACTTACAGGCACTAATTCTTCCTCATATGTCGATTCGATTACTAATTCTTTTTTTGTTGGATTCGCTTTTGACTTTTAGTCAGTCGATGAATTCGGCCGGGCATTTTATTCAGAATACGAATGATGAGTATTCTCGTCCGTTATCTGCTGTACTTTCTTTAAAGAAAGAAAAAGTTTTTATTGAAATTAAAAATGGATATATCGCTTTACCGGGGGCTTGTGAAAGTTCGCCTTCATTTTTAAAAATATTGTCTGGAAGTGGTAAAGAAATTTATTCTAAAGATTTTCCACAGGTTATTAATTTAAAATTATCTCCTGATCGATCTTTCTGCGCTTTCCATGATTTAAATAGGATTGTAAAAATTAATTTGGTCACGCTTGAAGAAGAAGAATTTTCCGGGTCAAATGTATTTGCAATAAATAATAGTGGAATTGTCTCTTACTATGATGAAGAAATGAGTACTGTTTGCTTAAATCATAATTGTTTTTCTGTTGATGAACCTATTTACAAGGTTTTGTTTTTCAAGACGGAAATTTTATTTATGTCGAGAAATAAAATTTATAGTTTGAAAGATGGAGTTTTGAAAAAATCATACGGAATAGGAGAGGGCAGATTTTTTGATTGGACAGTTTCATCCGAGAATTTATTTTTAAGTGTAAAGACAGAAAGTTCTGGAGAATTTATATTTCAATCATTTCAAACTGAAGATTTGATTTCTTTCCAAAAGTTAGATGAAAAGCATTTTAAAAGGAAAGGAAATAGCTCACGCATTTTAGATAATGAAATGTCTATAAGCAAAGTTATGACTCCAAGTGGAGAAATGATTCGCAATCCGCTGAATTTTTATAGCGATACGGTTTATCAGCCCATTGGAAACAGCTATGCAGAAATTCAAAATTACAACGGAAACCCAAGATATCTGCATCCCGGAGTTGATCTTCTTGGAAACTATCTTCAAGATGTTCATTCTGTAAAAAAAGGTTTCGTAAAAGCAGTTTTAACAACATCCGCTGATTTGCATTGGCGTATTGCTATATCAAATGAAAATACAGCGAACCCTTCACAAGGTTATTTATATGCTCATCTTGATTCCGCTACTATTCCTTTTCAGGTTGGTGATTCAGTAGAAGAAGGAGATGTCGTTGGACAACTGGTATTTTTTTCACCGGATTTTAATCACTGTCATTTTGCACGAATTCAGGACAGTGGTGCTGTATGGATGGGAAACTGGTGGACTTTTCAGAATCCTTTGAGCTATATGACAAATTTCTTTGATACTGTTGCTCCGGTTTTTGAAAAGACGATTAATAATGATGTTTTCGCTTTTCGGGATGTAAATGGAAATTACCTTGACCCAGACAGTTTGCATGGACAGGTAAAAGTAATTTCTAAATTCTATGATATTATCAATTCAAGCTGGCATGTTGATGTAAATACTGTTCGGTATAATTTGTCGCCGCTTTCTTCACCTCAGACTTTATTACTTGATAGCTTCTCTTATGAGTTTGATTTTTTTACGGATGTATATCCTGCAGGACCATATAATGGCGGGGTTTTGCAAACGATTTATTCATTAGATTCTGTATGTCTTTCTGATGGCAATTATCAGTTTCGTGATTTTTATCATATCGTTACAAATTCAGATGGTAACGATACAATTAATTCAAACGATTCGTTGCAGTTTTTTAATACTATGAATTTCCTGGATGGTTCCTATATTTTCAGAGTATTTGCTTCTGATCCTTCCGGAAATACTTCAATGGACTCTATGATTATTACTTTTAGAAATAGTCTTGCAGGTATAACGAAAATAGAGGATCGTGCAGTTGAAATATATCCAAATCCATCTGTTGATGGGGTCTTTAGTATTAAAAATGCAGACGATTTCCCTATTAAGTATGAAGTGTTTAATTATCTGGGAGAGAAAATTAGCGAATCATTATTAAATGAAAATTCCAATTCAAAAGAAATATTTATTAAAGACAAAGGGATCTATATTCTTCATTTGTATTTTGGAGGTAAAAGTTTTATGCGTAAAATAGTCAGGCTATAGATTTTTTATGATGAATTTAATTTGAGCTTTGAAGAAATATTAGTGGGTTAATTGAGGTCGGTGAATTTTAACCGCGGCGAAGCAGCGTCCCACCGCGTAACCGCTGCGAACCGCTGCTTCGCCGCGGTTAAAGACCAACATCAAAATGAAGTAATAACTTTATTCAAAGTAACAAAAACCTTCATCCTAAATTAGAAGATGCTATCTAAATTCTTATTTAAAAACTTTTATTACTTCCGTATAATTCTTCCCAATCAACTTAAGAAAGTGAATCCCACTTTGTAAATCCACAGTTGAAATCTTTTCATTTCCGGAATTACTTCCCTGTAATTCAAGTTTTCCTTCCGGTGAATAAAAATAATATTTTAAAGGTGAAGAATTCAGGCTTTGAACTTTTACATAATCTAATACAGGATTCGGATAAACATAAAATTGCTTCACCGTTTCATTTTCATTTATTCCTGTATTGTAAGGCTGGCCAACGTAAATAGCAATGTAGTTTGAGTTACCGGCTTTAAGAATGGATGGATCACCGCCAATTAAATTTGTATTTACATATCCCTGCCATGAAAAGCCATCAGTGGAACTGTTATACCAAATCTGAGAGCCCGATCCATAAAAACGCAATTCACCAGAATTTTCTTCCATAAAATTCCCTGTCCAGTTATGCATATTATCGGAGATGTAATTTGTCTGAGGATTAAAAATTATTCCATCAGAACCTGTTGCATGATAAGCCCCATCCTGAGGAGCGCCAATGGGAGCTATGTAATTCCAGCTTCCATTAAAATAGATGACAGAGGGATCTATTGCTCTATTTGTAGGGTGGTCGAATCGAGGTCCAGGTTCAAAAGTATAGTTAATGCCATCGGTGCTTACTGCTGAATAAGTATTAATTGTTGAATCTAATCCCTGCATGGGTAAGCCATCGCTAGATGAATAATAAATTCTCAAGCTATCGGAATTTAATGCCACAAGAGCTGGATCAAAAGGCCGTTGATAATTTCCGGGCAAGCCATTAATTACAATTGGAACCGGTTGAGTCCATGATAATCCATTGTCGTATGAAAATTTTATAGCAACTCTATCCCACGAAGGAGAATTCATTGGTTGACGAAACCATTGAAATACGCAAGCGAGTGTGTCGGTTTTCCATTTTATTAAGCAGGGGACGCCGGAGGAATCCTGGAAAATTGTTGTAGAAGTAAAATTAGTTCCATCAGTAGAAAGAGATATTTTAAGAGGGCTTTCCCAGGGGGGATGGTTTTGAGAAAAACTATTTTGAGAAAGGAAAAGTAAAAATAGAGTAATTCTGATTTTCATGATGTTTTATTGCTTTAAAAAATAAACTTGCACAATATATAGTTTAACCCATCAATAATTAACTTTCATCAAAAAGTTCATAAGTATGTTAGGAATCAAAGTTGTTTATGTCTTTCTTTGAATAATATAATTTCAATTATTTTAAAAAAATCAGAGTAAAAAATATTTTATTATTCAATAAGGGTAAATTTAAAGGAGAATTATTTACAATGTGGAACCTGGTAAAAATATTTAATCAATATTTTCGAATAGCAAGTGTAATTTCTTTTTTGATAGTAGTAGATAATCAAAATTCATTTGCTGTTCCTCCCTCGGGATATGTACCTTTCGCATCTTCCAATGCTATTTGGAAAGCAGCTTATTATTGTTTACCTCCTTGTTTTCACCCATTTGAAAGCTATTTTCAGGACTCATTAGGATCTGATACTGTAATAAACTCACTCACATATAAAAAACTATATAGGACTTTCTTTGATGTGTTTTGTGATACAGTTATTACATATATTCCTGGTTATAATGGTGGAATTAGACAGGATACAATTCAAAAAAGGGTTTACTATATTGATTTAATCCCCCAAGAATATTTACTATATAGATTTGATGTGAATATTGGTGATACTATACAAAATACATATAACATGTTGAGTCCACATATCGTAACTGCTATAGATACGACTATTATAAATGGCTCCTATCGTCGTAGATTTGAAGTACTAAATATTACTTTATCACCATTGCCATTAAATTATGTTTATATTATTGAAGGAATAGGCTCAGAAAATGGACTGATTGAAAGATTGACTCCGCTTAATGCTCGCTTATTTTGTTATGCTGAAAATAATTTGACTTTATACATTGATACTTTTTATAATCACGGTTGTCATTCACCATTGGATAGTTGCTTTACAGCATCAATTAAGAGTATTCAATCGGAAAGAATAAAAATAATTCCATATTTTAATCCTATAGATAGAAATTTATATTTTAATAATTCAAATGAAAACAATTTTACAATTGAATTCTATGATTTATTTGGTCGTGAAGTATTAAATAAAAATATCCAAGGTGAATTAAGTTTTTACATTTCTTTACCTAATGCAGTTTACTATTACAGAATATATTCAAAAGATAATGGCAATTCAATTGGCAGAATCATACTATTTTAAACATTTGTTTATAAAATAAATATAATGTGTCGAATTTTAACTATTTAGTTACAGAATATTCAAAGTACACAACTTGAGATTTATAAAATTAAGGATAGTAATTCATTTAATATAGATATTTCGGATAAACCGGCTGGGTTTTATATAGCTAAAATTTCCAAGAATGGGTTTTCTAGTGTGGTTAAACTGATAAAGCTATAAAATTTTTCCTGTAATTCTAAACCTATAAATTTGCAAGTAAAGAAGTCATGTTTATAAAAGCGAAATGAAAAACTTAAAATATATTTTTGGAGTTTTCTGGTTTACAATTATAGCAAACGATAGTTTAGCTCAATGTAGTAGCCTACAACAAGGAATAATTGGGTGGGTAAATACATTCTACGTTGACTCTGCAAGTAATCTTTTATTTGTCGGAGGAAATTTTGATACAGCCGGAGGTATGAACATTAACGACATTGCTACTTGGGATGGAACCAATTGGAGTACTTTTGGCAATAACGCTGTTTTCTCCTCTCCAGGTAATGTTTCAGCAATTGTAAATTATAATGGAAATATTATTATTGGTGGAGACATTGATTCGATTGGCTCTGTGAAGGTAAATAATATTGCGCTTTGGAACGGTACTGATTGGGAGACTATAGGAAGTGGTTTTAATGGGCCTGTAAGGGATTTAATAGTATATCAGGGAGAATTGTATGCCTGTGGTCAATTCTTATATTCTGACACAAATTATGTTGGATGTTTTGTAAAATGGAATGGGTTAAAATGGGAACAAGTTTCGCAATTGGTAGGTTATGCACACACTTTTACATTATATAATGGTCAATTGATTATTGGTGGGGCTTTTAGTGGTCAGATTAATCCAAACTTTAATAATATTGTTGCTTGGGATGGTAATGTAAGTGATACATCTTATTCAGGATTTAATAACACTGTTATTACATTAAAATCCCTTGAAGACACCCTTTATGCAGTTGGACAATTTACTGCCACATCTTTTAATCAATCCAATTATTTAAGTGTTTTTTACAATCACTCTTGGCACTCAATTGGAGCTCCAACCGGAGGTTCAAACTGGATTACTGATGTGATAAAATATAACAACGAGCTTTACGTATGCGGCTATTTTTTGAATCCTCCTGATATATGTAAGTACAATGGTTCTGGTTTTGACTCGGTTGCGGATGTTCAAGGTTTTATAAGTAATTTGACTTTGTATAATGGAGCCCTTTATGCAGGAGGTTATTTTTCACAATTAAATGGAATAAATATTAATAGTATCGCTAAATATTCTAACTCGGGAAGTTCAATAGAAGATGGAAAGTCTATTGAGAAGAATATTCTATCAGTTTTTCCAAATCCAAGTCTTGATGCGAAATTTTTATTGTTTGTTAATTCAAAATTAAATAATATTATTGAGAATATTGAAGTATATAATATAAATGGTGAAAGAATTTATTTTCATAAATTTAACTTTAATATAATAGATGAATTTTCGCTAGAATTACCACACAAACAAGGTGTTTATGCAATTAAATTAAATTTATCAGATGGTAGAATTCTGACAAAAATAATTGTTATAATATGAGAAATGTTATTATCATTATTTTTATTTTATTTACCATTAATAATCATCTTTAAGTCTTTATATTTCAACAACCATTCTTTCCCCCAAATAAACCAAACTCGCCTTAACGGGTGAATAGTTCATTGTCCGCAGCACATCGGCATATCTCTGAACTTGCTCTTCGTGTTTCTTTTCCCGTTTTCCGGTTTTAAAATCGATAACGGTGGCTTCTCTATCTTTAAAAATTACCCGGTCGGGACGAAGAATTTCGCCGCCCGGAAGAATGAAGTCACGTTCTGAAAGACTTACATATTCTTTGTCGAAGTATTTTTTAATTTCAGGGATGGAAAGAACTTCTTTAATTTCTTTTTCCAATAATTTTTTCTCATCTTCTCCAATTAATCCTTTAAAAACGATTTTACTTATTGAATCATCAATTTCATCAATGCAATTTATTTCAGCAAGTACCTGGTGAACCAATATTCCGTAATTGACTTTAAGCATGCGCTTATCTTCCAGCAAGGAAAGAAGTTCTGTAGAGTGCGTTGTGAGGGAAAGTTTCTCTTGCCAACGCACAGAAGGGTAGGAGGGCATTAGGACTTGTGAATGACTGTCAACTTTTGTCTTTGCTGATTTAGCATCATCAATATTTCCACTTTCGAAAAGTTTTCCGTCAAATTCAGGTTGCATTGCTTTGCAGGCACGACTGATGAGTTTGCAAACGGAGTTTAAATCCTTTCCCGGATCAACAGGACAAGTAATATAAAGTCTTTCTTCAGCACGTGTAAAAGCAACATATAGTAGATTAAGGTTGTCAATAACTGTATGGTTTGTTTCAAGTTGATATGCTTCTTGAAAGTGTGAGTCAAGCAATCGTTTATTGGCACTTACCGCCAGTAAACCAAGTTCATCAAATTCACTTCCCTGAGTTTGCATCCACATTACCTGATTGGCTTTGGGAAGTATCCTCCAATCAGCAAAAGGCATAAGCACAACAGGAAACTGCAAACCTTTAGAACGATGGATAGTCATAATTCGAATGGCATCCGTATTTTCAGGAATGATAACAGACACTTTATCTGCAATATCTGTTTCATCCCACCAGCGAATAAAGCCTTCCAGACTGCTGTCGGATTTTGATGAATATTCGAGTATCATGTCCTGAAACCTTTGAACATAAGCATCAGGAGATTCGTTAAGATTAAAAATGCTTATTAATTGTTCGCACAATTCATAGACAGGCAATTTTCCGAGGTATCTGATATGCGCGGTAAACTGCTCAGGCAGGATTTCATTAAATAAATTATCTTCCAATCCATGAAATAAGGTTTCGGCTTTTATTTTTTTAGATGATTTCTTTTCACCGGAACGTTTATGATCGTGGAATGTCTCGTGGAGCTTTTCTGTGCTTTGTTTTAAATGATAAACAGAATAATAATATAAAATTTCGCTTCTAGCAATTGTGTTTTTATTGTCGAGTAGAAAGCGAAGCGTATTGACCAGAAAACTAATTCGTGGAGACGCTGAGATCAATAGTGAATCAGGTGAGACAATATTCTCAATTTTATTTTCAAATAATGAATTGGCGATTTCATTTCCTTCCTTATTTGATCTTACCAGTATGCAAATATCACCATAAGTATAATTCATCTTCAAAAGATCACGTATCGTGTTATTCATTATTTCCAAAGCATTTTTATCCCAGGGTGATCTTTCCCCTTCTTCATCTTCTGTGCTTTCCAAAAAATCAACTTTTACATAACCGGCTTTATCGTAAGTTTTCGGATCCTGCTTTAAATCTTCGCCATACGCCAATTTCATTGAAGGAAAATCGTTCATGTCCAGCTCTGAATTTAGAAGTTGAGGTGCTGTCTGAAAAAACTGATTGTTAAAGTTTACAATTGTTTCTTTGCTACGGTAGTTTTTAGAAAGAACTTCTTCTTTTAAAAGCGACTTGAAATTACTCAAATCAGAAAATAAATCGCTTAGTAAAAGATTCATATTTCCACCACGCCAGCGATAGATGGATTGCTTTGCATCACCAACAACAAGGGTTGTAAATCCGCTTCCCAGTGTATTTACAATTAACGGCAAAAGGTTTTTCCATTGCAGCAGACTAGTATCCTGAAATTCATCAATGAGCAGATGTTTGTATCGATTTCCGGTTTTTTCATAGAGAAAAGGAGCGTCGTGTTCATCGATAATATCATTTAACAGTCGGGTTGTGTCGGAGAGCAAGATGATATTATTTTCATTTCTGTATGCAGAGAGTTTTTTTTGTAAATCAACAACGATTCCGAAAAGGTAAATTTTCCTGAGAATTTCAAGAGCTGTTAAATAATTTTTAAATTCCTTATCAAGAAAATTGGAAATTGAAAGTAGAACTGGTTGGAAATATTTTTCAACGAGAGGAATAATTTCATCTTTTCTTTTGCTTGCTTTCGTTACCCATTTTTCAGAATTATGAAGAGCCTCAAGTACTCTGGGCCCCATTTTAAAATTATCCGCTTTTATTTTATTGCTTATTTTATTAAAGTAACCTGCAACTCCGCCGGGACCGTAAGAAAAGTCGGAAACTTCCAAAGAATGTTTTTTAAAATCATTCAAGGTTTTCTCGCCGAATGATTTCATTTGAAATTCAAAATTTTTGCGAATTAGAATTAAGCGCTTATAATAATTATGTATTTCCTCACGCGAAAGCATTTTAAGTTTGTGATGATTTTCTTTAAACAATTCCTTGCCGACGGATTTTAGATCTTCTTCAATGTTCCAGCCTTTATCGTCGTCAATTTTTTGGAGAGCGAGATCGGTAAGCCATTCTGTAATCTCTTTGTCTACGCCAATGTCTTTCATCAGGCGGTCAGTTATGTCAAGGATGGCATCGTCGATTTCAACTTTTACTTCCATGTTAATGGGTAAATGAATCTCCCGGGAAAGAGCGCGAAGAATGTTTTGAAAAAAACTATCGATGGTGCTTACAGAAAAGGAAGAATAATCGTGAAGGATAAGCCGTAAAACTTTACCGGAACGCTCTGTCAAATCCATTTTGGGAAATTCATCAGCCAGCATCTTTCTCATCGGACTATCTTCACCTTTACTCATAGAAACCAGCGTTTCTATGATGCGTGTTTTCATTTCAGCCGCTGCCTTATTGGTAAATGTTATGGCAAGAGTAGCTTTATAATCTTCCGGAGTTCGAAGAATGAGTTTGAGGTATTCGGAAACAAGGGTAAATGTTTTACCGGAGCCGGCGGAAGATTTGTATAATTTGAGTGTTTTCAAACAACTTGAAGATTAGATATGACAAATTTCTGATAATAGTCAGAAAAATTGTAATTATAATGGAATTTTAATGTTTCAAATACTAGCTAATTACTACGTAAACGTAACATTAATTCCCTTTCGTTTTACTATTTTTGCATTAACAAAACTCAGGTTCAAATGCTCGGTTACAGGTTCGGAAAATACATTGCAGGTCAAGATAATGAAAATCCATTTGAAAAACTTTTAAATTTATTTCTTCAACTGCTTAATTATACTGCAGGTGATTTTTCTGAAGCAATGAATTGGATGAATGAACTTGATCGTGAATATAAACTTACGAACGATGATTATACGATGGCCGACTTCATTGATGAATTAAAGCGAAAAGGATATATTAAAGATGGCGAAGGAGATGGACAATACTTAATTACTCCAAAGACAGAACAAACAATTCGCAAGAATGCTTTTGAAGAAATTTTTGGTAAGCTCAAGAAATCAAAGCAGGGAAATCATCAAACCTGCTTTACAGGCAATGGTGAAGAGTTAACAAACGATAATCGCGAATACCGATTTGGTGATTCTCCGGAGCAAGTGGCAATGACAGAATCGCTTAGAAATGCTCAAATCAATCACGGCATTTCTGATTTCTTCCTTACGGAAAACGATCTTGTAGTTCAGGAAAAGGAATATAAAACGCAAACATCAACTGTATTGATGATTGATATTTCTCATTCCATGATTCTTTATGGAGAAGACAGAATTACTCCTGCGAAGAAAGTTGCTATGGCGCTTTCTGAATTAATTCGCACCCGCTACCCAAAAGACACCCTTGATGTAATTGTTTTCGGCGATGAGTCATGGCAAATAGAAGTCAAGGATCTACCGTATTTACAAGTTGGTCCTTATCATACCAATACGGTAGCTGGCTTGGAATTAGCCATGAATTTACTTCGGAGAAGAAAGAATCCCAACAAACAAATCTTCATGATTACGGATGGAAAACCCAGCTGCATGAAAGAAGGAAATAAACTCTATAAAAACAGTTTTGGCCTCGACCGTAAAATAGTCAATAAGTGCCTAAATCTCGCCGCCGCCTTTAAGAAATTAAAAATCCCCATCACAACCTTCATGGTCGCCGAGGATCCCTATTTGCAAACCTTTATTCATGAGTTTACAGAAGCTAATTCCGGCAAAGCATTCTATAGTTCGTTGAATGGTTTGGGAGGGTATGTGCTGGAGGATTTTGAGAGGAATAGGAGGAAGCGGGTTTAATTAATTTGAGAATTTGAAAATTTGAGAATTTGAAAATGGGGCGGAAAATAAAATACATCTAAGTACAATTAAAAGATTGGCAGATAAGTTCAATATTGATAGTCCCGTAGGGACATAATCTCGGTAAAAAAATGAAAAAACTAAAAACCCTAGGCGAGCTAAAAGCTTCCGGATATAAATCAAAAAGTATAAAAGAAGAGTTGAGAGATAACCTCATTGTTAAGCTGAAGAACAATGAGAAGTTGTTTGAGACTATAAAATCGTATGACGAGACGGTGATTCCGGATTTGCAGCGGGCCATTTTGTCGAAGCACAATATTTTATTGTTGGGTTTGCGTGGACAAGCGAAAACACGTATCGCAAGACTTATGACAGAATTGCTGGATGAATATATTCCTGTAATTAAAGGATCAGAATTGAATGAAGATCCTTTAAATCCAATTTCAAAACATGGAATGGAACTGGTTGCTTTAAAAGGCAATGATCTGGAAATTGACTGGATGCATAGGGATGAGCGCTATACTGAGAAGCTGGCAACACCCGATGTTTCCATTGCAGATTTAATTGGTGATGTTGATCCTATAAAAGCTGCAAGTTTAAAACTGCCTTACTCTGACGAACGTGTTATTCACTTCGGATTAATACCACGGTCGCATCGTTGTATTTTTGTTATAAATGAATTGCCCGATTTGCAGGCAAGGATTCAGGTTTCGCTTTTCAATATTCTTCAGGAAGGTGATATTCAAATAAGAGGATTCAAGATTCGATTGCCTTTGGAAATAGAATTTGTATTTACTGCCAATCCTGAAGACTATACAAACAGGGGAGCAATTGTTACTCCTCTTAAAGACAGAATTGAAAGTCAGATACTGACTCATTATCCTAAAGACATAGAAACAGCCAGAGAAATTACTCTTCAGGAAGCTCAGATATCAGAAGAACAAGCCAAAAATATTACTTCTAATAAGCTTGTAGAAGATATTCTGGAACAAATCGCTTTTGAAGCAAGGACGAATGATTTTATTGATCCTAAGAGTGGCGTATCGGCAAGGTTGACGATTTCTGCATATGAAAATCTTTTCAGTACTGCTGAAAGAAGAATGTTGCTAAATGGTGAAGAAAAAACAGCAATTCGCTTTTCTGATTTTTGGGGTATTATTCCATCGATTACAGGGAAGATTGAATTAGTGTACGAAGGTGAGCAAGAAGGTTCCTTAATAGTTGCTCAGAATTTAATCTCTAAGGCTATTCGTAAACAATTTCTTAATTATTTCCCTGATCCGGAGAAGTTGAAAAAGAAAAAAGAAGTAAGTCCATTTGCTGAAACAATAGAATGGTTTAGCGCAGGTAATGAAATTGACTTGCTGAACGATATGCCCAATAAAGAATTTGCTAAAGCATTAAGTTCTGTTCCGGGTCTCGATGAAGCTATAAAAAAGTATTTTCCAAAAATTAAAGGTGAAGAAAAAATACTCTTTCAGGAATTTATACTTCACGGACTGGCAGAGTATTCTTTATTAAGTAAAAATACGCTTGTAAAGGGGTTGCGGTTTAGGGATTTGTTTTCTTCTGTGTTTGATCAGGGGGAGAAGTAGTACTTAGTATTTAGTACTTAGTACTTTTATTTAGAAATTCGACAAACCTTTCCCGAATATACCATTCTTTCATCCTTGAAAATTTGTACCAAAAATAAACCTTCAGAAAGGTTAATATTCAAACCATTGTTTTTCTCATGCAGCCGGCAACGAAACACCTCTTCTCCTAATATATTGAACATCCTTAATTCATTTTGCCTATCCGGTTGATCGAATTCAATATTCAATTCATTACTAAACGGATTCGGATAAACCGAAACACTAATTTTATTCTCAAGATACTCATTAATACCAACAGTACAATTAGAAACTTCACACCCTACGCTATCTACTTTTAAAACCCATAAATCCTGATGGCCTGTATCTGGTGCTTGTGGATTTACAAAGCCACAAGCTACAAAGCCACCATCGGGG
>JANOVM010000074.1:0-19208 GCA_031417395.1 Bacteroidota bacterium | reverse complement strand
AAATAAAACAGAAAATCAATTGGAAATAATTAACTAAATTTGTTAACGTGAAACAGCAAGAAAAACCTTCGTTCAGAAACTCAATTTTAGTGGGTCAGTTTGCCGCGGAATAGGTGGGTCAACTTGCGCGGAATATCCACTAAATGTCGAGAATTTAATTTCTGGATCTTACATACTTACTATTCAACAAGATGGAATTAACCATAAAGCGAAACTTACAATTATCGACTAGTTTTTTCTTTTTTTTCATTTTTGTTTGTTCTACATCCAAATGTTATCCTCAATCGCGAGATAATATTTGGATGTTGGGATCAAATAATTCTAATAATATAAATTATGGTCTTGATTTCTCGTCAGGACAAGCAGACACATTTTCATTATTTCGTGAAATGAATGTATCGTATACAAATGCAAGTATTTGTGATACCAATGGACAAATATTATTTTATACAAACGGAGTTTATATTGCTAACAAAGACAACGACACTTTGAGTAATTCATTGAATTTTAATCCTGGCTTTTTTACATCTCATTTCTACAATGACGGAATTCCAATTTTCCAAGGTGCTATCACAATACCATTTCCCGGCAGTACTGATAAGTATTATATTTTTCATGAATCCGCCGAAGTTATACAACTAAATTCTCAACAAGCTTCGCACCCTTTGAATCTTGCTTATTCAGTGGTCGATATGAATTTAGATGGCGGCCTTGGTGGATTAAGCCCATTGAAAAAAGCTATACACATTATTGATGACACGTTAACTTTAGGTAGAATTACTGCTGTAAAGCATGCTAATGGAAGAGATTGGTGGGTGCTTTGTCATAGATATATATCAAATACATTTTTCAAAATTTTAGTTAGTCCTTCAGGTGCTGCAATATTTTCAACTCAAGATATTGGAGACACTATTCCTTTTAGGAGCTATTATGGATTTGCAATGTTTAGTCCCGATGGCAAAACGTTTTTATTTCAGATTAATGATTCTACAATTAATGTATTTGACTTTGACAGGTGTACTGGAATTTTATCAAACCCAATTTCTTTAAATGTATCTTATTTGAATTATTCCATTTGTGGCACTGCTATTTCTCTCAATAGTAGATTTTTATATGTTTGTAATAACTACTTTTTGCATCAATTTGATTTGTTTAGTCCCAGCATTCCGACTTCTGATATTGTCATAGCTCAATGGGATAGTTTCGTTGCTCCACTTTCCACCTACTTTTTCACGATGCAATTAGCTCCTGATAATAAAATTTATATGGGAACGTATTATGGTAGCCATATTTTACATATAATACATAATCCTGATAGCCTTGGAATTTCTTGCAATTTTGTTCAAAATTCATTTACTACACCAGCTAATACTACCTGGGGTTTTCCAAACTCACCAAATTATGATTTAGGTAAAATTTCAAATTCAATTTGTGATTCATTATCAATTGATTTAGATGAAGAACCGGCATTATTTAACTTACAATTATTTCCCAATCCTTTCACTTCAATTGTCAGTTTAAATGGTGATTTATTATATCCTTTAAGCTATTCTATTTATGATTTGAGCGGAAGAATGGTAGTTGAAAAAGAAAAGTTATTGTATTCACATATTAAATTAGATTTTTTGGCAAAGGGTATGTATGTTTTAAATATTAAAGACCGAAACGAGAGAATATATAATCTGAAATTAGTAAAAGAATAGTGTAAGCCTCTGGTGAACCACGCCAGAAAAACAAAAAATTAATTGATTCAGACTGTTTTTTCCAGTTGCTCGGTAGCAAGCTTATGAGCTCGGAGGTTTTTGTACCCGCTGCCAACTGTAACAATAACAGTATAACTATTCACAGTAACGTTATTTATATTCTGATTACACTAAGCCCTCTCCCCAAAAATCGCCGACCCAATCCTCACCATCGTACTACCTTCTTCTAAAGCGATTTTATAATCGGAAGTCATGCCCATTGAAAGGATATGAAAATTATCGCTTTTGTATTTTTCAAAAAGGGATCTTAAGGATTTAAATTCCTTACGAATAATATTTTCATCGTCGGTAAACGTTGCCATTCCCATAAAGCCGCGTATAGTTATATTCTTTAGTAATTTTAATTCCTCACTAAGTAATATTTTTTCTGCTTCATCGAAGGGTAAGCCGGACTTTGTTTCTTCTTTAGCTATTTGAATTTCGAGCAGACAATCCTGAATTCGGTTTGCTTTTATACTTTCTTTGTTTACTTCTTTTAAAGTTTTAAGACTGTCTATTCCGTGTATTAAAGAAATAAAAGGAGCAAGTGCTCTTGCTTTATTGCTTTGTAAATGGCCGATGAAATGCCATTCAAAACCCGGCTGTTGTTTTTGTTTTTCTATAAGTTCTTGTACGTAATTTTCTCCGAATGCTTTTTGGCCCAGACTAGAAAGCTGTAAAATATCTTCTATTGGTTTTGTTTTGCTAACGGCTATGAGCTTTGCCTTGTAAGGATTAAGCTCTTCTAATATTTGATGATAATTTTCAACGTTGACCACTACCGATATTTTTTTTTTTAAGTAAATTCTCTTTTAAAGAGAATGAATATTATTGGTCGTTTCTAAATTATCCTTCAAGAGAGTGAAGTATAAGTCCGCTTCTGAGTTTGGGTTCGAACCATGTTACTTTAGGAGGCATAATTAAATCGTTGTCTGCAATGTCGATTAACTGCTTCATCGTTACCGGGAACAATGCAAAAGCAGCACGCATTTCGCCGCTATTAACTCTCTTTTCCAATTCTCCCAATCCACGAAGACCTCCAACGAATTCAATTCTTTTATCTGTACGAAGATCAATTATTTTTAATATTGGTTCAAGGATTTGTTTGGATAGAATAGTAACATCTAAAACACCAATAGGATCATTGTCGTTGAATGTTCCTTTTTTTGATGTTAGTTTATACCAGTTGCCATCAATATACATGCCGAATACATGCAAAGCATCCGGTCTGAAAATATCTTTTCCAAATGATTCAACTGTAAAATTTTCTTTAATGCAACCAATAAATTCTTCCGTAGACAATCCATTCAGGTCTTTTACAACTCTGTTATAATCCATAATGGCAAGTTGATTATCCGGAAAATGAACAGCGAGGAAATAATTGTATTCTTCTTTACCTGTATGGGATGGATTTTTCTTTCTGAGTTCCAATCCTACCAGTGCTGCAGCAGCGGTTCGATGGTGACCGTCGGCTACGTAGGTAGCAGGCATTCTTCTGAATAATTCAGTAATTCTCGAATTCACTTCGGCATTTTTACTGATCCAGAAAGTATGTCCGATTCCATCGTCTGTTGTGAAATCGTATTCTGGCTCATTGGATGCTATTGCTGCAACGATTGCATCCAATTCTGTATTGGCGCGATAAGCAAAGAAAACCGGTTCATAGTTTAAATTGCTGTATCGAATATGATTTTTTCTGTCTTCCTCTTTATCCGGACGCGTTAACTCATGTTTTTTAATTACATTATTAAAATAATCATCAATAGAAGCACAGCCTACAACGCCGAATTGTCTTCTTCCATGCATTGTTTGAGCATAGATATAATAATATTCTTCCTTGTCCTGAAAGAATATTCCATCGTTCAACATTTTACTGAAGTTAGCAAATCCCTTTTTATAAATTTCCGGTGCATAATGATCGTAATCATCAGGAAAATCAATTTCAGGTTTTATTACATGATAAAATGAAAGTGGATTTCCTTCGCATTCCATTCGGGCTTCTTTTTCATTCAATACGTCATAAGGTTTGGATGCAATTTTTGAAGCGTCTTTTTTTAGCGGACGAATTCCTTTAAAGGGTTTTAATGTTGCCATGTATTTTTATGTAAATTAT
This sequence comes from Bacteroidota bacterium, assembly GCA_031417395.1. GTDB lineage: Bacteria > Bacteroidota > Bacteroidia > AKYH767-A > 2013-40CM-41-45 > JADKIH01. The sequence goes on along the minus strand of JANOVM010000074.1, from coordinate 15,353 downwards.
TTTAAATTTAAAATCTCTTCAACTGCTGACGTAAGCTCCATCACATCATCAATGGTTAAATCACCCATATGACCTATTCGGAATGTTTTATCTTTCAATGAACCATAGCCATTGGAAAGGATCATATTTTTTTTCTGAAGTTCTTTATTTAATTCTCCAACATTTATTTTTCTTGTGTTTTCAATACAGGTAACCGTAAGTGATTCAAACCCCGGCTTGGTAAATACTTTGAAAAAGTGATTCGCCCAATTGATTGTATGTTCAGCCATTTCAATATGCCTTATAAAGCGGGCTTCAATACCTTCTTTCAGAATTCTGTCGAGTTGAAAGTCAAGTGCAAACATATGCGAAAGGGATGGGGTAGAGGTATATTGATAATTTTTCTTATCAATATATTCACAAAGGTTGAGCATGTCAAGATAATATCCTCTGTGTCCGATTTTTTTAAATCGTTCTTCTGCTTTTGGTGAAACAGAAGCAAGGGCGAGTCCGGGTGGAAGTGCAAGCGCTTTTTGTGAAGCGCTAATGCAAATATCAATTCCCAGCTTATCGGTTTCAATTTTTATACCACCCAGTGAACTAACGGCATCAACAATCCAAACTACAGAAGGATAATCACTAATAACTTCAGAAATAGCTTCAATGGGATTCATAATTCCTGTTGAAGTTTCGCAATGAGTTGTTGTAATGGTGTCGTATTTTCCGGTTTGTAAATATTTTCTTACTGTTTCAGGCATGGTAGGATTTCCCGGTTCTTCTTCATGCAAATCAGCGTCAATTCCATTTAACGATGCCAGTTCATGCCATCTTTTTCCAAAAGCTCCGGTTGAAAATACAATTGCTTTTTTTGAAGTTGAACTTCGAATAGCTCCTTCCATTAGTCCTGTTCCGGAAGTTGTACTAAGAACTATTTTGTTTTTGGTAAACATGAGCAAGCGCAGCTTTTCTGAAATACTTTTTTGTAAAGCAGATGCTTCCTGAGTTCTGTGGCCTATCATGGGAGTTGCCATTTTGGCAAGTACATCGGGATGAACGTAGGTAGGACCGGGAATAAATAATTTCATTAAGTAATAGAATTAATTTGTGAAGCTAATAAATTTGATAAAGTAAAATGATTGTTTTTGCTTTAATCATTCTTTTGGTTCAGGCAGGTTTTCATTGGGCTGCCATTTTGTTCTTACATCAATATCGCGTATTAGTAACCATTTTCCTTTTTTGAATTGCAAACCATCGTATGTGCCATCGGGACCATTGATCTGTGATAAATTATTTTTATTTGTCCCCATATGATCGAATACAATACCGTTAAAGTTTTTGTCAAAGTTAAGTGTCATGCTTGCCTGGGCATTGAAAGTAAATATCATTCTGTTTTTAAAAACGGAACCTGATTTAATAATTGGATAACCAAACTTCACTTTATCTTTTTCAATATACAATACTTCAATTAATTTTTGTGTTACTTTTTGATCCTTGGCTTTCCATGCCAATAATGTGTAAAATGTGTTTTTCTTTTGCTTTGCTTCTATAATCTTGTAATAGATTGCGCCAATCCATCTCTCCGGTACAAGTTTTTCCGACTCCGGTTTTTTTATGGAGGCTGTTGAATCAATCAATTGAATAAGTGTATCCATTGTTGGAGTTTTTACCTGAAGAAATCCAAAGTAATCGTATTTGCTGCCATCGTAATACGGCATCATCCAGGTATACAATCGAATCTTATTGTCTTCGGAAGTAATAACAGAAACATTCTTTAAGCTGTCGAATTTTGTTGTGAAAGCATCTTTCTCGTGAAGCAATTTTTCAAATCCTGAAAGAAACTTATTGTTTGCTTCTTTACGAATGGAGTCATTCTCTCCGCGCTGAATTAATTTTATCAATACTTTGAGGGAATCTATTGGCTGACTGCTGGCAGCAATGGATAAAGTAAGAAGGGTTAAAAAAAATACTATTCTTTTAGTCATTTTTTTTCAGACAGTATAAAAAAACCGCAATACGATAACGTACTGCGGTTTGATAAATTTTTACGCATAAATTTAAGCGTGCATTTTTTCTTTTTTGCCCAAAAGATCGTCTTTTGACTCACGGAAATTTGGATCATCAACACAGCAGTCGACCGGACAAACAGAAGCACATTGCGGTTCATCATGAAAACCAACACATTCTGTACACTTGTCGGTCACAATGTAATATACATCCATTGAAACAGGTGTTTGAGCTGTATCAGCGTCTACTTCTGATCCATCCATTCTTTTAAACATTCCTTTTATGCTTGTTCCGTCAGAAAAACGCCATTCAGCGCCTCCTTCATAAATAGCATTATTGGGACATTCAGGTTCACATGCACCACAATTGATGCATTCTTCAGTTATCATTATTGCCATAACAGTTCCTTTTCTAATTTTGAGGTTTCCGCACAAAATTAATTAGAAAAAGTACATTACAAAATGATAAAAGCAACAGATTCAGGGAATATTTCAGTCGATGACAGGATTGACTCACTTATTCGTTTTGGGGAGAAATTAAAGGAAGCCCTGGAAAGTTATAAGTCAGGAAAAAATGGGGAATTAAGTGAAATTCTTATAAAAGCAAAGATTGAAAACCCTTGGTTTACAGAAAGTAACGTAATAATAGCTTTGGAGAACTGGGCCCAGGCTTTAAATAAGGAGGATGTTATGAAATGGATTAGCGGGTTTGTCCCTGTCCTAAAAAAATCAGTTTCAACCTTAGTAGTTGGGGTGGTAAATGCAGGAAATATTCCTTTTGTCGGCCTGCACGATATGCTTTCCGTCCTCCTTTGCGGACATACTTACAAAGCTAAAAACGCTACAGGGGATACAATTTTACTCCCTTATCTTGCTTCTTTACTTGTTTCCATTAATCCTGCTTTTAAGGATAAAATTATGTTTGTTAACCGACTTGAAAATATGGATGCGGTTATTGCTACAGGAAATAATAACTCAGCCCGATATTTCGAATATTATTTTGAAAAATATCCTCACATAATTCGAAAAAACAGGAATGGAATAGGGGTGCTTAAAGGAACAGAAACAAAAGAGCAGCTCAGCGAACTTGGAAAGGATATTTTTACTTTTTTCGGACTAGGCTGTAGAAATGTTTCTAAAATTTTTGTTCCCCGCAACTATGATTTCAAAGAGTTATTTGAATCGGTCTATCAATTCAATGATGTTATGTCGCATTCAAAATACATGAACAATTTCGACTACAATAATTCTGTTTACCTTTTAAAAAGAATTAAGTTTTTGCAGAATGGTTTTCTCATCCTTACAGAGGATGAAAGATTCTCTTCTCCGGTTTCTGTTTTATACTTTCAGGAGTATGATGATGTAAATGTTTTAAAGAAAGATTTATTGGAAAAAGCAGAACAGATTCAATGCATCTCTTCAACAAAAGACTTGTTTAAAAACGAAAAAAATCTCGAATCTATTTCGGTTGAATTTGGAAAAACCCAATCGCCATCCTTATGGGATTATGCTGACGGTGTTAATACCCTTGATTTTTTGAGCACTCTTTGATTAAATCAAAGAGTTTATTAATATTCCATTCCTTTTATGGTATGGAATAATCTGCTCCAGCGAACTTTATTTAGGAAATCAGCATTGCCGTCAAAACTCATCCAGATAAATACTGCTTTACCGACAATGTGGTCTTCCGGAACAAATCCCCAAAATCTAGAATCAGCCGAATTGTGTCTGTTGTCACCCATCATGAAATAATAATCCATTTTAAAAGTGTATTCGGTAATGGGAGAATTATTGACAAATATTTTTCCATTTCTCTCATCGAGCTGGTTGCCTTCGTATTCACCAATAACTTTTCTATACAAGGATATATTCGATGAATCAATTTTCAGTGTAGTACCTTTTTTGGGAATCCACAGCGGACCAAAATTATCAACATTCCATAAATACTTTGAGTCAAAAGGGAAAATAAAATCCTGATAATATCCGGCAGGGACATTGTTGGCTTCAACTTTTTTAACGTTGCCAAATGAACTAAGGTCTTCCACATTCTTTTTAGTCAGATGCAAATTGTATTGATCCGCCGAAATCGGTTCTCCATCTCGCAAGCCCAATCGCTGCACAGCCTGTTCACTAAATCCAGAACCGTCTGTTGTTACATGATAGGAAGTTTGAGATTCTTTTGGAAACGGAATTTCTTTTCCATTAATAAAAACAGTACGATTGCGAAGTTCAATGGTGTCACCTGCAATTCCAATACAACGTTTAATGTAGTTTTCCTTTTTATCAATAGGCCTTCCTTCATTTTCTGCAGGCCAGTTGAATACAACACAATCTCCATGTTTTATATTTCCAAAACCGGGTAAACGATGATAACCTATTTTGATCCACTCGAGATATGATTTACCTCCGATAAGCGGCATAGTATGGTGAGCAAATGGAAAAGCAATAGGTGTCATTGGAACGCGCGGGCCATAACTGACTTTACTAACGAATAGGAAGTCGCCGACGAGCAAGGATTTTTCCATTGATCCCGTAGGAATGGTATATGCTTCAATTAGAAATGTACGAATGATAGTGGCTGCAATTACAGCGAAAATAATAGCATCAACCCATTCCCTGAAAACACTTTTACGCTGTCCCGGTTTAGGTTTAAGCAAAAACCAGACACCTAACGTAAATATTCCAAAAATGATATCCTTAATTAGGTCCCAGTTTATTCTGAATTTTGACATGTGTGAGTTAATTTACAATTTGCTAATGTATATGGCTTTGAAGAGTGAAAGGGTTAAGCTAATGTTAATTATAAACATTATAGCTTTAATAAATCCTTCATGCCGAAAACGCCTTTTTTATCGATAATCCATTCTGCTGCTGAAATAGCTCCTGAAACAAAACCGTCTCTGTTCAATGCTTTATGCATGATTTCAATTTCATCGACATCTGAAAAATACTTTACAATGTGGGTTCCGGTAACACCATCTTCACGGGTGGAGAAAATGGGTAATTCGCCTTCTGTTTCTGTGTCGAGGCTTACATTTTCATCTGCTTTGTAATTAACCCATTGCTTGAATCTTTTAACCTGACTTAATACTTGTCCTGCAAGAGATATTGCTGTACCGCTGGGTGAATCTAGTTTCCCTTTATGATGACTTTCGTGAATAAGAATTTCATCGTATTGCGGCTGGGCATTCATAAGTTTGGCCAGAAGCAGATTGATTTCATAAAATAAATTTACACCCAGACTGAAGTTAGAAGCGTAAAAAAGCGATTGGTGATTTTGCCTGCAATAATCTTCCACTACAACAAGTTTATCTGACCAGCCCGTAGTGCCACAAACAACAGGAATATTAGCTTCAAAGCAAAGCATGACATTTTTATATGCTGTTTCAGGTTTTGTAAATTCAATAGCAACATCAGCACCTTTTAGATCTTGCGCTTTTATACTTCCGGCATTTTCTGAATTTACCTTTAGTGAAATTTCATGTCCTCTTTTCAAAGCAAGTTTTTCAATAGTTCTACCCATATTGCCATAACCGAATAAAATAATTTTCATAAAATGTTATTTAAAGGTTAATGTTAAATGAAAGCCTGCCGTTGGAGTACCTCCGGAATCTAGTATGGTACCACCTGTACGAATTGAAAGATTGTCGCTTACATCAAAATTCATCAATTGAGAATCAACATAAGCATCGATGATATTAAGAGCATAAAGAACACTGGCCAATATATAAGAGAGATCTCTGTTTCTCCTGTAATAATCCTTTCTAACCGTTAAATCTTCAACCGTATACCTGTCGTATAAGTCAACTGTAAGAGAATCCTGATCGGTTTTAATAATTAATGCATTCTTGAATTTTTTAAACTCCGAATTATTTGTCTTAATGAAATAATACAATGCTCCGGAAGCACCGTATAAAATTGGCAGTTTCCAGTATTTCTTATTGTTGAATTGTCCGAGACCGGGAACCACAGCCGACATCAGTGCCATTTTTGTAGCCCTTTTTTTGGCCGTTCTTGTTAATGAATCTGTATTGTTTTGTGCAGGCAGGAGGGAAGGCATAATGCCAAAAATAAGAATGAAAAATAAAATCTTTTTACTTTTCGGCTTTAGAAAATTCATAGACAAAACTCAGTAGTTGAGTAAATCCAGTATGCGGTTAAGATCGTCATCATCGTTATAGGGAATGACAATTTTCCCTTTCCGACCGCCGGTATTTTGCACGAGGATTTTTGTGTTAAAGCGTTCAGACAGTTTTTTCTGAATTTTATTTAATTCAGAATAGACCTGGTCTTTGGAATGGTTTTCTTTTTTCCCGGATTTAGTAGCCTTTGATGATTCTCTGGCTAAGTTTTCTGTTTCGCGGACGCTCAACTGATTTTTAAGCACTTCTTCAAATAACCACAACTGCTTGACAACATCTTCAACGCCGGCAATGGAACGGGCATGACCCATGGAAAGTCTTTCGTCGCGAACAGCAGCCTGAATTTCAGGAGGCAATTTAAGTAAACGTAAAAAATTTGTAACGGTACTTCTGTTTTTTCCAACTCTTTCGCTTAGTAATTCCTGCGTGAGTGAACACTCCGTTATCAATCGCTTGTAACTAATTGCAATTTCTATTGGATTTAGATTTTCCCTTTGAATATTTTCAACCAGAGCCATTTCGAGCATACCCTGATCGTTGGCTACTCTAATGTAAGCCGGAATGGTTTTCAGTCCAGCAATTTGAGAAGCCTTAAATCGTCTTTCGCCTGAAATGATCTGGTATTTATCGTACCCAAGTTTTCTTACGGTTATGGGCTGAATAATTCCCTGCTCTTTAATTGAAGTGGCAAGTTCGCCAAGTTTCTCTGCATCAAATTCCGTACGCGGCTGAAATGGATTTGCTTCAATATATTCAAGTGGAATCTGAGCAACGGAGCCAACGACACCTTCGCCGGATGATTTTGAAGTAACATCGGTGTCGGCATTTTCAAGTAAAGCGCTAAGTCCTTTACCAAGGGCGCTGCGTTTATTGCTCATCAGTTACCGGAATTTTCTTGTCGGCCTCTTTTATCTTTGTCAGATTATTTTTTTGCAGAATTTCCCTGGCGAGGTTTAGGTAATTCACAGAGCCTTTACTGCTTGCATCGTGCATAATAATCGTTTGACCGAAACTTGGTGCTTCACCGAGCTTGGTATTGCGTTGAATAATGGTATCGAAAACCATTTGCTGAAAATGTGTTTTTACTTCTTCGACTACCTGATTCGATAAACGAAGTCGACTATCGTACATGGTCAGTAGTATTCCTTCAATTTCCAGCTCCGTATTCAAACGGCTTTGAACGATTTTAATTGTATTAAGTAGTTTTCCCAATCCCTCCAAGGCAAAATATTCGCATTGCACAGGAACGATTACAGAATTAGCTGCTGTAAGTGCATTGATGGTTACTAAGCCCAAAGAAGGAGAGCAGTCGATTATAATAAAATCGTATTTCACCTTGATTTTATCAAGCACATCTTTCATCTTACGCTCTCTGTTTGCAAGATGAATCATTTCGATTTCTGCACCTACCAGGTCAATGTGAGAAGGAAGAAGAAAGAGATTAGGTGTTTCTGTCTTTAAAATAATATCGTTTGGATCTGCTTCATTAATAATGCACTCATAAATGCTCGTCTTAATAGAACGCGGATCAAAACCTACACCGGATGTTGCATTCGCCTGAGGATCGCTGTCGATTAATAGCGTTTTATATTCAAGTACGGCCAGACTGGCTGCCAGGTTCATAGCTGTTGTAGTTTTTCCAACTCCGCCTTTTTGATTTGCTATTGCAATTATTTTTCCCATGATTGATTGTTTTATATTTCTCTGCTTTCGCCTATATTCATCAGCAATAATTCTTTGCCTGAATGTTCAAATTTTCTTTTTGCTTCTTTGTGATCGATTTTAATCATATCAAAAGTATCGTAATGCATTCCTATAATGTGATCACACTTGATGAAATCAGATGCTATAACGGCATTGTCAATTCCCATCGTAAAGTTATTTCCTAAAGGAAGAAAAGAGAAGTTCATTCTTTTATAATCACCGATTAACTTCATGTCGTAATGCAATGCAGTATCTCCTGCATAATAAAAATTACCCTCAGGTGCTTCTATAAGAAAGCCCATTGGATTTCCACCATAAGAACCATCAGGAAGACTGCTTGAATGAACAGCATTAACACATTTCACTTTTCCGAAATCGAAAATCCAGTGTCCTCCGGTATTCATGGGATGAGTTTTTGTAATTCCTTGCTTTTCTATCCACTTAGAGATTTCATAATTAGAAATTACCGTTGCCTGCGTCCTTTTAGCTATTTTAATAAGATCAGCAATATGGTCCCAGTGACCGTGAGAAATGAGAATATAATCCGCTTTAATCGAATCAACGTCAATTTCTGAAGCAAGTGGATTGTCTCCGATAAATGGATCAAAAAGCAAATTTTTGCCGTTTATCCTCACTAAAAAACAAGAATGACCGTAATATGTTACATGCATAGATTTACACAAAATGCAAAAATAAGACTTTTATCGGGCTGAATTACTGTTAAAGTTACGAACAATAAAACTTCCACAAAGCTGATAAATCAGCTCATATTACCTATTATTAAAATCCTTTGAAAAAACCGTCTAGTCCTTAACAAAATGTGTTTTAAAAAAGCGTGTCCCTAACTGGACATAATCTCCGTAAAAAATTTGTCCCGTTAGGGACAAAATATCGGTAACACCCGGTAACACCCGGTACCCGCCGGTAACTGAGTACCCCCTTGTCCCGTTAGGGACATGATCTCGGTGGCAACACAGCTCCCTACTTCCCCAAATCATCAAAGTTCACATCACTAAACGAACTTCCCGCACTGTCACTATCATGGTGTGAGGGACTGTCAAGCGGCTTCAAAGTACCTACGTGCTGAACTGCTTCGTTCAAGCCATCAATAAATTTTTGAAAATCTTCTCTGTAAAGAAAAATTTTATGTTTTTCGAAAAATGGGTTGCCATCATCTCCAATCCTCTTTTTACTTTCAGTAATTGTAAGGTAGTAATCCTGAGATTTTGTTGTCTTAACATCAAAAAAATAAGTGCGTTTACCGGCCCTTACTGATTTGGAAAATACTTCTTCACGTTGATTTTGGTTATCTGCCATAAATTCTAAAAATGGATTGAACAATTCGTTAAGTAGCAAAAATAGAAAAATATTTTACTAACCAATGAAATCAGAATTTTTCCTCATGTTAAATTTACATTGTAGAAAATAAGAAGTTCATGCGATTGTATATAATAAATTGATTATCAATTATTTATACAGATTATACGGAGTGTTTTACACTTAATTTATCTTTTAGATATTTTCCTGTATGAGATTCTTTACAAGACACTAAATCATCCGGTGTACCCTCAAAAAGGACATATCCTCCTTCATCTCCGCCTTCCGGTCCGAGGTCAATTACCCAATCGGCACATTTTATTACTTCAGAATTATGTTCAATAATTAGTATGCTATTTCCTAAATCAATAAGCATATCAAAAGCCTTCAGTAGTTTTTTTATATCATGAAAATGAAGACCCGTTGTTGGTTCATCAAAAATAAATAATGCCTGATTATGTGTATTTCCTTTTACAAGAAAAGAAGCAAGCTTAATGCGTTGAGCTTCACCACCGCTTAAGGTACTTGAAGATTGCCCCAATCCTATATAACCCAAGCCAACATCAGCCAGTGGTTTTAGTTTGGCGGCAATCTTTGCATCGTTGCCGAAAGATTTAATTGGTGAACCGTAAAATTCAATCGCTTCGTCAACCGTCATAGCTAATACATCGGCGATATTTTTTCCTTTATATTCTACGTCTAGAATTTCCTGCTTAAAACGCTTTCCATTGCAATTTTCACAAACGAGATGAATGTCGGCCATGAATTGCATTTCAATGGTTACCTGTCCTTCTCCTTCGCATACTTCGCACCTGCCGCCTTCAACATTGAATGAAAAATGCGAAGGCTTATACTTTCTGGAACGTGAAAGGGGCAAATCGGCATAAAGCATTCGAATTTCATCAAAGGCTTTTATATAGGTAACCGGATTTGAACGCGACGATTTACCTATTGGATTTTGATCCACAAATTCAATAGAAGTAAGTCTGCTATAGTCGCCCGATAATTTATCAAATGAACCGGTTTCTTCTCCATAACCGCCGTGAATTTTTTTTAGGGCCGGATATAACACTTTCTTTACAAGTGAAGTCTTTCCACTACCACTTACTCCTGTTACTACTGTCATCACGCCAAGCGGAATTTTTACCTGAATGTTCTTAAGGTTGTTCTCCCGGGCTCCTTCAATTTTTATGAAGCCGTTGGATGTCCTTCGCCGATACGGTAAAGCAATTTGTTCTTTTCCGCTCAGGTACTTACCTGTATAACCTTTTTTCTCATTAAGAATATCTTTAAAAGTTCCCTGGTAAATTAATTCACCCCCATGTATGCCTGCATCGGGACCAATGTCAATCAATTGATCGGCTGCTTTCATTATTTCTTCGTCATGTTCTACAATTATCAGTGTATTTCCTAAATCACGAAGTGTTTTTAAAACTGTTATCAGCCGGTTTGTATCGCGCGGATGAAGGCCTATGCTGGGTTCATCGAGAATATACATGGAGCCAACCAGACTACTTCCCAAAGAAGTGGCCAAATTAATCCTTTGTGATTCACCGCCGGAAAGAGAATTTGACAATCGGTTTAATGTTAAATAACCCAAGCCCACATCCTGCAGAAAGCTAAGTCTGTTTTTTATTTCAAGTAGAATTCTTTTTGAAATTTCTAATTCACTGCCTTTAGGAGAAAAGCGGGAAAAGAATTTTAGACTTTCGCTTACGGGCATTAGCACTATGTCCGTAATAGAGTGGCCATCTATTTTTACATAATTAGCATCAACTCTCAATCGTGTTCCCCTGCAATCCGGACAAATGGTGCGGCCGCGATACCGGGAAAGCATAACTCTGTATTGAATTTTATAAGCTTGTGACTCAACCCAGGTAAAAAATTTATTCAAACCTTTAAAGTATGAATTGCCTGTCCACAACAATTTTTTTTGCGCAGCTGTTAATTCATAAATTGGCCTGTGTATGGGGAAATCAAATTTATAAGAAGTTTTAATCAGCTCTTCATTCCATTCACTCATTTTTTCTCCTCTCCAGCTAACGATAGCCCCTTCAAATACAGAAAGCGATTTATCGGGAATTACCAGACCTTCATCGATTCCAATAATAGAACCAAAGCCTTCGCATTTTTTACAGGCGCCATAAGGATTATTAAAACTGAATAGCTGTGTACTGGGCTCTTCGAATTCAATTCCATCCTGAAAAAATCGATTGGAGAAATGAGTTAATACAGAACTTTCTCCGGTTTGAATCTCTGTATGACATTCTCCTTGTCCTTCAAAAAAAGCTGTCTGCACAGAATCTGCTATTCGAGACGAATTACTTTCGTCTTGTGTATTTACTGTAAATCGGTCAATGACGATTTGAATAGGAGAAGCAATATGTTTTTCTGTAATAGTATCATCGGACTCTTCTTCTTTCTTTTTTCTTCCTTTTTTAGCGGACGATGAGGCCGGTGAACCTGAAATCTCTTTTAATTCCTTCAATATTTTTTTATTGTCCGTTTGAAGTATGTCTTCAATTTTCCAAATAGCATTGGCAAATCGTGTACGGGTAAATCCTTTTTGGAGAAGTACATTTAACTCTTCCTCCAGCGAACGACCGGGATGAAGGAATAGGGGAGCCAGTAAAATTATTTTAGTTTGTTCGGGAAAAGAATTAATATGAGTTACAACATCTTCAACAATATGTCTCTTTACAATATCACCTGAAACCGGCGAATACGTTTTGCCTATGCGAGCAAAAAGTAATTTTAAATAATCATAGATCTCTGTTGATGTTCCAACAGTAGAACGAGGATTTCTGGTATTCACTTTTTGTTCAATTGCAACTGCAGGTGAAATGCCATGAATATAATCTACATCGGGTTTATCCATTCGGCCAATAAACTGTCTGGCGTAACTGCTCAAACTCTCTACATAACGCCTTTGTCCTTCAGCATAAAGTGTATCGAAAGCAAGTGAAGATTTGCCGGAACCCGACAAACCCGTTATAACTACGAATTTATTTCGCGGTATGGCAATATCAATGTTTTTTAAATTATGAACTCTCGCACCTTTAATAATTATGAATTTGCGGGAGTCTAGTTGATCTACGTTTTGCATAAAAATGGGGATATGCAAAGTTAACAATCGAAAGGTCAAAAAAATTAAATGTCGTGCCGGAAACTCTATTTTATCCCTTATTACAGCCCATTTATCAGGGAATTGTAAGTTTTTAGGTATAATTGTTAAAATATATTTCTAAAACTGTTGCTTTCACATTAAGATTCATGTATATTTGATCTATCGAATCCGTTTCCATTACTTTATACTAATTAAAACAAGGAGGAAAAACATAGCCTAATTCTACTTTAATATTTACGTATTTAAATTAAAGCAGAACTAACTATGACTAAACTCCATCTAATGGACGATAAGGATCTTGTAGGTCTTTATCAAAAAGGAAATCAAGAAGCCATTTCCGAATTAATTGACCGCTATAAGCAGCGGATTCATTCCACAATTTTCTTCCTGGTTAAAAATACAGAGCTAACAGAAGATCTGTTTCAGGAAACTTTCATTAAAATAATTCTAAGCCTTAGAAAAAAGCATTACAATGAACAAGGAAAATTTCTTCCCTGGGCTTTGCGTATTGCTCATAACCTGGTAATAGATTATTTCAGAAAGCAAAAACTCATGCCTATGCAATACGATATGGAAGAGTTCAGCATTTTTGATATAATGCCTTCTAATGGCAGGAATGCTTCCGACCAAATGATTTATAATGAAAAGATAGATTATGTGCGAGGACTTCTCGATAAGCTACCATTTGAGCAAAAGGAAGTTGTCATTTTAAGGCATTATGCTGAACTATCTTTCAAAGAAATTGCCCAAATGCTTGATATTAATATCAATACAGCTTTAGGCAGAATGCATTATGCAATACTTAAAATGAGGGAAATAGTTCAAAATGAGAAAGTAAATTTGAAAGAGTAAAAAAATAGTTTCTTTTAAAATAATCTATAATATCATGCGTTTAAGTCTTATCAATAAAAAAATGCATGATAAAAAGAACTACTCAAACAGATTTATTGTCGTATGCTTACAACGATGCAGGCTTATGCGACAGCGATAGGATTCAGCGCGCTATTGACGGAGATCCGATTATAATGGAAGACTTCAAAGAGATCATCAAGGTTATTGAAATACTTGACTCTGCGAAACCGGAGATCTCTCCTGAATCAATGAATAGAATTTTAAAGTTCTGCTGACTTTAAATGTAAAAGACCGTTGGCTTGTTGTCGACGGTCTTTTTAATTTTTAGGAATTAAAACCAAAAATTTTTTTTCTAACTGAATTAAAACAAAGGGACCTATCTTTGCCCCATGACAAAGAAAGAATTGTTCCAAAAAACCATTGAGTTTTTTGAACATTCCATGCCCGTTGCAGAAACAGAACTACAATATTCAAATCCTTATGAATTGTTAGTGGCTGTCATTCTATCTGCTCAATGCACAGACAAAAGGGTTAATATGACGACACCGGATTTCTTTAAGAAATTTCCAACTGCTCTTGAACTCGCCAAAGCTACGCCTGCCAAGGTTCTTCCACTCATAAAAAGTATTAGCTATCCCAATAATAAATCAAAGCACCTTGTCGGCATGGCAAAGATGCTTGTAAAGGACTTTGACGGAAAAGTTCCTTCTGATGTAGATGAAATGCAAAAACTCCCGGGCGTTGGAAGAAAAACTGCACATGTAATTGCTTCCGTTTTTTTTAATCAGGCAAAACTGGCAGTAGACACGCACGTTTTCAGAGTTTCAGATCGTATAGGACTAACAACATCTGCAAAAAATCCTCTCCAGACGGAAAATCAATTGGTAAAATATTTACCGGAAGAAAAGATTGCAATTTTTCATCACTGGATAATTCTTCATGGACGTTATACGTGTACAGCAAGAAGTCCTAAATGTGAGCAATGTGGATTGAAGGATATTTGTCGTTACTATGCGAAGAATGCGAAAAAGAAATCTTAAGGTTTGGAGATTTTGCTTTCCATAATTAATTAAAAATGTTGGATTACTTCTCATAAATCCCCGCAGCAATCTTTTCAGTTATAGATTTCGGTACAAAAGGAATCATTGCAACAGAAATCTTATTTATCCATCCCGGAATAACTTCGTTTTTCTTTTTGAACATGCTTTTCACGGCGAATTTTGCAACGTCTTTGGGTTTCATCATTACCTTTTCTGCTTTCTTGCGAATCGATTCTGAAAACATTCCTGCAGCATTCATAAAATTAGTATCCGTTGTACCGGGACTTATGCATGTAACAGAAACATTTGTATTTTTCAATTCATAATGCAAAGCGCGAGAGAAAAGAAGCATAAATGATTTACATGCTGAATAAATTGAAAGTTTGGCAACGGCCTGGTAGGCAGCGGTACTGGCAATATTCAGTATATAAGCTTGTTTACTTTTTTTAAGTTTTGGCAATAGCCTATGCGTAATATTGGCAGGAAGAAAAACATTTATTCTTAATAATGAATTGATGGAATTTAAATCCAGCTCATCAAATCTTCCCAATAAGCCATAGCCCGCATTGTTTACAAGAATAGAAAGATCAATTTTCTCATCATTAACAGAGGCAACCGTTTTTTCTATTCCTTCATCGGTCGTTAAATCTGCTGCAACAGGAATACATTTTATTCCAAATTCAGCAATCAATTGATTCGAAACTTCTTTCAGCAGATTTTCGCTTCTTGCCACCAGGATTAGATCATATTTCATCCGGGCCAATTCACCGGCGATTTCTTTGCCAATGCCTTTGCTGGCGCCTGTTATAAGTGCATAACTCATGGAATGTGTTTAAATAAAAAATGGAATCAGTTTTGCTGATTCCATTTTAAATATGTTAAAATATTTTAGCGTACAAGTTTTTGGAAATGATGATAAAGTGGAGTAGTACTCTCATCCGATTTTGGCATGTACTTGCCAAGAATAACAGGTATATACATTACTCTTCGACGGCTTTTAGCACCCGTATGCGGTGACATTGCAACACGATGCCAGATCCGTCCATCATGCACAACCATGTCACCGGCTTTAGCATCAACAAGCATTTCATTTTTATCTTCTTCATTATTCATGAAATATGCTTTCTTGAAAAGCATGCTGAAAATGTTTTGCTTATGTGTTCCGGGAATGATACGAAGACCGCCTTTA
>JANOVM010000073.1:0-40860 GCA_031417395.1 Bacteroidota bacterium | reverse complement strand
TATTAAGATTTTGAAACAAGAAAAACAAGATCAAACTCGAAAAAGTATAATTTTTCATGGTATGCAATATTTGAAACTTTACAAAGGTTATGTATAAAAAACTGTAATTGCTAGAGTTTTTTATCAAACCTTGAAAATTTAACAAATAACCGAATTCGGCAGACTAATTTTATATTCTATTTAGGATATGCTTTCCTATTAAACAAAAACACCAAAGTTAAATAGTAAGGAAAACCTATTGGGCTGAAGCAATGAGTATTCTACACGCACCATTCACGACTTCGGTGGCTTTCCGGAAAAACTTTTTCAGGTGCAATATCCTGCGCCGGGAAGTCATGAATTTGCACTTGAAACAAAAAGGACTATTACTAAAACAGAAGTCGGCCTCGACGACAAATGGGGACTTTATCATGGCTGCTGGAGTGTCGTGAAAAATCTTTATCCCAATGCAGATATTCCGGTTTTTCAATTGAGCCTTGACTATAATCAGGCACCTGCATATCATTTTGAACTTGCCAAAGAACTTGCATCAATTCGCAAGAAAGGTGTTTTAATTATTGGTAGCGGAAATATGGTGCATAACCTTGGGCTTGCCGATTTTCAACAAATAAATGATATCGGTTATGGATACGATTGGGCTTTGGAGGCCAGAGATAAAATGAAAAATTTTATTCTTTCAGGCGATATGCAATCGCTTATCAATTACAAAGATCAGGGTAAAGCTTTTTCTCTGGCTATTCCCACGCCTCAACATTATTTGCCTTTGCTGTATGCGCTTGCATTAAAAGAAAACGATGAATCAATTTCATTGTTCAACGATAAAGTTTTAGCGGGGTCGTTGACGATGACTTCTTTGAAGATTAGTAAAGGGTGAGTTATTAAAATAGATAAGCTTTTAAGAAATAAATTACACAGCATAAAATTATTAAACCTTTGAATTTAAAGAATTCCATTCAATATCCACTAAAAACCATTGCCTTCATCTTCTGCGATATTTTTTCACCTTCAACATCTACTACATAAACCCCTGAAGCAAACGCGGTACAAGAAATAAATTGATGATTAATCCCTTCATTAATTTGAATTTGTTTTTCGAAAAGTTTTTTGCCGGTTAAGTCGAAGATGTTGCGATACGCTGTTTTATCATTCGCGAAAAATATTATATTCTATTTTTGAATCAGTCCATTTTAATTACCTTTTCACAATAGGAAATATTTTTACCATCCATCCTTAAAAAATACATTCCATGTGTTAAACCGTAACATTGTATTTTAGAAAAATTAATCCCAACATTTATTTTTGCCTTTTCTTCAAATACCTTTTTACCATTCAAATCATATAGTGAAATCAAAACATTATCGTTTTTCTTAGAAAAAAAACGAATATAAAAATTGTTAGCATCCTGTTCTAGTGTGAAATCCATTATAAATGATTCTAATTCATTTGTAGCAACTGGTAAAGAACTTAATTTAACAACCCAAGCATCTACTCCGCCATGGTTTGAAGTAACATTTATGTCTCCATCTATTGATTTTGCACTACCGGCAATTATATAACCACCATCATTTGTTTGTTTTATTGAAAATCCCTCTTCGACATCAGAACCGCCCAGACATTTACCCCATTCAAATATCCCATTAGAATCTACTTTACAAACCCAGATATCCTGCCAACCGTTACTGTGGCCTACCATTACACTGCTATCATTTAAAGTCCGTCCAACTAAGACTGCGCCGCCATCAGTAGTAATGTCAGCTGATAACGCTTCATCAAAATAAATACCACCGTAACATCCTTGCCAAACTATAGCTCCTAAGCTATCGCATCTTACTAACCAATAATCATATTGTCCAATATTACCTGAAACATCTCCATCTGTAGAAGAAGTTACGCCAGCTAAATAAAACCCACCATCCTTACAAGGAAGAATCTTATTCACATTGTCCAATCCTGAACCACCATAACAATGTTGCCATAAAATATTGCCGGATGAATCTACATTAGCAGCCCATCCATCTGAATTGAAATTTCCATGATTGCCACTGATGTCGGAGTCATTTGAAAGGGTATTACCTGAAATCATTATTCCGAAATCTGCAGTTGAGTAAAGTGATTTACTATAATCATAATCTGTCCCACCTATGGATTTAGTCCATTTTTTATTGCCTAATTTATCTATTTTAGTCAACAATATATCATTTATGCCTTTGAATCCAATAATATCCCCGTCAAAACTATTTGTTTCTCCAATAGCAATGAAACTACTATCCTTTAATTGTATTATTTCCTGTGCATTGTCAATATCAGTACCCCCAACACATACTTGCCAAATAATATTTTGAAAGCTATCAATTTTTACAATCCATAAATCATCTTCAAATAAACCATGAACACCAAGAACATCACCATCGTTAGATGCTGCAAAGCCGGCAAAAACTAATGCGCCATCATATGTAGAAATTACTGAAGTCGCTTCTTCAAAATCAGTTCCGCCAAAAAGTTTGCTCCAAATAAGATTATTCGAACTATCTAATTTAAATATCCAAGAATCTGAATACCCTAAAGCAGGCCCATGAACACCAATAATATCCCCGCCATTTAATGTGGCATTTCCAGCTAGAATAAAACCGCCATCATTTGATTGAAAAATGGACTGAACTTTATCATCTCCCGGACCTCCAAAAATTTTCTGCCATTGAATTAATGGAACTTGAGAATATGTTCTGCTATTTAAAAATAAAATTAAAAAAAGTAATTTAACAACGTTATAAAATCTTATACTTTTCATTGCTTAATAATTTTATATGAATTACTACCAATTTTGACAAAATACAAGCCTGGCGAAAAGGATTTAAAATCTAGATCAAGAACTGAACCAGTTACTCTTATTTCCTGAATGATACTTCCTATGCTATTGCTAATTATTATTTTTTGATCATTTACTAAGTTTTCAATGGATATTTTAGCACTTGTAGGATTTGGATAAATATTTAAAGCAAAGCCCTTATTTTTATTTTCAATTCCTATTTTAAAATTTGTTGGAGGTTCACAAACGGGATAGGAAGGAGAAATTCTAAATGGGCAAGGACTACACCAAAATAAATCGCTTACTAAATGTGGATCAGGTGGGAGATTTAATTTTGGAGGTATTGTATAACTACTTGATTGTAATAGTTGGTTCCAAACCCACCAATTTGAAATAATATTGGTGCATGTTGCTGCATCTATAGTGTTCAGGTAATTATTTAATCCGCCACATCCTACTCCATTGGGTTCATTTCTTAATCCACTTACAGACTGGCATGTTACCGGAGATAATAATTTTGTATGATAAATAGCTGTAAGATCTACAGCGTCAGGATGTGTAACACAGTCACATGTATTCAACCCATAATTATAAAAATTACATCCGTATAATTCATTTCTATTAAATGTGGAAAAAGCTGCCAAACCACTACTAATAGATAACAATATTAATTTACTTGTAAAATTAGTAGTAACGTTACATGACTTCATAAACAACCTTGTAGTAAATCCATAATCTATTAAAAATGGATGATTTGAAATACAACTTGGCTGGGAAATATTTTCATCAATACCAGAAGTAACTGAAACTAATTGAATGTTTGGGTCTGGATCAAAGTATTCTTCATTAAATGTTGAGTTGTAAAATTTAATATTATCATGATTTGTTAAAGCTAACGATGGGTTACTAACACGAGCATCATATGCCCAACGTGTAGTACCATATAATTGGCAACTTTCAAATGTAAAATTTCTTGAGTTAGGCCAAAGGCAGTCACCTGTTGGAGGGCTAATAATTTTGCAAAAGCGAAAACGGTAATCAAAACACCATAAATCAAATCCAAAACGATCAGCATCACAAATTACTCCAAATGATTTATTATATTTTATTAAAACATTTCTAAAAACTCCATGTGCATTTGGAATAACAGTTTCGAATTCGATATCAATACCTGCGGAGGGTTTTGAAGCAATTCGACTTTGACCTGTATAACTAAATTCTGAATTGCTAATTGTCAAACCATATCCGCCTCCCCAAGATAAACCATTCCTACCGTTGTACATGACTCTACAATCGGTTATTACCATGCTGTGCTGGATTTGCTTTCCCTTAAAACACAAAACACTAAAGTCACTTCGAAGGACTTCCATGTTCTTTGTTTTGAGAATCGAGATTTCAATTCCACAATTCATGGCTCATCGTATTAAAACTTGTATTTTCATTTTGTCCATAGGAACCCATAAATGCCACCATATATTCCTTAAAGATAATAAAAATTAAAACTGCTGTGCAGTGATTTGCAATCCTGCACTCTATAACTAAGGATTTGCAATCCGCAAAGCAGAATCTTGAGCTAAGCGGGATTCTGCCTTAAGTAATTAATGTAATTAAATATAGTAAAATTAGGTATTTCCCGAATCGCCGAGTAATTCATAGATCTTATAAATTTGAAGTAATTCGGTTAGAGATACAATCATTGTCGCTTAGAATACGGTAGAATCGGAAATGTCCGGTAAACCGCCAAGAGTGGAGTTGGCAATGGCAATGGTTTTTATTTTCATTGACAAAACAGGGGAGTAGGAAGCCTGAGCGGAGGAACGGGAAATATTAATTAAAAAAATTAAACAAAAATATTGTTAGGTAAAAAACAGGTTTCATTATAATAGTTTGTAATAAATACAAAGGTTAGGTAAAAAGAATGAGAAAAGCTAATTTTATTTTTTCTGAGATATTATTTTAATTTATGCCTATAAATCATATATTGCAATAGTAAAAGTCGATTTCACCACCTTATTATTAATGCAAATGAGAATTAAAAGTACAAGAGTAATCTTTATTGTTTTTTTTACTGTAATTTTTTCAGTAATCACCAAAATTACTTTAGCATCCGATGCCTGCATGCTTTTCCCCGTTTCCCTGAAGGAAAAGGTAAATAATTCTTCCCTTATTATCGAAGGCAAAGTGATTGCGTCAAATTCTTATTGGAATAAAACACATACACTTATCAACACTGTAAATCAGGTGCAGATATTTAAAATATTTAAAGGAAGAAGCGTGTTTCATACCGTAAATATTATTACAGAAGGAGGACGCGTTGGGCTTGAAATTATGGAATATACTTCAACACTTACATTACAAGCAGGCGATGAAGGAATATTCTTTTGTGAAACGGCTCCCCTGACATCTTTTAACATTCCGGTAATTTCCGATCTTCCTACCTATAAGGTTTATTCCAGTATTCAGGGATTTATTCAATACAATCCTGATAACCTTTCCGCTTCCGAGCCTTTTAATACCTATACCGATATTGTCAATACACTTTACCCGGAAATTGTTTCAGCTACAGGAACCGGGTTTCGAATCGTAACTGCGAATCCACTTTTCACGCCTCCAAAGCAAACTCCAAAGAGTGGAGGGAACATTATTAATGCAGTACCTACAATAACTAGTTTTTCCCCTTCAACAATAACAGCAGGTACTCGTTCAATACTAACGATAAACGGTACAAATTTCGGCGCTGCAAGAGGAACCGGTTTCGTTGAGTTTGCAAATGGAAATGATGGTGGAGCTTCCTTTGTTAAACCCAAGGTGAATGATTACAGAGTTTGGAATAATAATCAGATTCAAGTATGGGTACCTGATAATTCTCTTTCAAACGGTCCAGCAGCCGGAACCGGGGTAATAAAGGTTACAAATAGCGATCCTAGTACAGTAACAAGTGCCTCCACCTTAACTATTACTTATTCTGTAATTAATGTTGAATTTAATAGTACCGGACAATACACCGAAGATAGAAATGGAAACGGCTTAGGAGGTTATACGTTCCAATTCGAATCATCCATATTTGCTTTAAATGCACCGGCAGTTGCAGCCTTTACAAGGACGATGAATAATTGGATTTGCAACACAAATATTAACTGGAGAATAGGTGCGAATACTGCTATAAACAGTGCTAGTAATGACGGGACTAATGTTGTTCGGTTTGACATAGGAACTGAATTACCCGCAGGAGTTCTGGGTCGTGCCGGCAGTAATTATTCAGGATGTTTTGGCGGTGGAGGTGATACAGTCTGGTCAACTGTTGATATTGATGTAACTTTCAATGACAATCCGGGAGGACTAACCTGGCAATACGGGCCTGCTGCTCCAACATCATCTAACTTTGATTTCGAATCCGTATCAGTACATGAACTTGGCCATGCTCACCATTTAGGTCACATTATCCTTTCTACAGCCGTGATGCATTATTCGATTACAAACGGACAAAGTAAACGTGTACTTAATGCTACCAATGATATTGCCGCAGGAAATTTTGTAATGACAAAAAGCACGGCTGCGCATGGCTGTAAGCCTTCTGTTATGACTGCTCTTACACCGGCCGCTTCTGTTAGCATAACTGCAAATCCCGGAAATAGTATTTGTTCGGGAACCAATGTCACTTTTACAGCAACTCCCGTTAATGGGGGAGATGCCCCTGCCTATCAATGGAAGAAAAATGGTGTTAATGTCGGAACGAATAGTACAACTTACACTAACAATGCTCTTCTAAACAACGATCAGATTACCTGTGTAATGACAAGTAATATATCCTGTGCAACGGGAAACCCTGCCACATCGAATATCATTACCATGACTGTAAATTCAAGTGTTGCTGCAAGTGTAAGCATAGCTGCTAGTCCTGCCGGAGCAATTTGTTCGGGTACCAATGTTACATTCACAGCAACACCTACCAACCCCGGAACCACGCCTGTTTATCAATGGAAAAAAGGCGGGGTAAATGTTGGAACGAATAGTACAACGTATTCCGATAATACATTAGCAACGGGAAATCAAATTACCTGTGTTATGACAAGCAACGCTGCTTGCGTAACCGGAAGTCCTGCTACTTCGAATATTATTACAATGACTGTCAATCCGAATGTAGCCGCAAGTGTCAGTATTGCCGCTAGTCCTACCGGAGCAATTTGCCCGGGTACCAATGTTGCATTCACAGCAACACCCACCAACCCCGGAACCACGCCTGTTTATCAATGGAAAAAGGGCGGGGTAAATGTTGGAACGAATAGCACAACGTATTCCGATAATACATTAGCAACGGGAAATCAAATTACCTGTGTTATGACAAGCAATGCTGCTTGCGTAACCGGAAATCCTGCTACTTCGAATATTATTACCATGACTGTCAATCCGAATGTTGCTGCAAGTGTAAGTATAGCTGCTAGTCCGGCCGGAGCAATTTGTTCAGGTACCAATGTTACATTCACAGCTACACCCACCAATCCCGGAACCACGCCTGTTTATCAATGGAAAAAGGGCGGAGTAAACGTTGGAACGAATAGTACAACGTATTCCGATAATACATTAGCAACGGGAAATCAAATTACCTGCGTTATGACAAGCAATGCTGCTTGCGTAACCGGAAGTCCTGCTACTTCGAATATTATTACTATGACTGTCAATCCGAATGTTGCCGCAAGTGTAAGTATAGCTGCTAGTCCTGCCGGAGCAATTTGTTCGGGGACCAATGTTACATTCACGGCAACACCCACCAACCCCGGAACCACGCCTGTTTATCAATGGAAAAAGGGCGGGGTAAATGTTGGGACAAATAGCACAACGTATTCTGATAATGCTTTAGCTACTGGAAATCAAATTACCTGCGTTATGACAAGTAATGCTACGTGTGTAACCGGAAGTCCTGCAACATCGAATATAATTACAATGACGGTAAATCCGAATCTCACAGCAAGTGTCAGCATAGCAGCAAGTCCGGCAGGAGCAATATGCCCGGGGACGAATGTTACCTTCACAGCAACGCCAACCAACCCCGGAACTACACCTGTCTATCAATGGAAAAAAGGCGGAGTAAATGTTGGAACAAACAGTACAACATATTCGGATAATTCTTTAGCAACGGGAAATCAAATTACCTGTGTTATGACAAGCAATGCTGTATGTGTAACAGGAAGTCCTGCCACTTCGAATATTGTTACAATGACTGTTAATCCATTACCGGTGATAAATAATTTTACTCCTTCATCAGGAACAGTGGGTAGTACAGTAACAATTAACGGTTCCGGTTTTGTAAATGTAAGCTCCGTAAAGTTTAATGGAACATCAGCTTCCTTTACAGTAAACAGTTCAATACAAATTACAGCAACAGTACCTTCGGGAGCTACTCTCGGAACAATTTCCGTAATAACAGCTTGTGGAACTGCCACCAGTGGAGCAGCTTTTACAGTAATCCCTTCCGGGGTAACACTCACAGTTAAATTATTTATTGAAGGTTATTATAATGCAGGAGGTTTAATGAATAATGGTGGCCTCGGCGGTAGTTTATTTGTCAATGCAATTTCTCCTAATGCAGTTGATGTTGACACTGTTTTTATTAGTGCTATGGATGCTGTATCTCATGTTTTAGTTAGCAGGCAATCCGGAATTCTAAAAACAAATGGAAACGTAATTGTAACTTTTAATGCTCCTGTTGTTGCCGGCACTTCATATTTTATTCGAGTCCAGCATAGAAATGCTCTTGAAACATGGAGCGCTTTACCGGTTGTTTTTGCTGCGAATACATCTTATGATTTTACAACTGCTCAAAACAAAGCATTCGGAAATACGCAGGTTCAAACTTCTGATATTAATGTATGGGCATTTTACAGCGGAGACATTTCCAGTTCTATATCAGGACTCGGAGTACAGGATGGTATTATGGAATCTCAGGATTATGGTGATATGGAAAATGCTGTATATTCAACTTTAACAGGTTATAAAATACAAGACATTACCGGTGATGGAGTTGTTGAATCAGCGGATTATGGAATAATGGAGAGCAATGTTTATTTTACGGTTGTTGTAATGCATCCGTGAGGAA
This sequence comes from Bacteroidota bacterium, assembly GCA_031417395.1. Classification (GTDB taxonomy): domain Bacteria; phylum Bacteroidota; class Bacteroidia; order AKYH767-A; family 2013-40CM-41-45; genus JADKIH01. The sequence continues at coordinate 31,960 of JANOVM010000073.1, read as the reverse complement.
AAATTTTCTTTTTTACCTTCAAATTCTATTTTTATTAATATGTGAGAATTTACTTTTCAATTGAAATATTATTATATCTTTGATAGTAGCTAATACTAATCTAACTAAAAATTTTAATCATGAAAACTACTCACTCACTCACTCACTCACTACGTAAACTTACCTTTATTTTAATTTCTTTTTTCATAATAATAAATGCAAATGGACAAGTCCCCGATTGTAGAAATGTAAAAATCAAGGGCCCGTTGCTTGTTTGTGACACAGGGACTACAACACATCATTATCATGTTTTTTTACCACTTACAGTAATACAATATTCTTGGAAAGTATCCCCTACTAATGCAGGAGTAACTTCAACTCCACAAATTAATCAAACAGATATAGTATGGAATTCAAATGCAGTAGCATTGCATGCAATTCTGTTATATAGTTATGTATTGGAGCTCACTCCGGGTGGTCCCACAATTTCAGGTACAGATACACTGTTTCCGCAAACCTGTTGCACTGTCCCCTCAGGAGCACATTCAATTCAAGATTTAGATGATGAATTTGTATCCGGTACAACATCTACTGAAAAAATATTTAATTCCTTTAATATTATTGATCCTATAACGAATGTTGGAAACTGCACTTTTAATAATACCACTAAACAAGTTTTTGTAAACAATGGAACTTATTTTATTGAGGGGCAACTAAACTTAAATACAACACAGATGGTATTTACAGGTACTACCTTAATCATGGGAAGTGGTGCTGTAATCTATACACCTTTTGGCTCAAATTTAACAAGTAATTCTAAAGGAGACTTTGTTGCAACAGATTGTCATTTTAAAGGAACTTCTTGCGGGATGTGGCAAGGAATTGTTCCCACTACTGATACCAAACTTTATTTTTCCGGTGTAACAATTGAGGATGCAGAATATGCCATCAATTGGACAGGATGCTGGCTTGCACTAATTTGTGATAATACTACATTTAACAATAATTATATTTCAATTTTCTCGCATCCTAAAATATCCAATCAAAATAGTTTTCAAAATCTTGGAAACCCAGCTATTGCAGGCGGTAATACTAGATTTAAGAATTGCTTCTTCGACTCAAACAGTCCAATGGTATTGCCGACCTTCAACGGGCAAAGAGGCATTCCAATATATCAAAAGCCATTTGCAGCAATGTATTACAATGACCTTGCACAAAACAGCAGCGGCAGTTTAAAATCAATTCCTTTTGATGAAAATCAAAATCCTGCTGCTATTTGTACGATAAAGAATATGCCATATGGAATTTATGGTGTCAACAGCCAGATAGATGTATTCAATTGTCGGTTTATTAATATTCAGGCTCCTGTGGGTTCTTCATTAGGTAAAATACCAAATACTGCGGCAATTTATTCGACGGTAAAAACAGGAAGTGCTCCCAATCAACTTAATGTGGGAGATGATGATATTCCCGGTGTTTCAAATTTGCACAATGAATTTACGGATTGTTATTTTGGTGTAAGAAGTCAGGGGAATGTAAACAGCAAAATACTTTACAATATTTTTACGCATGATATTAATGTGACAAATCAAACACCTTCCGGACGAGCCATTATGCTTCGCGATGCCAATAATGCAACTATAAAAGTAAATCACAATAATATCATTGACCATAAAATTGTCTCTATACCGGGTTCGTTTAATTCAACGGGTATATTTATAAGTAATTCCGGACAGTTTAACCAAAATCTCGAAATCCTTTCTAATTCAATTGATAATAATCGTATCGGTATTTACCTGTCCAACATCAAAGGCAATAATCTTACAACCCCTGATTTTCATGTAGCCTATAATTTAATTAATTCAACAATTCCGGAAAACCAGCTAATAGGAACACACTTTGGAATGTTTTTAAGCAAAATCGATAAAGCCTTAATTGAGGCCAATACCATTTCACGTTCACAACCCTTATCTACTTCGCCCAACTTCCAGACAAAAATGTATGGAATGAATAATGTCAGTTGCACCAATTCAATTATTGCAGCGAATTATTTCCATCAATACGGTACTTCTATGCGGTATGTTGGTGCAAGCGGTGGTACGGAGTTGCATTGCAATACAATGGATAATTGTATTCAGGGTATTTCACTTGCTAATGCATCTATGTCCGATCAAGGTAGTGCTTCAGATCCTTGGGATAATACTTGGGATGGGTTTCCTACACCTACGAATACAACTTATAATAGAGTAGACGGCATAGCTACGCAGTTTGAGTGGTACAATAGAGGGACATCTAATTTAAATGGAGGTAGTTCTAATAATTATAGCCCTGAACCAGTATTTCAGGCTTTAGTTCATCCAAATCCATTACCTGGATATATTGGAACTTCGTGTCAATCAGGAGGGAATAGTAATTCTTCATTTCAACATTTATTAGATATTGTTACAAACAATATCAACTATCCCAACTACCCTGATGAAGAAAGGTATAACGATGAAGAATATGCTTATCAAACATTAATTCAAGATTCAGCCTTAATGGCAAGTGAAAATGCCTTTATGCAATTTATTCAAGATCATAGTAATTCCAACCACGAATATTTCCACTGGGTTGATGACTATGTTGACAATGGCAATCTTCAAGATGCTATAAATTTGTTAAACCTATTAATTGATAGCAATGCTATAGAACACAATAAGCATTTTACCAAAGAAATTGCTTTACGTTTATTAATGGATCCAGAAGCTGAAGTTTCGGAATCTGAAATAGAAGAGCTTGAAATTATTGCATGGACAAGTGCTTGGGAAGGTGGTAACGGTGTTTTTACAGCCCGGCATATTTTAGATGAAGAGGTTTTTGATGTAGAAAGAAATTTGCGTATTGGTCGTCACTCTGAAAAATCAGTAACTGATTTAAGTATAAGCATTTATCCTAATCCTGTAAAAGGGAAAGCTTTTATATATTTTAATTTTGAAATTGGAAGTAAAATTAAACTTATCGTTAATGATTTTATCGGAAGGCCAGTTTTGATAACAAACTTACAGGATAATATTGTTGATGTCTGCAATTTAAAGCAGGGGATTTATTCATTCAACTTTTTTATGAATGGAAATTTTCATTCTTCAACGAAAGTTGCAATTGTAAAATAAATAATAGAGGGGCATCACTATTGGTGCCTTACTTTCATTTTATGAAAAATATAATTGCATTAATATTTGTTTTTAGTTGTATTGTGGCTTATCCTCAGGCAAGAAGAGATGCTATTTGGTGTTTTGGAGACAGTGCACAAATCGACTTTAATCAACAGCCTCCTTTTGTTTCTTGGTGCTCTAATAGAGATAGAGGTACTTCATGCTCTATTGCTGATTCTCTTGGAAACCTATTGTTTTATTGTCATACAGATTTTATTCCATTATGGCAATTAGGATATGACAAATTAGGAGTGGTTTGGAATAAAAATAATGAAGTGATGGAAAACGGGGACTCTCTTGTAGGTCGTGGTTGGTATCATGAAATGGTAATCATTCCTAATTTAATGAATCCGAACGAATATTATTTATTTCATACAGGCGTAACAATAAACGGAGAGCTTTATTTTTCTACAATTGATCTTTCTTTCAATAACGGCTTAGGAAAAGTAACTTCAAAAAATGTTTTACTTGACAGTTTAAATGGTGAAAAAGTTGCCGATGGGTTATCAGCAATAAAGCATGGAAATGGACGCGATTGGTGGTTAATATTTAGAACTGCAGGAAATAGTCCACAGAATACGTTTCATAAATTTCTTATTTCTCCAAACGGTATCCAACATTGGCCAGATCAAAATATGGGGTCATTAAGTATTTCCAACGGAATTCGAATCAAATATAATAATATTGGAGATAAGTTGTTGCTATGGAATAGCTGGGGACTAATGGAGCTATATAATTTTGATAGGTGTACAGGAGTTTTGTCAAATTTGAAAATACTACACACCGAAATAAATTCAACTGAGGACTTTTTTTGGGGTGCAGAGTTTTCACCCAATGACTCATTACTATATGTTTCTACTGGAGACACACCAACTTATCTATATCAATTTAATTTATTTACTTCTAATATCTATAATTCAAAAATTGTTTTAGATTCATTTAACTATCCTATAACATCAGCAAGTGATTTGAAACTTGCCATTGATGGAAAAATTTACCGAGCAAATGTATATATGACAGGCGGGTCCTATTTTTTTCCTTATCCTGACACAGTTTATAACAATTACAATATGAACTTAAGTGTAATCAATGATCCCAATAACTTGGGAATTGGATGCAATTATCAACCCTACAGTTTCAGCCTAGGAGGAAAAAGGTCCTATATAGGTCTACCCAACAACCCCTACTACGACATGCCAGCGCTCGGTGGTTCCATTTGCGATTCACTAGGTTTACCCAATGAAGTGCAGCAACCGGCGAAAAATAAGTTTGTTGTTTATCCCAACCCTGCGAGAGATAAATTATATTTTACGTTTGATGAATTTGACAAAGGCAATGCAAATAAAATTTTAATAAGAGGATACGATTATACCGGGAAGATAGTCTTGGAAAGTATATTGAAAGAAAACTTAGTAGATGTATCGAATTTAAAGCAGGGGATATATTCATTCTCCATTTTTATGAATGAAAATTTTCATTCATCAGCAAAAGTTGCAATTGTAAAATAATTTATAAAAAGCAATGCGCCTCCTGGGGCACCTTGTTTTATTTTATGAAAAATATTCTTGTATTCATTTTAATTTTAAATTGTTTTGAGGTTTTTCCCCAAACTAGGAGAGATGCAATTTGGTGTTTTGGCGATAGTGCACAAATAGATTTTAATCAACAACCTCCAGCTGTTACTTGGTGTTCCACTCGCTCTCGAGGTACTGCATGTTCTATTTCTGATTCTTTAGGCAACCTCTTATTTTATTGCCATACTGACTATATTCCTTTATGGTTGCAAGGGTATAATAAACTAGGGATTATCTGGAATAGAAATAATGCTGTAATGGAAAATGGTGATTCTTTAGTTGGGCGAGGATGGTATCAGGAAATGGTAATTGTTCCAAATCCTTTTCTTAATAATCAATATTATTTATTCCATACAGGAGTCACTATTAATGGTGAAATTTATTTTTCAATTATTGATTTAAGCTATAATAATGGGCTGGGGAAGATTATTCAGAAAAATATATTACTTGATAGCTTAAATGGAGAAAAGGTTACCGATGGTTTAGCAGCAATTAAACATGGAAACGGTCGTGATTGGTGGTTAATATTTCGTACATCAGGAAATAATCCACTTAATAGTTTTCACAAATATCTAATAACACCATCAGGTATAATAAGTTATCCTTCTCAAAGTATTGGTTCTGTTAGTACCAGCAATGGTATTCGGCTCAAATTTAATAATCAGGGCAATAAAATGATTCTTCATAATTACTGGGGCCTTTTGGAACTATTTGACTTCGATCGTTGTAATGGGAATCTCTCAAATTACATAACTATACATCCGGAATCATCCACAACTCAGGATTTTTATTGGGGGGCAGAGTTTTCTCCAAATGACTCATTGCTGTATGTCTCAACTGCAGAAACGCCAACCTATTTATATCAATTTGATTTACATGCAACGAACATTTATGCATCTAAATTTGTTTTAGACTCATTCATTTTCCCAATTACAGCAGGTAGTGATTTAAAAATAGCTCCAAATGGGAAAATATATAGAAGTATAATTTATGACACAAATTTATTTTATCCTTTTCCATACCCTGATTCCGTTTATAATAATTTCAATATGAACCTCAGTGTAATTAATGACCCAAACGTTCCGGGATTAGGTTGCAATTACCAGTCTTATAGTTTCTATTTAGGTGGCAAGAGAACGTATTTAGGTCTGCCCAACAACCCCTACTACGATATGCCAGCACTTGGTGGTTCTATTTGTGATACACTTGGTTTGCCGAACGGAGTAGAGCAGCATGTGAAAAATAAGTTTGTTGTTTATCCTAATCCGGCAATCGATAAAATATATTTTACTGCTGATGAGCTTACCAATTCCAATGCAGAAAATATTTTAGTAAAAGGATATGATTTTACTGGTAAGATTGTCCTGGAAATCCGGCCAAAGTTAAATGTTGTTGATGTTTCAAAATTAAATCAGGGAATTTATATCTTTTCTTTTTTTGTTAATGGAAATTATCATTCATCATTTAAGATAGCAATTGTAAAATAATTATAATTAAACAAGATATGTAAAAGTAGCATTACTAAATGCATGAAAGAAATGTACTTATTAAAAAATCGTTTCCAAAATCAATTTTCATTTATCATTAAACGAAAAATAATTTCAGAAACGATTTTTATTTCTTCACAAACTAAATAGATTTTTACTCTTTAGTTACTATGTAATTAACGATCCGATCAATTAGCAATATACCCCGGAACCTTCCCTTCCTGCACCAGTAATTCCGTTTTCTTCTTATGTGCTTCGTAATCTCCAAAGCAAAGCGCTGATAACATTTCATCGCGCGTCATATTTAAATTACCCAGCTGTTTTTTTATTTCAGTGCTGCAACGGTCAACAAAGATCTCAAAGCGCTCCGGAGCCCAGATGTATTCTTTTTTCTGCCAATCGGGATTGGTGCGGTCAATCTTAAATTCTGTAGGAAGATCACCGTGAATAATTGCTTTTACCTCCAGTCCTTCAAAAGACTTTGGTAAAAGACGGTTGTCAAACACTAAAGGACGGCTTACGTCGATTACGTGCTTCTTTCGTTTGGGATCAATCATTTTTAATCCGTTAATCCGAAGTCCTTTTTTCTTAAGGTGTCCGAATTTCTTTTCAAATCGATCAAGAGTGTCATAAAGTAACATGGCCTGGGTTTTTTAAGAGTTATGTGTTGGTATGGTGTTATTTTCTTTGCAAGCAACTAAGGTGAGTACGGTTTCAAGCGCTACTATTTCATTGCGATGGTTTAGTACCTGGACATACCATTCCACAACTCCTTGTGGAATTTGTCCCTCACGTAAATCTTTTTTTGTTTTACGCTGACAGGTAAGTTTTACTTGAATCGTATCTCCCGGATATACGGGTTGAGTGAACCGAAGGTTATCTAATCCGTAATTTGCTAATACCGGACCCTTTTTGGGATCAACAAATAAACCGGCGGCTGCAGATATTATGAAGTATCCATGTGCAACCCTTCTTTCAAAAATGGAACCTTCCAAAGAGGTCTCATCCATGTGAGCATAGAAGTGATCTCCGCTTATTCCTGCGAAATTCACAACATCAGCTTCGGTAATTGTCCGTTTATGGGTTATTAAAGTATCTCCAACCTGAATCTCTTCAAAGTATTTTCTAAAAGGATGAACGATATCTTCTTTTATTGCAGCACCCGGTAAATAGGTGTTTAAAATTTTAGTAAGAGTTGTAGGTGAACCCTGAAGTGCAGTACGCTGCATATAATGGTAAACACCTCGAATACCGCCCATCTCTTCACCACCGCCGGCTCGTCCGGGTCCTCCATGAACAAGGTGGGCAAGGGGAGATCCGTGTCCGGTTGATTCAGCGGCGCATTCACGGTTAATTATAACCATACGCCCGTGCATGCTGGCAGCACCAAGAACAATTTCTTTTGCGAAAGTATTATCGTTAGTGATAATAGAACCTACCAGACTACCATTTCCCATTTTGGCTAATTCAATGGCGTCTTCGTGGGTACGATACGGCATTATAGTACTAACGGGACCAAAAGCTTCAATAGAATGCGCTTCAGTTTTTTTCAGAGGATCTTTGCAATACAAAAGCATGGATGACATAAAAGCACCGCGCTCACTGTCGGCACCAATTACTTCAACATTGTCGAGGTCGCCATAAACAACTTCACAGGAAGTCATCAGTTGCTTTACTTTTTCTTTAACGTCTTTAACCTGAGCTTTGTTTGCTAGTGGACCCATGCGAACACCTTCAACGGCAGGATCACCAATAACATTTGTTTTTAATCGTTCGCTTAAAGCTATGATAACCTCTTGCGTTAATTTTTCAGGCACAATTACACGACGGATAGCAGTACATTTTTGTCCTGCTTTAACGGTCATTTCTTTGGTAACTTCTTTTATAAAAAGCTTGAATTCTTCTGTATCGGGTGTTGCATCAGGACCAAGTATGGAACAATTCAAAGAATCGGCTTCCATATTGAAGCGAATGGAATTATTAATAACGTTTGGATGACTCTTAAGCAATTTACCCGTTTGGGCTGAACCTGTAAATGTTACTACATCCTGACAGGTTAGATGTTCAAACAAATCGCCAACAGAGCCACAGATCAGCTGCAGGGAACCTTCGGGTAAAATTCCAGAAGCAATAATATCCTGCGCAACTAATTCAGTTAAAAATGAAGTAGAAGTAGCAGGTTTAACAATTGCAGGAACACCTGCCAACAGGTTAACAGCAATCTTTTCCAGCATTCCCCAAACAGGGAAGTTGAAAGCATTTATATGTACAGCCACTCCTTCAAGGGGTACGCAAATGTGGTGTCCGACAAATGTTCCGGTTTTAGAGATCATTTCCATATTGCCGTCAACATAAAAGGACTCATCCGGAAGTTCTTTCCTGCCTTTGCTTGCATAAACAAACAAGTTGCCTATTCCACCGTCAATGTCAATCCATGAATCGGTTTTAGTAGCGCCTGTTGCAGCAGATACGGTGTAATAGTTCTTTTTGCGCTCATTTAAATATAAAGCCAATGCTTTAATCATTCGTGCCCGCTCATGAAAAGTCATTTTCCGCAGACTTGCACCTTTTTTCCTGCCGTATTCAAGAGCACCTCCAAAATCTATTCCTTTGCTGGATGACAAATAAAGCTCTTGACCGGTAACAGCATTAAAAAGCGGTGTACCGGTTCCATCGCCTTCAATCCAGCGACCCATTGCGTAATTTTTAAGCTTTATTGCCATTTTATTATAAAAAATCGGGCGATATGTTCATAATCCGGATATTGTATTATATCCGGTAATCAAGCCCCAGCACTCATTTTCAAACAATTAGTAATACCGGGGTTATGGTAATATCTTTTTGGAAATGCTTTTACAAAGATAGGATTTAGAAGCTTCATGTCAAGGAGTTATCAACGCCTGTTCATAATATATTTTATAAAATCATCAATTTGGCATGAATTACATTTAATCAATAATATTTTGATAATTTTTAACTTCATAACTTGTATTTTACTGAAAATTATCTACATTTGCAGCCCATTAAAAAATCTCCGTAAATAATGTTAAATCAATATGAGGTGGTATTTATTATGACTCCTGTTCTTTCGGAGGAGCAGATGATGGATACAGTCACCAAATTCAAGAAAATCCTCACCGCCGATGGCGGTTCCGAAATTGTCCACGAGTACAACTGGGGATTGCGCAAACTGGCTTACCCGATCCAGAAAAAAAATACGGGATTCTATTATCTAGTTGAGTTTAAATCAACCGGCGAAATCATTAGTAAGATGGAGACGGAATTTAAGCGCGACGAGAAAGTAATGCGCTTCCTTACTGTTAAGTTGGACAAGCATGCTATCGCTTACAATGAAAAAAAGCGTAAGAATGCTTTACTGAAAAAAGAAGAAGAAAAAGTAGCTTAATCCAAAAAAATGGCAACAGGAAATGAAGTACGTTATCTAAACCCGCCGGCGGTTGATACGTCAAAAAAGAAGTATTGCCGGTTCAAAAAAAGTGGTATTAAATATATCGATTATAAGGATGGAAACTTCCTTACGAAGTTCGTTAACGAACAGGGAAAAATTCTTCCCCGTCGTTTGACAGGAACTTCTTTGAAGTTTCAGCGCAAGGTTGGACAAGCGGTTAAACGCTGTCGCCACCTGGCCCTCATGCCTTATGTTTCTGATCTTTTTAAATAAGAACACCTCACAATGGAAATAATCTTAAAACAAGATCTTGATAATCTCGGTTATGCCGATGAGATCGTAAAAGTTCGCCCGGGCTATGCAATGAATTATTTAATTCCCCGCGGATTGGCAATTATCGCTAATGAAACAAACCGCAAGGTTCTGACAGAGGTTAAAAAACAACGTTCCCATAAAGCACAAAAATTGAAAGGCGATGCTGAATCAGTTGCTAAACAATTGGAAGCAATTACCATTAAGATTGGTGCTAAAGTTGGTGAAAGCGGTAAAATCTATGGCTCTGTCAATTCACTTCAGATTGCAGATGCACTTTCTAAGCACGATGTAATCGTAGATCGTAAAAAGATTCACCTCGATACAGAACATATTAAATCTCCGGGTTTATATACTGCAACTGTTAACTTACATAAAGACGTAAAAGCAAAAATAAATTTCGAAGTTGTTGCTGAGTAACGATACAAAATTTTAAAAAAATTAAGCGAAGATTATGGTCTTCGCTTTTTTTATGAAAACATGATAAGTAATCCTCGGATTAGAACTTCAGCGAGAAAAATTAGTACTCATTTTCAAATTCTCAAATTTCCAAATTCTCAAATTAATTAATCACTCATACCTCAAAGCATCAATCGGATCAAGCTTAGATGCTTTCGAAGCAGGATAAAAACCCGAAACCAAACCAACTACAAAGCAAAGTATCAAGCCAAGAAATATCCATTTCCAGGGTACAATAAAACCTGAATCCAATAACAGTGACATGCCATTACCTGCAAGGAGTCCGAGAATAACTCCTAATAATCCTCCCATCTGACAAATCAGTATTGCTTCAATTAAAAACTGTTTTTTAATTAGAGAAGGCGTTGCGCCAAGTGCTTTGCGTATGCCGATTTCCCGCGTTCGCTCCGTTACAGAAACCAGCATTATATTCATCAATCCGATTGCAGCTCCAAGAATTGTAATTAGTCCGATAATCGTTGCCGCTATAGTAACACTGCTTATTTGTGACATAAGTATATTCGCAATGTTATCGCTTTTCGTTATTTCAAAAGTTTCATCTTCACCTATTCTCACTCCGCGAATGGTTCTGAATTTTCCTGTAGCGACACTGATAGCTGCATCCATTTGAGTAACGTTGGCAACACTGACATTTACGGCAAATGACATTCCAACATGTCCATAATTCTGCTTCACATTAAACAATGGCAAAATGCAGGTTTTATCGCCGCCGAAACCCATCGAAGAACCTTTCTCTTTTAAAGTTCCTATTACTCTGTATTTATTGCTGCCGACAGATATCAATTTTTCTAACGGATCGCTGGAAGGGAATAATTTATCGACCAGATCTTTTCCAATAATAGCCACATTTTCTCCGTTTCGGATTTCCTGTGATGAAAAATTTCTTCCTGTAGCAATAGTATAGCCTCCGGTGTTTAAATAGTTTTCATTACCGCCCATTACCAGAACATTCGGATTGGTTTTTTTATCGTTGTATTTTATTGTGGATGCACGCGAAGCAATAGTACTTACCGATACAGTAGAAGGAAAATCATAATCCTCCATAAAGCGCATTGCTTGGTAATATTCAATAGGTTTAAATCGTTTAGGTCTTTTACCATGCCTGTTGACGCGGATGAACATTCCCCGATTTTGAATAGTAAAGGAATTGGCCCCCATGCTTTGAAAGTTGTCGCTTATGGAACTTTTTAAAGCTTCAATTGCCGTTAATATTCCAACAAGGGCCATAATGCCAATCCCAATGATTAGGGCAGTTAAAATGGTGCGTAATAGTTGGCTTCTAATGCTTTGGAGTGCTACTCGTATGTTTTCTAAATAGTCCATTGGAAGAGCGAATGTAGTCAGAACTTTGATAAAAATGGAAAATTTCAACAATGTTAGGTCTTTATACAACTTTTTCAAGACTTCTCCGTTTCTAATAATAAGATGAAGAATTGATAAATTAATTCAATTTTAAGACATGACGTTTAATATTTAGGTTATAATCAATTATCTTTGTAATTAAGAATAAAAAATCTAAACCCATATAAAATGAAAAAACTAATTGCCCTCCTTTCCTTAAGTGCTTTTATTGCTTTTGGTGTTAACGCACAATCTGCAAAAACTAACACTACTCAGGAAGTTAAAAAAGAAGTTACTGAGGTTAAAGCCGAGGTAAAGGACGATGCTGCAAAAGCAAAATCTACTTCTCATTCTTGCTGCGCAAAACCAAATAAAGCTTGTTGCAAAAACAATGCTGAAGCAGGAAAGAACTGCACAGCAGAACAAAAAGCTGCTTGCGCAAAAGCCGGTATGGAATGTTCACACGATCATGCAAAAGGCATGAAAGAATGTTCTCACGATCATGCAAAAGTTGATGAAACTAAATCTAAGACTGAAAAGACAGAATAGTTTTAAAAACAAAAAATTATTAAAAAAAGCTCTTCAAATTGAAGGGCTTTTTTTATGGTTTTAATTTAGTCTTTAATAAATTACATTTTTGCCGCACTATCAGGCATTGCTCCTTGTTCTGGCATCATTCCTAATTGAGTCATCATTTTCATCATGTCAAAAAATCCCCATCGTTCAACTGCTTTTCCATCCTTTAATATTATGACATCTACACCATCGATATTAAAACTTTTATTTGTCGCAGGCATATTTCCCATTGGGCCTGAATTCGTTCCTGACATAGTAATATTAGACATTATCGTATCGCCTTGCCCAATCATAAAATTTGTCTGAATTTTTAAATCAGGATAAGCTGTAAAAAATTCTTTTAAAGCTGCTTTCATATCCTCTGTCCCCTTTCCAGTATGGTTAGGATCAGGATTGTGATCAACAAAATCCGGATGACAAAAGGAATCAACCATGGCTACGTTATGAGCGTTCAGGACGTCATCATAAAATTTTTGAAATTTTACTTTATTAGCCTCTGCTTTTGTCGAAGCCGAATGGTCTGCAGTATTGCATGATGCAGCAATTATTGCAATTAAGAAAAGGTAGATTAGATTTTTCATATCATTAAGTTTTAGTTTGTTATAAGACAAATATATATAAAGAAATTTATTGAATCAAAATTTCAATTACTTATTCGAAAATACTAATAGATGTCATTTTTTTTATGCCTAACCTTAAAATATATTTATTTGGTTTTTGTTATAAATACTACAATATCTCCACCAAAGCATCTAACGATGAAATCTCATAAGTCGGCTTTTCGCTATGTGGTACTTTAGCAGGATTAAAATAAACTGTATCCCAGCCTGCCTCCTGTGCTCCAAGTATATCAACAATAAGTCCGTCGCCAATCATTACACAATTTTTGTTTTCAGCTTGTGCACTTTGTGAAGCGTAATTAAAAATCCTGATATCAGGCTTGCGGTAACCTGTATGTTCACTGATAATAATATTGGAAAAGTATTTTGCAAGATCAGCAGCCTTTAATTTAATACTTTGAGCTTCTTCAAAACCGTTGGTAATGATGTGCAATGTGTACTTCTCTTTTAAAAAAGTTAATACTTCATGGGCATGGGGAAATAGCCAGGTTTTGGTAGGACTGATTTTAATATATTCTTCTGACAATTCCCTGGGTGCAAGTTCAGCATCAAGTCCAAGATCCCAGAATGTTAATGAAAAGCGCTTATCACGCAAGGTAACTTTGTCGATTTTTCCCAGCCTGTATTGTTCCCACATCATTTCATTCCTGTTTTTGTATTTATCTAAAAATATTTCAAAAGTAGGGACACCTAAATCTTCGAGATTGTATTTGTGAAAAAGCTCATGAAGCACTTCGGCCGAATTGCGGTCAAAATCCCAAAGGGTATTGTCGAGATCAAAGAATATGTCACTGTATTTTTTCATCGAATCAATTGCTGAATGCTTTGTACATGTGTTAACTGGAAAATTGTTGTTATCACGAGCGACCAGGCTGTAATCGATATGAACATATAAAGTAAGATTTTCTTCCTATTCTTTTCCAGTCGGGTCATGAAGAACGTCCCAATGGGGATGGAAAAAATTACCGGTGTGAGTCCTGCAAGTCCTACAAGTCCATACTTTTTCCATATTCGCACCATTCTTCTTGATTGTTTTGAGAAAACTCTTTTTTGTGGAAGATTACGTTCTATATATTGGTAATGAATTTCAAGATGTTCGGGCACGTCGGCTACGGGCTCTGAGAAAATATTTGATCTGCGGATTTTTCGCTTAAAAAAGTAAACCTTGATTTTATGAAACATGTCAATAAGCCATTCACTGATAAGCATAAAAACGATTACGCCAAACATTCCTCCAATGATGGAATAAACGTTGGTTTCAAGCCAGGTGAAATCGTAATTCTGATTTAAATAAGCGAAGGAAGGACCAAATGAAAACTTAACACTGCTTATTAATATCAGTGTCATTATTTTTAAGAAATTTTCCAAAGGAGTGGGGTCAAATGAAACTTAAATTACATTTTATTGCCAAAAGCCAGATCTCCTGCATCACCAAGACCGGGAACTATATAGGATTGTGCAGTTAGTTCTTCATCTATTGCCGCACACCAAATAGTAACATTGGTTGGTAGATTTCTTTTTACATATTCAACTCCCAGTGTACTGGCAAGGGCGCCAACAATATGAGTATGTTTTGGGATACCTTTTTCCAGAAGCGCTTTATACGTCATAACGATAGATGAACCGGTAGCCAGCATTGGGTCACAAAGAATTAATTCTCTGTTTTCAATTGAAGGACTTCCAATATATTCTAATTTGATATCAAAAGTGCCGTCTTTATGATGACGTCGGTAAGCACTTATAAAAGCATTGTCGGCCTGATCAAAATAATTAAGCAAACCATAATGCAAAGGCAAACCGGCTCTTAATATTGTTCCTACGATGGGCTGGTCGGCAAGCACAGGTACAGTAGCTATTCCCAATGGAGTTACGACTTCTCTGTTTTCATACGTTAATGTCTTGCTGATTTCATATGCGAAAATTTCCCCAAGGCGCTCAAGGTTTTTTCTGAAACGCATTCTGTCTTTTTGAATCTGCACGTCACGCAGTTCAGAGACAAATTGATTTACAATTGAATTATTTAAACTTAGATTATGAACCATAGTAATTTATTTTAACCGACGGAGGATAGGCGGTAATGTGTTTCTTCTAATTTGTAAATATACAACTTCCTTTGAACCGAAACTTTTATAAAATCGAGCCAGATTTGGGTCCATGGATCCTTCAAAATCAAGATATTTGTTTTTCCCGCTATGATCCTTGATAAAGTAATCGATTATTGCACTCATGGCTCCTGTTTCTTTAGCTTCAGTATTGGTAGCTGAAAAGAGGAAAATGAAGGAATGGTAAGAGCGGAGAAAAATTGCCCCCGCCAAAAGAGTACCTGAAGAATTTAATACACTTTTAATTTCGAGCAACCCTTGCTCTTTTGCAGAAGTCAGTAGTTTTTCTAAAACTAAATAATCCTTGGCGTTCAGGTTCTTTACTTCATTCCCTTTGTTTTGCCTGAAGAGGTTTACGATATCCTGAAATGAGCTATCCCTTGTGATTTCCAGAGAATTTTTTATTGCCTTTTGTATATTCCTTCTGGTATTTTCTGAATAATTCGCTTTAATTTTTTCATAAGAATCTGAAAGATCAAGATGATGCGTTAAGCGAGCAGTCTTTGAAACTCCTTTCGGTAATTCAGCTTTGTTAGATTCGTTTAATTGAATTTCAACAAGCTTAAAATTATCCGGTATGTTTTTGA
The DNA here is from genome assembly GCA_031417395.1 of Bacteroidota bacterium. Lineage (GTDB taxonomy): Bacteria > Bacteroidota > Bacteroidia > AKYH767-A > 2013-40CM-41-45 > JADKIH01. The sequence continues at coordinate 16,302 of JANOVM010000073.1, read as the reverse complement.
TAAAATCGTTTATCCTACTTTCTGAAGCCCCTTCTGTTTTACCAAAAACTCCCAATTGCTGCGTAAAATAAGGCTGAAAAAGGTAATCAAAGCCCCATTTTTTTCTTCTTGTAAGAGGGAAAACGAATGAATAATCATCTTCGATTAATGCTTCCCAGTCGGGCGAAACAATATCCAGATACCAGCTTGCAGCATAAATTAATCCATGAGGAGATGCTGAAATGCATTCATCCCATTTGCTTCGGTTAATTTCAGTATGCTTTATATGTCGAATCAATTAATGTGCTGCTTTTAGTACGTCTTCGTAAACATCCTGCCATCCTTCCCATGGCTTGCGTCCGCTTATGGATTCGTTATGCCATAATGCAATGAAGGTTCCATTCACTGCTTTCACTTCTTTGATAAGTGGTCCAACGTAACTCATTACTTCAGGTGGTTCGATTTTCATATAATATCGTAAAGTTGCATCCATTACTGCAAATGGATGAATCAGTAAGTGTGTTTCCGTTTCCCTTTCCAGATCATAAAAGTAAAATGGCGAACATATTCCTGCCCTGAATCCAACTTCGGCTGAAAACCCCATCGTATAATCGTCCTTTATATCAACTGCCAGAAGATTTCTGTATGTAGAAGGAAAAGAAAGTTTTAAGAAATGCTGTCTGCTTTTAGTAATATCTCTGTTCACCGTTTTTGCAAGTCTCGATTGCTCCAGCAGAAGTCGTTCCGGTTTTTGATTGGATTCAAAAGACGGATGAATGCCAACCTCGGAATAATCCGCTATCGATTTAATAAGGGCCTGAAATCTTTTTTTGCTTATGGATACATTTTTATCATTCTCGGCATAATCACCTAAAAGGAAAAAGTATATAGACTTCAGATTGTATTTATTGCTAAGCTCTGAAAGTTTGTCATAGGTATCGTATGGATCTTTTTTATTTCCTAAAAGCACAGAGACTCGTTCAAAAAAAGTGTCGAAGTCAAATGCTGAAAGTGAACGAAGCAAAGCACCGCATGTACGTACAAGCCCTTTTTCTTTATAAGCCCAGGCATTGTCAATATCAATGGTTGAAATAAAAGTATATTTTCTTTCCCGAAATTTTAAATCGGCAAAGTTTTCCGTAAAAATCTTCTTAAGTATTTTTGCATAGATGTTCACTATTGGCTTTCCTAAAAATCCTTTCTGAAAAGCAAGACTTTCAGGAGCATCAAATCTGGAAAACTTATCGGCATTAAAAGGGAGATATTCTTCATACCGGCTGACCATATAAAAACTTGCTGCAAATGGATCGAATGGCAGTATGTATTTTGGATGGGTAGCGAAGAAAACCTTTGTGTCGTTCCATTCGAAAACAGCAATATCCTGCTTGTGGATTTTCTTTTCGAAAAGAAGATCCGTTGCGTAAAAAAACAGCTCTTCTCCAAATGCCTGCTTGCTATAGTTGAACTTGGGTCCGGTAAAAAAACTGAAAACATCAACTTCTGATGTCAATTCATAATCAATTCCAACAAGGTCTTTAATTAATAAATCAAGCGTATAACGCAGTCGGTTGGTAATCGAATTAACGTAAATCAGCATTTATTCTTTTGAATTTAAAGCAAGCCTTCGTCTGCAAAGCTATAAAATCCATGTTGTGTAACGATAATGTGATCAAGAACATTTATCTCTAATAATTTACCTGCTTCCGATATGTTTTTGGTAAGCTGTATATCAGAAGCACTGGGTTGATTGTTGCCCGAAGGGTGGTTGTGGCAGAGAATAATGGAAACAGCTTTCTGGTCGAGGGCTGCCTTAAAAATCATCCTTGGATCGGCAATTGTACCGCTCATTCCGCCCATACTGATCTGTTTTTTTCCCAGTACGAGATTGGCTCTATTGAGGAAAATAATCCAGAATTCTTCGTGCATTAGTTCGCCAAGTATAGGCTGCATAATGTTAACAGCTTCCCTGCTGGAGGTCAATTTCTCCTTTTCAACTTCTTTGCTTTCTTTTCGCCGTCGTCCCAATTCCAGCGCTGCTACTATGGCAACTGCTTTAGCTTCGCCAATACCTTTAAATTTTTTCAATTCGGCAACATTCATTTTACCCAATTGGTTCAGGTCATTCGAAATTTCTGAAAGTATCCTCCTGGAAAGGTCAACTGCATTTTCTTTGGCATTTCCGCTGCCAATCAAAATGGCTATTAATTCAGCATCGGTAAGTGAATGTTTTCCTTTTAATAGTAGTTTTTCCCGCGGACGATCTTCTTCTGCCCAGGCCTTGAGTGTAAGGTGTGAATCCATACTGCAAGAAACAAAGAGAATACAGAATTTCTGTTTAATATTTGCGTGAAAAAAAAGCCCCGAAGTGGGGCTTTACAGAATTATGTTTAACAATAAATGAAGTTAAAATCAATGGGATTATAAACTTGCACTGAATAAATGCAGGTTTATTTTAAATGGTTAACATGAAGCGATAACTCACTCTTAAGATTGCCTGCTTTGTTTTTGTGTATGACATTAACCTTAGCCAGACGATCAAGCATGGACGTAAGTTTTGGTAATGAAGTAGCAGCTTTCTTTTTATCTTTTTCTTCCAAAAAGCTTTTCAATGCATTTCGCATTGTCTTAGCCTGGTAGCGGTTACGGATTTTTTTGCTTTCGCTGTTACGAATACGCTTAAGGGATGATTTGTGATTTGCCATTGAATAAATTATTGATTTTTTAGAATGCCCTGAAAATGTTCTTTAACATATTTTTTGGGGAGGGCAAAGATAATAATTAACCCTTAAAATCCAAAAAATGAATTGTATACCTGTTTCCTGCTTTTTCGTTTAGTTATGAATGATTTACCTGTTTTTCTGAAAATTTAGATAAAAAACGACTTTTTTCATTCGTTTTAATTTTTTGAGAACCTGTGATAATCTATATCAGGATAGTTGTTTTTGCTACTTTTACGTGCTTTAATGGAAGAAACAGCTAAATTAATTATTGGCGTCATAGGCGCCGGAACCATGGGGAGTGGCATTGCCCAGGTGGCAGCAACTGTAGGTCATGAAGTCTTGATTTTTGATTCTAATTCAGCGGTCCTTGCCCGGGCTTCTGATGAAAGGAAAAAATCACTTCTCAAATTGGCGGAAAAAGGAAAACTGACGCCGGAAGAAGCAAATGCAATTCAGAACAGAATTCTCTCCTCCGAATCCATGAAAATTCTTTCGACATGCGATTTGATTATTGAAGCCATCGTTGAAAATGCTGAAATAAAACAAAAGGTCTTTTCTGATTTAGATAGTTTGGTAAAGAATAATTGCATACTTGCCAGTAACACTTCTTCGCTGTCCATAACTTCCATTGCTGCCGCTTGTAAGAATCCTTCAAGAGTGATCGGACTTCATTTTTTTAATCCGGCTCCTTTGATGCCTCTGGTTGAAATTGTTCCCGGACTTGCAACCGATCCTACCATAGTAAAGAAATCAGTCGAGTTAATGACTCATTGGAAAAAATCACCAGTTGTTGCTAAGGATACTCCCGGGTTCATAGTTAATCGTGTTGCCAGACCATTTTATGGCGAAGCGATTAGAATTTTTGAAGAACAATGGAATGGCTTACCTGCCGGAGAAAAAGGAATGGCTACTATAGATTGGGCCATGAAAGAAATAGGCGGTTTCCGCATGGGCCCATTTGAACTGATGGACCTTATTGGAAATGATATTAACTACACCGTAACGGAAACAGTGTGGAAACAGTTTTTCTACGATCCGAGGTACAAACCTTCTCTTACTCAAAAAAGATTATTTGAATCAGGACGCTTTGGAAAAAAAACCGGAAGAGGATATTATGATTATTCTCCTTCGGCAATTCTTCCGGAAGCTGAAAAAAATTCCGAATTAGGATTAAAAATATTTATGCGAATATTGGCAATGCTTATCAATGAAGCAGCAGATGCTTTATATTATAATGTTGCTACCTGTGGGGATATTGATATGGCTATGACCAAAGGTGTTAATTACCCTAAAGGATTGCTGAAATGGTGTGATGAATTAGGTGCTGATATTATAGTCAAAGAATTGACCGGCCTGCGTTCCACTTATTCCGAAGAACGCTATAGACCGTCAGTATTATTACAACAAATGGCTAAAGAAAATTTTAAATTCTATAATTAATTATTAAAATTTAATGGCAACTCTGGATGAATTAAAAGCAGCAATGGCTGCAGGTTATACTTTTAAAGGTGATAGTATTGTTTTGGGAACAGCTATGTTCAATAAGGAAGCAGTGCCCAATACATTGGTTTCTATTCCTCTCAATGTAGTTAACCGACACGGACTTATTGCAGGTGCAACAGGAACAGGGAAAACTAAAACCATTCAACAGTTTGCTGAAAGTCTTTCTGAAAAAGGAGTTCCTGTTTTGTTAATGGATATTAAAGGTGATATAAGTGGTATAGCACGCCCGGGAACTGAAAATCCTAAAATTATCGATCGTCATAAACTTATCGGAAAAGAATGGAAATCTGTTCAATGTCCGGCAGAGTTAATGTCTATTTCCGGGGAAAAAGGTTTGCGGCTGAGAGCTACAGTTTCTGAATTCGGTCCTGTGCTCTTATCAAAAATTCTCGAATTAAATGAAATCCAGCAGGGAACTGTAGCAATCATTTTTAAATATTGCGACGATAAAAAAATGCCTTTGCTCGACATAAAGGATTTTCGTGAGGTGCTTCAGTATCTTACAAATAACGAAGAAGGAAAAAAAGTCGTTCAGCAATACGGTCAGATTAGCTCAACTACCTCCGGTGTAATCATGCGGAAACTTCTTGAACTCGAACAGCAGGGAGCAGATAAGTTTTTCGGTGAAAAATCTTTTGATGTTGAAGATCTTCTCAGGAAAGATAAAAACGGACATGCATTTATTAATATTATCCGCCTTTGCGATATGCAGGATAAACCCAAGCTCTTTTCAACATTCATGCTTTGCTTGCTTGCTGAAATTTATCAGAAGTTTCCTGAACTAGGTGATAAAGCGGCACCCAAGCTGGTAATCTTTATCGACGAAGCGCATCTTATTTTCCGTGATGCCACTAAAACATTGATGCAGCAGTTGGAGACTGTCATAAAACTTATTCGTTCAAAAGGTGTAGGAATATTTTTCTGTACTCAAATTCCGGGCGACATACCCGATAATATTTTAAGTCAGCTTGGATCTAAATTTCAACATGCCATGCGTGCTTTTACTGCAAAAGACAGAAAAGACATTAAGCTTGTAGCGGAAAATTATCCTTCAACAAAATTTTATGATACTGAGACACTCATTACGGAACTCGGAATCGGCGAAGCTTTTGTAACTGTCCTCGATGAAAAAGGCGCACCAACACCATTGGCTCATACATTATTATGTGCGCCGAGGACACGCATGGATGTTTTGACTCCCGACGAACAGGATACAATCGTTTCTGACTCTGAAATTGCTGCTGATTACAATGAAGTAATCGACCGCAAAAGTGCCTATGAAATGCTTTCGGGAAAAATTGAAGCAGCTGCAGAAGAATCCGAAGATAAACCTGCACCTGCAAAAGGCAAAGAAGCAAAAGAAAGCACCATTATGGACAAAATTTCTGATGCTACAAAAAATCCAATGGTTAAAACAGTTATGCGCGAAGTTACACGCGGAATTTTCGGTATGCTCTTTGGAAAATCTACAACGCGCAGGAGATAGACTATGGAGAATAAAGACATTCCGGAAAAAGTAGTTCAAAAAATGATGAAGCATGATGGCTTCAGTCAGTGGCTCGGAATTTCAGTCATAGAAATTTCTTCCGGAAAATGTACTTTACGAATGACCGTTCGCAAAGAAATGCTCAATGGTTTCGACATTGCTCACGGCGGCATTACTTATTCCCTTGCCGACAGCGCTCTTGCTTTTGCTTCCAACAGTCATGGCAGAAAAGCCGTTTCAGTTGAAACAAATATTTCACACACCGTTGCCTTAAAAGTAGGTGATGAAATTACAGCCATTGCCGAAGAAATTTCCCTCAGCGAAAAAATAGGAATCTATTACATCACCATAAAAAAACAAGACAATACAACAGTGGCATTGTTTAAAGGTACGGTTTATAGAACGTCTAAAATGTGGGACGTTTGAGTACTAAGTACTAAAAGGAGCAGAAAATAAAAAAATGAAACAAACCTATATCATTGATTACATCAGAACCCCCATTGGCAGCTTTGCAGGAACTCTTGCAGGAATAAGAACGGATGATCTTGCTGTAATAGTATTAAAGGAATTAATTAAAAGAAATCCTTCTATTAATCCTTCTGAAATTGGTGAAGTGATTTTGGGATGTGCTAATCAGGCAGGCGAAGACAATCGTAATGTAGCCCGCATGGCTTTATTAATGGCCGGCTATCCGGTGACAGTGCCGGGAGAAACGGTGAATCGATTATGTGCATCGGGTTTATCGGCGGCTATTAATGCTGCGAGGACAATATGGACAGGCGATGCAGATATTGCAATTGCCGGAGGAGTTGAAAATATGACGCGCGGTCCCTGGGTAATGTCGAAAACTTCGACTCCTTATGGAAGAGATGCACAATTATTTGACAGCAGCTTTGGATGGCGATTCATTAATCCAAAGATGAAAGAAATGTTTGGGACAGAAGCCATGGGCGAGACAGCAGAAAATTTGGCAGAGATGTTTAACATTTCACGAGCTGATCAAGATTTGTTTGCTTTCAATAGCCAGCAAAAAGCAAAAAGAGCAGGTGAAAGAGGAAGGTTTAAAAAAGAAATTGTACCTGTTGAAATTCCAAAAAAGAAAAACGAAACTCTTTTATTCGAAAGAGATGAATTTATAAAGCCCGATACCACTATTGAAGGATTGGCAAAACTTAATACAAGCTTTAGAAAAGACGGAACAGTAACTGCCGGAAATTCTTCCGGACTAAACGATGGAGCAGCAGCTTTACTTCTTGCTTCTGACGATGCATTAAAAAAATATTCACTTAAACCATTGGCAAGAATAGTTTCTTCAGCAGCAGTAGGAGTGGAGCCACGCATTATGGGAATCGGCCCGGTGGAGGCAAGCAACAACGCCATTAAAAAAGCAGGACTAACCTGGGATCAAATTGACATCATTGAACTTAATGAAGCTTTTGCATCTCAATCATTAGCATGCATCCGTTCCTGGAAATTAAAAGACGATGATGTACGAATAAATCCAAACGGCGGAGCCATTGCTCTCGGTCATCCCCTCGGCATGAGCGGTGCCCGTATTCTTGGCAGCGCAGCTTTAGAATTGCAGGAACAAAATAAAAAATATGCTTTAGTCACCATGTGTATTGGTCTTGGCCAGGGCTATGCAGTAGTCATCGAACGAAGCTGATCAATTCGTTAACTCTACATTAATTAAATAGTCCCGTTAGTGACATAACATCTGTAGAAATTAAATAGTCCCATAAAGCACAGAACATCTGTAGTAATTAAAAAGTCCCATAAAGCACAAAACCTCGGCATAAATTATATAGTCCCGTTAGTGACATAACATCTGTAGTAATTAAAAAGTCCCATAAGGCACAAAACCTAGGCATTAATTAAATAGTCCCGTTAGGGACAAAACATCGGTAAATAAATACCCCCCACCCCCAATACACCCCTTTAGGGGTGAAATATTATCAAGCAGTCAAATGAGTTGATGTTTATGATAGTTAAAAATTTTGATAGAAAATATTGATTAACGATCCGATTCCTATCGGATTAAAAAATTATTCATGAGCATATACGAATTCAACGGCTACACCCCCGTCATCCACGAATCATCCTTTATTCACCCGAATGCAACCGTAACCGGCAATGTCATAATAGGCAGAAATGTTTACGTTGGTCCGGGCGCAGCTTTACGCGGAGACTGGGGTGAAATAATTATCAGTGATGGCTGTAACATCCAGGAGAATTGTACCATCCACATGTTCCCCGGCATTACAGTTTTATTAAAAGAAGATGCTCACATAGGACACGGCGCCATCATACACGGAAGCACCATTGGAAGAAATGTATTGATTGGAATGAATGCAGTAATAATGGATAATGTAGTCATTGAGGATAATTCAATTGTTGGAGCTCTAAGCTTTGTACCTGATGGAATGCATATTCCCGCAAGAAAAATTGCAGCAGGCAATCCTGCCAAAATAATTAAGGATGTCAGTGATGAAATGCTTGAATGGAAAAGCAAAGGCACAGACTTATATAAAAAACTCCCGTCAGAATTATTTTCAACCTTAAAACCCTGCGAGCCGCTTCGTGAAATTCAGATAGACAGACCAAAGCAGCAGGATGTTTATAAAACCTGGAGGAGGACAATGTAGTTTTTTTTATTCACTACATTTTTTTGCCGTCGTTTCTGTTTTCCCCGCTGTGCTGGATTTTCAATCCAGCTCCCTAAAATTGCGGATTTGTAATCCGCGTCATAATAATCTCTCAGATGGGCTACCAAGAGCTACTCCAACTTTTTGTATGCAGTAAGTAGTTTTTGATTTACATATAAAACTGCTTAATAACTCCGAATATGTAGTCCACTGTGATGTATTGAATGTGGAAAATATCTTAGGTACGTCAAAAAGAGTTATATAAGTGATGTGGTTATCCATACAATACTGAAGTAATTCATTTTCCTTTGCAACATTTCCTAAAATGCTGGTGTTTGTGTTCTGTGTATTGGTACCGCTATTGAAACAAAAGAATCGATTAACATATAAACCTCTAGGATGATCAAGAGATTGTATTATCTGGGCTTGTAATTCAAAAGAATTAAAAATAGAAATCAAATGGAATACAATAAATATTTTTTTCATAATATTTTGTTTTAAGATTTAATTAAAATTTTGCTAAATAGGTTTTTATTACGCTGAATTTTCAAAATATAAATCCCAGAAGGAAAAACTTGTAAATTAATATTGATTTCATTTTCTTTAGGAGAAATTATTTTATTAAACAATTCAATACCGAAACAGTTATAAATACTAATATTAGTTGGATCTGAATTTTTTTCAGGTAAACTAATATTAAAATTGTACTTTACTGGATTCGGAAATACTTTATATTGATTTTGCGAATCAGTGTGTGAAATTATATTATTTATGTATGGTAAATATTTTATAAAAATACCATAACCAAGATTATTAATAGTATCACTATGATCGCCCGCTAAATATAAAACATGTTGATCATCCATTTGAAGGAAAACTCCATGACCCTGTAAATTTGTTGCAACTAAATTTCTATTACCATTGGAATCATAGCGAAAAATGAATAAATCTCCCCCCTGAAATGGAGGTCCACCTAAAATACCAGTTATGAATGTATTTCCGGATGAATCAATCAATATATCATTTGCATAATCACCGTTATCAAATGGATCATTAATTGAATCAGAAAATAAATAATTACCTGACAAATCATATTCAACAATGAATATATTTGCTAGATCAGTTGAAGTACCATTTAATTCAAGTCTTCCAGTTAAACCAATTCTATTATTGTTGCATGATATTGCAAGGGGTGATTCCCAATTATTCCCTGTCACAGTCCAAACCCGATACCATTTCAAATTTCCGGAGGAGTCATATTTCATAGTTATGCAGTCGTAACCTGTGGGCGAGTTATTGCGAGTTGTATATCCGCCGATATAAACATTAGCAGAGTCATCTAAGCAAAGGATTTTTGTATCTGAAAATATGTAAATAGTATCTGTAAAAATTCTTTTCCAATTGATATTACCGGAAGAATCGTATTTTGTTAGAAATGTTTTTTGCCCTGGTAGTGCTTCTGTTGTATTCCCAACTGAATATATATTTCCAGCATGGTCCATTGAAATTCTATAAGCGGTAGTTTGAGCATTTGTTGAGTCTACAGATCTGAATAATAAATTACCATTGAAATCGTACTTGGAAATTCCCGCACGAAAAAAACCAGAAATAGTATCATAATAAAATTCAGAGACAAATAAAAACATTTTATCGGTTGCAATCCAACCTGAGCTTAAACTTCCAGGAGTGTTTGCTGACCATACTAAATTACCGGATGAATCATATTTTAAAATTATTGAATTGGAAGTAATGTTATCATCATCAGTAATTCCAGCAACATATACATTCTGGGAGTCATCAAGACAAAAATTTGAAGGAGCATCGAATTCTCCGAAGATCCCATTAAAGTTTTTTCTCCAAATAATATTACCTGCGCTGTCACTTTTCATAACCAGGATGTCTCCTTCACTATGGATGCTTTTGTCAATTCCAACCCCATAAATATTGTAATCAGATGCGATTTGAAAATAAGTTACTCTTGCATCTAATGTTTGTTGTATCCAATCAACTTGCAGCGGTTGGCAATTAATGGATTTGACAAAGAATATATTCAATATAAAAATGAATAATATATGTCTGACAAGTGATTTTTTCTTTCTATGAGAATTTGTCATATTATAACTAACATTAAGAATCCGTAATTAAATATTTTTCACGTAAACCAAAATAAAAATCGTCATGTAATTTTATTGTTGTTGCTAAATCAAATTCACTATAAAAAAACAAATATTAATACAACAAGGAAATTATCTTCTGCAAAAATAGAATTAATACCTTCTCTTGTATGTTAATTTTGAAAATAGTAAAAATGTATCTGTCTCAATATGACATAAACTATGTTTTTTCAATCTAAAGTGCATAATGGGCATTGACTCAACCGGGATCAGCATTATGGTTTGCTTCTTATTTTATGAAAGTTCATCTCAATAACCCTATAATATTTACTTCAGACAGTCCTGTATGTGTAAGTAATGGTCTTTCGCTATGCAGGATTTTCAATCCAGCACCCTATAACTGCGGATTTGTAATCCGCGCCATTAAAATCACAGCTGAAATGATTATGCAAATCTCAAACAGCATTGGCTCTTCTATAGAATGATTTATTTCAATTATTAAATAATATAAATCATATTATTTATGTTTGCTTTACCATACTTTTATTTGTATACTACGGATCGGTATGACAGAAATGCTTGAAATAAATTCATTGTTTTACGACTTCATCGTAGTTACTCTGTTGTCTTTAATTATTGGCCTCGAACAGCGAAGGCACCACATGGAAGAGGAGGAAGGCTCCGATCTTCTTTTTGGGACGGACCGTACTTTTACATTTATTGGTATTTTTGGTTATATACTTTATGTTCTGGAGCCGGGTAGTAAGATTTTGTTTATTGCAGGTGGAGGTGTAATTTCTGTTTTACTTGCTATATTTTATAAAGAGAAAATTGAGAAAAGGCATAAATTCGGATTGACATCGATTATTGCCGCTTTAATAACATATTGTCTGGCCCCACTGGTTATAACGCAGCCGAAGTGGTTTGCTCTTTTAATTGTAGTAACAGTTTTGATTTTAACTGAAATAAAAACCACGCTTTTTGACATCAGTAAGAAATTTGACAAAGATGAATTTATTACGCTGGCAAAGTTTCTTGTCATAGCTTTTATTATTCTCCCCAACCTTCCTAAGGAGCCTCTTTCAGATAAGCTTCCACTTTCTCTTTATAATATGTGGCTGGCTTTGGTTGTCGTTTCCGGCATTTCCTATTTTAGTTATTTATTAAGAAAATTTGTTTTTAATACAACCGGTATAATTTTCACCGGTGTTTTGGGAGGCTTATATAGTAGTACTGCTGTGACCTTGCTGCTTTCCAGGCAAAGTCAAGAAAGAAGTTCTCAACCCAATGAATATGCTGCTTCTATTATAATTGCAACGGCAGTTATGTACGTCAGGGTATTTCTTTTTCTGCTCATATTCAACAGTGAAATTGCTTACCATTCATTTATTTATTTAACGGTATTCTTTGTAGTTTCTATTCTTGCCGCATTTATTATTTACCGGTCAAAGAATCCTTCCGGTGTTCTTGTTAAAATGGAAAATAAGAACGAACAAAATCCCCTTGAATTTAAAATGGCTTTATTCTTTATGGTTTTCTATATTGTCTTTTCTTTCCTTTCTCATTTTGCAGAGCAACAATTTGGAAAAAGTGGAATTCACCTGCTTTCATTCCTCGCCGGGTTTGCCGATGTGGATTCCTTCATTATGAATATTGTACAGGGAAAATTTTCCATCTCCGTTTTATTTATTGTTGTATCTATTTTACTTGCAACTACCTCTAACAACATAATTAAAATGTTTTATGGAATGTATTTTGCCGAGAAGAAATGCAAACGATTGCTCATTCTTGGATTTGGAGCAATTATAATTGTAAATGTCCTTGGCATCCTTTACGCTAATTACTCTGCATAGTTAAATGCGTTGAAAAGTTGATTTATATCGCTTCAAAATTGTTTCTTTTTAAAATATTTTCTAAACCCAATTGGTCTTTCTTGAACTTTATCATCAAGCTGTTATAGCCTTAAAAATTTAATGCTCATTAAATATTCATTTTAAATTCTCTTTCAGGCACGAAATTTTCAATAGTGGCCGAAAATTAATATAATCATGAAAAACCTGAAAATTTCAATTATTGTAATGTTATCTGTTTTGTTAAATCAAACCAATGTCTTTGCTCAAAAGGTTAGTCCGCTTACTTTAGGCGTTAAAGCAGGATTTAATTATTCTTCACTAAACATTACTTTCATAGACGTCGACAAATTTAAAACCGGTTATCATTTCGGTGCTTTTGCAAGAATTAACACCGGACAATTTTTCGCTGTACAACCGGAATTAATATTTTCCAAAAAAGGAGCTCAGGTAAATTATTCAATTGACTTTATAAAAGGAAACGTTGCTTTAGATCTTCAATACCTGGACCTTCCAATACTTGGAGTTGCAAAATTGTCTAATACGTTCAGTCTTCAAGCCGGTCCGTATGCTTCCGTTTTACTCGACTCAAAAATTATACATAACAGTAATATTCCTTTCCTGAATCTTTCCTATGATCTCGGAACAAATTTGTTCTCTAAAATGGATTACGGTTTCGTTGCCGGTGGAGAAATGAAGATTGGAAACATTGGTACCGGTGTCCGTTACAATTACGGTCTTGGAAAAGTGGAAAAAGTAAAACAGATTTTAAATACTGATTTTACATTAACAAATGCCCGCAATACTGTTTGGCAGGTTTACCTGACCTATACATTCTAAGAAAGTTAGTGTGATTGAAAAAGCCCCCGTAAGGGCTTTTTTTTATTAATGGACTATTAATTTTAATTCAATTAAAAACTTTCGCTATCCATTTCGCAAAGGAAATAGCATAGTAATTCAAATTCTAGATATTCTCTCCTGAGAAATGTTTATTCAATATTTTATTCTTTCATAATTTTACCAAAGAGAATATTGCCATCTTTAAATTCTGCTTTTACGAAATAATACCCATTCGGGAGATCTTGAATATTGAGTTTTGATTGTCCGGAGAATTCAGTTAATATATTTCCTAAAACATCAATAATCAAAAATCTATCGACTACTTTACTAATTTCGCTATGCAAATTAAACTCTCCTGTTGTTGGATTGGGGTAAATATTAATTCCAATCTCCTTAGTAATAGTGTTGATTACAGTATAAGGAGAAACTATTATTCCTATAGCACACATGTAGGTGCCATCTATACCACAAGTATGATCAACCATTGTAAAATATAAATAGTATGGTTGTGGACGTATATCATTTAAAGAAGGGGTCCAACAAAAATGGCCAATTGGATTCAACCCTGAAGATGTGTAGAATGTAGCTCCGGGTATACTCTGATTCCAAGTCAAGGTAAGTGTATCATAAGGATTAGAATCATACGTGATTAGATCAAAGCAAAATGGAACAGTAGCTTCTATTGTATCGATAGTTGCCATTCCACAATTTATACCGGAAAGATGATTGCCACAAACAAGCACAAGCAAGGGAAGGGATGTAGTTGTGTATCCAACTAAATTGCCATTTCTATATTCATAAGTTCTAAAAGCGATAATTCCGTATTCATTTGTATCCAAAGGCTGAATTGTGACGTCCCCTGTGTTTGAAGATAATGTAACCGGAGGGCTTGATGTTATTGGATTTGAACCTGTATAACCGGATTTATAACTTACAAAGGAATTAATGTCTGTTTGTATATCAATGAGCGAAATAACTAGCGAATCGTTATCCGCATCTGTAGCTCCTAAATTAAAATTGTTTGGTACTCCTAAACAGGTAGCATTAAATAGATTGTTTAATTGGGCGGATTGATTATTCATCCCTAGGTTATTAAGGCCGGCATCAAGATATAAGTAATTGGAATCAGGGTTTTGGATAGTTGTAATCCCATTAATAAAACAGCATTCTCTTACACTAAAGACCCAGTCATTGCATTGTAATGGAAGAGTAACTGTAACCCTGTATTCACATTGCTGAAACCCATGGTAAAATCCACCATTGCATACGCTAATTTGTGAAGGACAAATAGAAAATACTTCTGATATTTCTAAACTATCCATAGAATATGTTGAAGTAAAGTTGCATGTTCCTGACGAAACAGTTAACAATAAATTTGTTGGCGAATTGCCCCCTGAGCAATCACGGTAAATGGAGACTTTAACAAGGTATTGGTTATTACCCATTGATTGATAATTTATTTTACCACCTGAAATATAATTAGCTTTTAAAGAAAAACTAAATATCAAAAGCCATATTTGAAATAATAAATTAAGAATAATCTTCCGCTTACTTAAAAATAGTTTTACCATCTGATTAAGAATAGAAATTTTAAAAGGATTGAATTATATATTAAAAGTAACAATTAATCCGATTGTAAAATAAAATCTTAAAATATTCTTTACGAAAACCAAGGCGCACTTTGCATTAAAAATCCAAAACTGAAATTTGGCACCGGCCTTTTTATAGGCTCCAGTATTTAAATTTATAAAAGGAAAGAATATTGAAAGGTATTACTTCAGTTACATGGTTTTTCTTAAACGCAAAGTATGCAAAGTTTTCCGCAAACTTTCGCAAAGGGTATTAATAATAATTTACCTGAATCAAATTAATCAGTAATTCAAAACTTTCTCCATAGCCTTCTTAACCTTCTCAGCATTGGGAACCATCGTTTCCTCTAATATAGTATTCAAAGGAATAGCCGGTAAATTTTCAGAACCAATTACCTGAACAGGTGCATCCAGATATTCAAAACATTTATCAGAAATAAGTCCGGCTATGGCTTGAGCAAAAGAATTACTCACTGGTTCCTCTGTAACAACCAGGCACCGACCGTGTTTTTTTACGGAAGCGAGAATGGCTGCTTCGTCAATTGGAACCAACGTACGCAAGTCAATAATTTCTATTCGTACCGGAAATTCTTTGGAAGCATTTTTCGCCCAATATACGCCCATGCCATAGGTGATAACTGAAAGCGTTGGTAATTTTCCCGGCTCTGCATTTTGTACCATTCGTGCTTTCCCAAAAGGAATTATGTAATCTTCATCTGGCTCTATAGTCTTTGCTTCTTCCGTTCCTTTAATCTTTGACCAGTACAAACCTTTGTGCTCAAGCATAACGCAAGGATTAGGATCATAATAAGCTGCTTTCATTAGTCCTTTCAAATCGGCTCCGGTTGATGGATAAGCGATTTTTATTCCGCGGATATTCGTCAGTACACTTTCTACACTTGATGAATGATAAGGTCCACCACTGCCATAAGCACCAATAGGCACCCTGATGATGCAGCTGACAGGCCATTTTCCATTGGAGAGATAACAGGAACGGCTCACTTCAGTAAATAATTGATTCAGGCCCGGCCAGATGTAATCAGCAAACTGAACCTCAACAATTGGCTTGCATCCGGCTGCAGACATACCAACTGTGCTTCCAATTATAAAAGCCTCCTGAATTGGGGTGTTAAAAACACGATCATCACCAAACTTTTGTGCCAGAGTAGCGGCTTCTCTGAAAACACCGCCCAATCTGCGCCCAACATCTTGACCATAAAAAAGGCATTCGGGATGTTTTTTCATCAATTCTTCAATGGCGTGCAAGGCGGCATCTACCATCACAACAGGTTGACTACCAAGTGGTTGCCTTTGCCCTTTTTCGATTTCTATAGGCGTTTCAACAAAATCATGGGTAAATAAATCTTCGGGCGTGGGGTCTTCCGCAGCTCTAGCTTGGTGAAATTGTTGTAAAACAGATGCTTTTATTTCAGTTTCAATTTTATCCAGCTCACCCTCCCGAGTTTCTCGGGATGTATCATCATTAAAACCTGCCTCCAGCATCAATTTTCGGATTTTAGGGTACGGGTCACGGGTTTCATGCTCTTCTAAATCATCTCGATACCATTCTTTTCTG
>JANOVM010000072.1:0-58132 GCA_031417395.1 Bacteroidota bacterium | reverse complement strand
TGTGGCGCCAGCTGCATCGCAGGGTAGCTATGTACGGTTGAGATAAGCGCTGAAAGCATCTAAGCACGAAACTCGCCTCAAGATGAGACTTCCTTTAAGGGTCGTCAGAGACTATGACGTTGATAGGTTGCAGGTGTAAAGTCAGTAATGGCAAAGCCGAGCAATACTAATTGCCCGTAGACTTTTTATCAGATAGAACCCACTGATCTTTGTTTGTTTGTTTTCTTTTTCAATTATGTCGTTTATACGTTCGAAGTTGACATCCCATGCTGGGATGTGCAATTAAGAATCGTTAAAGATACTATGGTGACTTTAGCGTTGGTGTCCACCTCTTCCCATTCCGAACAGAGTAGTTAAGCCCAACAGCGCAGATGGTACTACAGTAACATGTGGGAGAGTATGTCGTTGCCGTACTTATAAACCCGATTATCGAAAGATGGTCGGGTTTTTTTTATGATCGTTAGTCGTTAATCGTTATTCTGCTATCGTTACTCAACTTTTTTTTTAAGCAGATCAACGATCCGATAGCTATCGGATGCATACCAACGACTAACGATTGATCTTCGATTGTGGATTTAAGAAATTTGAAGTTGATCAACGATAGCAGAGCAACGACCAACGACTAACGATCATTTTGAAGTTGAGTAACGATAGCAGAGTAACGATTAACGAATAACGATCATTTGAAGTTGAGTAACGATAGCAGAGCAACGATTAAAGACTAACGATTGATCTTTGATTTTAAATCTAAGAGTTTTGATTGATATTATTTTGTGATTCGGATTCCATATTCTTTTTGGCAGTTGATACGCTTTTTACAAAAATTGAAATTAGTTCATTGCATTCTTTAATCGCTGCTTCTGTCATTTTGTTTGTATTTAAGTATATCGATTTATGAATGATCTTAATACATATTATACTTTCTCTCAATTCTTTCAATACAATTTGAAGTTTATGAATAAAATCTTTCTGTGATTCGCCGCTTCGGGCTTCTCCATAGTTTAATGCCGGAGACGTACCGGATCTTAGTAATTGAGCTGATAAATGATTCGCAGCTTTTGTGTCCGGTAATTCGAGGGTAATATTTATTACCTGTACAGCAAAATCGACAAGCCTGTCTTCTAGTTCTTGATTATTCATTGTTTAATTAATTTTAAGAAAACAAAAATAATGAGGGAACCAAAATTTATCAACGTAATAAATTAGGGATATTGTATTGGGTTCTTTCAGAAATGATCGTTAGTCGTAAATCGTTATTCTGCCATCGTTACTCAACTTCAAATGATCGTTACTCGTTACTCGTTATTCTGCTATCGTTACTCAACTTTTTTGAGTTAAGCAGATCTGCGATCCAATAGCAATCGGATGAAGAGCAACGACTCTTTGCTGGGCGAAGTCTTAATCGCGAAACGGAATCTTTATTAAATGTACCGCTAGCAGATTGAGCGCGTGACTTCGTCCACAATGCGGATTTTAAAGTTGTAACGAATTTTTTCGTCTATTTTGAAATGCTCGGGAAAATGTAAGTAAGTAAATACCGCGCTCTGTGGTGGACGAAGTCACGCGCTCGAGTTAATTGTTGAGCTATTATTAATATTCCTACTTCGCGCTTAAGACTTCGCCCAGCGGTAACTAATCGTTATTCGTTATTCGTTGCTCTGCTATCGTTACTCAACTTCAAATGATCGTTACTTGTTACTCGTTATTCTGCTATCGTTACTCAACTTTTTTGAGTTAGGCAGATTAAGAATCAACGATCAACGATTAACGATCAACGATCAACGAGTAACAATCAACGATTAACGATTAACGATCTAGGTTTAACGCCTAATAATCAACCCTTCTCACAAAAAGGACCTTTCTTCTTTCGATTTAATTTTGTAAATATGCATTCAAATCCTCGTGTTTACAGGGGTTTTATATAAATGGATACTCCTTCAATAGATGTATTTTTAAAATCCTTATAATCGCTTCAAAAATCAAACTATAATTTATGATTAAGTTTCTTTTAAGAGTATGCCTTATTGCGATTATACTGATGGGGCTGCCATACATTTCATTTTGCCAAAATTCAGCCAACTATTCTTTCCTTACCAATAGCACGGGATCGCTTGCACTTGATAAGAATAATAATGCCATTGATATGTCGACAGGGACCACTCAAATCTATGGACCGAATATCGATTTTCCCTATACACCCATACTTCAGAATATTGGTTTTACTTTTTATTTCATGGGTCAGCCCTATACAAATTTTAGTGTTAATCCCGATGGGCAATTCAGATTTGGCACAAATTTAATGAGCGGTCAGCAGCAGGGATTTGCTTTGAATGAGCCCAAATTATTTCCAATGAATTATAGTGGCAAAACAACAGCAAGTGGCAAGGTTCATTTCAAAGTCCAGGGAAGTACACCGAATTCAGTTTTTATTCTGGAATGGAAAGATATATTGATTCCTGATTTCGGTACTTCCAGCACTACTGCTTCCAAATTTCAAATCAGACTCTATGAGAATGGCGGAGTGATCGAATATGTTTATGGAACTATGGTGAATACATTTTCCGGTACCATTACCTATATTCTGGGATTCGCTTCAGGAAATGCTTCGGGAACTATTGGACAGGTCGCAAATGTTACTACAACTCCGACATATAATTCCACATCTTCAACTTCTGTCTTCAATACATTTCCTGCCAATGCAGCGATGACCGGTCTTAACAGTGCAGCGGATGGAAGCCGGAGAATTTTCAGATTTACACCACCGGTTGCGAATACTCCCTCCAACCTTGTTTTGAGTAATGTCACTCCATCAAGTACTACGCTTAGTTGGACAGATCTAGCAACCAATGAAATTGGTTACCAGATTTACAGATCTACCGATGGTGTAAATTACTCATTGGTTTCTATACTTCCACCAAACACAACCATTTCCGTTCAAAACGGATTGTCCCAGGCTACAAATTACTTCTGGAGGGTGGCCGCTTTCACAGAGGGTCATCTTACAAATTTTATTGTTGGAAATGCGACGACTACTTCGTGTTCGATTTCAGGAGGAGTGAAAACAATTCCGGGAACCTATCCTTCGCTTACAGCTGCCGTTGCAGCACTTCAGACCAATGGAATACAGGGTCCGGTTATATTGGAATTGCAGGCAACCTATCCGGCGAATGTTGAGACTTTACCCATTTCATTAAGCATTGTCCCTTGTGCAAGTGCTGTAAATACAATTACGATTCGTCCTGCAGCCGGAGTAGTAAATACAGGATTGGTAACCTTCAATTCAGGAAGTTCGATTGAAATCAACGGAGGGAATTATTGGATTATAGACGGCCGTTCGGGCGGATCCGGAACAGCATCCAACCTTACATTTTCCAATGCAAGCGGCAGCTCCGGTAGTTCTGCTTTAAAATTTAACAACAATGCTTCAAATAATATTATCCGGTATGTTTCTTTTTCGGGAACCGGCACTGCTGCAACCACAGGGGTAATAACTTTTATTGGATCTCCTACTGAAAGCAGTAGCAACAATTTAATTGATAATTGCAGTATTGATGGAAATGCAGGCAGTACCGCATCGCCTACATCGAATGTTTCCCGAAACGGAATTTATTCACTTGGAAATTCTCTAGCACAGCATAGTAATAACATCGTATCAAATTGTAAAATATTCAACTGGTTTGTGGCGAGCGCTTCATCCACCTGTTCGGGTATATTCCTCTCGTCTGGAAATACAGGCTGGACCATTACCGGAAATAGTTTTTACCAAACATCTCCGAGAGTTTCTGTTTCCGGAATTAATCCACTCATAGCAATTAATATTTCTAATTCTACAACAGGGAATAATTTCAGCATTTCAAATAATTACATCGGGGGCAGAGCAGCGCTATGCGGAGGAAATGCCTGGACACAAAGCGGAGCAGATAACCAGTTTATTGGAATAAGTTTATCCGTTGGTGCTGCTTCTGCGTCAAGTGTACAAGGCAATACAATTAAGAACATAAATACAAGCACGACGTATTTCGAACCGTTCTATGGAATTTATGTTACGAACGGAAATGTTAATATCGGAAACATAACAGGGAATGTGATTGGAAGTTCGATAGGAACGGGTTCCATCAGTGTGCTCTCGGGGAATACGACAAGTTCGGGCGGGAACAGCAGGGGAATTGCGATTACTCCTGTTACCTATGGTGTAACAAACATTTCCCACAATTTCATCGGATCGATTACTTTAGCGGGAACCTCAGCACAGGCACCACATAGTTTTTCAGGAATCTATAATTTTAGTACTAGCGCTATCATCGACAGCAATGTGATTGGATCGCTAAGCTCCGGGAATAGTATTTACGCAAGCAATAGTGCATCAAGCGCCAACAGCCAGCAAATCGTGGGCATATTATCGAGTACAACGGGCTCTTCCAGTATTAATAAAAACATAGTAGCCAATATGAGAAATGCATACACACCAGCAGGAAATACATTTAACATTATTCGGGGAATTGTTGTTTTTGGTACAACATTTACGACTCAGAACGTTGTTCGTGACTTGTATGCAATGTCCAATGCAACAGGATCCGGCATGAATGCATCTGTGATAGGTATTCAATATTCCAATACAAATTCAGGAATCACATCTTTTTCACAAAACACAATTTATGCGTTGAGTAATTTACATGCAAGTGCTGCAGTATCAGTTATCGGATTGTTTTACAGCGGACAGGTACAATCCGGCACCATAGAGCGAAACATGATTCATAGTTTATCGGTTGCGAGTCCGGCAGCAGTAATTTCCGGTATGTATGCAGGAGGAGGAATAGCCGTGTATCTGAACAATATGATTCGCCTGGGCATTGATACTTTTGGTGCCGATCTTACAATTCCTTGTTCGATAAATGGAATACTGGATTCATTAGACAGAAGCAATTATTTTCATAATACAGTTTTTATAGGTGGAAATAATGTAGGAATTTCATCCAACAATACTTTTGCTTTTAAGAGTTATGTAACAACATCAAATCGTGATTTTAGAAATAATATTTTTATCAATTATCGTTCGAATACTAACAGTGGCGGCAAGCATTATGCAATACAGGTTGGAGGAACAGGTACAAATCCTGCAGGTTTGGTACTGACTAATAATGTTTATGAGTCAAGTGGAAATGGAGGAGTGTTCGGCCGCTATAATTCCGCCGATGTTGCAGATTTAGCTGCCTGGCGCGCAGCCATTGGCGGCGATGCAAACAGTAAGGATTATTCTCCCATGTTAGCAGACCCAGCTGCCGGTTTTCCTGACCTCCATCTTTCCGTGGGTCCGCCTTTTGGCCCTGCAAGCTCTGCAGAAGGCAATGGAACTAATGTATCTATATCCGATGATTTCGATGGTGAAATCCGTTCCAATTTGTCGCCAATTGATATTGGTGCAGATGCAGGAAATTATGCAAAACCAATTTACCTTGGAAATTACCCCGATACCAATGTGCTTGAAAATGGCAATTTTGTTTTGTGGTCCGATAGTTTTCCGGCAGGCATTTCCCGTTTAATCGCAACAGCATCTTCCGATTTTACCGGAGTACTTTCTGCAGATCCATTAACAGGTGCCATCACTGTCACCAATGCAATGCCAATAGGTGTATACCAAATTTCTGTTTGGGCAAACGGATCTCTTGTTCGTACATTTTCTTTAACCGTTGATAAGGTTCCATGCAATCCGGCAGCTTTTACAAATGCCAGCAGCGTAAGTGCCGGAACCTCGCCTTTTGCCATTGCCACAGGTGATTTTAATAACGATGGCAAACAAGACATTGCAACTGCTTCCGGAAATGCAGTTAATATAAGAATAGGTAATGGCTCGGGAAACTTTGCCGTAAGTACCAATATAAACCTTTCGTCAAGTCCACAGGCTATTGCTGTAGGAGATATAAATGGAGATGGTAATTTAGATATTGTAACAGGTAATTCCGGTTCGCCTTATATTACTTCTTTATTTGGAAATGGTAAAGGAGCATTTGGTATTTCCAATACAACAGGTGGCAACTCCAATTCCGGATCAATAATTTTAGCCGATTATAATAACGATGGCAAAATGGATATTTTATCGGTTTCGACCTCTTCTTTAAATGTTTATTCGAATAATGGTTTTGGAGTTTTTTCATTAGCAGGTTCATTTTCTTCCGGTGGATTAGTTTATTCAGGAATGGCAGCAAGTGATTTTAATAGAGATGGTAATATTGATCTTGCTATTTTAAATCGTGGTTCATCAACTTATTTGATCAGACTCGGAAATGGAGCAGGCAGCTTTACGGGAAGCACTTCTTTCAGTGTTGGCAATACACCTTATTATATTGCAACCGGTGACTTCAACCATGACAACAAAACAGATATTGCTACAGCTAATTCTGCGGCCGGTTCCGTTTCCATCAGACTGGGCAACGGACTTGGCGGATTTAGCGGTACCACTGAAGAGTTAGTAGGGACAACACCTTATGGACTTTTAATTAACGATATGAATGGCGATGGCCACCAGGATATTGTTTGTGCTGCCAATGTTAGTTCCCGGATAACAATAAGATTCGGAAACGGAACCGGTGGATTTAACGGGACAAGCAATGTTAGTGTTAATTCAGGTCCTCGTTCTATTTGTATCGGTGATTTCAACGGTGATTCAATTCCTGATTTAGCAGCAACCCATTCTACTTTGAATAATTTTTCTGTGCGCCTTGGTTCTGCTAATGAAATTAATTTGCAACACAATGGAAATAATATTCTTGATGGAAGTACACAAATTTCATCTGCTATAGGAACGGATTTTGGAAACGTTTTTATCAGTACTCCAATATCAAAAACCTATAAATTAAAAAACACAAAGAGCTATGCAGTTGTTATATTTAGTTATAGTGTTACCGGACTCAATGGAAGTGAATTTCTTATTACCGGACTTCATGGGTATGATTCTTTATATGCAGGAGATTCTCTAACCTTTACGCTTACTTTTACTCCCTTGGCAACGGGAATAAGAAATGCAACGGTTCACTTAATAAATAATGATTGTGATGAAGCCGATTATGATTTTGCTGTACAGGGAAATGGAGTATTTAATTGCAATGTAAATCTAAGTGATAACAATATTTGTACTGTTGATGCTTGCAGTTCTATTGCCGGCATATCGCATGTTTTTGTAAATCCTGATGACGGCAATGCTTGTACAATTGACGGATGTGATCCGGTAACAGGTATTTTTCATACTCTTGTTCAGGAAATCTGCGGAAACTTTTTAGATGACGATTGCAATGGTTTAATAGATGAAAATTGCCGTGAGATTTTAAATCTGACAACATTTATTGAAGGATTTTACCTGGGCAATGGAACAATGCGTCCAACAGTTGATCCTGTGTATTATCCTATTTTATGTGATACAATGATTGTCTCTTTGCACCGTTCTTCCAGTCCTTATTCTTTGGAATTTGCCGATACGGCTACGATCGATATTCATGGTGAGGGTAGATTCGATTTTCCATATGCTGTTTTGGGCAATAGCTATTATATTGTTACCCATCACAGAAATGCTTTAGAGACCTGGAGTGGAGCACCCATATTTTTTAATGATACAGTAATAAATTATTCTTTCACGGATTCATTGCCTCAAGCCTACGGTAATAATCTATTTGATTTGGGCGATGGAAATTTTGCTTTGTGGAGCGGGGATATCAGTGGGGATAATATTAATTCATACGGACAGCAGGATGGATTCATTCAGTTTAGGGATTATTTTTACATGGAGCAGGCGTTGTTTGTAACATCCCTTGGTTATACTCCTGCTGATCTTACAGGTGATGGAATAGTAGAATCTCTGGATTATATGTTTATGGAGAATTCTTATTTTTATCTGGTGATGGTGATGCGTCCTTGATTAAAGTAAGTATGTTTGAGTTTATGTATGTAATCTATAGATGAAAGTGGCTGTATTCAAATACACCTCTGTTTTTGTTGAAGGATAAAAAAAATGATTGCATAAATGAATCCCTCTAAAGTTCCAAATTGGAGATATTATTTCTTTTCTTTGGGTACAGGTTATCTTTATTTGATTTCTCGAAGGTTAAAGGAAACTACCCCAAAAAGAGGATTTCTGCTTTGATTCATTTTATTTATATAGCAATAATTGTCGTTTTTTTATTGAATTGAAATTCCCGGAGCAATAGTATTCTTAAGGCTTGAAATATTAAGAATAAATTTGTATTTTAGTCAATTAACAACGAATTATATCCTCCATAAAAATACTTTCAAGAGACTATATTTGGAATTAATTATTAATTAATTCTGAAATTATTTCTTGAGTTTTTATTAACCATATACAAATTTGAATTAGAAATGTTTTTACATTTTAATAAAGGAGAAATCCTAACAAGAATTATATTTATATTATTTATTTTTAGTGTAAACAATGCATATGCTTCTCTTGGGACATATCCGGCAACTTCTGTTACATTAAGTGCGAATGTCAATGTGATTCCGAATGCGGCGCCAAGTTCCGGCACAGTGTTAACAATGAGTACCTCTGTAAATTTCACCGGTATAATTACGATTGATTCGATAACGGGCGTAGTAAAAGTCACTAATGCAGCTCCGGCAGGAACATATATTATTACGATTAATGGGGGTATTGGTGTAATTGAGTCTTTTCTTCTTACCGTAAATAATCCGGTTTGTAGTCAGGGCAATTTTGGCACTTCTAGTTCGAATACTGTCGGAAGTTCTCCTTACTATGTAGCTATAGGCGAATTTAATTCAGACTCTAACCAGGATATTCTGGTTGCAAATTCAGGAAGTGGAACTGTTTCTGTCAGGTTAGGAATCGGAACGGGTGGATTTACCGGAACGACAAATATTTCTGTTGGTTTTTCACCAACTTCAATTGTTGTCGGAGATTTTAACAGAGATGGTAAACAGGATTTTGCTAGTGCAAATTACGGTGCAAATACAGTTTCCATAAGATTTGGAAATGGGGCCGGAGGTTTCACAGGTACGACAAACGTCGGAACAGGAGTTAATCCAAACTATCTTGCAATTGGCGACTTCAATAAGGACGGGTTTCAGGACCTGGCAGTTACAAATTCAAGTTCATCATCAGTCTCTATTCTAACCGGAGACGGTTTCGGAGGGTTTACAAATACTTCAACAATAACTGTTGGTACGACTCCACGACAGCTTGTAGTTGGAGATTTTAATACAGATGGTAATTCTGATCTTGCTGTTGTAAATGGAGGAAGCTCAAGTGTATCAATAAAATTGGGGGATGGTATTGGTGGATTCATTGATAATGGAACAATAAGTAGCCTTTCAGTTCCTTGGGCAATTGCCATAGGGGATTTTAACAATGATTCGTTTCAGGATCTAGTAATAAATTCAGGATCAAATTTAATTACAAGATTGGGTACCGGAACAGGTAGTTTTACAACCGGTTCGACGGTTGCTTTGACAAGTGCACCTATAGCTTTTGCTGTAGGTGACTTTAATGCTGATGGCAAACAGGATATAACGGCTTCGCTTCAAGCTTCGAATTTAATTTCCGTTAGGTTCGGAAATGGATTAGGTGGATTTACAGGTTCGACAAATATTTCTTCTTCGAAATCTTATTTTGTTGCTCTATGTGATTTGAATAGGGATGGAAGACAGGATTTTGTAAGTGCGAACAATTCAGCGACTACTACATTAACTTACCTGGGAGTAGATAATGCAGAAATCAATTTAACGGGAAATAGTTTTACGATTCCGGATGGTTCCAGTATTCCATCGTCTTCAAGTTTTACCGCCATGGGAACGACTGTAGTTGGACAAACTATAACAAAGACGTTCACAATTCAAAATACCGGAACGGGCCCAATGATTATAAATAGTTTGATATCATCGGGTGCTTCAGCATCGAATTTTACATTTTCAGGAATTTCATTGCCACTTACAATTAACAATGCATCTTCTGCAACTTTTAATGTTATTTTTTCGCCGACTTCTATTGGAACAAAATCAGCAACTATTCATATTAATAATACTGATTGTAATGAATCGGATTATGATTTTGCTATTGAAGGAATTTGTGCCGTTCCTTCTATAGGTAGTTATTTGGATTCTGTTGTTTTTACGGGAGCTAGTTTTACGATGAATCCATCTGCAGTCCCTATTGGTGCAGGAACATTAAAAGTTTCTGTTAATCCTTTTTTCAAAGGGATTGTAACTCCGAATTCTGCAACAGGGCAAATTAGGATTACGAATGCGCATCCTGCAGGAATATATGAATTTTCAGTTTCATCCGGAGCGTTATCGGAGTCGTTTATTGTTGCTGTTGACACCCCTCTATGCTCAAATGTTGCTTTAGCAAATGCTACAGATGTGACTGTTGGAACGTATGGTTTTAGTATTAGAATCGGAGATTTTAATAATGATAATATCCAGGATATTACAACGTGTGACTATAATTCGAATACAGTTTCTGTTAAGAAAGGTGTAGGGAACGGTACTTTTTTAGCATATGCATCATTAAGTGCAACTACGCCTTTTGCAATTGCTGTAGGCGATATAAACGGAGACGGTCTTCAGGATTTGGCTGTATCGAGAACTTCAGCAGGAAATATAGCGATTTTCTTGGGTACGGGTACAGGATTTACAAACGGTGTTTCAATTACAACCGGTACCAGTCCACAAGGTATTGCATTAGCTGATGTTAATTCTGATGGGAAACTCGACTTATTAATTGCAATGAACCCCGCCAATAGTGTTTTAATAAGAATTGGAGATGGGACAGGACTATTTACAGGAACAACAAATATTCCTGTTGGCGGAAATCCGACAGGTATAACCGTATCTGATTTTAACAAGGATGGAAAATTTGATTTTGCAACTGCGAATCAAGATGCAACGGCTTCTGTAAGATTGGGTGACGGAACAGGAAATTTTTCCGGAAATCTGTCCTTAAGCCTAACTGGTAATGCGCAGAGTATTGATGCTGCCGACATGGATAATGATTCCATTCCTGATTTAGTGATCCGCGCAAACAAAGTATGTTATTTTAAGGGTAACGGATTGGGCGGTTTCAGTTCGGGAGGGCAGTTCTATCTAAGTGGATCTGGGTATTCAATCGAAGTTGCAGATTTAAATGGAGATGGTAATCAGGATATATTAACTTCAGAGGCTTATGTATTTGGAAATGGGGCAGGGACTTTTAGTTCTTCTAAATCATTAAATGTTTCTACTGATTCTCCGCAAGCAATAGTTGTGGGTGATTTTAATGCTGATGGTAGATCGGATCTTGCAATTACTACGGCCTTTGCAAATAAGGTTTTGATACGACTGAATCAAGTGCAAACGGTTGTAGTAAGAGGTAATGCTATCGTAATTCCATCCGGTGCAAGTACAACTTCTGTTTCAAATAATACAAATTTCGGATCGATAGCCATCGGTAACTCCATCAATAAAAGTTTTATGTTAAAAAATCCCGGAGGAGATTCAATTAGCATTGACAATATTACATTTAGCGGAAGCAGTGATTTTATTAATTCGGGAATGAATTTTCCATATTGGTTGAAAGGGAATGATTCCGTCGCCATTTGGATTACTTGTGCTCCTTCTTCAATAGGATTGCGTACGGCAGACGTCCATATTCTGTATTCCAAGTGTGATATAACTGATCATAGTTTTAGGTTATCCGCAACAGGGGCAGCGCCGGTCATTGGAAGTTATGCGAATGTAACAGTAACAGAAGGAAGAGATACAGTTATTTCTTCAAACCCGGTATTGAATTCTCAAAATAATTTAAGGGCATCCGTGCCACCAACTTTTAATGGTAAGATTTTTATTGATCAGGTGACCGGAGCAATTCGTATTGTTGCAGCCAAACCCCAGGGGATCTATCCAATTACAATTCATGGCACAGGAAATTTGTCTACAACATTTAATTTAACTGTAAATGATCCTTTTTGTAGTGGAGGAGCTTTTAATACAGCAAATACTATTACAACGCAAGGAAGTACGAATTCAATTGAAGTCGGTGATTTTAACAATGATGGCAAAACGGACATAGCAACTTTGACTAGTGTAAACTCATGCAAAATAAACTTTGGTGACGGCAACGGAAATTTTACCGGAGGTATTGATTTTGATTTTGATGGATATAATGGAAACTTTATGTCTGCCGATTTTAATAGCGATGGCAATTTGGACCTGGCTTTTATTTCAGATGATTCATTGTTACGAATTGGGCTTGGAGACGGGCAAGGTAACTTTAACCAATTTTCACAACTTAAATTAGGTATAAGGCCGGAAGAAATTCTCTCAGCTGATGTAAATGGAGATTTTATTAAAGATTTGATTGTTTCACCGAAATATAATTCTGATTCAGTTGCATTACTCTTAGGAACCGGGAATGGGAGTTTTATTTTATATAAATACTACGGTTCATCCGGATTTCCGGTTTCAATGACAGTATCCGATTTTAATAATGATGGTAAAGCTGATTTGTCAATTTTAAATGTCAATTACTCAGTTCCCGGACAACCACCAATTTCTTCATATACTATTTATTTAAATAATGGTTTAGGGGGATTTGGCAATGGGAATCAGGTGCTATTTACGGATTATGCAAATCAGATAATTTCGAATGATATAAACAGGGATGGATTTCAGGACCTGGCTATTTGGACCGATGATCATGTTATATCATTTGCAGGAAATGGAACAGGGACTTTTGCAGTGCTAGATAGTTTCCTAGTTGGATATGGATTGGCCAGCTCCGGGGAAATGGTTAGTGGAGATTTTAATGGTGATTCATTGACAGACTTTGCATTATCCTTTCCTTCAACATATCAAAAATATGTTCAGATATTCTTCGGAAATGGAAGTGGGGGATCGAAGGGATTTATCACCCTCAATCCAGGAGATTATCCAAGAGAATTGATTGCTGCTGATTTAAATAAAGATGGCATTGAAGATTTAATTGTAAACTTATATGCTAATTTCGGAATTCAAACTGTCCGTTTATTCATGGGAACAACGACACGAATACAGCTATACGGAAACGGTAACCTGATTTCGGATGGAAGTGTTACAACTTCAACAACCAATCAAACGAATCTCGGTATTGTTTCTACACTCGGTCCTAATCCTAAAACATTTACTATCGTGCAACAAGCGTTGGATTCTGTTGTATTAAATGGAATAACATTTACAGGAACGAATGCGGCAAATTTTTCAGTGAGTGGAATTTCATTCCCTTATGTTTTAAAAGATAGCGGCTCAGTGAATATTAATGTTGTATGTGCGCCAACTACCACGGGAACGAAAACGGCAACAGTGCATTTATCTCATACGGGATGCACTACACTAGATTACGATTTTGCATTAACCGCAACTGCATCCAATGTAAATGTACCCGACTATTCTCCGATGACTGTATATGAAGGACAGGATACGACGATCAATCCAACGTCTTCGCCTTTGAATGTCAACCCGCTCGTAATTTCGGCACCACCGGCATTTAAGGGAATTGTTACAATTAATCCTTCAACAGGTTTTGTAAGGGTAACGAATCCTTATCCTTCAGGCGTTTATGCTATTGCTGTTGCATATCAGACTCTTGTAAAGAACATTCAACTGACGGTTTTACCTCCAAAATGTATTGGAGGGTTTACGGCAAGCACAATTTTATCTACGGTAAATTCGCCATCATCGGTTTCCATACTTGATTTTAATTCAGATGGTAAGCAGGATGTAGCAATCAGTAGAAACTTCGAAGATCCGAATAATAATACAGAAATTAAATTTGGAAATGGCTCCGGTGGATTTCCAACTTCATATAATTTACTTGCCGGCGGTGCTGTAAGTAAAATGGCTGTTGCGGATTTTAATAGAGATGGATTCCAGGATATTGCAATGGCTCTTGTTAATCAGAATAAAGTAAGAGTATCCTATGGAAATGGTGTAGGTGCCGCAACAACAACCATTCTTTTAACGGTAAGTGGAACACCTACTGATATCGCTGTAGCTGATTTCAATAAGGATGGTTACCAGGATATTGTAACTGTAAATTCGTCAATTGATAGGTTATCAATATTGTTAGGTGGACCTTCGAATACATTTACAAGTGCCAACGATGTTTGGGTTTCGGACGATCCACGACAGGTAGCAATTGGGGATATTAATAATGATGGATTTGTTGACCTCGTTGTATGTAACTATGGATATTCTACAATAACAGTAATGGAAGGAGTAGGAAATGGAACTTTCACCCAGGGGAATTTTTTTAGTACCGCTACGAACCCATTTGCAGTTAAACTGATGGATTATAACTATGATGGTTGGTTGGACATCCTTGTAATTGGCAACAATTCATCAATCATTCATGGCAGTACAAATGATCATGGTAACTTTTTAATTCACCCCCAATTCTATACCGGTGCTGTTGTTTCCGAAATGATCATTCGTGACATGGATAGTGATGGAAAGCAAGACATACTTGTAACTCATAAAACAGCAAATTATGTGACTATTTTATCGTTCATGCCAAATCAAAATTTTACTACAACTCATATTAATGTGGCAAACAGTTCCGATGGTATTGAAGTTGGGGATTTTGATCATAATAAACTTCCTGACTTCTTTACGGCAAGCACTATTAATAACAATGTCTTTGTCAATTACGGGAAAACAAGTGTAATTGAAACTTACGGGAATAATGTTTTAATACCCAATGGTACTCTTACCACTTCAGTTGCTACAAATACTGATTTTGGGAATATTAATTATGGAGATTCTGTTTTGAAGAGTTTTTATTTATTCAATACCGGTATTACAAATATTACTATCGACAGTGTACTTATCACGGGTCCGAATGGAAATACATTTCATCTGAATGGCGCCGCAACTCCATTCTTATGCTATGCAGGTTCGAATGCGTTTTTCAATATTGTCAATTATACCGCACAGACCGGTTCGATGGATGGCACCGTGAAATTATATTATACATTTTGTAGCGATCATTTCGACTATCAGTTTGCTGTACATGCAAACAGGTTGGGTGGGCCGGCGCTGGGAAATTATAGCTGGTTAACTGTTGATTTAGGATCGGATACTGTAAATATCCCGGCCTTACCACCAATAGGGATTAGCATTCTTAAAGTCAGTATTAATGATTTACGATTTACCGGGATAATAGCTGCCGATTCTACCACTGGAGTAGTAAAAATTACAAATGCAGGTCCTCCGGGATCATATTCTATAACCGTAAATGGCGGAAGCGTTTCGAAAACTTTCCAACTGGATGTACTGCCCGTCTGCACGCAGGCCGGATTGGCTAACGGTTCCAATATCGGAGTAACTAACCCATACGGTATTGCCATAGGCGATTTCAATGAAGATGGCATTCAGGATTTCGTAACAGCAGAGTATAATTCATCGGATATTGCAGTGCGCCTTGGAGATGGCATTGGAGGCTTTAGTTCAGGTATTAATCTTTCGTCTGGAACTAATACTATTGCTGTTGTTGTTGGTGATTTTAATAATGACGGTCACCAGGATATTGCATCTGCTGTTTTTGGATCTTCTTTGGTTTCAACAAGACTTGGAAACGGAACAGGAGGTTTTGGTTCTCCCGGTTCAATTAGTGTTGGCAGCGGTCCGAATTATTTAGCCTTGGGTGATTTTAATAGTGATGGGAATGTTGACATAGCATGTTCGAATCAGAATTCTAATACTGTTTCGATAAGACTTGGCAATGGAACAGGAACTTTTTCAGGATCCACTGAAGTAAGTGTAGGGAGTTCGCCACGATGTGTACTAGTTACAGATTTTAATCTCGATGGTAAAGCAGACATTGCAGCAGCTAATTTTAGTTCGAATACCGTATCAATAAGGCTCGGAAATGGCACCGGTGCATTTTCTGGAACAACAAATGTTACTGTGGGTTCACAACCAACGTTTGTTGTCGCAGATGATTTTAATTCAGATGGCTGGAAGGATATTGCTGCAGCAAATAGTGCATCGAATACTGTTTCAATTAGATTCGGATCTTTCTCAGGAACATTTACGGGAACAACAAACATTAGTGTAGGAACGAAACCTTTCTCTCTTGCAATCGGAGATTTCAATGGAGATTATTATGAAGATATTGTAGTTGTCAATCAAACGTCAAATAATATTTCTCTGCTCAATGGAGCATCAAACGGAACATTTACTTCACTTCCTGTAATTACAGCAGGTACGGATCCTCACAGAGTTGCCCTGGGTGATTTTAATAACGATGGAAGACAGGATATGGTCATAACAAATAATTCTTCTAATAACGTTGTTGTCAGACTTGGTATCGAAAGCGGAATACAGGTGACTTCCAATGGAAATTCAATTCCTGATAATAGTATTTCATATGCTATTTCAAATAATACGGATTTTAATATAGTTTCAGTTGGTACAGCAACTTCAAAAACATTTACAATTCAAAATACTGGTCCGTTTGCTAATTCAATAACGGGTATATTTTTGACTGGTGATTCAACTGATTTAACTGTAAGCGGAATCACTTTCCCTGTTACGATAAATTCGGGAAGTATTAAAACGTTCAATATAAATTTTGCACCTAATTCTGCCGGTTCCCGATTGGCGCATATTCAAATTCGACAAGGAAATTGCCAGCAATTTAATTATGATTTTAACATAAAAGCAACCGGTATTTGTAACGTACCTGTTTTTAATACATGTCCTTCTACGCAAACAGTCACAGCTTCAAGCGGATTATGTTATGCAGCAGTAAACTATTCTTTTATTGTCAGCGGAACACCAACTACTACTTTATCCTATCAGTTTACAGGTGCAACAACAGGCTCGGGAAGCTTCTCAGGTACAGGTTCAATTTTCAATAGCGGATTAACTCATGTTTTAATAACTGCAACAAATATTTGTGGTTCTTCAACTTGTAGTTTCGATATTCAGGTAATTCCGAATACGAATGACAACAATGCATGTACAATTGACGCTTGTAATTCTCTAAATGGTACCGCAACTCACACACCGGTAAATAGTGACGACGGGAATTCTTGCACAAGCGATGGGTGTAATTCTATTACGGGAGTATTTCATATTCCTTTGCCGGAAATATGCGGTAACCAGATAGATGACAATTGCAATGGCCTTATTGATGAAACCTGCATTAAATATTTAAACATGAATTTATTTATAGAGGGATTTTATCTTGGTAATGGCATAATGAAAGCGACTATTAATTCAATTAATTTTCCTTTGTTATGCGATACCATTATTGCAGAATTACATAATTCGGTAAGCCCGTATTCTTTGCAATTTTCAGATTCTACTATAGTTAATATTTATGGTAACGCAGTTTTTGATTTTCCTTACACTAGTTTTGGAAACAGTTATTACATTGTTTTACGTCATAGAAATGCTCTTCAAACCTGGAGTGCCTCACCTGTTTTATTTAATGATACTGTTGTCTACTATTCATTTACTGATTCGTTATCGCAAGCTTATGGTAATAATCTATTTGACTTGGGCGATGGAAACTTTGCTCTATGGAGTGGAGATATAAGCAGCGGAAACATTAATTCATACGGATATCAAGATGGCTTCATCCAGAATAGAGATTATTTTTATATGGAACAAGCACTCTTTGTAACATCCCTCGGCTATACTCCTGCCGATCTCAACGGCGATGGTGTCGTAGAATCTTTTGACTATATGCTAATGGAGAATTCTTTTTATTATTTATTGTCTTCTATGCGTCCGTAAGTAAGGATAACACAAATTCTATAATTTATTTTTTTATAAAACCGTAAGAAATTAAATTTTTTGAAAATCTAAAACGGGAATATATCTCTTTTTTTGGTATACTATTTTTTTCTACCTGAAAACTACCTGATCAATTGTGTAAGGTTTGTAATTGAAGGAATTCATTTTGGCTCCTACATTTTGTATTGTTACATTTCAAAATAAAAGGCTTTAAGACAAAGGGATTTTAGAAAAAGCAATATATAATGAGAAAAGTTTATACTATAAATGGCTCTCTTCGACAGAAGGAATCGAGTATATTATCTCTTGCACAGCGAATTGTGTATTTTGTTCTACTCTTTTTTTGTTTCTCCGTAACTTCTGTTTTTGGTTTAGCCAACGGTGATTATCGATCAATAGCCACCGGAAATTGGAATAGCATATCCACATGGGAGAAATACAATGGCACTTACTGGGTGGCAGCCGTTGCTACTCCTACTTATTCTGATAAAGTAATTACCATACAAAACAGCCACACAGTCACTGTTACAGCAAATGTTTCAATTGATGAGGCTGTTATTGCTTTAGGAGGAACTGTAATTGTGAATAGTGGAGTTACACTTACTATAAAAAAGGCTACAATCCCGGATCTGGAGGTATACGGGAAATTTAAGAACGGTGGAACTGTAACAATTACTTCAGGTACGAATATTGAATACTTCAGTGGTGGATATTATCAACACAACTATACTACCACTGCAGGAACAATTCCTGTAGGTACGTGGGATGCCGGCTCTACTTGCGAAATTGTTGGATATACTACAAACACTTCCATGCCTTCCGGAATGGGTCAATCG
The DNA here is from genome assembly GCA_031417395.1 of Bacteroidota bacterium. Lineage (GTDB taxonomy): Bacteria > Bacteroidota > Bacteroidia > AKYH767-A > 2013-40CM-41-45 > JADKIH01. The sequence goes on along the minus strand of JANOVM010000072.1, from coordinate 39,518 downwards.
TTTAGTGATTTTGTTTGGAATTGTTCTTCCCAATCAGTTAATGTGAACTTTGCAAACAGTCTTACTTCCTTCACCGGAAACTTTATCGTAGCTAATACCGGCAGTGGAGAACTCCAGTTCGCGAATAATAACATAACACTTTCTATAACGGGTAGTCTTTCGTCTACAGGAGGTATACTGACGATGAATAATACCGCAAGTAAATCGACTACATTAAACATATCCGGAAATCTTTCAGTAACCGGCGGAACAATGAATGTTTCCAGCGGAAATTCCTGTACAGGAACAATCAACCTGACCGGTGATTATTCTCAATCGGCCGGAGTTTTTAATTTCGGCACCGGTTCTTCAGCCTCTGCAACTATTAATGCATCCGGCAATTGGTCACATACAGGTGGTACAATTACAGCCGGTGGAAGTGGGAGCTCCGGTCAGATTACATTTAACAAAACAGGTACACAGACTTTTACTGCATCCGGAAATACAGTATCCGGTACAGTTAATTATACAGTTAACAGTGGTTCGATATTTAATTCTGGAACTAGTGTTATACTGGGAAATAACTTTACCCTTTCTTCAGGAGCAGAAATAGGAATCGGTTCTTCAGGGGGAATTACAAGTTCAGGACTGGAAGGTAATATCCAGGTATTGGGTACGCGAACCTATAATTCAGGAGCATATTATACTTATAATGGAACAGGAAATCAACTTTCAGGAAATGGGTTGCCTTCCACTATCAATAAATTGACAATTAACAATGGCGCTAATGTTACTCTTACGAATTCTGTTTCTGTGAGTAATATTCTTACGCTTACAAACGGAAAGATTGTTACCGGAGCTTATGAGGTGCATGTTACCAATACTTCCGGTTCTGCAATAACCGGGCAGTCTACAACTAGTTATGTGAATGGTAATTTGAGAAGAACAATTACTACTTCCGGTACTTTTGCATTTCCCGTGGGATCATCATCTAATTACGAACTCATGAGTACAACACTTGCGAGCACAAAGGGATTCACAACGATGGTCGCTTCCTTTTCGAATACTGATCCAAATGATCCGGCCTATCCAATGACTGAAAGTGTGAATGGAAATGATGTGACAGCAATGCTGAACGCAGGGTATTGGACATTGTCACCGAATAGTTCACTAACGGGTGGTACCTATAGCGTAACCTTGAATGCTAGAGGTCATTCAAATTCAATTTCTATCGGAAGATTTTACGCTGTGTTGGTGAGAAACAATGCAGCCTCCTCCTGGCAGTCAACTGGAACGCATGCCGACAACACGCAGAGTGAAAGCGGAGGTACTGTCACAGCAGTTCGTTCAGGATATAATTCTTTTTTCCAATACGGCATTGGGTATGGTGAGTATCCGCAATTCTCCAACGGTACACTTACAAGCGGAACGGATGGCGCCATTGGTGCTATATATGTTTTTCCCGATGTATTGAATAACGTCGATGCCTGGGTTGAACTTGTAAATATTTATAATGGCGCAGTATTATCTTCTATCGATAATAACGGAACCGGATACAGCGATTGTTTTCAACCTTTCGTCAGCTATCCTCCGGAATTAGAATCCTATATTGAGTGGAGAATTCGATTTAAAAAGGCAGATACATCTACCGATACTACTATATCAAAAGTTATGGCAACGGGAGTTGATGTTGATGGCGGTTATGCTGATGTTAATAATAATATTCGCGAATTTGTAATTGCAACTATGCCGCAGAGTTACTCACTGGATGCAAGTACATTGTTGACGATGTCAAACGACAGCGGCAGGTATAAAGCGGTTTCACCTACCAGTGGAATAACGAATATTGATTCAGCGCATCACGAAGTCATGTATCAATTGAATTATGTGAATGTAAATACGCTCTTGTACCGAACCGGAGCCATAAACAATTATTCAACATCACAAACCAGGCAGACTTCGCTCTATTTTAAAGCATTTCTTTCCGGCTCACCGATATATGCGCTTCCTATAAATTTGGTGGAATTTAATGCAAGGTTAAATGATAAAAAGGTAAATATCGACTGGATTACCGCTTCGGAATTAAAGAACGATTATTTTTCCGTTGAGCGTTCAGAAGATGGAATCAGTTTTGAATCGATAGTGCAAATACATGGTGCCGGAACAAGTTCAATTTATCATTATTATGAAACAACTGATGAACACCCGCTCGAAGGCCAATCGTATTATCGATTAAAGCAAACAGACTATGATGGAAAATATACCTTCAGTAATACCAGAACAGTTTATATGAATAGTAATCCTGAAAAAGACGGTTTGAAGGTTAAGTACGTCGCGCCTAATCCATTCGGATCGGACATTGAAATAGAATTCTCCACTATTGAAAAAAGCAATGTGGAGATCACATTAATGAGTGCGTGCGGAAAAATTATTGATAAGGCCAAGATCAAAGTAATAGAAGGGAAAAATCGTTACCGTTTCTATGAAAATCATGAATTGAATTCGGGAACATATTTTGTTATCGTTGAACAGAATGAGAATAGGATTACGAATAAAATTTTGAAGGAGTAAACTTATGCGTTCGGGAGATTATTCTTCTGTGATCTTAACTCCACAATTTTGCCCTTCGGGAATATCTGAGATGCGAAATCCATTCGTGCTGAAAAAAGCATTATTTATAACCCCGGGTTTTATATCAGAGATGCTCATCGTATAAGATTCCCCTGTGGATTTGTTTTTTGAAGTAACCTCCACTATCATGCCGCTTATATTATTGAAGTTGTACCAATCACCATTCCGAACAAATTCGCTCATTAGGCCGCAATGGCTTAGAAGTTTATAAATGTAAGAAAGGTTTAATTTTAATTTTTTTGTTATCCATACTTCAGAAATGTATTTATCACTCGTCAAAATTATTTTTTTGCACTCCTGCCCGGAAATAGTTCGTTTTTCTTTTGTCTTTTTTATTTTAAAAAGTCCCGGGTTAATTGTATCGTTAAACATTTTAGCAGCATGGATTTTTGTTCCTTGTTTTACCAGATTGTATTCCATCATCATTATCCATGTGCTGTCATTAGGATTAAAAAGGACTCTTTTACTAACACCTTTTTTTTGCATATCGTCCTGAATTTCCAGCACCATTCGGCCGCCTTCCGGTTCTTTTTCAATATTCCATAACAATGGAAAGTCCTTATTGGGACCTATACTTGCCTTAAAACTCATTAATAAGTTACCACTAAAATTTTCCTGTCCAACAGAATTAGTTGCTCCGGAAAGAGTAAAAATTAATAAAAATGAAAGTTTTACTCTTTGAATCATTTGGTTCTTATATTAAATTTGTTTTTTATTTTTATAATCAATACATTTAAGTTTGAATAATTATTAAAAGGTTGGTGGACCATCAGAAATAAATAATTTTACCATTCAGTTTCAATCTTTACTAAGTTACAATTCTAATCATCACAATAAACAATATTATATGAATATTAATTACACATCTTGTAAATTTTTGTCTTTTGTATTTTCCTTCATCTTTTTTTCCCTGATGTCGTATTCACAAACAAATCCTACGGCGCAAACTTTGCCATATATACAGGATTTTAGTACACTTGGCTCCGGAAGTATCGCTTATCCATTAGGATGGCAAGGATGGAATCTGTCAGCAACGGGTTCATCCGCAGCTTTCAGGACTAGTGCTGCTTTATCGGATTTCACCCTTACTGCATCAAGTACTGCTGCTTCTGTTACTGAAGGTATTCATAATTATAGCGGAAAGATAGGGCTTCTACCATCGACAACTGCAGATCCGGCATTGTGCCTGGCTATTAATACAACCGGAATATTTAATGTCCTTGTTACCTTTGATATTATGACCATTAGGAATCCTTTTGTCTCAGTAACAAATACCAGAGTCAATCAGGTGGATCTTCAGTATAGGGTAGGTACAAGCGGTACTTTTACTTCTGTTTCTGCTGTTACCAATGGAATCTATCAGAATAATACGGTAAATCAGACTACAGCTGTTACAACACCTCAGAATAATTTAGTAAAATCATTGACACTACCTGCAGCATGTAATAATCAGCCGGTTGTTCAAATTCGGTGGGTACAACGCGATTTTAGCGGAACAGGGACTAACAGGCCGAGTTTTGCTGTCGATAATATTTCTATCTGTCCGACAAGTCTAACACCTTCCATTACTATTTCAGGCCCTTTAGGATTTTGCTCAGGGGGATCAGCAACCTATACAGCAACTATTGTCAATGGAGGAACAATCCCTGTTTATCAATGGAGGAAGAATGGAGTTAATACCGGCACGAATAGTCCGACTATAAGCTTATCAGGTTTGGTATTAGGTGACCAGATCCAATGTAGATTAACTTCTAACCTTGCCTGCGTTACAACGAATAGTGTAAATTCAAATATCATTACTATCGGTGCCATAAATTCACCTCCCACTATTTCAAACGCAAGTATCACAAACGTTTCTTGTCCTAATGCAAGAAATGGTTCAATAGACATTACCATCACCGGCGGTACACCACCTTATAGTGTTTGCTGGGATACACTCAATATTCAAAACGGTCCATTATTTGGAGTTACAGTTGCCACTAAAACAGCTGCCAGCCCGCTATTTGGTCAGGGTTTTTCCGTTGGATTTGTAATTGATGGAGTTCAAGGGAAGGAATTAAATCTTACCCGTGGTATCTTATATAACTTTAGTGTGCTTAGTCCAGGTCATCCCTTTCATATCAGTACTGATAACGTCGGAGGGAATTCAACTAATATTGTAGCAAGCGGACAAACCGGAGCTCCCACAACATCCGGTACAGTAACATTTATTCCTAATAGTAGTCATCCTTCTCTTTTATATTATCCATGCGCTGTACATACATTTATGGGTTGGAAAATTAATATTCTGAATGGTTATTGTATTGAGGATCCTTCTAATTTGAAACCCGGAACATATTCAGTAATCGTATCTGATGCTAATGGCTGCACTACAACTGCACAATATGTAGTTAGTCAGCAGCCATCTACTTTGGCTTTATCTTCAAATGTTACGGGTACAAGCTGTGGGCTGTCTAACGGTGCAATTGATCTGACTATTTCAGGCGGCACCGGACCTTATATTACTAAATGGGATACAATAAATAAAACTTCAGGTTCAGTCTTTGGAGTTACTGTTGGAAGCAAAACTCCCGGTAGTCCTTATGTAAACCTCGGCAGTCTTCTTACTTATTTTACAAATGGAATAGAAGCGAAAGAGTTAACATTGGCAAGAGGTATTCCGTATAGCTTTAGTATCCTTGGTCCTGGTCATCCATGGCATATATCAACTGATTTTATTGGAGGGAATAGCAGTGGACTTGTTACCAACGGACAAGTTGGTGCCCCAAGTGACAATGGTGTTGTCACATTTACTCCTAACAATAGTCATCCGTCATTGTTATATTATGTTTGCGCTAATCATCAATACATGGGTTACAATGTCAATATTGTTAACCCTTATCTAATTGAAGATTTGACAAACTTATCTTCCGGAATATATTCTGTTAATGTTACTGATGCCGTTGGATGTTCCGCCTCACAAAATATTACTGTCAACCCGTTAAGCAATTCGATAACAGCTACAGTTACTTCAACCACTAACGTTTCCTGTTATGGACTTGCGAATGGAAGTGTGAATATTACACCATCAGGAGGCACAGCTCCTTATTCAGTTAGCGGCAATGGTCCGGTTTTTATAGTAACAGCTGCGCCAAAGAATCATTCTCATCCTCAATATGGATTCGGAACTGAACCGGATGGCTTAATAATTAACGGTGTTCAGGGAATGGAAATTACACTGATAAGAGGAATAACGTATGCCTTCACTTTCTTTGATACAGAACATGCTATTTACATTTCAACTGAATCTGTTGGAGGCCCGGCAAATCTTGGTTCCGAAGTTACCAATGGAGTTGTAAACAGCATGACATCCATGGGTACATTATATTTTACTCCCAATTCAAGTCATCCAAACCTGCTTTATTACCAATGTAGTTTACATGAGTATATGGGATGGAAAATTAATATTGTTGATCCTTTACAAAATGCCGATTTAAATAACTGCATGGCCGGTAATTACAATCTGATTGTTAAGGATAATAATAATTGCAATGCAACTGTTAACCTAGTAATTTTTGAACCACCGTTCAATACTTTTTATTATGACACTGATAACGATACATACGGTTCGAATTTAGAATCTGCTATCGGATGTTCTGCACCAACCGGTTTTGTTTCAATAGGAAACGATTGTAAAGACAGTATTGCAGGCATTAATCCCGGGGCTGCTGAGATTTGCAATAATGGAGTAGATGAAAATTGCAATGGACTAATTGATGAAGGCTGCAGTGCCACTGTCAATATAAAGTTATTTATTGAAGGATATTATTCGGGTTCAGGTCTGTTAAATGCTTGTTTGTATCTGAATGGTATCGGAGGTTTTCTTCCCAATGTTTATTCTCCTTTAGATGCTGACACTGTATTTGTAAGCCTGATGGATACGGTAAATCATTCACTAATTGCAAAGAAGTCCGGAATTCTAAAAACAAACGGAGATGTAAGTGTTTCTTTCACACCGCCTGTAACAACAGGGGAGTTTTATTATATCAGAGTTCAGCATAGAAATTCTTTGGAAACCTGGAGTGCTTCTCCTGTATTAATTACCCCAATCACTAATTATGATTTCACATCGAATATTTCAAAAGCCTTTGGAAGTAATATGATTGATATTGGTACGCCATTGGGAGAGTCCCCTGCATTTGCAATTTTTAGCGGTGACATTTTGGATGGTGGAAATATTTTCGGCGGAATACTTGGCTTGCAGGATGGAATTGTAGAATCTGCAGATTATGGTGAAATGGAAAACGAAGTATACTTTACTAATTTAGGATATGTGCAGGGAGATTTAACCGGTGATGGAGTTGTTGAATCGGGCGATTATGGTTTAATGGAAAATGCCGTTTACTTTACGAGAGTAATTATGCGTCCTTAATAAGAGGTTAAATATTTTTTACTTTCATACAAGTATTAAAATATTTAATATATGTATTTATTGTTTGAAATATTAATGTAATACTCAGTAACCACCCTTCGACTGCGCTCAGGGAACGGGGATCAACTTTAATTTTGGCTTCGGCTTCGCTCAGCCGAGCTTTGATTTAATTGTTAGTCTTCGAAAGAGTTTCTTTGACTGGAGGTAATCGAATAATAATTCTTAAAATGAGAATGATTTTGGCATTGATGCAAGAGCTCATGCTTTTTGATATTTTATTCCATGGTGGTAATCTTTTTTGCTCCGGTCGAAGCTTGAATTTGTTTTTCTCTTTGATATGCGAGAAAATGTTAAATGTTTTCTAGAAGCTCGGCTGAGCGTAGCCGAAGACTAAATACGAGCAAGTTTCCGTTCCCTGAGCGCAGCCGAAGGGTGGTCACTTAGCTAAGTTGATGTTTCACTGTCTAGTTTAGAAAATTAAATGAATATACTGTTCTTATCTACTTTTTTGCCATTCATTTAAAAACTCACAAAATCTTCCCGTTCGCAGTATAACCAACTTTATTTAAAGTAGTTTATTATTTGCGACGAATTGAGTCTTACCTCTAGGGCGATTGTAAACCTTATTACCTAATTACCCTTTGAAGTAAAATAATAAAGTCCGCTTTAGCATAGGTTTGTTCTGAAATCCTTTATTTTAAATACCTATTCAAACTATTTATTGAATGGAGTGTAATAAAAATGCATTTTTTATTGATTTTAATTTGACAGAAAATTGAAATAAATGGCGGTTTTAAAACTCTATTATTTCTAATAAATCATGAATTTTAGTAAAACTAAAATAAGCTATTGCATTAAAGCTTTGTAATGGATTGACTAAAAATAGAATACACTAAAGGAATTCTTATTTAAATCGATTATTTTATGTAAGGATTTACTATTTTATTAATAACCATGAAAATTAAATTGAGTAAAGAAGTAAGACTTAATTGGGTCTGACAAAGAGAACTGAATTCAATTATGTTTATTTATTCAAATTAATTAATCGAAAATGAAAACAAAAATCAGATTACGTCATGCATTAAGACAGCGTACTTATTTAGCAGGACTACTTTTTTTTATTGCCACTGTAAGTGTTTTCATGGTAGTATTCATGGGAAACAATAAAAATTTATCTTCTGCACCGGTTAGCGGAGATTATCAGGCCGTAGCCTCCGGAGACTGGAGTACATTGGGTATCTGGCAAAAGTATAACGGAAGTGCATGGATTGCTGCAACTACAGTACCGGTACAAGCTGATAAGGTAATCACTATTAAAAGCGGAAGTACAGTTACGATATCTGCTGCATTAACAATAGATCAGATTGTTATTGAAGCCGGCGGGATTCTTTCTTTGAATAGCGGAATAACACTAACTCTTAAAAAAACTACTTCACCCGACCTTGCAGTGTATGGTATTTTTCGGAATGCAGGTACCTTGGCATATAGCGGTGGCTCGATGGCTACTTATTATAGTGGTGGTACATATCAACATAATTATACAACTACTGCTGGTACAATTCCTACAAGTGTTTGGAATACAGGTTCCACATGTGAAATTTATGGCTACACAACAAATTCTGTAATGCCCGGTGGCCTCAACCAAACATTTGATAATTTAAAATGGAATTGCGCATCACAGACAAATAGTGTGAATATGGCCGGAGGATTCAGTTCTTTTACCGGAAATTTCATTGTTCAATCGACAGGTACTGCAGAACTCCAAATGGCTAATGGAAACTATACATTGACTATAACGGGTAACATGACTATTAACGGGGGTGTTTTAAATTATTGCAATGTCGCAAGTAAAACGATTACGATTAATCAAACAGGCAATCTTTACATAAATGGTGGAACATTAAATTTCGCAAGTGGTAATAATTGTGTAGGAAATATTAATCTGACAGGAAATTATTTTCAAACAGGAGGTTCATTCAATTTTGGAGGGGGAAACTCAGTCGTATCTTCTATGGTTATTTCAGGAAATTTTTCTCAAACAGGAGGAGTAATTACAACAACGGGAATAAGTGCAGTAGGGACGGTTGTTTTCAATGGCGCAGTAGCCCAATCATTTACTGCTTCAGGAAATACTGTAACAGGAAGTGTAGATTATACTATAAATAGCGGCGTTACCGTAAATATGGGAACGAGTGCTGTATTTGGAAGAAATTTCACACTGAATTCAGGCGGCCAGATTGGGATCGGTTCCCCCGATGGAATTACTTCTTCGGGTTCATCCGGAAATATTCAGGTAAGTGGAACTCGTTCTTATAATGCGGGAGGCTATTATCTTTACAATGGCACGGGAAATCAGGTTACAGGAAATGGTTTGCCAAGCACTATTAATAAACTAACGATAAACAATAATACTTACCTGACTCTTACATCCATGACCACGGTCAGCAGCGAATTAAGTATGTTGAGCGGAAAAATACTCACAGGTGTAAATGAAATGATTGTAACAAATACGGCAGTAGGAGGAATTACAGGAAATCTAACAAGCTCATGGGTTATTGGAAATCTCCGAAGGACAATAACTTCTTCGGGTACTTTTGCTTATCCTGTTGGTTCAATAATAAATTACGAGTTAATGAATGTTACAACATCTGGAATTAGCGGAATTACAAGTATGGTTGGTTCCTTCGTAAACGCAGTAACAAATGACACTACATACCCTTTAACTGTCTCAGTCAATGGTCTAGATATGACGGAAATGTTGGATCACGGGTACTGGACTATTAGTCCTTTTGGTACCCGAACAGCAGGAACTTATTCTGTACAGGTAAATGAAACAGGATATTCCAATATGCTGGCTGCTACAACAGTATATAGCCTTTTATCACGGAATAATTCCACATCGGCATGGCAGTCCATAGGAACTCATACTGATAATACACAAAGCGTTAGTGGAGGAACTGTAACTGCACTCCGATCAGGGTTAACAGGTTTCTATCAATATGGTATTGCATTAGGTGATTTTCCAAGCCTTGCCAATCCAGCACTTATTAGTGGAACTGCAGGTGCTGTTGGTGCCACTTATTTATTCCAGGATGCAATGAGAGGAATCGATATGTGGACAACAATCACGAATTTATACAATGGTGCTACACTTTCGGATATCGATAATGCTGCAGTAGGTTACAATGAATCTTTTCAGCCCTTTGTAAATTTTCCTGCAAACAAGGACTCCTACATTGAATGGGAAATACGTTTTAAGAAAGCAAATACTTCCATCGATACGACACTTGCAAAAGTTTCTGCTACCGGGGTTGACGTTGACGGTGGAAGTACTGTTAGGGAATACATTGTTGCAACCATGCCAACAAGTTATTCTTTGGATCCGGCAACTGTTTTAACCATGTCTAGCGACAGTGGTCGTTATAAAGCATTGGGATCGACTACATCTATTGCAAATATAGATACATCACATCACGAAGCTATGTATCAGCTTAACTATAATAATGTGAATAAATTACTATACAGAACGGGAGCTGTAAACACTTCTTCAAGTGCAACACGTCAGACCTCGTTGTATTTTCGTTCGTTTCTAATAGGAGCTCCTGTATTTGCTTTGCCTATAAAACTTGTTGAATTTAAAGCAAGCCCTAAAACGGATAGAGTTCTTTTGAACTGGATTACAGCAACAGAAACTAATAACGATTATTTTACTGTTGAACGATCAAATGATGGAGTTAATTTCAAAACGTTATTTACAAAACGCGGTGCAGGAAGCAGCACTACAACCCGTTTCTATGAAATGGTTGATGAAAATCCTCTCGAAGGACAGTCTTATTATCGTCTCAAGCAAACTGATTACGACGGTAAGTATACTTACAGTAAATTGCAAGCGGTAAAAATTGGCAAAAATCCTTCCGAGTCTGATTTAGTAATTAATAGTATTTCTCCGAATCCATTTCAATCGGATTTACAAATTAGTTATTCTGTTAAGTCAAAAGGAAACGTACAAATATCTTTATTAAGTTCAGAAGGAAAACTTATTGAAAGTAAAAAAATATCTGTTGAAGAAGGAAGTGGTACTTATAATTTTGAAAAGACGGAATTTTTAAAGCCCGGTACATATTTTATAGTCGTTGAACAAAATGGTCAACGGCAGACAAGAAAAATCATAAAAAATTAATTTGTATAAAAACATAGAAAAAAAAGGGGTTGTCAGATACGACAATCCCTTTTTTATTTTAGCTCAATTAAGAATAATTATTTTTTTTGTGAACGAATTTTCTCCAACTTCAACAAAAACGGTTATGAAATTGGAATAAATATTTTGAAGATTGTGACTAAATATTTTTTCGTCATTTATTAGATCGTTAGTTAATAATTTTCCTATAGCATCGAATATTCGGATTCGCGCATTAACAGGAGTATTATTAAATTTTACAAAAACCGTATTTCCATCATTGAAGATGTGAATTGGTTTATCGGTTAAATCTTGAATACCTACATTTTGAACAGTAATTGTCTGCGACGAAACATCCTGGCAGCCATCAGCATTCGTAACGGTTAATGTTACGGTATACGTACCGGCAGTAGAATAATTAACGGTTGGATTCGGCTGAGTAGAATTGCTCCCGTTTCCAAAATCCCAATTTTGTGAAACAATATTTGATACGGAAGTATTTGTAAATACAACATTGAGTCCGGTTGGGTTGTAGGTAAAGCTGCTTACAGGCTCACTAATAAATACGGTAACAGGATATGGGAAACTGGTACAAGGTAATTCCTGAACTTCCCAATCATACAGATAATAGTAGAAGGTTGCAGGATTTGTGGTGGAATTTGAACCTGTAATACTAATTAACCCATTAACATTATAGGGATAAGAAGCCCCTGCATTATTTCTATAAAGATTTGAAAAAGTTGAAGCACCTATAGAATAATTACCGGGAGTTTGAATATCGAAATTCAATGGCACAGTTCCCTGCCCGCTAGCAACATTTATTGTGATTGATTGTATCAATGAACCGGTCGATCCGTAGAGGTTGAAAGTACGATTTGCAGTGCCGCTTGCATCGACCCACACAGATTTTATTCTCACAGGAGCAAAGGTTGTAAACAATAATTTCCCTTCAAATCCACTGTTGTGGTAGCCGCCGGTATTAAATGAATTATTGACGGGACCGACATGTTGAATGACAGTTTGAGGATGCTGTGTTACACGATAGGTCGTATTTGCATTCAAGGAAGGTGTATTGAAAACTGTTCCGGTAAATATTATTGCATTTGTACTATCATACCAGTCGGCCACATTTCCTGACAGAACATTTGCAGTAATTGATGTAGATGTACCACTGCAAATTGACGTATCACCTGTAATACCGGGAGCAGCAGGAGCAGTAATTGAAATATATTGATTCTTTATCAGGCTATCAGATCCCAATGTATTAAATACTTTCAGAGTTACTGTATAATTTCCCGGTGCTGTATAATTATGAATTGGGTTCTGTAAATTCGATGTATCCCCATCGCCAAAATCCCATTTCCAGCTTTGTGCAATGTTAGTTGATAAATCATTGAAACGAATAGTGCCGAAGCAGGATGTCGTAATATTTGCAGTAAAGTTAGCCGTCGGGGCTGATGTAGGAATCAAACAAGCAGGAGGCAAATCAAAAGCTTCCGTCTCATCGCCGGCAACCTCTGGATCACCCTGCACTGCGCTGTATCCCATTCCACGGCGTGCAAAGGTTTCCCAAATTAAACATTTGTGTATGCCATTATATAAATTATCGTCCGCAGCTAAAATTGCATCGCGACTGTCTAAGAATCCCGGACCACATGGCTGCAATTTCATTCCTTCCAAAACAAGTTTGAGAGTGATGTTATTTCCTGATGTTCCCTGAAACCAATTGGCATCAAATCCAAACTGATCAATCATGGCCCAATTTAAATCCCAAAGTACAGTACACCACACTTCACCAACATCATGTGTTTCGGGACTCTGAGCCAGGAAAGAATATGTTTCAGGATTGATGCTCATATTTGTTGAATATGGATACCTTCTTATTCCGCCGCCACTATTGGGTTGACCAAGAGCATAGGTGCCCATTCCTCTTGCTGCAGTTCCAACGTCACCGGGTCTGATAGTAAAAAGAAGAGCGAAAAAGTCACTCCATCCTTCACCAGCTTGTTCTCCATTGCCTAAGCAATTTGAATTTGAAGGACCGCCGGTAAGTCGGTTAGAAACGCCATGACCGAATTCATGTATTACAATGCCATTATCCAAGGATCCATCAAGATCAACAGCAGTGGATGGTGGAGGAGTTAATGTTGCATTTACTGTGGCGCCACCGTTAATTGAATTTTTCAACATTGTTCCGTCGGTTAACGAAATCATTTCAGAAGGAATGGTGACTGAACCACCGTTGCCATTATCTCCCATTGAAAAAATTGAACCGGCAGAATTATTTATTATTAAGACAGCAAGAGCGCCTTGGTTTTGAGCTGCAAGAACTTTATCAACGAAATTGCAAATGCCTCTGTCAATTAAAACTATTTTACCTGACAAAGCTGTTCCATTGACTATAGGTTCACAAGCATCTGAAATTGTACCGGTGCCGTCGTCAGCGATAGCAAGATCTGCAGTAATAGGTGAAACAACACCCGGACCGAAGCCTGCCGCTACTGCCTGGTAATTTCCGGCTATTGATCCGGGACTATTTACAGTAAAGGTAGATTGAACAGGGCTGGTCCATAAATACATTTGCATGGTCGGATTCTGCCCGTCATCAGGTGTGCCAAAATTTGCATTGTTTGTTCCGCCTCCATCCTGACACTCGGCAAAAACATAATCTTGTCCCAATCCCTGTCCTGTATAGTTTGTCTGCTGAAAATTACCGGACTCTTCATCAAAACCATTACGATAAAGCATATCATGCATCATATTGTTAAGATAAAATAGATTGGTTAAAGAAGCGCTAAGGTAACTGGATGCCGGTTGTGTTAAGTTTGCAGGAAAATCAAACAACAAATTTGATCCGCCATTAGGGGAAGTTCCGGGAGCATTTTGATTTGCTATGTCATCGTATGCATGAACATTATTTCCACGAGTGGTGGTAAATTCAGGTCCCGGATTTCCATCTGTATCGTGCCAGCCAAAAGGAGAAGCAACAGCATCAGAAGGATCAGGTATTAACGTTGAAGCACCAAAACTTGGGGATTCAATGGGAAGTGCAAAAACACGATACGATGCGAGGGAAGCTGCTTGATTTATCGAATTACCATTCGCAAAAGTTGAAGCTGTCGAATTAACTGAAGAACCGGAAGGTGCTCCAAAATCACAATGTGCCACCCAATCATTTTTTTGAATGAATTCACCTGTAACAGCATCGATTCTAATATTCCACCAATGACTTTTGTCTTTAAGATGAATGTTTACGTCCCAAGCCAGACGAAGCGAAGATTTTACCGGTTGATATACCAAATCAACACGAATATTTTCAGACGAAATTCCACAAGGGGAATAATAAAATCGATTCAATGCTTTTTTCGTAGAGATAAGTTTAGGCTGACCTTCTAGTTTTAATGAAAGATGTTCTGCTGCTTTCTGAATGGCAACTGCAACAGTAAGCACGGGTTTATCTGTGTTGGTTTTAGAAACTGCATCTGAATACAATCGTTTTGCAAACGATTTTACCTGATCATCTTTTATGGAAACACTGCTAACAGCATTGAATATACGAATGCCATTAACTTTTTGATGAAGATATAAATACGTAATATTTTTTTCTTTATTACTGCTGGTATTGCTGATATCCCAGTTTTTAATATCCTCATCGGTTAATTTCCAAATTTCTTTTTTACCGGTAAGATATTTGTTGATTATTTCCCGTTGCTTTGAATTGCTTTTTGAAGAAGGAATTTGCTGTGAAAACAAAATTAGCGGAAGTAAAAAAAAGATATTGAGAAGATTGATTTTTTTCATTCGTAGTGTCGGTTAACTTTATTAAAAGTGGGAGGTTGTATAGAAATCAAATATAGAAATTAAAAGGCAAATTTCAGAGGTAAAAAAAGAAAATCCTGGTAATACCGGATGTTTTACTTAAAGATGACAGTTTTAAAATTTGCCAAAAGAAAAAATGGATTTATGTCGAATTTTCCACTCTTTCCTCCCAAAATCTTAGTTTAAAGGAAGCTGTAAAATTTCAATTTACCGTTTTACGAATTTTTATTACTACTGATTTAGATGTTGGCGTATTGCTTTTATCCGCAGTGCTATTAATAGGAACAAGTACATTTGTCTCAGGAAAATAAGTAGCCGTACACTTTTCAGGTATATTATAGGAAATTACAATGAATTTTTGGGCTGTTCTTTCTATGCCATCGAAATAATTAAACAGATCAACGACATCTTTGTTTTTTAATCCGGCTTTTTGAATATCTTTTTCATTCATAAAAATAACCCGGCGTTCATTGATTACACCTCTGTAACGATCGTTTAAACCATAAATTGTGGTGTTAAACTGATCGTGAGAACGAATACTCATCATCATGTATTCATCGTCTGAAAGTTTTTGCTCTTTAACTTCAGCAATATTAAATACAGCTTTACCGGTTAGTGTTGTAAAAGATCTTTCTCTTGTTGCATTGGGAAGATAAAATCCTCCCGGTTTTCTTACTCTTTTATTGTAGTTTTCAAAACCGGGAATACTCTTTTCTATATCGTCGCGAATAGCATCGTTATGTTGTAAATAACGATCCCAATGATTGCCGGCTTTATCAATCAGTACTTCTTTAGCCATCCGACAGACAATACTTGTTTCACTAAGCAGATTTTCAGAAATTGGTTTAAGGTTACCTTTGGAAAGCTGCACAACACCCATTGAGTTTTCTGTACTTACAAACTGTGCTTCTCCATTGTGAAAGTCGGCATCACTGCGTGCCAGTGTAGGAAGTATTAATGATTCTTGTCCGGCAATAAGGTGGCTCCTGTTAAGTTTGGTAGAAATGTTTACTGTTAATCTGCATTTCCTTAATGCTTCTGCAGTATACGTTGTATCAGGCGTAGCAGAAAGAAAATTACCTCCCATAGCAATAAAGACATGAACTTTTCCTTCGTGCATGGCATGAATACTTTCTACCGTATCGAAACCATGCTTCTGAGGGAATTGGATACCATAAGTTTTTTCAAGAGCATTTATAAATGCTACAGAAGGCTTTTCGTAAATACCCATCGTACGGTCGCCTTGCACATTGCTATGTCCGCGTACAGGACAGGTTCCCGCTCCTTCCTTTCCAATACTTCCTTTCAGTAGGAGCAGATTAACAATTTCTTTAATAGTATCCACAGCATTTTTATGTTGTGTCAATCCCATAGCCCAGCAGGCGATAATTTTCTTTTTGTTTTTAATAGCATTGGCAATGCGGCGGATTTCTGAAACAGGAATACCACATGCTTCGGAAAGTGATTTTAGTTCAGTTTGCTGAATATGTTTTTTGAAGGCATCAAATCCTTCTGTATGTTCTTGAATAAATGATGAATCGAATATAAAATCCGGATTATTTTCTTCTTCTTCAAATAATATTTTCTCCAGTGCCTGAAGAAAGGCCATGTCGCCATTAATTTTAACCTGAATGAAGTGATCGGTCAGGCGCATTTTAATTCCAAGAGCACCTTTAATTGTTTGTGGATCATTAAAAGCAATTAATCCACTTTCCGGAAGTGGGTTTATGGAAATTATTATACAGCCGTTTTCTTTTGCTTTCTGTAAAGCGCTAAGCATACGGGGATGGTTGGTACCGGGATTCTGGCCAAGTATAATAATTACTTCTGCTTTATAAAAATCATTGAGAGTAACAGATCCTTTTCCCAAACCAAGGCTTTCTGTTAAAGCAACACCGCTTGATTCGTGGCACATATTGCTGCAATCGGGCAGGTTATTAGTGCCAAACTGTCTGACGAATAATTGATAAAGAAAAGCAGCTTCATTACTGGTTCTTCCGCTTGTATAGAAAGCAGCTTCATCCGGACTATTGCATGCGTTAAGATGAGCAGCAATAATCTTAAATGCTTTCTCCCATGTTACAGGTCTGTAATGCGAATCATTTTTTGCAAGGTAAACAGGCTCAGCCACACGGCCCTTTTTACCGATTTCGTAATCGTTTAAAAGGGACAAATCATACAATGAATTTTTCGCAAAGAAGTCAGCGGTGAGTTTTTTGGTTGTAGCTTCTTCAGCTATTGCTTTCACACCGTTTTCACAGTATTCCCCAAGTCTTGATCGTTCATCGTCCGGGTCAGGCCATGCACAACCCGGGCAATCGTAGCCGTCTTTTTGATTCAGTGCATTCAAGGCATTCCATGCACGAAAGGGTCCCATTTCAAGTAGCATGTGTTTTGCACTGGAAAGAATGGCCGGAATACCTGCTGCTACAGCTTTAGGGCGATAAAGGCGAAGTCCCGTAAAATGTTTCGGATTTTCAGCTTTGGGTGAATCAGAGAAATTTTCTTTTTTAAAAGTGGGTTTTTCACTCATGGATGACTTGAAGCTAAAGGATTTTCGTAATTATCACTTTGGTCTTCGGTAGTTTCGTCGAGGCATTTGAAATCTTTTTCAACAAGAATGAAAAGTTTTTTATTGTCACCAATTTCCATTTCACTTTTGAAACCTACTTTTTGAGTATCCGTCCATTCTTTAGCCATTCGAAAAGGCATGTGAACAATAATATTATTGTTTTCCAACGTAGCAGTGAGCGCATCTATATTTTCAGCACAGAGGGAATAGCTGAATATGCTGTTTTCGAATACTGTTTTTTCTTCGATGAAATTTGTTTTTTCAAAATATTCTAATTCGCTTTTTGTAAGGCGAAGTCGAAGTGTATTTCCTTTTATGCGTAGTTTCATGGAAGTAAAAAAATTGTTGCTTGCTAAATTACAATTTTATTCAGCATTTGACAAAAGGAGATATTAATCAGGAAGAACTCTCTCTTTTCCGCAATAAATATTGAAGCGGTCGTTTCGCAGGAAACCTATCAGTGTCATATTACTTTCCCTCGCTAATTCAACTGCCAGACTGGAAGGAGCGCCGACAGCGGCCACGGTTTTAATATTTGCCATTTTTGCTTTCTGAATAAGTTCAAAACTTGCGCGGCCACTTAACAGTAATAGTGCATCTGAAAGGGGCAACAGGTTCTGTTTACAGGCTGCACCAATGACCTTATCTAAAGCATTGTGTCTGCCAACATCTTCACGCAAAAGAACAACCTCCCCTGATTGATTGAATACAGCGGAAGCATGCAATCCACCGGTTTGTTTAAAAACACTTTGTTGTTTTTGCAGACTTTCCGGAAGCTGAAGCAGGAAGGAAGAGCGGTAAATGATTTTTTCAGTTTCAGGAAAATTCTGAGCAGTTATTTGTATAGCTTCAATGGAAGCTTTTCCGCAAATACCGCAGCTGGAGGTTGTATAAAAATTTCTTTCAAGTTTAGATAAGTCTACGGCGGCTTCAGGAGACAATTCAATTAAAATACTGTTTTCCTGAACACTGTTAACCGATTGTACCTGTTTAAAATTAGTAATTATTCCTTCGGTAAATAGAAATCCAATCGCAAGGTCTTCGTCATTGGACGGAGTTCGCATGGTAATCGAAATATTTTTTTCCTGACGAATGGAATTTTTAACATACGATAATCGAATTTCCAAGGGCTCTTCAATGGCCAGGAAGTCTTCCGCTAATGTGGTAATACGGTTTGCTATTTTCAGAATAGAAGTCGAAAAGATTGATGCCATAAAGTGTAATTCAATATTTTATTAAGTCCTGAATTTAATAATTTTTTTATAGAGGACGAAAAACAAACACAATTTTCAAAGGGTGAAAATCCTTTAAGCCCTCTGTTCAGGCCTTTGAGAACTTTGGGGTGGAAAAACAGTACAAAAGCCTGTTACAATGATTTATTCAAGTTCTTTAAAATCAATCTGCACTTTCCTGAAATTAACTAATTCATTTCTGTATTGTTCAGGTGTATCAACGCTTTTTAGTGCGTGATCATTCAAGGGGGGCAAGTATTGTGTATCTGAGCTATTAAGAAACTCACGAAGGGAGTATTTTTCCTGAAGAAAGCGCTGAAGAATGAGTTCTTTGCTTCTGTTTTCATAGATTGCTAAAAGCGGTTCCGGTATGAAGGAATTGGTATTCCTAAAGCAAATAGCAGAATAGTTGTCACTTCTTTCTTCTATTAGTTTTTGTATGTCTTTGGCTCCAAAGAAAGGATAGTCACAGCCAACAAATAATAGGGCATTCTCCGGATGTTCGGCAAAAGCACTTAAGAGGCCGGATACCGGACCATTCCCTGCATACGCTTTTTTATCACAAATAATTTTATAATCCTTTTTTATAGTATCAACTTGTTCATCGTTGCATGAAATAAATACATCGCTGCAGAGGGCTTTTAGCAGTTCGTATAAATAATATCGCTGAGGCAGGCCGTGATAATTTAAAAGGCTCTTGTCCTCTTTCATGCGTGAAGATTTCCCCCCGCAAGCGATAATACCAATAAGAGGTTTAATCATTTTTTTTATGTTTTTTCTTGTTAAATGGCAATATCGAAAAATTGAGTTAAATTAATGAATAGAATTCAGTTTAATGTAAAGTAAATATTAAACATATGAACTGTTTTAGAGCCGAAACATCAGCTTCTTGGTAAAAGCCATAAAAAACACGGGCGATGAATTAAATTGCGTGATAAAGTGAATGACTTTTAAATTTAAGTTTATTATTAGAATAAAGAATGTTAATAAATATATTTATGACGTATGGAAATATAGGTAATTAATTAAATTATAGAACTTGGTCAACCTCAATAAATAGAAGGATGTACATTGAATAGAATTAAAAAAAGTTGCTATTAACCCAAAAATAGAATATATTTGTTGCTTATTATCATAACCTATTAAATTTTTAAAACATAATTAATTTTGGGATATACATTTAAATGTTAGTCCGGATAAGGGGTTTCAGGTATAATAAAATATTGTTTAGAAATATGGACGATTAAATTCAATATTATTAAATTATTGGACTGCAATCATAACTTGTCAAATTCATATTAATTATAAATGGACATAAAGAAGTTTAGCAATTTATGCCTATGGACATTCAGATAAAATATCTCATATATTTAGTTTTAAACAAGTAAGTAAAATAAAGAAATCAATAACGAAACACATGACACAACTGTACTCAAGAAAAACGGAATTTAACTTTAATGGAAATAGCAATTCATCCGGAATTGTAAGCAGGGCGAAGTCTTTGAAAGGCAAACTCTTATTCTTTTCATTATTTCTGACATTTTTACCCTCATTATTGATGGGCGAAATTTCACGTTCTAACAATAGAAAGACCATTCCATACCAGGCTAACTACCAGCGAATGGCTTCCGGTTCATTTTCAAATTCAACATTCGAGATTCGATATGGCTTTTTATGGGCGTATGGAAATAATGCTTTTAGTCAATTGGGGCTTGGGAATACAACCAATCAATCGAACCCTGTTCAGGTTGGATCAAGTTCAAAGTGGGTAAGTGTTACCACCGGGTTGGGCCACACGCTGGGCATACAATCAGATGGTACTTTGTGGGCATGGGGGTACAATGGTTTTGGCCAATTAGGTTTTGGAAATACATCAGCTCAAACTACTCCTTTGCAGGTTAGTACTGACAATAAATGGGTAAGTATAGCAGCAGGGGGAATTCATACGATTGGTTTAAAATCAGACGGAACACTCTGGGCATGGGGATATAATTTCAATGGTCAATTAGGATTGGGCGATAATGTTACTCGTAATATTCCTGTTCAAATCGGCACCGATAATAAATGGGTTAATATTGCTGCAGGAGCCAATCAAAGTTTAGCAATAAAGTCAGATGGTACTTTATGGGCCTGGGGTAATAATGACGACGGACAATTGGGGCTAGGAAATACAACAGCTCAAAATTCACCTGTTCAAGTAGGTACCGATACTAAATGGGTAAATATTGTTTCAAGTTCCTCTCATACTATTGGTATTAAATCAGACGGTACACTTTGGGCCTGGGGATATAATTTATTCGGACAATTAGGCTTAGGAGATAATAATGATAGAACAAGCCCGATACAGGTAGGTACTGATAATAAATGGGTGAGTATTGCAGTAGGTGATAATCATACACTAGCTATTAAATCCAATGGAACACTCTGGTCATGGGGTTGGAATTATGTTGGTTCTTTAGGATTAAGTGATAATACAGATCGTAACATTCCTTCACAAGTTGGTACTGATACTAAATGGGTTAGTGTAGCAGGTGGCGAGAAACACTCTTTGGGTTTACAGTCTGATGGTACGCTTCGTTCATGGGGATACAATTCAAGTGGACAGTTAGGACTTGGAAATTTAACGGATCTAAATGCACCTGCTTTAGCTGCGGCGTCTCCGGTTTTTTGGCTTACATTTTCACTCGGTGCAAATCATTCTCTTGCTATAAAAGCTAATGGTACATTATGGTCATGGGGAAAAAATGATCTTGGTCAATTAGGACTGGGAGATTATACCAACAGAAAAGCTGCTGTACAAGTTGGCACAGACAATAATTGGGTAAGCGTTTCAGCAGGGTATGCTTTTTCTCTCGGCATAAAGTCAGACGGTACTTTGTGGGGATGGGGCTATAATGGTTCAGGTGAATTAGGTTTGGGCGATAATTTTAGCCGAAATCTGCCGAATCAGATAGGTACTGATAATGATTGGGTAAGTCTTGCCACAGGTGGAGATTTCACCCTTGGTCTCAAATCAAACGGTACTCTTTGGTCTTGGGGAACAAATGTTGCCGGACAATTAGGTTTGGGTAACAATACAAGTATTAATGCTCCATTACAAGTTGGAACGGATAACAAATGGGTTAGTATAGCGGTTGGAAATGATCATGCTCTTGCTTTAAAATCAAACGGAACTTTATGGACTTGGGGTGCCAATGCTGCAGGTCAACTTGGACTTGGTAATAATACAAATCAAAATACTCCTGTTCAGGTTGGCACGGAGAATAAATGGATTAGTATTGCAGGAGGTTCTTCTCACTCACTTGCAATTAAATCAACAGGTACTCTTTGGGCCTGGGGCAATAATATTCTCGGTCAATTAGCACTTGGAGATAATGTCAACCGTAACGCTCCTGTTCAGGTTGGTACAGATACTAAATGGATAAATATGGCCGGTGGATCTAATCACAGTTTTAGCTTACTTTCGGATGGAACCATTTGGTCCAGCGGATGGAACCTTGATGGACAATTAGGACTTGGCGATAACATTGATCGATTTAATCTTTTCCAGAATTTTTTACAAAGCAATATAGTCGCTTTGAAATGCGGCTTTGCACATACCGGTATTCATAGGACTACACGAGATAATGTTTGTATGACAGGAGATAATGCATTCGGTCAATTAGGTCATAACACAATTATCGATGAAAATATTTTTGGATGCAGCCAAATAGATCCTTGCTTAAATTTTTCAGCAACCGCAACTCCTTTGGGTAGTATTGCCTGTTTCGGCGGTACTGCAGATATATCCGTTACTGCTATTGGTGGATTAGCGCCCTATAATGGAACAGGTACATTTGCTCATGCTACAGGATCAGTTTCATACACTGTTACAGATGCATCAGGATGCAGTTCTACTACTATTCCATTTACATTAAACGAACCGACTCAGTTAACTGTGCTTGCATCCTCTACGCAAACCAATTGTTCCGGTATCGATGGGACTGCAACAGCAGTCCCTACAGGCGGAACTACTCCGTATCAATACAACTGGACACCGGGCAGTCAGACAGCTGCATTAATAAGCGGACTTTCTCCCGGACCTTATTCAGTAAAAGTTACTGATGCCAATGGATGTACCGCCACTAATGCAACTATTGTTGGCTCATCTGGAACTATACTACCTGCTGCTCCTGCCATTCCGGCCGGAAGAACTGTTGTATGTAAAAATGATTGTATCACTTACACAATACCTCCTGTATCAAATGCTACTTCATATCAATGGACATTATCAGGAAAGAATGTCACAGGTTCATCAAACACAACATCCATTACAGTTTGTTTTGGTTCAAAATTTAAAGGAGGTAACGTTTGTGTTCGTGCCGTAAATTCATGCGGTCCCGGTCCTGTTACTTGTATTGCTATTTTAGAGGCGAAGAAGCCTGATAAACCCACAGAAATATCAGGTCAGACTATCGTTTGTTCCGGTTCATCAAATCAGCAGACATATTGTGTTCCACTGGATCCGCAATCTACTAGTTATACCTGGGTTATTAAGGGTAATGCAAATCCTTCTTTAACTATTGCTTCAGGAAATGGAAGTAATTGTGTTGTGATTAATGTTCCTGCAGGATATTCAGGAAGTCAAGAACTTTCTGTTAAAGGAGTTAATTGCAAAGATGTTAGTGATGAAAAGAAGATTAATATTAAGAGCTCTTCAAGTTTACCGGCACAACCTTCAAGTATATCAGGACCTTCATATGTTTGTAAAAGTGAAAAAGACAAAGGATATAGTGTGGGTTCAATTAACAATGCATCAACATATAACTGGACAATCACCGGTGGAGCTTTAATTACATCCGGACAGGGAAACAAGTCTATAAAAGTTGATTTCAGAACAGCAACATCTACTACGGTTACTCTTAGCGTTACAGCAAGTAATGGTTGTGGAACATCAACACCAAGAACAAAAACAATTACTGTTAATCTTAACTGTCGTCAGGGAATTGATTCTGAAGATTCAAACGGAAGTAATTTGTTTGAAACATTTAACGCATATCCTAATCCTACAGCGGGTAATGTAACAGTGTCTTTCAACTCTGATTACAAAGCTAAAGGAATCATTAAACTGGTCGACTTAACAGGTAGACAACTCATAAGTAAGGAATTTTCTATAGAAGAAGGATTAAATTCAAGTGAATTAAACCTTGATAATATTGCAACAGGCTTGTACCTTATTTCGGTGCAGGCAGAAGGCAGAGAAGGGCAGTGGTTAAGACTTGTGGTTGAATAAGCATTTAATTTTAAAGCGTTCGATTGTTGCAATTCATGGAATGATCGAGCGCTTTATCGTTTTTTATTTATTTTAAGTTCAATAGTCTGTTTTACTTTTATTAATATAATCTCAGTAATCATAGGCATTAATTTTATTATTATTATCTGAAATAAATGAAAAATCTTGTATTTAATTCTTAATAATTAACACTTAAATAGTGATTAAATAATGGAATATTTTCCTAACAATACATCGAAAGCCTTACATTTGTAAGCATCTTGCATTACAAAAAATGTTTAATTTTTTATATTTTAAAGAAAGAAAACCGGCTGAACTTGAAAATAATAATTCGAGAAGCATTCGAATTAATAAAATTAAAGCCTTTTTTTTAATAACACTATTTTTCATTTTACCATTAATTTCCGTAGGAGCTCCCGGAATGCATGGAGTAAAGGTTGTTTCAGTATCCAATGCAATACTGAATGAATTTACAACTCTTACTACGAATGCTTCAGCGGGTACAGTTTCTATTTCAGTTGCCGGTTCTGCACTAAATTCAAACAGCCGTTTCAGCAGTAACCTCGTTGCCGGCGAGCTCATCATGATCATTCAAATGCGTGGCGCTATTATGAATACCATTAATGCGAACTCATCTACTTGGGGAGCAATTGTATCGTATAATAATTCCGGTAAATTTGAATTTGTTCAGGTGTCAAGTGTTCCAAACGGTACAACAATAAATCTGGCTTCACCCCTTATTAATTCCTATACTGTTTCGGGCAAGGTTCAAATTATCCGTGTTCCACGCTATTCGTCACTTACAGTTAATTCAGGTGCTTCCATTACAACGCAGTCCTGGAACGGTAATACAGGCGGAGTACTTCCCATTGAAGTAAGCGGAAAAACAATAGTAAATGGAATAATTGATGCCGGTGGAAAAGGCTTCAGAGGTGGAAAACTTAAACAAACTTCATCGTGTTGTCCATTAGGAACAAATAATTCTGTTTACGCAACTACAAATCCATTAACCGGAGCTGAAAAAGGCGAAGGTATTGCCGGTGATACTACAGATTACGATGGAGAAGGCGGACGTTACGGCCGTGGCGCTCCTGCCAATGGCGGCGGTGGAGGAAATAATCATAATGCCGGTGGTGGCGGTGGATCAAACAGCTTCAACGGCATTCCCTATAATGGATTCGGAATTCCTGATACTGTTACAGATCCTTTTTGGAAAGTAGCCTGGGATCTTGATGGAGCACTTCCTTTTTTTCATACCAATGTTTCTTCCGGTGGAGGCAGGGGTGGTTACACATACGGTCGAAGATATAAGGATCCCATGATTTACGAACCGGGTAATAGTGCCTATACCGGCGACAACAGACAAAATGTTGGCGGACTTGGAGGAAGACCTCTTTTTAATTCCGGCAACAGAATATTCATGGGCGGTGGAGGTGGTGCCGGTGATGCAAACGATGGCTTTGGTTCAGGCGGGGGAAATGGCGGCGGAGTTGTTTATTTTATCGCAAGAGATTCTCTTACCGGCACAGGTTCAATAATTGCTAATGGTGCTGATGCTCTTACTTCCTATGGAAAAGATGCTGCAGGCGGCGGAGGCGGTGGTGGATCAATAGTAATTTTCTCCACTATTATTACGGGATTAGCTGATCTCACTTTAAGTGTCAAAGGTGGAAAGGGCGGAGATCAGGATTGCGGGGTCTCCGGCGAAAATCAAGGTCCCGGTGGTGGTGGCGGAGGTGGTTACATTTCCGTATCCATTCCAAATACATTCGTAACATCAACTATCGGTGGTAAAAACGGTACATCAAGCAGAATGCCTCCCTTTCTTCCAAATGGTGCAACAATGGGAGCTTCCGGAAATTCAGGTATACCTTCCAATCCATATACCGATGGTACCGGTAATTTACCTGTTTCACTTCTTAATTTATCCGCAGAGGAAAATGAAAATATTGTAAGAGTTTCCTGGAGTACTGCTTCAGAAATTAATAATGATTATTTTATTTTAGAAAGAAGCGGAGATGGTGAAGCCTTTCATTTTCTTGCAAAAATTATTGGTGCAGGAAACTCTACAATAACTAAGCATTATCATTTTGATGATAAAGCTCCATTACAAGACGGTAATTATTACAGACTAAGTCAGGTTGATTACGATGGACAGACGCAAACCTACCCTCCTGTTTTTGTATGGCATAAAAAGAATAACTCAACAAGCTTCATTATTGACGCAAGTCCGAATCCTTTTTCAGATAAAATTAAAATTGACTTTTATTTAAAAGAGGATTGTAAAGTTGAAACAAATATAATTAACCTTTCAGGAGTAATTGTCAAATACGAAACGTACACAGCTGTTGAAGGAATAAACTCCATTACTATCGACAATATGACGAATTTTGCAAATGGAATTTACTTTTTAAGAATTAAATCTGCAGATAAAAATATGATGTTAAAACTGGTGAAGTATTGATTCTATACTACAACGGTTTGGTTTTATGATTTCAATTTCAGATGGTAAAACAACGTACAATACAAATCCTTTGGGCGCAGGAGAATTGTTTTTGTGCTGTGGATATTCATCTGCCGTTCAGGGCTCATCGTCTTTATATGCATACATCTGTACATACGAAGCAATCGCTGCTTCGACGGACATTCGTCCGTTGTTTTTTAGCTGTGGATATTCATCCACTTTTAAAAGCTCATCGTCTGTAAATAAGTTCAAAATCTGAAGCGGTGTATACATAAACATCGGCCGTTTTCTTACGGAATTCACTTTAATTAAATATTTGCAGTATAATATAAGTATGAAACTCGAAAAGTGCATGGAATTGAATATTACTTCTTCCTAATTTAGTCAAAAATATTTACAATATGGGAAGAGGCTTACATTACAACATCTATAAAGACAAAACATATTTTTTAACAATGACGGTTGTTGATTGGATTGATCTGTTCACACGTGTAAGTCAGAAACAATTGATTGTTGATTCGCTGAAATACTGTCAGGAAAATAAAGGGCTGAACATTTTCGGATGGTGCCTGATGCCGAGTCACCTTCACCTGATAGCGAATACCAAGATACCATTTGATCTGGATAATGTAGTGCGGGACTTCAAACGTCATACTTCTAAGAATGCAATACTACTAATCGAAAATGCACCCGAAAGTCGCAGGGAGTGGTTGCTTGACAAATTCGCTCATGCGGGAAAGATACACCCAAAAAATAAAAATTATAAAGTGTGGAGGGATAAAAATCATGCAATTGAATTGTTTACAGAAAAAGTGACGTGGCAAAAACTTAGATACATACATCGTAATCCGGTTATTGATAAAATCGTTTACAACGAACAGGATTACCTCTTTAGCTCAGCCCGAAATTATTATGGATTGCCAAATGTTCTGGAGATTGATTGTTTGATTCCACCCGTTATAACTTCGTCGAGTAATAATTTCTATACTGCTTAATAGCCTTATACAAATATTATCAGTAATTAAATACGATGAGCGTTTAACAGTGGATAAATATCACACAGTTCAAAGCAACGGACGGATGTCCGTCGAAGCATCCGAAATTTATTTATCTTTGAGAGTTATTAGGACAAATTGATCCTTGCGAAATCCGTCGCAGCAAAAAAAAATATCCATCAAGAATTAAAATTCAGGGCAATAAAATTAATACACATGATCCTAATGAATTTATTATTAGATAAAAATAAAATGAGTTTAGAAGAAAAAATTACTAAAGGTATTGTTAAATACATTACTAGTTGGAACTATAATTTTGTAAAAAATATATTAGAAATAACTTTTTGTAATGAAAATAATGGTATTTTTGAACCCTTTGTTTGTATTTTTTTCTATAAATTAAGCAAAATTGAATTAGAGAATTTTATAATTGAAGATGATCAATATATTGAACAATTTTTTGGAATAGATGAAAGAGTTCTAGAATCAGAAATAGAAATAGTAATTACAACAGATATTAGAGAAATTCGTTTCATTATTAGTAAAGACGCTTATAATATTAAATATTTATAACTTATAAGTTCAAATAAATATAGAGTATCCATACGACTCAGCTACGCCGGATTTCGCAAGGATCAATTTGTCATTACCACTCACAAGATAAATAAATTCGCCATGCTTCGACGCCTGCCTACGCGCCGCTTGACGGGCAGGCGACGAAGCGTGCCAGTGCTTTTGGCTGAGGAAAGAAATAAGTTCGTCATAGCAGGATATTGTGAAAATAATAACCGCAATTAGTTATTTATGCGAAAATTAGCATTAGTCTCAATTAGTGTTTTGCTAACAATTTATTTGAGTTATTGTCAAGGGTTGAATGAAAGCAGTTTAAACAAATCAGTAACTTCCCTTAAAGTACGAGTCATGAAAGGATTATTTATTGATCAATTTGAAATTAACCCTAATTACTGCATTAGTAATAAAAGCGAAATATCTATGGGAATTTATTATAGATATTCAGAATTTAATTCTTTAATTTCATTCAAAAGTGTTTTAACTCCGGTTACATTTTATGGTTTGAAATTTGGTTACATTCCTAATATAAAAAGGGAAAAGAAAGTATGTATTCGTTGGGAATCTAATTTAGCAATTTCATTAATTTATACTAAAATTATTTATAATGAAACGGTATATACTTCTTTTCCGGTTTTTGCCGGAACGTTATTTTTTGGCCCTAATTTAAAAATTCAAATAACAAACGAATTTGACTTATGTTTTACATATAAATTAGGAATAGGAATTGGTACTAATTCAAGCACTTCATTTACTAGTGTGAATACTGCCGGTTCTGAAATTTTTGGTGTAGCATTACCTTTTATGGATTTGCAATATAAATTTTGATCTTTCAGAAGCTAATTCGAAAGAATTGCTAAGTAGTCGTATAGGGTGTAATAAGGTTAAGGTT
Organism: Bacteroidota bacterium; assembly: GCA_031417395.1. GTDB lineage: Bacteria > Bacteroidota > Bacteroidia > AKYH767-A > 2013-40CM-41-45 > JADKIH01. The sequence continues at coordinate 10,504 of JANOVM010000072.1, read as the reverse complement.
TTTGGGAATGGCTTTTCTATTAAGTTAATGAGGCTACTTGCTCGGTGTAATCTTCAATAAAGGCACATTTAAAAAAGTGATTCTATATTAAATATCCCACTTCACCGAAAAATTCACAACCCTCCCATCAATAGGCGCCCACAACTTATGAAATTCAGGATTGTAAATAGTGCCGCTATAAATTTTTTCATACTTACTTTGACGAAAATCATTTACGTTTTCACAATTTAAAACAAAGGTTAATTTTTTTAAATTGTATTGAATCATGGCAGCAAAGGTCAAATAATTTCTGACAGGAAGATATTTTTCATCTACCTGGCCGGCAATGTAAGCGCTTTCAATTCCGAATCTCCAACGACTGAGTTCATAAAATAATGTAGTGGAAAAATTATGTTGTGGTGTAACCGGAAGCATGGAGTTTTTTGTGTCATAAAGTTTTTTAACGTTGGTATAGACATAGCCCAAATATATTTCAAACTCATCGTATTTGAGACGGGCATAGGTTTGCAAACCTTTTGTTTGAATGGATTTGTCAGCATTTTGATAAACAACTCCGCTGGAATCGGCTGATGGACTATCGAAAACAGGTTTCTTTAAGTTTGTGAAAAAGAAGGATTGATTCAGAGTTACTCCTAGTTTTTTGAAAAATATATTGGTGTAATTAATATCTCCATTTACTCCTTCTGAAAGCTCGAGGTCAAGCTTTCTTCCGGAAACAATTTTGTTTAACTCTGTTTCTGCATCTGCATAAGCAATTATGTTTGGTGCTTTATAGCCGTAGCCTCCGTTTAATCTTGTATTTATTTTAGAAGAGAATTTATACATTAAAGACAATCGTGGCAAAGCAATATATCCAAATTCAGAATGGTGATCAACGCGTAAACCGCTTTCAAGTGTTAACTTTTTTATTGGCCTCCACGTGTTCTGAATAAATCCACCTATAGTGGAATAGTTGTAATCTTTAATTTCTGTTAATAATAAAGTCTTATTGTTAAAATTATCACCATTAAAGTTAATACCGGAAACCCAATCGGCTGTTAAGCCCGATTTCCTATAGGAGATTTCCGAATAATAAATCAATTGTTGGGCTTTGAAATTATAATGTTTTGTTTTAAGATCTTCATCCAACAAACTATTGCTGAAAACTACTGACAGGTTTTTATTCTCTGAAAAAATGTATTCCCATTTTGCACTGCTGTTATGCCTTGCCATTTTATTTGTAATGTGATAAAGCGTATCATTCGCGGGCGAAGTCAGATAATTCATATCGCCGCCTTTACGATTTTCGAAAGTTCCCGTATAGTTAAGCGAGAGATTGGAACGAGGATTAAAATAAAAAATAAACTTGGGGTGAATAACCGTATTGCTAATATTTGGAACATCACTCAGTCCATCCTTATCCATATCATTTTGCTTTTGAAATGTTTGTCCGGCAAAAAATGTAATGCCTGTTTTTTTAAATCGCTTTGCATAGTATTGGTTAATATTTGATTCGCCAAATGTCGATTGATTTAACGTAACAGTCCATTCTCTTTCCGGCTTTGGCTCTTTACTGATTAAATTTATTATTCCACCAATTGCATCACCGCCATACAATGTGGAAACGGAGCCTTTAATAATTTCAATTTGTTTAAGGTCAAGCGGCGGAATCTGCAGTATTCCAAAACTTCCGGAAAGTCCGCCGAATAACGGCAAACCATCTTTTAGTAATTGCGTGTAGCGGCCATTCAAACCTTGTATTCTGGCCAGACTGTTTCCTGAACTTGCAGACACTTGTTGTATCTGAATTCCTGCAATATCACCAAGAAGACTTATTATGTTCCCGGGTTTAATTCCATTCTCTTCCTCTAAGTCTTCAAGTCCGAGAACTTCCACTCTTGTGGGAATATCTTCAATATGCGAATTCGTTCTAACGGAACTTATAGTTACTTCATTAAGTTCGGCATTTGTTGAAGAAAGGACTATTAAAGTAATTGTCTCTTTCTGAGGAATAGGAATAAGTACGGTTTTAGAATTGTATCCAAGTAGTTGCACTTTAAAAGTAACAGGACCGATTTTACTAACAGGAAATTTTACTTTTCCTGAAATGTCTGTGGCGCCACCGTTGGAGGTTCCTTCTTCAAGAACTGTAGCGCCGATGAGTATTTCAGAGGAAATACTATCTTTTATTAAAAGATTTATGTAGTTCTGAGCATGCGTTTCATTTACTAATGAAAGGAAAAAGAAGAAAGTAAGAACAAATTTGATTTTCATTTCCGGAAAGGGCAAGCTACCCTGCTATGATGTTTTTATGATGAATATTCATAACATCAATTAAATTATTTAATCTATTCCATTTTTCAATTTTATAAGGAAGTTATAACCGCTCAGCAATAGTGGGAAATTAGGTAATAAGGTTGTATTTGGGTTGGGCTGTTTAGCTACTAAGGGAATAAGGTTTTGTATTCCGAAAAGAATCTAGTGAGTATAATAATATTCTATATTTAAAGATTTTATTAATACTAATTAATCGAAATTTTTTTTTAAATAAACTTCATCTGAAACTTCACTGATCATTATTGTTTGAAGTATATATTCCCTCAAGAAATTAAATTCTCAGGCTTTGAAAATTAACAAAACCCGACAGTGTGAGGTATGTCTTATTATTTTAGATCCGTTTACAAATAGATCTTAAAATTTCAATGCTACACCAATGTTAGCATATGCAATTCCATATCCCAACTCTAAAAATGCTGCAAGGTTTTCCTGAAAATAATATCTTCCGCCGACATATAATGACAGTCCGAGTCCGCTGCCCCAATTGCCGCTATTATAATCGATAGAAGGATCGTTATCAGAATAGGAATAGCTAAGTATGTTATACGATAACATTGCACCACCATATACATCAAAATCTTTTGATGGTAAACCGTTGTAATGGTATGCACTACGGACACCAATTACGGTATAAGTCCATTTTTGTGAATAGTTGTAGGTAACATAAGATCCGGAATATTTAAAGCTTTTATATCCTAAATAACCTCCAATACTAATTACTCCCGGACCACCAACACCCCATTGGCCGTGTTCAAGCTGTAAACTTATTCCCGGAGAAGCTGTGCCTCCGCTGTAAAATCCAAGAGAGCTTCCCAAGCCGAGTCCAAGACTGGCTACATTGTCGCCCAGTGAAAAATGTCCCTGACCATTAGCTGAGTTTAAAACCAATATTGCAAAGAGGCAAGTAATAATTCTTTTCATTTTTTTTAATATTTTTATTAATTAATAACGGTACGAAATTATATACAAAAGTTAAACAAATTAAAGCAAATTAACCATAGTTGTCATTATTTAATTGTTCATGAATTTTTATAAATGTTTAAAAATTCCTTTTGGCATTCAGTATTAATTTCTACCCTAAAAACATATCTTTGCCGGCTATGAAGACGATAGATAATTTCAATTTTAAAAACGAGAAGGCGCTGATTCGCGTTGACTTTAACGTTCCATTGGACAAAGAATTCAGGATTACCGACGATAACCGCATTACTGCAACCCTGCCTACCCTGAATAAAATATTAAACGATGGCGGAGCGATTATACTTATGTCACATCTCGGCAGACCTAAAGAGGGTCCTGCAGAAAAATATTCTTTGAAGCATGTTGTAAAACATCTTTCCGATTTATTGAAGCGACCAGTGAAATTTTCTGATGATTGTATCAGTGAAAATTCCGCAAACCTTGCAAAAGCACTTAAGCCGAGAGAAGTTCTTCTATTAGAGAACCTCCGTTTTTATAAAGAAGAAGAAAAGGGCAATAAAGAATTTGCTTCTAAACTTGCAGCACTAGGAAGTGTTTATGTAAACGATGCTTTCGGAACGGCCCATCGTGCGCACGCTTCAACTGCTGTCATCGCAGAATTTTTCCCGGGAAAGAAATTTTTCGGTTATGTCATGGCCGGTGAATTGGAAAATGCCAATCGCATTCTTAATAATGCAGAAAAACCTTTCACTGCTATTATGGGTGGCGCAAAGGTGTCCGATAAGATTCTAATTATTGAGCAGCTTATGAAAAAGGTCAACCACCTTATTATTGGCGGCGGAATGGCTTTTACATTTGTTAAAGCTACAGGAGGAAAAATCGGATCTTCCTTGGTTGAAGAAGATAAACTGGACCTGGCGCTTCAAATTATTCAAAAAGCAAAAGCGCTTGGTGTGGAATTGCATTTGCCTGTTGATGCTATAATTGCCGACAAGTTTGATGCTGATGCGAATGCTAAAGCGTGCGACATCAATGTTATTCCTGATGGATGGATGGGGCTTGATATTGGCGTACAATCAGAAAAAATATTTTCTGAAGTAATTAAAAAATCAAAAACGATTTTGTGGAATGGTCCTGCAGGGGTTTTTGAATTTGAAAAGTTTTCACACGGAACGAAAGCAGTGGCAGAGGCTATTGTTGAAGCTACATCGAAAGGGGCATATTCGCTTATTGGCGGCGGCGACTCAGCGGCTGCTATCAATAAGTTTCATCTGGCGGATAAAGTTTCTTATGTGTCGACGGGCGGTGGGGCTTTGTTAGAGTATATTGAAGGGAAAATATTGCCGGGGGTTGCGGCTATAAATGAATAATATTAAAATTATTTTTATCATGTTCTTTTAGTGATAGCGAGAATAATCAACTGTCGGATTTTAACCACAAAGTCCTCAAAGGCTTGAACAAAGAACACAAAACATTAATGAAGTACCTTTGCGCACTTGGCGTTTAACTTTGGGCCCTTTGCGGTTAAAATCCGACATCAAATAACTTAAGAAATTATATTCGAAGAAGAAATAAAAAACTTTCGACTTATTTAATAAAAGTGCCATTTCGATTCTGAGGGAAAAAGTAACGGTCGGATCTTAACCGCAAAGGGCACAAAGGTTAACCGCAAAGCACACGAAGAGAAAAATAGTTTAGTTTTTTAATACAGAGATAAGTGTCGGTGCTATTCGTAAAATTGGATAGTAGAGAACAGACTCCGCTTTTTTATCGGCATTAAACCACGTGGTTGAAATATCAATTTTGTTTAAGAAGAATAAAAAGACACTCAGCAAAAATGTGTATTTGATCAGACCAAACAATGCTCCTGCAAATTTATTAAAAATTCCCAAAGCCACTATCTTAACTAGCCCTTCAAGTAATTTTGCAATGAAATGACTGGCAATTGATACACCAATCCAAACAACCAATAAAGAAACATAATGTAGTGTAACGGATTTTACATCCAATACCCTTCCAACATATCCGGAAGCCCAATCGGCAAGCTGAAAACCAAAAAAATACAAAACAAATATTACTCCCAGAATTGCAATCTCAAAGATAAAGCCTTTAATAAATCCGCGAATAGCTCCTCCTAAAAGTAGTAAAGAAAGAATAATATCAAGGGTTGACATGTGTTTGTTTAAATATTATTGAGAAAGATAAATATTCATTCTTTCTCTAAGATCAGATAATTCCCCGCTCTTTTTTTACTTTATCATAAGCTTCATTAATTTTTTTAAATTTCTCTTGTGCATCTTTCTGATATTCCGGTCCGAGGTGGTGAACTTTATCGGGGTGATATTTTACAGCCATTTTTCTGTAGGCTTTTTTTACTTCATCGTTTGTGGATGATCTTTCTATTTCCAGTATTTTATATGCAGAATCGAAATCCTGAACAAACATTGCTTTAATGCTTTCAAAGTCGCGAGAGCTTATTCCGATAAGGTGACTAATTTGACTTATGATTTGAATCTCAGCAGCAGCCGGCTGACCATCAGAAGCAGCTAAACCAAAAAGTAAATGCAATAGTTGCAAGCGGGATGCCGGATCAACATGATGTTTTATCTGCTCACAAACTTCTCCAATAACAATTTCCTGTTTTAGAATTTCACGAAACAAAAACATGCGTTCTCTGGTGTGTTCTTCTCCAAACTGCCGGCTGAAAAAATTCCTGACAAATTCCAGCTCTGTGCGTAAGATGCGTTGATCGGCTTTCATAACAGCGGCGCAAAGCACAAGCAAAGCCGCACTGAAGTCGTTAGGTAAAAAGCTTTGCGTATTTCCTCCGGTGACTTTAAATTTAACAGTGTCCTCTGTTATTGACCCCAGAGCAAAACCCAATATTCCTCCAATCGGGCCACCCAAGGCCCAACCAAGACTTCCAAAGATCCATTTATTCCAACCGGACATATAAAAAATTATTTATTAAATTTTAAAATGAAATCAGTCACCATATCCAATCAATTCGCAATCACAACCTTTTTCTTTAAGCAATTCTCCTATTCTTTTAAGACTCTGAGTATCCAAAGTAGGCATATTTTTCGATTGAGCAATTCCATTTTCTTTATCGTACTGTTCCTTCTCGATTAGCATATTGTTAATAAGTGAAGCCATCTTTTTCCTTTCATATCTTTTATAAATGATATAGGCTTTCAATTGCTGATTGTTCATTTTCCTGCATGTATCGTTCATGGTTTTTCTATCAATACCCATGAAAGCGACAGAATTTTTATAGTACAAATCAACCAAATCCCACGAAGCATTTTTTCTCTGAAAGTCTTCTGAAATTTTATATTGAATGCGATATCTGAATCCTTCCGTATTGGCGATGTAAATATTATTATCTTCTTCTTTCAACATTCTCGCTTTGGCTTTACCTTCTTTTCCGTAGTAGAGATACGTGCTATTGAATCGCCTGTTTAATGCCCGAAAGCGATGCATGTCAAAACCTTCGAGCCTTTCAAAATAGATGTTTCGAAGATTAATGGAAACTATTTTACCCTTACTTTTCATACTCAGACGCTGCCATCCTTGTATTGCTTTTGTTTCACCGGCAGCTGTAATATAGATAGGAACGATGGTAATATTTTCGCTTATTATTTTGTCAACTACTACATCAATATCATCCGGTCCGTTTGTTACTTCACCATTTCCTACAAGAAAAATAATTTTTTGTGCAGCAGGATCTTTTGACCAGGAAATTTTTCTGAGGCATGTCTTGAGGGCAGATCCAACATAATTATCACCCTTCTCTGTTCTCGATGGAATCTTGTACAATATTTCGCTTAGCTTATCAAAATTATTTCCCAAATCACTAATCACTTTTGAGTATCCATCACCTTTACCATAAGCGAAACGAGCATATGCAACAACACCAATTCTATAATTTGGTTGAGGCTTACATTTTGAAAAAAAGTTCCAGTAATCCCACAGATGATTCCTGAATTGGTCGATCAAACCATTGGAGCTATTACTCAAGTCGAGACAAAAAACGACATCAATAGGCTGCCCTGTCTTTTCCTGGGTTTTAATTTCCCCTGAAACACAGACTAATAGCAAAAAAAATACTGTTTTAATTAAATAAACCCTCATTCAATATAAGCACAAACGGCGGCAAAGGTAACAATCCGGCAAAAATGTAAATATCTTTGTCGACGAATGGATGCTATTGATTTACGAAACCTAAAGCAGAAATGGGAATCTTTAACCCAAAAGCTAAGCAAAGAATACGGTGAAGCACCGGATTTACAGGCTATTCTATTTCTTATAGGTGTTCAGGAGCTGGGAAAAGGCCCACAAAAATTTTCCAAAGATGAAAAGCAAGACCTCATGCACATTGCAGTTTGCAGACTGTTAAGCACTTTCGGCTATTATGAACTTATTGGCCTCGATCAGGACGGCTGGCCCCACTGGAATCTTGTAAAAAAATTACCTCCACTAACTTTAAAAGAACAGGATTTATTGTTGAAGCAGGCTGTGGTGGAGTACTTTGAATTAGCTAATTAGTTAATTAGCTAATGCGTTAATTAACTAATCATTACCGTCTCTAAAAAATATTTATTCCCTTCAAAATTGAATAGTCCCTTTAGGGACAAAATATTGGTAATTAAATGCGACCAATAAAATAAACCCCTTTAGGGGTGAAATATTAATTAGCAGTCTATTGATTAGGAGTTCAGAATAATTAATAATTTTCCAAGGACAACGATGAATAGCAAATGGGTTATTGTGGGAAGTTAATTTCCGGGAAAAATCGTTAAAATGGAATCGATTTTATAAATAGCTATCCGATAGCTATCGGATTAACGAATTACAAAGCCACTGTCTGCGACACCGTCTCATGCTCTTTAAGACGAATAAAAGAGCGTCCTGTATCGTTACTTTTAGTGACTTCTACGTTTAGAAAGGCCTCCAGTTGAAATTCAAATTCGGCTCTGCCGGCGGCATCGCTTGTTTTGGAAACTCTTAATTGGGATTGAACACCATTGACCGGATTGACAACTGTATCTTGCCAAAGGGTGACATTTGCGCCTTTAACGGGAGCACTTGTTGAATCAATAACAGTAATAATAGCTTTTGTAGGGCCTGTCTTTTTGCAGGAAAAGGCTGAAAATGCAATAAAAAAAGCTAATAATAGCCAGCCAATATTGCTTCTGTTTCCTTTAATATTCATCTGATTTTGGTTAATATTGTAGCAAATTACGATATAAAAATAATAAAAAAAATGAAGAAAATAATTTCCCTTATTACGCTATCTGTACTTATTAGTGTTACATCCATTGCACAGAAAAGCAGTAAAAAATCAGATAACTCAAAAGGTAAAGAGAAGGAGCCCGTTTCAACAGAAAAAATGGTGTTGATTTCTACAAATATGGGTGATATGAAGGTTAAATTGTATGATGCAACACCAAAACACAGAGATAATTTCCTGAAACTGGTTGAACAAAATTATTACGACAGCTTATTATTTCACCGTGTTATTCGAAACTTTATGATTCAGGGTGGAGATCCTCTTTCGAAGAATGCGGCTCCCGGCGTTCCTTTAGGTAACGGTGATATTGGCTATACTATTCCTGCTGAATTTGTAGATACTATCTTTCATAAGAAAGGTGCTTTATGTGCTGCCAGAACTGAAAATCCTGAAAAAGCTTCCAGCGGTTGCCAGTTTTATATTGTACAAGGACAGGTTTTAACTCCTGAGCAATTAAATTCATTGGAAATGCAGCGCGGACTAAAACTTTCCGAAAAGCAGAAAACAGCATATTCCACTGTTGGCGGTTCTCCGTGGCTTGATGGTGCTTATACAGTTTATGGTGAAGTTGTAGAAGGTCTAGATATCATTGATAAAATTGCAACAGTTCAAACCTCACCTCAAGCAGGCGATCGTCCTGTTGAAAATGTTTATATATTGAAAATGACCTTGCTTAATAAATAATGCAAGAGAAGATAAAGGAATATTTACTGGAGATAGAATCTTTCTCTGCCGGATCAAAAGACGAAGTTGAATCTTTTCGCATTAAGTACCTTGGCAAAAAAGGTATACTGGCAGAATTGTTTGCCGGCATGAAAAATATTGAACCGGCGAATAGAAAAGAGTACGGACAAGTCGTCAATGAATTGAAGATTAAAGCTGAGGAAAAACTTTTAACACTTCAGGATAATGTTGTTGATCTTTCTTCAGGCCAGGCCGGAAAAAAACAGGATCTTACACTGCCTGCAGAACCTATTTCAATCGGTTCCCGTCATCCGCTTTCCATAGTTAGGAAAGAAATATTAGACATCTTCGGTCGTATTGGATTTACCGTTGCCGATGGTCCGGAAATCGAAGACGACTGGCATAATTTCACAGCATTGAATTTTCCGGAGAATCATCCTGCACGCGATATGCAGGATACTTTTTTCATTGAACAGGCAGATGAAAAGGATTCCATCTCTTTGCGTACACATACCTCTTCCGTACAAGTTCGTATTATGGAAACAGAAAAACCTCCTATACGGATTTTGGCTCCCGGACGTGTATACAGGAATGAAGCCATATCTGCGCGGGCACATTGTTTCTTTCATCAGGTTGAGGGTTTGTATATTGATAAAGATGTTTCTTTCGCCGATTTAAAACAAACGCTTTTATATTTCGCCCGGCAGATGTTTGGAGAAGATGCAAAGATCCGTTTGCGACCTTCCTATTTTCCTTTCACGGAACCATCAGCAGAAATGGATGTATCGTGCAACATCTGTAAAGGAAAAGGCTGCAATGTTTGCAAGTATACAGGATGGCTGGAAATTATGGGATGCGGTATGGTTGATCCCAATGTTCTTATCAATTGCAAGATCGATCCGGAGGTTTATTCAGGATATGCTTTTGGAATGGGGATTGAGAGAATAGCTATGTTGAAATATGATGTTAAAGATCTGCGATTGTTTTCGGAAAATGATGTGAGGTTTTTAAGGCAGTTTAGAAGTGAGTAGAACACTCGTTGCTTCAGCCCAATGGTTTTTCTTACAACTTAACTTTGGTGTTTTTGTTTAATAGGAAAGCATATCCTACATAGCATATAAAATCAGCCTGCCGAATTTGGTTATTTGCTAAATTTTCAAGGTTTGATAAAAAACTCTAGCAATTACAGTTTTTTATACATAACCTTTGTAAAGTTTCAAATATTGCATACCATGAAAAATTATACTTTTTCGAGTTTGATCTTGTTTTTCTTGTTTCAAAATCTTAATA
>JANOVM010000071.1:0-51677 GCA_031417395.1 Bacteroidota bacterium | reverse complement strand
GAGGATGCTCTTATCACCAGACAACTACAGCTCAATTTTCATCACAGATGAAAAGATGCGTTAATGAGTGGCGGATGACACGATAGTAGTGAGGAAGCGGATGTAATGTTCGTGGAGCGAAGCGTGTCAGTTATTCAGTTGATGAAACAGTAACAACTTTAAGAAAATTAAAGGAGGTTGCAGTTGCTAACAACAAAATCAAAGTTTGATTGAATAACAAGAGCCGTATGAAGGGAGATCTTCACGTACGGTTCTGTGAGAGGATCGGGCTGAAATGCCCTTTCCTACTCGACTCTAAGCGCGAGCACCAACTTTGATTAACTGAACAGACATCTATTCGGGCGGATACCCTTGTCTTCATTGTGAATAAGTAAGTAAAGTAAGCTATTTTATGTAAGATAATAAAATAACCTCTTTTTAATGCGTTGACTCCACATAAATTCTGAATTAGTTTCGTTGTATGAGCAGATCTAAAATTGACAAGCAAGACGGAGTTTATTTCATGACTTTTACCACTGTTGGTTGGGTTGATTTATTTATTCGAGAAGTTTTTAAAAATATACAAGCAGGGAACTGGTAAAGATGGTTCAGCAAACACATGAAAGCAGGCCGGAAGATTATATATAAAGCAGCGCAAAAGACTATGCGGGCATGAAGGGGCCTGTCAAAGTTTCACTTATTGAATTGCATTCCTTGTTTTACAGTTGATAGTATTGGGAATGTAAGTCGTAGTCCGCGCGAATAGATGTTTGTTCATTTAATCAAACGAACTACTCGCGCTAAGACTACTCCTAGCGGGTTGTTTTACAGTTGGTAGTATTGGGAATGTAAATCGTAGTCCGCGCGAATAGATGTCTGTTCATTTAATCAAACGAAGTACTCGCGCTAAGACTACTCCTAGCGGAAGTTTCTCTTATTGAATTACCTTCCTTGTTTTACAGTTCATAGTATTGGGAATGTAAGTCGTAGTCTGCGCGAATAGATGTCTGTTCATTTAATCAAACGAACTACTCGCGCTAAGACTACTCCTAGCGGGTACAGTTGATAGTATTGGGAATGTAAGTCGTAGTCTGCGCGAATAGATGTCTGTTCATTTAATCAAACGAACTACTTGCGCTAAGACTACTCCTAGCGGGGCCTTCCTTGTTTTACAGTTGATAGTATTGGGAATGTAAGTCGTAGTCTGCGCGAATAAATGTCTGTTCATTTAATCAAACGAACTACTCGCGCTAAGACTACTCCTAGCGGGGGATAGCGCAAAGCACACAAAGGAATGATTAAGGAAAGAAAATCCTTTTAAGTGCAAGTAATTTTCAGAATTAATAACACATTTGAAAACTTGCAGATAATGGAATGATAACGTAATGTGTTTTTACGGCCGCATCATAACACGCGTAAAGAAAACATTGTTCTCTATGATTACATAATCTCCTGACTCAACAATGTTGTCACCCGTTAAATCTTCAGGTTTATATCCTAAAAGAGTTATGGAAACAGCATTTTCCAAATCACCGTAATCTTGAGATTCGATAACGCCATCCTGAAAACCTATTCCAAGTGTTGCATCCGAAATGTCACCACTGAATAGAGCAAAACGGCCGTCACCAAGATCAGCCAGATTATTTCCATATGCTTTTTTCAAGGCAGTGGTAAAATTATAACTCTTAACTGCACTGATTAAAATAGGAGTAGAACTCCATGTTTCAATGGCATTTCTATGCTTGATGGCAATATAATAGGATTGATTATACAGTGAAGCAGGTACATTAATCGATGCTGTACCATCTGTATGAAGTAAGGACTTAACTGAAGAGGCAGTTGCATAGGGGAATGTAGCATTGTGAAGTTCTACAGTAATCGAATCACAGGCAGTAGGGTCGTTACTCATGCCATTTAAGTTTAACACAGCACTCATTTGCCCGTTACTTAAATAGTATCCTTCTATGAAAGCAGTAATATTTATTACTGATGTCACACTGCAAGCCGTTGTTGTTTTAATGGTTGTTGTAATTACACCTACTCCGGAACCATAACCTTCCGATACTACGTAATAAGTACCTGCTGGCAAAGCCGCTGATATAGAAGCCCTATTACCGGTACATAAAGGTCCATTATCATCATTCACGAATATTTGTGTTCCTGCACTGTTTAATATGTGTAGATAGGAATCCGCTAATCCCGAAGCGGCGCAATGGCTTACCTGAACAGTAGCGGGTAATGACAATGTAAATTTATACCAGATATCGGGAGATGACTGATTGTTTGTACCTGTATAATTATTAGAAAAACAATTAGCCGTTGAATTTGTTTTTGTATTCACATAGGGAGCCGTTGCACAAGGAGCTTCACCAACAATAATTGGATTTGCAAAGGAAGTACCGGCTACTCCGGAACAGTTACTTAATGTTGTAAAAGCAAATGGTCCTGTCCAAAGACTTGTTCCATTTCCTGCGGTGTTACAATCTGCGGCAACCCAGAATTCATATTGTGTACCGGCGTTTAATCCTGTCCTGTTTAAAGGATTTCCTACGCCCGGATTGGATGGAGCGCCGGAAGGAGCACCACCTCCAAGAGTAGTTACATGAACATTCCATAGTGTTTCAGAACAACCAGTAGTCCATCCCAATGTTGCTGAGCTGGAAGTAATAGCTGTTGCAGTTTGAGCAGTAGGCTTAGGACAAGAAACAGAACCGCTTATTGTTATTGTGTAATCTTCAACTTCTCCATAATTGGATTGATAAATGCAAGGATCAATGGTAGGACCGGCCATATTGTATACACACCTTACCCTCATTCTATGAGGACCTGCAGGCGCATTACACGAAATGCTAACAGGAATAATTCTTGATGAACCCACAACTCCTACGGAACCACTTCCCGCTACAACAGTTGTTGTATTCCCAATTTTTTCAAATGCAGAAAAAACACCATCGTCGTTGTAGTCAATCCAGATGGCATAACCTTCGGAATATTGACCTGCATAAACGGTACAATTATAACTATTGCCCGCCTGCAGGATTGTTGTATGAAGAGGATTTGAACTTGCTGAATAATTCGAATAACCTGCAATTCCCGATGGACATCCTGCGCCTGAATTATTATCGAGTGTATTGAGAATTACACGAGCAATTAAATCACCATCGAGACATCCGTAATTGCCGCCGGTAGCATACACCGGTAAGCAATAACAAACCGTTGAGCTTACTAACATAGTAATACTATTGGAAGTAGCAGTTGTTGTTGTTACACAGTTTAGATTAGAGGTCATGACACACGTAACCACCTGTCCATTTGTGTAATTAGATGCTGTATAGGTAGGGCTGTTAGTGCCAACATTAGCACCGTTTACTTTCCATTGATACGAAGGAGCTGAACCACCGTACGTTGGTGTTGCAGTTACTGTGATGGAAGCGGCTAAACACATTGGATTGCTGCCGGAAGAAATGGCAATGGAAACAGAAGGAGTTGCACTTGCAGAAATTACAGTGACAACAACAGGAGAAGAAGTTGCAGAAGAAGTACCGCAAGTACTGGAAACAGTATAGCTACCTGCAGTCTTAACTACAATTGATGGAGTAGTTTCTCCGGTACTCCACAGATAATTGGAAGCAGTATTTGAAGTCAATATTACGCTATCTCCCGGACAAATAGTTGTGGATCCGCTTGGAGTAATTGTTGGTGTTGCATTTTGTTGAGTCAATGTTATAGGAACTGCAACGGTGTTATTTGTTTCATCACTTTCCAGGAAATTATTGTCAGGGTCTGTAATAGAAACGATGTAATATGTGCCGTTACAAACATTATTCAAAACAATGGGATCGTTAAGTCCCATACTATAAACATCGTATTGACCCGGGTAAATTCCCTGGTTCAATCCGCAACCTGTATGAAAACCAACACCGTTGTTGGGTACTGTTAGCAAAGTATTGCCATTGTTATCGACACATTCTCCGGGATTACTGGAACAAGAGCCAAGGTTAATAAGGCAAAAACTTTGTTTCGTGCCTGTGCCTACAATAGGCCATGTCTTTGGGTCAGGATTTGCTGTAGCTACACGAAGGGTATAATTTGCCCAATTGTCAACGTGAATGTGACCGTGCGTTGCATGATATGACATCATACCGGCAAATCGGTCATAATGTGTAAGTGTATCGTTTCCCGGATTTTTATGATAAATCCGTTGCTTAACAACATGCTGAAGGTCTTGTCCGCCGGGGCAAGTCGTTCCACAAGGAACATATGTTGTGCCGCAAAAGCAGGAATCAATTCCAAAAATTTCTATTGGACCATAACCAATATTTGGTGTAGCATTCGAAATATCCAGAAAACCGGGCGTTTCCTGATGATTAACCATAATTTCTTTTGCTGAAGCTGTCATATCAGGTAAAAGATCACAACCTAATGCACCGCCCGGACATACACAGGTTGCGCATATGGCAACTCCTGTTGGTCCGCCGCTATTTGTTCCTCCCGGAGGATTGTTCGTGAATTCAAGGTTTAATTCTTGTAGAGTTCCCTGGTCAGAGTTGGCTACATCGCTAACAATAAATTTCCAGATACCGTTTGGATTCTGCCCATTATTAATGGATGCAAGATTACCAACAGGAACAACCAGCCCGGAATAAGGCGGTACCAAATTATTGAAATCGGTGCCATCCATCGCTAAACAGGTGCCATAGAAATTATCATTGGCACCACCCATATTTTGAATAAGAATAACTATAGAGCCATCCGGAGACATTAATTTAATTGTTACATCAGAATCATAGGTATGAAGAAGCGTAACACAGGCATGTCCAATTCCAAAACTCCCGTTGATTGCATTGGGAAGTCCGGATACAGCAATGGGAACAGTATCTGTATGCAGATCCAGAATTGGCAATGAACCCGACCAGGTAAATGTCTGGGCTTTGGACAGGAATGAGCAGAAAAGGAGAATAGCGATTGTAATTAATTTCTTCATACAATGGATAATAATTAAATTGTTTTAGTTGAGAGTCCCCAAATTAGCTATTCGGGGTTGGGGTACAATCCCCGTTACTTTGTAAATATAGAATTTTTTTCTTTTATATACAATATTTAATTTAATCGGCAGCAAGTTTTTTTTCATACCTTGGGTAAATATGAAAAAATAATGTCGGTTTCATTAATAATTATTTTAAAAGTACATTTTCTTAGTACCTTGTTCGAGTATGAAATCATTGCAACATCTATTTATTATTCTTGTTATTTGCATTCCCAAATTAATTCTTGCTGCAGATCCTGTTGAATTGTTAAGCAAAAAATTTCCCGTTATTGAGTCCGGGAAAGAAACTAAGAAATATACGGGTATAAATTCTCAGCAATCATTTTTTGCCAAGTATAATCCCGTTTCACTTTTTTTTAATGGATCGATGTATATTTACCAAAAAGCAATTTCCGAACAGATATCGGCACAATGCGGTTTTACTCCCTCGTGTTCCGAATTCAGTAAAAATTTAATACAGCATTATGGCTTAATTAAAGGAGTGTTTCTTTCAGCCGATAGATTAATGCGTTGTAACGGACGAGCCGGCGATGAATACCCTCCTTCCCAAATGGATAGAATGACTTACAAATTGATTGATTCTATAGTTTTTTATAAATGGCGAAGCAGTTATTAATTCTATTAATTTTATTATACTGTATAGAAGGCCGGTCGCAGATTCCTTCATTTCAAGAGGAAAGCTCTTTTTTAATTCACCTCGATTCGCTAAAGGCTTTTAAGGAGAAAACTGCATATCTGGAACAATTAAAAGAAAATCAGTATTTACAGAATAACGATACTCTTAAACTTGAATTGGGCCATGCCTATTTTTCAGATAATAAATTTGAAATGGCATTAATTTCTTTTTCTTCAATTAAAGGGTTTAGTGAAAATGATAATTTCAAAAAGGAATTTGGGTTCTGCTTTTTGAAAGAAAAGCTATTTGACCAATATCTTGAAAGGGCATCCCATTGGACGGAAAGTGACGACAGCATTTTAATAATTCAAAGGCTATCCGCTGCTGTGCTTGCAAACCCTGAAAGTGAAAATACACGTCTGAATTTGCGGAGTATTATTCCAATACAAATTTCCGAAAAAAATCTTAAAAGAAAATCACCTTTGCTTGCGGGTATTTATTCCGCTGTAATTCCGGGTACGGGAAAATTATATTGTAAAAAAAAGCATCAGTTTTTCACTTCTTTACTTACAAATGCTGCTTTCGGATATCAAGCCTACGAAGCAGGCAGAAAAGATGGAACAAATTCGTCCCGTTTTATTATTACCGGTATTTTATTTTCATTCTTCTACATTGGAAATATCTGGGGAAGTGTGCTGGAAGCAAGAAATTATCACTTAGAACAATATAGACAATTTGAACATGAGGTATTGGATTTTAATACTATTCTCGTTAATCAGTAATAATATTATTTCAGCTGACAAGGACAGTGTTTTTTTGACATTGGCATTGCTGGAAAAGCAGATCTTTCATGCAGACGATGTAGTAAAGAAAAATGAACTTTTATTTGAAAAGAGCAACCTTCAGATTGAAATCGATGAATCAGATGAGGCCATTCAATCGTTAAAGCGTATCGATACTATTTTTTTTCAGGAAGAAGAAAAGTCATTTTACCATTACAAACTATCGATAGCAAGAATACTCTCCGGACAATTCGACCAGGCCCTTCAGGAGCTTGAAGAAATTAATTTTCAAAATGATAGCGCGCAAAAAGAAATTACTTTTTTGGAAATTTTCATTCAGAATGAACTGGAGAATTTTGAAGAGTCTAAAGCAAGGCTTATTAAAGAAAGCTTTCGATTAATATGCATTACAAATTCAGACTCATTGCTGCCAATTAAAATAAACCGAAAAGATCCGACAAAAGCGTCGCATCTTTCTGCAATTATACCGGGGGCCGGACAAGTTTATGCAGGTAGTTTCGGAAAAGGACTTTTGTCTTTTGGCCTGACTACAGGTTTTGCAGCTTTTGGTGTATTTAATTTTATCAATTATTACTACGGTATGTCTGTGGTATCCGGTTTTTTTCCTGCATTAAAATTCTATTCCGGTGGGAAAAGACTGGCAGAAAATCTGGCAGAAAAGCAAAACTCAAAAAAAACAATTGAATTAAAACAACTGTACCGCAAACATATTTATAATTTGCATCATTGTAATTAAAACATATAGCCAATACGAATGGACGGTCCCAAAAACAAACTTGTTTTCTTCGATGTATTTGAGTTAAGACCTGAATAATCCACCGCCCAATCTTCTGTTCTGTTTGGACCTGAAAATGGGGTTTGCGGGAATTCACTGAATGGGTATTCAGCTATTAAGCCTGTAGTTGCAGGATTTTTTAATGAATATTTTCCAAAGGTAATTCCTGCAGCTAAAGAAATATCCATTGTTAACAATCCGGACAAAACAAATTCATTTCCATAAATTACGCGAAGATTAAATTGATTTACATCAAAGAGTATAGGCGAATCACTCCCGACCAGACCCGGCTTGAATGTATATGAATCTGTTAATTCTCCATTTGAAATATAAGCCCCTAATCCGCAATACACTCCAACGGGCATATTCATATTGAAATTATTCCTGGTCCATAAAGCGCCAAAACCATAGGTCGTCATTGAATATTTAGACTTTCCCGAAAGAACGTCATCGTAGCTGTAGTTAATCAGAGAACTACCGTCAGAATATAATAAACTATAGGCAGCCGGGTTATTCATCGAACGCTCCAAATTAGTTTTTGTATAATTGAGGAAAACAACAGCAGATTTACCTACAGCGAATTTATACATCAGATTTAATTCTCCCCGAAGAGCAAGATTGAGTACGTCAATACTTACTTCGTTGCGATGTCCCTGATAACCGGCCTGAGCAAAACCAGATTGAAAGGCCCATGAGAAGAGAAATACTAAAAGAGAAACTTTATTTTTCATTATACAATTTAATAGTATGATATATTGTATTTAGTAAATTACTTTTATTCATTTTGAAAACAAGTACCTGGTCCTGATCGTAGTAAATGCCTCTGTTATCATCAAGTATATCACCATAACAAGTAAATAATGAATAGTAGTTATTCAGATTTCCGAATGAAAAAATGGAATTACTTTGTTGATATGAAACTGCTTTTAAATAATGCAAAGAGCGAATATTGTTTTGTTTAAATATATTCCAGAGATCAGGATTTAAAAGAAATAACTCCTGGAAGGAGTTGTCTTTTACAACTGTATTGTCTTTAAAACGATCGGAATTATTATTTAACGTTTGTTTCAATAAATTATGTGCAGAGAGAAGCGAATTTAATGCTACATCGTATTGATGGAACTGTTTGAAATTATTTTTCTTTAATTCGTTTTCGTCAATATATTCTTTTCCGGTAAAACGTCCCGTGACCATTTTATTTAATGCATCACTGTAGGAAGGACGGGATTCTAAAGAATGAAAATATTCCACTTTAAATTCATCACCTTTTCCTATGGTGAATTCCATGTCATTAAAAAGAACAAGCCTTCGCGAATTTTTCTTTAAAGATTCAACCAATTTATCCTCTCGAATTGCACGGGCATAGTCACTATATTTTTTGCCCGGTTTTTCAAGATATTTATCGAGATAATAATTACGCAAAGGAATGGTATCGTTATTTCTAAGAGCAATAGGCAGATAGCCGTCAGAAAAATTTCTTTCAATTGATAGATCAGCGAAATAATTAAATGCATCGTCCCATGTTTCAAAAGCAATATTCTTAGAATCTGTTAATGGAGAAGGTTTTATTTTTTTAAAATCACTCGTGTCTCTCACATGGGCATGTAGATTGTGCAAAATACCCTGACCCTTTTTGAAAATACCTTCCCGGAGGTCCTCAGTCATAAACGGTTTACCGGGTAAAAATTTATTCGTTTCAAAACAACGCCGTATGCTTTCCATGAGGTAATATAAATACTGATCGGAGCCTTCCAGCATAAAATAAGTAAATGCACGACTTGCGCATTCATGAAAATCTAGCTCACTTAAAAGTATGTCCAGTGATTCCGTTCTTGAATATTCCTGTAAACGGTTAAATACATTTTGTTGACCGGATAAAAAATCTTTTGCATCCGACTTATTATATTTCTGAATAAAATTTGTAAAATATTTTATCCTGCTTAACTCATCCGGATGGCTTGCCAGCACCTGATCTTCAACACGGTTAAGAGAATCGGAGGGAAGTGCATCTTCATTTTTCCTGGACATAACAATTCGCGAAGAGCTTTCTTTCTCATATGCTTTTTCCGTTAATGTTTTGAATTTATAGAAACTGCCTATGGCGAAATTAATATCATACCCTGCATTGCCGGCTAAAATAGCACCCAGGCTATCGGCTGCCCTTTCCTGATCTTTACTATACTCTGCAAGTTCTACCTGATAACTCTTGTGACTTTCATCATTATGCTTTTCTTTTTTGACAGCTATTTCACGTCTTTTATTAAATGATTTAATAACATCTTTATTAATATAATGACTTAATTCATGACCAAGTATAAAGGCCAACGCGGCCTCATTGGTTACATCGGCAAAAAGAGATACATTAAAGAAAATACTTCCATCGTGAATAGCATAGGCATTGTATTCTGACTCACGGGTTGGATAAACGTGAACATGTGGATTTTTTTTACAGTTTTCAGGTGCTATCTTATTTAAAATAGAATTGAGATACGTTTCCATTTCAGCCCAGCCAATGTAAACATCACCTGAAAGAATTCTTCGAATTTTGACGGCTGTCATTTGTTCGGCAAATTGATCAATTCTGTTCTTTGGCAGAAGCTTTGCTGACTCTTTTTTTACGTCATTAAATTCTTTTTTGGCATCGAAGGCATATGCATTAGGCAGCTTGTCGGGAAATTCAAACGAACACTTCGACAAATCCTGTGCACTTGAATTTGTGCAATAGAGTAGAAGAATATAAAAGACAATTTTTATTTTCATTGATTTTATCTATAAGAAACCTTGTTAAGATAAAACACGGTTCGTTTTTGTTTTTTACCTTTTTCATCTTTTCCTTCTAAGCTTTGGTAGCCGTAGGCAATAAAATAATTACCGTACCAATATTCAATCATGCTGTTTGTAGTTGACTTCGTTTTGTCGGAATCAGATCCGGTAAATATTTTGACGGATGACGTTTGTTCTTCAAGTGTCTCACCGTTCAGTACTTGTGATCTGATTTCACCATTATAACTATAGACCAAAACGATTTTATCGTTATTTGGATTTTGTAAAACCTTCACTTGTTCGCGTAAGGTCCACGATAGTTTTCCCGACAATGGGAATGTAGAGTTCCATTTCATATTTCCCTCTTTATCGAAGCCTGCAACAAGTGAAAAAGTAAATCGCCACCCGTCAAATACGGTTCTTGAATGTGTAACCGATTTTCCGTTTTCGAAAGTGGTATAAGTCTCAGTATGGTAAACTGCGTGATACACATCTCCAACCATAACATACTGATCACCTCTTTGAATAATTTTATGTGCGAGAATATTAAAATTTAAATTACTTTCCAGTTTTGCAATCTTTTTCTCTTTTCCTTTTCCTACGGTTTGAATTGCATCCTTGACGTCTGTAAATTTGGAAAACGGATAAAATTGTAAATAGTCTTGTTTTGAGCCGTTAATTTTTAGGATGTACAAACCGGTGGAAGGCGGCATAGCATTTTGCGTCTTTCGACCCATTCCAAACAGCAGCTTGTCTTTTCCTGTTGTTTTAAGATATGAACCAATTATGATTCTTTCGGTTGAACTGATGGCTTGAACCTGTGCATTTATGAAATAATATCCGGGATTACTTTTTATTGTTATTGGTTTACCCGCAGTAGATGTAGAATTAATTTCACAAATTATCAAGTTTCTGTCAGTGGGAACAGGCGCATCAAGAGCTGTACAAAAAATCTTTTTAGCTGTAGAATCATATTCAAGATTTAAGACTTCACCTTGTTTCTGATTTGGCATCTTAATTTCCTGAGCACCTTTTGAATTTACTCTTACCAGATATGGAAAAATATCAAATCTTTTTTTTCCGCCAATAAAACACGTAAGCATGGTCAGGCAAACGGCCGAGCGAATCTGTCCATTTGTTGGCGCAACCGTACCACCAACGTAAGCTTCACCATTAATAGCTTTGAATACATTAACATGCATTTTCTTCAGGAATTCACCGCTTAAACGAGCAACTGTTTGGGTTTTAATATCCATATCAACAATTTCAAATTTACCCCTATACCCATTAGCAACGGGGAAGGATGGATTAATTTCCTGCTTGCCAAATAAAATATATATATGGTCATTTGTTTCATCATAAAAATAATCTCCATAATCCATTTTAGAGTCAACCATAAAGGTTTTAGTTCCGGCCTCTTCGAATTGGTTGTTATAAATATTCCAATTCCATTCAACCATGCCTTTCTTTTTATCCGGAGATGGGTAAAATATATTTACTCCTGATTTTCCTGTGGGAACCATAAAATATTTTTCCGACGATTTTGAAGCGTTAAATTCTTTTCTAAGTGGTTTTTCACTTACAGGCTCATCTATTGGTTCCGCTTCAACTTTTTTCTGTTGAGCGGTATCCGGTGCACTAACAGGAGCCGGCTGCGAAATTGTTTTTTTTCTGGTCGACTGTGCTTGTAAATTAAAAGCATTTAATAAAAATGCTATTAATAAAATAATTCGGCAAATTGAATTCATGTATGAGTGTGGTTTAGAATACGCAATGTATTAATTAATTGAGATTGACAAAAATGTTACATTATTATCAGAGAACCTGCTTTTTTGAGGCAAATTCAAGCTTATTGTTTGAATACACCTTCTACTTCTTGTTCTATTGATTGTTGAATTAGTCCATACAAAGGGAAAAACTTAAACCTTTCTACATGCTTTTAATTTAATTTATATGATAAATAATTTCTCAAAAGTACTTTCAACTCAAATAATAATTAACCAAATAATTCAAGATAGAAAATAGGTTATAACTTTAAAATCACTAAAAGACTGTTTCTTTTATGAAGAAACAGTCAGAAAAATTTTTAATTACATAAATTCTGTTTTTTATATCAAAGCCTTTTTGTATTTTACAGCTCAATGAGAAATAAAAGGTCAGAACTATTGGATTAAATATGGTTTAAAACCTTTATTGATTATTTATTAAAATAGATTTAAAACTAAAAATTCTTTATGGGTAAAAATCCTTTAATTAATTTTAGTAACACAAAACATGAAATCACTTTTTACCTTAAAACATTTTTTACTATTTATTGAGATTTTATTTCTTACCTCATTAAATGAAATATGCACTGCGCAATCCAGTTGCACGAATGCAGATTTTGAACAGAATAATTTTGCAGGATGGTCGGGTACGACCGGTACCTGTTGCCCAATTTCCAGTACGAACCCGGGAATTGTAGCGGGTCGGCATACCATTATGACAGGTCCGGGAACAGATCCGTTTACAAATGGACAGTTGACGGTTGTAGCTCCCGGTGGACAATACTCCGCGCGTTTGGGAAACTCAAGCTCCGGAAGTGAAGCGGAACAGCTTATTTATTCTTTCAATGTTGGTTCAATAAATGAAATGTTTATTTATCGTTATGCTGTAGTATTTGAAGATCCCAATCATACTGTTGGTGATCAACCACGTTTTGAAATTCGCGTATACGATCAGTCAGGTGTTTCTGTGCCTTGCGGAACATACTTAGTGTACTCTTCTGCCGGAATACCGGGATTTAAAACAGAGAATATAAACGGTAGTGTAATACGCTGGAAGGACTGGACAACGGTTGGTATTGACCTCTCTTCCTATGTCGGTCAAACAGTAACCATTGAATTTTCAACC
Source organism: Bacteroidota bacterium (assembly GCA_031417395.1). Classification (GTDB taxonomy): domain Bacteria; phylum Bacteroidota; class Bacteroidia; order AKYH767-A; family 2013-40CM-41-45; genus JADKIH01. The sequence goes on along the minus strand of JANOVM010000071.1, from coordinate 38,802 downwards.
AGCGATTGCGGCTTGGGTGCGCACTTTGGTTATGCTTACATTGATTGCTATTGCAGTCCGCTTACTATTTCCAGCGACTATTGCCCGGGAAGCAATGTTGCAAATATGGTAGCTCCTCCCGGATTTGAAGGGTATCTCTGGAGTACCGGCGATACATCACAATCCATTACAGTTAACAATCCACAAATAGGCGTTTCATACACTGTTACGCTTATTTCTGTATCCGGATGTTCTGTTACATTGACAAATGTGCTTTCTCCGGGCAGCATCAGTCCTTCCTTCACTTTTCAAAATCAGTGTAATTATTCAGCACAATTCTCAAATACAAGTACGGCTACCAACAACATTTCTTTAACTAATATACTTTGGGATTTTGGAGATGGTACTACTTCAACATTATCTGCTCCGACGCATTTATATTCAACACCCGGAGTATACAATGTTAAACTTACAGTCGGAAGCCAGAATTCCTGTGATTCAAGTATTACTCTTCCTGTAAATATTATTGGTATTCCTAATTCTGATTTTTCATTTGCACCTCAATGTGAAGGCGCTCCTGTTCAGTTTACCGATAATTCTACTTCTCAGGGGAGTACCATTACATCGTGGTCGTGGAATTTTGGCGACGGCCTTCCCGGATCCATTATACAGAATCCATTGCATACATATACTGCACAAAATAACTTTTCTGTTTCATTAATTGTAAAAGATTTGAACGGTTGTGCTGATACAATAGCAAAGACTATTAGTGTTCTTCCCAATCCTGTTGCATTAATTTCTGCTCAAGATGCTTGCGCAAACAAAATTGTATTGTTTAAAGATTCTTCATTTATTAGTGCGGGAAACATTAAAAGCTGGCATTGGAATTTTGGCGATAATTCTCAGACTTCAACCGTTCAGAATCCAACACATTCATATTCCAGTCCCGGTGCACATACGGTTAGTCTTAGGGTAACAGGTAATAACGGTTGTTTGGATTCCATTACAAAGTTGTTAAATATTTTCCCCGCACCTAATGCTGATTTTATTTCTACGGGAGTTTGTGTAAATAATCCAATTAATTTTACAGACAAATCATCCGATGTCTATTCATTCATAACAGGCTGGTTGTGGAATTTTGGTGATGGGTCAGCACTATCAAATATTCGAAATCCAAATCATAGTTATAACAGTGAAGCAAGCTATACCGTTATGTTTATTGCCAGTAACAATGTTGGATGTATTGATTCTGTGGAAAAGCAGCTTACTATCAACCCCAACCCCGTTGCAAATTTTTCGGCCGACGATGCTTGCTTAAATAAAGAAACAAAATTTACAAACCTTTCTTCAATTGCTTCCGGAAATATTAATTCATGGTACTGGAATTTTGGTGATCGCTTATCGTCGCATATTTATTCCCCTGTTCACAAGTACAAAGGGATTGGAATTTACGATGTAAACCTTATTGTTGTTTCTGAGCAAGGGTGTATTGATTCAACTAAGGGTGTAGTTGAAGTAAAGGAGGATTATAGTTTCTGGATTCCAAATGCTTTTACACCAAATGCAGACGATTTAAATGATGTCTTTAAGCCGCTGGTTATAGGAGCCGTCGATTACCGTATGGAAATTTATGACCGCTGGGGAATTAAAATATTTGTATCGAATAGTGAACTTGTCGGATGGGATGCAAAAATTGATGGCGGCCCGGCTCAGGCTGATGTATATGTTTATAGAATTCTTATTACCGATGTTTGCAGTGAAACGCATACCCATGTAGGGCATTTTTCTCTTTTAAGGTGATTTTTTTTCTAAAAGTGTTTTTTTGAGAAGAATATTTAAGAAGAATATTCTTTAGTTAAAATTTGGGACTTAATTATAACTTGTGTTAAATCGCAGTGAACGCAAAGTCCACAGTGATTCACAAAGAATAGTTTTCTTAAAGGCTGTTGAGAATACGAAAACTCCTTCCAAAGACCACTCTGCCCATTCATCATCGAAACCCGATCAACAATCAAATCAGTATTTAATCAATTTTACAATTTGATTAATTGAAGATTCATTAGTAATATGAATAAAATAAACTCCATCCGGAGAATCAGAAAGACTAACTTGAGATTTATTAGATGTCATTTTTCCGGATTTAATAAATGCTCCATCGACCGAATAAATTTTATAATCAGTATTTACACCGGTGTTAAAAGTAACATTAAAAGAACCTTCTGAAGGATTAGGAAATATTTGAAAAGGATCGGCATTTGTCAGTTCTTTCACAGCAACAAGTGTAGGATCTAATTTAACAATTCCAATTGTGGTTGCCATCCAGATAATTCCGTTTACATCCTTAACAATTTTTGTTACGCAATTGTTGGTTAACGGTGAATTGGAGGCGTTATAATTTGCAAGAATAGTTCCGCTGTTTCTGTCAAATTTCAATAAGCCGCTTGACGTACCAATCCAAAGTAAATTCCCGTCAACACAAATATCATAGTAGAGAGTATTGCTTGTCAGCCCTAAGTCAGCAACATTTTCATACATCGTCCATGTTGAACCGGTGTATTTTAAAATTCCATCGAATCCACCTGCCCACATATTCGAGCTGCCATCGATAGCCACACACGACGAAGACCAAAGTCCTGTTACAGCTTTTGGATAGAATGTAAATGTGCTGCCGAATTTAGTAATTCCTGTTCCGGAAGCTATCCAGGTTTCATTACCGGAATTAAAAGCAAAATCCGAAAATTCTCCACCGGCAACCTGCGAAGGATACCCTGTTAAATTATTCCAGGTGCTTCCGTCAAAGGTTGTAATTCCCTGATAACCAAAACTGCCATTCACAGAAGAAAGCCAAATAACACCATTATTATCTTTACCCAAAGCATAAACTGTCGACCCATCAAATGATGCATTGGCAGTGTCATAATTAGTGAAGGTAGAGCCGTTAAAAACAGAAACCCCTTTATAATTGGCTGTCCAGATATTATTAGAATTATCAACTAAAATATCCTGAATATCATCGTGCAATAAATTTGAACTTGTTGAATTATATCCTGTCCATGTATTGGAAGAGAATTTAAACAATCCGGAATATGATCCTCCTGCCCAGATATTGCCTGTTTGATCAATGGCAATTGCGCGGTAGGTACCGGATGTCAATGCAGAATTTGTACTGTTATAAATGGTCCATCCCGGCTGAGCTATAGTCGATATAGAAACTATAAGTAATAAAAAGCAGATAACTAAAGAGTAAATTTTTTTCATAGGTTGAGATATTTTATTTTCTATTAGGTTTGTTATTTTGTCAGCAACATTTTATTGTTTACCGGACGAAATTAGTATTTATTTTGCTGTAAATGTAGAAAATTATTTTACGGGCTTAAAGAAGAAAGGCATTTCTAGTTTTAATAATCGTATTTTCGTCAGCACTATATGAACATAGCAGTCATTGGAGGAGGAGCAGCCGGATTTTTTGCAGCCATTAACTGTGCCGCAAATTACCCCCGGCATACTGTCTCTCTGTTTGAAAAATCAAACAAGGTTCTTTCTAAAGTACGAATTTCAGGTGGCGGGCGTTGTAATGTAACGCATGCCTGTTTTGATAATGCCCGTCTGATAGAATTTTATCCCCGAGGAAAAAAAGAATTAAGAAATGCTTTCTCCCGTTTCAACACAAACGATACCGTACAATGGTTTGAATCGCGCGGAGTGAAACTGAAAACAGAAGATGATGGCAGAATGTTTCCTATCAGCAATAATTCGGAAACCATCATTCATTGCCTGTTAGATGAAGCTGAAAAATTTAATGTTAAAATTAAAATGAATTATGCTCTTCTAAAGGTTTTAAAATTGGAGTCCGGAAAATTTGAATTGCAATTTCAGCATGGAGAAAAATTAAATTTTGACAGGATTATTATTACTACAGGCGGCAGTGCCAATAAAAGCAGCTACGATTGGATTTCAGAACTGGGTCATACAATCATTCCTCCTGTTCCTTCTTTGTTTACTTTCAATATCCCGGGTTCGCCGTTAAAAGGTTTGGAAGGAATATCATCACAATCTGCAACTGTAAGTCTGGAAGGCTCAAAGCTTGATTCGACAGGACCTTTATTAATCACGCATTGGGGGATAAGCGGCCCTGCCGTTCTTCGCCTTTCCGCTTTTGCAGCGCGATGGCTTTTTGATAAAAGTTATTTGGCTACCTGTTATATAAACTGGATTCCGGGGATGAATGAAGAAAATACACGAAACGAATTGTTTTCTCTCAAAGAAGATTCTCCAAACAAAAAAATGTCAGGAGTTTCTTTTCATGGTTTACCTTCCAGATTATGGCAGCGATTGTGTTTACTATCCGGAATTGAAGCAGAGGATAAATGCAGCGAGGTTAATAAAGCAAAACTAAACAAGCTTGTTCAGCATTGCTGCCGGATGGCATTGCAGATAAAAGGAAAGACGACATTCAAAGAAGAATTTGTAACCTGTGGAGGAATAAGCCTCAAAGAGGTAAATATGCAAACCATGGAAAGTCAAAAAGTAAAAGGGCTTTATTTTGCAGGCGAAGTATTAGACATTGATGGCGTGACAGGCGGTTTTAATTTTCAGGCGGCATGGACAACAGGTTTTCTTGCTGGAGTCAATGCAGGGGAGCAGCCGGAACTTTTATTCTCCCAACCGTAAAATTAGTTAACACTATTAATTCATTATTTTTTCAGACTGTTTTTTAATAGCATCATTGTCCGGTAGGATGTCAGAAGCAAATTGCATAACCTCCTTTGTCTTTACGGGATCTTTTCCTGTAGAAAGATAATCAGTATACAAAACAAAGGCTTTAGAAAGTGTACCGGATTCTTCACTATCAAATTTTGTGTCATTGTCAGCCTTTCGTTTCTTAAGAAAATTCATTCCGCTTTCTATATTTTTTTCCCCTTCAGGTTTTACATCTGATGAACACAAATAAACTCCACTGATAATAAGCATAGCCGCATCTTTATCATAATTCTTAGCAATGTCGCGTGATAGATTTTGAAGAGATCTTAAATCTTTTTTGTCTTTCAAGGACGCACACTCAGATAATACTGCATTTTGCAGATTACTTAAGAATTCAGAGTTTTCCTTTTGTACTTCCCCGCTTTTATCTTTTTTCTTAAAACGACCCATGAAACTAATAGCTTTCCGAAGCGGGTCTTTGAATTTTTTCATGTCGAAATTTTCCTGGTCGTTATAGATTGCAAAGTAACTCATACTGGAGAAAAGATATGGAAACGGACTCCGTGATGTTTTTTCATCCGTGATATAAGAATCACTGGCATCAATGCAGTCTGCGAATTTATCCTTGTCAAAAATAGCTGAAAGCTTGTTATTTATTTTTTCATCTTCTTTTGTGTAATCCTTTTCTTTAGATTTTTGAGCATTTGCAAATGCAATCAATAGGAAAAAAACCAATAGCGTTGAGTAAGAATTTTTCATTTTTTTATTTTGTTAAATAAGGTTGGAAGTTCGAAGGTAAAAAAAATATGATATGTCGAGAATTTAATAATTAGCCTAAATTCATGTGGAGAAGATTCAATTATTTCTTGTATATTTAGCATTATATAATTTCTTTAAGCAAAGGTCCATCAAATATGAAAAAAGTATATTTATTAAAGCTCCTTTTACTTTTTAATATAACTCAAAACGTTGCACAAGTCACACTGGTTCAATTCTCCACCGGATTCACTAGTCCGGTCGACTTAGCCAATGCCGGCGATAGTCGTGTTTTTGTCGTTGAGCAGGCCGGAAGAATATTTATTGTTGATTCAAATGGAGTCCGTAAAACAACACCGTTTTTAGATATTCGAACAAGAGTATTGTCAGGCGGTGAGCGTGGACTGTTGGGACTTGCTTTTCCTCCCAATTATGCTTCAACAGGATATTTTTATGTGAACTATACTATGCAAACTACAGGAGCTACCAGAATTTCGAGATTCTCCCGAAGTCCATTAAATCCGGATACTGCTCTTTCAACAAGTGAGCAGGTTTTACTTACAATTTATCAGCCTTTTTCAAATCACAATGGAGGCAACCTTGAATTTGGACCGGACGGTTATCTCTATATAGGAATGGGTGACGGTGGTAGTGGTGGCGATCCCGGAAACAGGGCTCAAAATCTCGATTCTTTGCTTGGCAAGATGCTGCGAATCGATGTTAGCGGTATTGGGGGTTATACTATTCCTGCTACAAATCCTTTCGTCGGTGTTGCCGGCAGAGATGAAATCTGGGCTTATGGACTTCGTAATCCCTGGCGGTGGAGTTTCGACCGACTGAAAGGGGATTTATGGATAGGCGATGTAGGGCAGCTTGAATATGAAGAAATAGATTTTCAACCCAAAAGCAGTTTAGGCGGGCAAAATTACGGCTGGCGGTGTTACGAAGGAAATCATACCTATAACACAGCCGGTTGCGGAGCAATTTCAAATTATGTTTTTCCGGTTTTAGAAGTTTCGCAAACACCGACTTCTACTTGTGCTATTGTTGGAGGTTATGTTTACAGGGGGGCTGAATATTCAAATTTGTTTGGCAAATATTTTCTCACGGATGAATGTAATGCAACAATAAAGACACTTGTTCCTGACGGAATCGGTGGTTTTACACTTTCGAGCCTTGGTATATTAGGCGGAAGCACACTTGTTTCTTTTGGAGAAGATAAGTGGGGAGAACTATATGTCATTGCTTATGGAGGAACAATTTATAAATTCCAGGGCACAGCTTGTAGTCCTGTAGCATATATTTCGGATCAAGCGACAATTCACGCATGCTATGGAGGAACGTATCTTTTAAGCACACCGGCAGGAAACGGATTTAATTACGTTTGGAAACGCAACGGTATTACTGTACAATCAGGAAGTAGTGCATCCTATCTTGCTTCAATAGCCGGAAGCTATACTGTAACAGTAACAAACCGTTCAGCATGTTCATCAACATCAACAGCTGTAAATCTTTTATTTGATTCTAACGGTGCAGGATGTCCTGCAACATTGGATACAAAAGTATTTATCGAAGGATTTTATACAGGCGGCGGAATGATGAATAACTTTGGAAGTGGTGGCTGTCTTTATTTGACAGGTACACCCGGTGCTTCAACGACTGATGCCGATTCAATTTACATCAGCGCAATGACTACAACGCTTCCATCAACAGTAGTCGATCAGCAAATTAGTATATTGCATACAGATGGAACGGCCCGGGTTACTTTTAAAACAACTGTTATACCCGGAAACAATTACTACATAAGAATCCGCCATCGAAATTCAATTGAAACATGGAGTGCTTCCCCTATTAATCTGGTCTCAGGAACAAATTATTTATTCACTACTGCTAAGGCCAAAGCATACGGTAATAATATGACAGAAACATTTGACCAAAATGGATGGGCAATGTATAGTGGAGATATTGCAAGAGCAAGTCCGGGAGCAGGAAATCAGGATGGAGTAATTGAATCGCAGGATTATTCCGATATGGAAAATGCACTTTATTTTACATTGTTAGGTTACGTTCAGGAGGATATTACAGGAGATGGAGTAGTAGAATCGTCGGATTATTCTCTTATTGAAGGAAATGTATTTTATTCTATTGTTACTATGCATCCTTAACCCAATTGCTTATTCAGGATATTATTGTAGTTTTGCAATCTATTTAAAAAAAAGTAATAAAAATGAAATTAAAGAAAATCCTAAAAGCAACAGCTCTAATAATAGCTTTGCTATTTTCAAATGCAGATTCAACATTTGCTCAGCAATTAAAAGTTCCTGCTCCAAGCCCGCTTCAAACAATTGATCAGGCTTTCGGGTTATCAAATTTGAAAATCGAATACTCCCGCCCAAGCGTTAAAGGCCGTAGTATATTTGGTGACCTTGTCCCTTATGGAAAAACCTGGAGAACCGGTGCGAATGCTTCTACTAAGATTACTTTTGGTGAAGATGTCAAAATTGCAGGTATGCCTCTGGTTGCAGGTACTTATGCAGTGTATAGCATTCCCGGTGCTGATAGCTGGGACATTCTGATCTATAAAGACCTTAAACTCGGCGGTGATGTTGCTGAATATAAAGCTGAGAATGAAGTGTTGCGATTTAAAGTTAAACCAACGACTCTCTCCAATAAAGTTGAAACATTTACAATAAACTTTGCAGACATGACTCCCACATCAACCAATATTGAATTGCTCTGGGATAAAACACGTATAGCTTTTGGTGTTACTACTGACATTGATGAGAAGGTTATGAAGAATATAGAGACCGCTCTTGAAAAGGATACCCGCCCATATTTTCAGGCGGCAAATTATTATTTCGAAAACGGTAAAGATTTAACTGCAGCCCTTAAATGGAGTAACCTTGCAATCGAATCGAACCCTAAAGCGTACTGGATGTATCACCTCAAAGCGAAAATTCAGAATAAGTTAAAAGATACTAAAGGTGCAATTGAAACAGCGCAGCGTTCCATGGAACTTGCTAAAGAAGATAAAAACGATGATTATGTTAAGTTGAATGAAAAACTAATCGGCGAAGCGAAAAAAGGAAATTAATATTATAATTCTTATGGAAAGAGCGCTGTTCTGAAAAGAGCAGCGCTCTTTTTATTTTGTATTAATAATTAAATCGGAATCTTATTTTTTATGAATTAAAGGCAATCGCTGGAGCAGAAAAGAAAAAATCATAACCATCAGACAGCCGATTACATTTAACCAAAGAAAGGCTGTTAGTTCAGCCTGCCAGGCAAGGAAAATAAAGATTTCCGTAAGTATTGCTGCATAGAAAACAGACTGACCATTGATTTTTTTCATATAAAATGCAACTATAAAAATACCCAGGATTGTACCGTAGAATAGTGAGCCAAGTATGTTTACCGCTTCGAGCAGATTTCCCATTTTACTTGCATACACTCCTGTGATTACACAAAATATCCCCCAGCCCAGAGTTGCTTTGCGAGATGCTGAAAGATATTCTTTTTCATTCGCATGTTTTTTTATGAACCGCTTGTAAATATCAACGATGGTTGTTGAGGCTAGTGAATTCAATCCGCTGGCTGTCGAGCCCATGGAAGCGAGAAAAATTATGGCAATAAGCAATCCGATTAATCCAATAGGAAGATAATTTGTTACGAAAGTGAGAAAAATATAATTGGTATCGTTTGTGTCAGCATCGGGATCATTCTTGCTTATTAATTCCGTTACTGATTTTCGAATTTCTTTTTCTTTCTTTTCTGCACGCTGTAGATTGTTTCGCGTGTGGTCTATTAATATCTGATCCTTAGTGTCAAGTCCGGTTTTTAGATTTCCAAGAAATTCCTTTTTCTCATTATGAACATCGGCATATTGTTTTTCTAATGAAGCATATTCAATTTTGTATTTGCTGTTTTCGATTTTCGAAATTTCCATCTTATTGAAAAATACAGGAGCAGGATGGTATTGATAGAAAACAAAAACCAGGGTTCCAATCAGTAAAATCACAAATTGCATGGGAATTTTTAAAAGACCATTCATAACCAATCCGTAACGGCTTTGCGCATTTGAGCTCCCGGTAAGGTACCGGCCCACCTGCGACTGATCAGTGCCAAAATAGGAGAGCTGTAGAAAAAATCCTCCAATAATACCTGACCATATATTATACCTGTTGTTCCAGTTGAAATGAGTGTCTATGATATTCATCTTATCCATCTTTCCTGCAATATGTAAAGCATCAATAAAGCTGATATTTTCAGGCAGCATGGAAATGACCATATATGCTGCACAAAACAATCCGAAAAAAATTACAAACATTTGAAAAAACTGTGTGTGTGATACAGCCTTCGTGCCGCCATACACGGTGTAAATTATTACAAGTCCGCCGATGAATATGGTTGTGTAAGTAATGTTCACACCAAGAATAGTTGAAAGTACAATAGAAGGGGCATAGATGGCAATGCCTGTTGAAATTCCCCGCTGTAATAAGAAAAGAAATGCAGTAAGCATGCGTGTTTTAACATCGAATCTTTTTTCCAGATATTCATATGCTGTATAAACATTCAATCCACGGAAAATCGGAATGAAGGTTATGCAGAGTACAATCATGGCAAGCGGAAGTCCAAAATAGAATTGAAGGAAACGCATACCATCGCTGTATCCCTGACCCGGTGCTGAAAGAAATGTAATAGCACTCGCCTGCGTAGCCATTACAGATAATCCAACGTGGTACCATTTTAATTTCCTGTCAGCAAGTAAAAAACCTTTAATGTTTCTGGTGCCGCGACTCTTCCACATTCCATAAAGAACGACTGCAACAAGTGTAATTCCCATTACAATCCAATCAATTGTACTCATGAAAAGTGGATAGTAAGTTTAAAATAAATTATAATCTGTAAAATAAGGAAAACAACAATGAGAAGATAAACCAGTTTCCAGTTTATTGCTTTGTCTTCCTTCTCTTTCATTTTAATTATTTTTTGGCAAGCTAAGAAGGTTAACGAATAGCCTGTAGGCTCCGGGAATACCTACAGGCATTTCTCTGAAAAAAACTAATCCGGTATAAACAAAATTTCCTTTGCCATATTTTCCAACAATAAGGCTTCCGTCTTGAGGCTTTTCGCCTGCATCATTCATGGAAAATATTTTCTGATACGATGAATCAACCTCCGTTGCAAAATAAATTCCTCTTTCCTGAATCCAACCTTTGAAATCGTCGGAAGTAATTTTATTTGGGTAGTTGAGACAAGGATGATTTGGGTTTAGTATTCTGACTTCTGCATTTTCGTCTGTAACACGTTCACGGGATATCGTAAATGGATAGGGGAAAATACGCGCCGTTAGTGGTCCAATGCGGTTGTTGGTATTGTATTGTATGATTAGATTTCCTCCCTGATTAACGTACTGCAATAGTTTTTTATCAAAGTCCTGTAGCCATTCATTTGTATTGAAAGCCCTTATGCCGGTAACAATGGCATCGAACTCCGATAAATCTTTTTTTGCAAGTAAATCTTTGGGCAGCATAGTTACATTATATCCAAGCTGCAATAAATTTTCTGCTACATCATCACCTGCGCCGGGAATATAACCAATGTTCATACCTGCGAGTTTCAGATCAAGGCTTGTTACTTTAGCTTTTGCATCAGTAAGTTTGAATTGAAAAGGTATGTGATCATATTCCAGACGATGAATACTTTTGGATATAGTTGTATTGCCCGAAGAAATAGCAGAAGATATAATTCCTGTAGAGTTGTCTTTGGACGGCGTAATCGTAGTCTCAAAAATTTTCTCTTCATTCTTTTTCAATTTTCCGAAATCAATCAAATCAGGACTAGCCTGCCATCCATCAGGGACAATTATTCGTAACTTTCCGATTAGACTATCAGTATTGGATCTCATTTCAATTTGAAGCTTTCCTGGCTTTTTATTCATAAAGACGAAAGCTTTGGAAGAGAAATTTACAGTAGCCGGAGGAATAATTTCGAAAGGTCTGTATACCTCTCCTTTAATGGGATCGACAGACTTATAAACGACAGGTCGTTCAACCTTCAGATTTAAACCTTCTATAGTTATGTCAAAAGTTACAGATACTGCAGGAGTATTTTCCGCTTTACCGATTAATGTTTGATCTTTAACCGTAAAGTAGCCTTCATCGTGAGCTTCGTTCAGCCAGTATGGGCTTGAGTAAGGAATATTAGCCGGCAGTGTAACGATATGTTTGAATGTGGAGAATACATTCGATTTAAGTGAAAGCGCCATTAACGTATCATCATTGGTATCCCATGAAATCTTATTCACTTTTATATCGCTGCTGCTTCTGTTAATGAATTGAGACTGAAATTCTATTTTGCTTCCCGGAATTGCCGAGAAATTATTAGCAGAAACTTCAAACCATAAACCGGCACAATCGAAAAGAAATGCTTCCATTTCTTTTAGTTTCTGTTTTTTCCAGTAACGAGTAATTTCATCTTTTTCGGGAAGTTGTTGTAAGGCCTTGTAAAGTGCGACGAGTTTTGGTACACTTTCCCCCGGTTTCTGAGCATTAAAATTCTTAATACATTCATCAATGTTTTTTGTGAACGAGCTTGCACCCTGAATTCTATTCCAGGAAACATCTATGCCTTCAAACAAATCTTTTTTTGCAGAATCACCTTTTAGTTGTTTAAAATATTCTATCGTACTTCCCATTGTTTTGGCTGAACCAAATCCCTGGCTCTTATGCATGGTGCGGCTCTCTGCAGCAATTTCTCCATAGCTTTTTCCCAATAGAGGATTGTAACCGCCCACATCAATTTGAAGCTGATCGGGTGAAGTAGTATTGGTGCCGCCGAAGTTAAAAGTGTTCCAGAAAATTCTTTTTGTTTGCCAAATAGTTGTATATTTTAATTGCCAGGAAAACTTCTTTGGATCTGCAGCTGCATCGAATGCTTCGAGAGCGAGAATTGCCGATGCTGTATGATGTCCATGCCCTCCTTCACCGGTTGTTGGAAAACGGCAAATAATAACATCAGGTCTGAAGTTACGTATGACCCAAACCATATCTGCCAGAATGGAATCTTTCTTCCAGATACGGAAAGTTTCTTCGGGGTTTTTTGAATAACCAAAATCATTGGCTCTGGTGAAATATTGTCCGGCCCCATCAATTTTTCTTGCAGCAAGCAATTCCTGTGTACGCAGCAATCCGAGCATTTCACCTTGTTCTTTGCCAACAAGGTTTTGTCCGCCATCACCGCGCGTTAAAGAAAGGTAAGCAGTACGAAAATTTCTTTCTTTGTTTAAATACGCTAACAAACGTGTATTTTCATCGTCAGGATGAGCGGCTATATAAAGTACCGAGCCAAGAACGTTCAATCGATTCAAATTTTGCATTATTCCGGAGGCAGGCATTGGCGCCTGACAAAAAACATGTTGAATTGAAATAGAAATTAGCAGGGAAAGGAGTAAGTATTTTTTCATAATAATGTTTGAACTGCAAAAATAGATAAACAAATGAACTTAAATGAATGTAGTGAAATTTTCTGTTTTCTATCTTGTAAAATAGAATATATTTGTAAATAATTTTTAACATCAATTTATTCTAAAATTAGTATGTCAAAAACACCTAGAGAGTTAGAGCCCAAAGCCATGTGGAATTATTTTGCTGACTTAAATGCTGTTCCAAGGCCATCAAAAAAAGAAGAACGCATCATTGAATTTATGATGCAATTTGGAAAAAAACTTGGATTGGAAACAAGTAAAGATGAGGTGGGAAATGTGATCATTAAAAAGCCTGCAAGTAAAGGCATGGAAAAAAAACAGACTATTGTTTTGCAAAGTCACCTGGATATGGTTCATCAGAAAAACGCAAACACTGTTTTTGATTTTGATACTCAGGGAATAGAAATGTTTGTAGAGGGTGATTGGGTAAAAGCAAAGGGAACTACCCTGGGAGCTGATAATGGAATTGGTGCTGCATCCATTATGACGGTGCTGGCTTCTTCAACAATAGAGCATCCTGCCATTGAAGCTTTATTTACCATCGATGAAGAAACAGGAATGACAGGCGCATTAAATTTAAAGGGAGGTTTATTAAAAGGTAAAATATTATTGAACCTCGATACAGAAGATGATAATGAACTAACCATTGGATGCGCAGGAGGAATTGATGTTACTGCAACAGGAAGCTATACATTGGAAGCCGCTCCACCCAATTCCATTGTCTATAAAATATTCGTAAACGGTCTTACAGGCGGACATTCCGGAATGGATATTTATAAAGGAAGAGGCAATGCGAATAAATTAATGAATCGCATTTTGTATAAAGCATTTGAACAGTTTGGAATGCAAATCGCCAGTGTCGATGGAGGAAGTTTACGCAATGCTATTCCAAGAGAGTCTGTAGCTGAAATTGTATTTCCGGAAAGTGATGAAGATAGATTTCATTCCTTTATTAAGGAGATAGAGCCTGAATTGAAAGCAGAATATAAAACAACAGATCCCGGACTTGCAGTAAAAATTGAAAAAGGTGATGGCCCTAAACGCGTATTGCAAAAAGGGTTTCAGATTAAATTAATGAAAAGTTTATATGCTTGCGCCAATGGTATTTACAGAATGAGTCCTGATGTTTTACATTTAGTTCAAACTTCAAATAATTTAGCACGTGTATTAGTAAAGGATGGTGAATATTCACTACAATGCTTAACCCGAAGCTCCGTGGATTCTGAAAAAATGGATCTGGCAAATTCCCTGAAACACACATTTGAGTTAATTGGCGCTCGTGTCGAATACAAAGGTTCTTATCCCGGCTGGACACCCAACCCAGATTCTTCCATTGTTAAATTAATGAGTGATTTGTACAAAGAACTCTATAAAGATAGTGCTTTAGTTAGTGCCTGTCATGCAGGCCTGGAATGTGGTATTTTAGGAACTAATTATCCAAAGATGGAAATGATTTCCTTCGGACCTAATATACGCGGCGCTCATTCACCGGATGAAAAGGTTCAGATTAGTTCCGTACAAAAGTATTGGGCATTTTTTATGGAGACATTAAAAAGAATACCCGAGAATTGAATGTAGTTTATTTCAGAAATTTAATTTTTTATCTCACCATAAATTAATTTCATTTAGAACATGACCTCATTACCTCAGTAGTAAAAGCCCACCCTCAAAACAAGACCTTATTACCTCATTTTTTTATTTTATTAATTTTTATCAAAAGCGAATTTGAAAAAATTACGAAACAACCGTAAATGATGTAATAAGGTTAAGGTGTGTTTGAAAAGAAAGAGTAAAAAATTGTATTATTTCGTTTAGAAATCATCTGGCGCATGGGTTTATTAGAAAAATTTCAGATAGATATAATGTAATGCAAAGACATTCAACAAAATAAAATTATATTGATGATTACCGAGTGAAAATCCTATCTTAACAACCTGAAACCAAATTTCTATTTTTCGATGGAATTGAAATTATTAAATCCAAGGAAAGCGCTGAACAAGGCTTTTCTAAAGGTTAAGCCTAACAGAACTGAAATTGATAACTTCAAGGCTAACCTCATTAACTTACTTGATCGTACAAATGATACGGAAAGCGAAGAGTTTCACAAAAACCTCGTCATCGATTTTTTAAAGAAATCTCTGTTCGATCCAAATCATTATATCAATACTAAAGGCAGGAATGACCTCGTCATTCATAATGGAAATAATGCTAAGAGTTCTGTGGGCGTCATCGTTGAAGCAAAGAAACCGACGAATAAAATGGAAATGGTGTCCACAAAAAAACTGAATACAAAAGCGTTTCAGGAATTGGTGCTCTACTATTTACGTGAAAGAATAACGCATAAGAATCTTGAGGTCAAACATCTCATAGCAACCAATATCAATGAATGGTTTATTTTTGATGCTACTCTTTTCGACAGGCTTTTTGCACAAAATAAAAATCTTGTAAAACAATTTACAGAATTTGAAGAAGGACGATTAGCCGAAAATAAGACAGATTTTTTCTACAAACAAATCGCCGAACCTTTTATCGCCGGCATTTCATCGGAAATTGAATTTACGTATTTCAACATTCAGGATTATCAAAATCCGCTGCGTAATTCTGACAAAAAAGATGATAGTTCGCTTATTAGTTTATTCAAACTTTTATCGCCCGAACATCTGTTAAAACTTCCGTTTGCCAACGACAGCAACAGTCTGAACAAACGCTTTTATACAGAGCTCTTACACATTATCGGTCTTACAGAAACCAAGGAAGGAAGCAAAAAACTTATAGAAAGAAACAAACCGGGTGAAAGAAATTCGGGGACGTTCATGGAAGATGCCATCATCCAACTTGACAGTCTCGATAAGTTAAGCCGTTTAGAAAAACCAAATCAGTACGGCAGCAATACTCAAGAACGATTATTCAATGTTGCTCTTGAACTTTCAATAACATGGATAAATAGAATCTTGTTTCTAAAGTTGTTGGAAGCTCAGCTCATCACTTTCCACAAGGGAGACAAATCATATTCTTTCCTCAATTTAGAGAAAATAAAAAACTATGACGATCTCAACAGTCTATTTTTTCAAGTGTTGGCACGTAAACATAGTGAGAGGAACATCGATGTAAAAAAAGCTTTCGAGAAAGTACCTTACTTGAACAGTTCACTTTTTGAACCAACGGAAGTCGAACAGTCTACGTTGTTCATCAGCAACATTAACGATGATAAAACGATTCCTGTTATTTCCTCAACAGTACTAAAAGACAAGCAGGGTAAAAAACGATCAGGGAGTTTGTCGCCACTCGAATATTTATTTGAATTTTTGAATGCATACGATTTCAGCGGTGAGGGTTCAGAAGAAATACAGGAGGACAATAAAACACTCATAAATGCTTCCGTACTTGGATTAATTTTCGAGAAAATTAACGGCTACAAAGACGGTTCGTTTTTCACACCGGGTTTCATTACCATGTATATGTGCCATGAAACCATTCGCAAAGCCGTTGTGCAGAAATTCAATGAAGCGAAAAAATGGGAATGCAAAGACATCGATGAGCTATACGATAAAATCGAAAACAGAAAAGAAGCCAATGAGATTATTAACAGTCTCAAAATATGTGACCCGGCAGTGGGTTCGGGACACTTTCTGGTTTCTGCACTCAATGAAATTATTGCCGTAAAAAGTGACCTGAAAATTTTACAGGACAGAGAAGGAAAGCGTTTGAAAGAATACAATGTTGAAGTAGTCAACGACGAACTGATTATAACCGACGACGAAGGCGAACTTTTCGAATACTCACCCGGCAATAAAGAAAGCCAGCGTATACAGGAAATGTTGTTCCATGAAAAGGAAACAATTATTGAAAATTGTCTTTTCGGTGTCGACATCAATTCAAACTCCGTAAAAATTTGTCGTTTGCGTTTATGGATCGAACTCCTAAAAAATGCATACTATAAAAATGCCACTGAACTGGAGACGCTGCCTAACATTGACATAAACATTAAATGCGGAAACTCATTGGTAAGCCGTTTTGCACTTGATGCAGATTTAAAGCAAGCCCTCAAAAAAAGCAAATGGACGATTGACAGCTATAAAATTGCCGTTGAGACATACCGCAATGCAGAAGGCAAAGAACAGAAAAAAGAAATGGAAAAGCTGATTGCCGATATTAAATCAGATTTCAGGAGTGAAATTTCTTCCAACGACCCGAAGATAAAAAAGCAAAGGAAATTATCCGGCGAATTATTCCAGCTTACGCAGCAAACGCAGCTCTTCGAAATGAACAAAAAGGAGAAAGCCGATTGGAATAAAAAAGTTGCCCAACTCACAGAAGAAATTGAAAAACTCGACACAGAGATAGAAGAAATAAAAGCCAATAAAATTTTTGAAAATGCTTTTGAATGGCGTTTTGAATTTCCGGAAGTGTTGAACGACGATGGGGATTTTGTGGGGTTTGATGTGGTGATGGGGAATCCGCCGTATATTAGGCAGGAGGAGTTTTCAGAAATCAAACCGTTTTTAAAAGACCGCTTCAGTATTTTCAATTCAATTGCCGATCTTCTTACTTATTTTGTTGAATTAAGTTTTGATATTCTAAAACCAAAAGGAGCTTTTCAATTTATCATTTCCAATAAATTTACAAGAGCAAATTATGGGCAAACAATGCGCAAGTTTCTTTTAGAAAAGACCAGACTGACACATTTTTTGGATTTTAGTGGTATTCCCGTTTTTGATGAAGCCACTGTAGATGCTGCAATTGTTGGATTTGAAAAACAAAAAAATGAAAACAATAATTTTAATTATGCTAATATTCCAAAGGAAAATTTAGACATACAAAATTTTCAAGTTTTTTTAGATTCAATAAAGCAGGAATTTGCCCAAAACAATCTTAATGAAAATGCCTGGGCTTTTGAAAGTAAAAATGTCTTGGCAATTAAACAAAAAATCGAATCTCAAGGAATACCACTCAAAGACTGGGATATCAGTATTTCACGTGGAATATTAACTGGTCTAAATGAAGCCTTCGTAATAGATGGAAAAAAGAAAGATGAGTTAATAGCTCAGGATCCCAAAAGTGCTGAAATTATTAAACCACTTTTGCGTGGTAGAGATATTCAAAAGTGGCAAGCGGATTTTCAGGATTTGTATTTGATTGCAACATTCCCGAGTAAAAATTATGACATTGAAAAATATTCTGCGATAAAAAAATATTTAAAAAGTTTTGGTGCAAGCATAGAACAAAGCGGAGAGAAGGGATCAAGAAAGAAAACTACAAATAAGTGGTTTGAAACACAAGATAATATTGCGTATTGGCAAGATTTTGAAAGGCCCAAAATTATTTATCCAGAATTAACTAAGTTTTTAAATTTTTATCTAGATAAAGACGGAGAATTCTATACCAACAATAAGTGCTTTATATTTACTGCAAATAAAAATATTTATTGGCTTAATGCTTTTTTTAATTCTTCGTTGTGGCGTTATTGCTTCAGAGATAATTTTCCAGAATTATTAGGAGGAACCCGTGAATTAAGAAAAGTGTTTTTTGATAAAATCCCGGTAAAGCAAATTTCAACAGAGCAAGAAAAGCCGTTTAAGGAACTTGTAACTAAAATATTGAATTTAAAGAGAAAAAATCCACAAGCGGATATAAGTGATTATGAAAGGCAAATTGATAAGTTGGTTTATGAACTTTATAAGCTAACCGAAGAAGAGATAAAAATTATTGAAAGTGCATAATTTGAAAATATTTTACTTTCATTTTTTAAAAATGAAGTCAGTAAATATAACGTAGTATGTTTTGATTATTTTTTATCGAAGTAGCGAAATGGAAATAAATCTTTTTGATGAGAGCATTCATGGAATTCACACTATTTTGGATACATATAAAAATCATCAAGTTGTAAGAAATTTATTAGTAAGGAAGGACGTGTGTGTATATGATTTAGGTTGTGGAGTACCTGACTTTCTTTACTATATGTTTCATCTGTATGAATGTATTGATGAGATTGTTGGCGTTGACCAAAACTGGGTTAATATCGTTGAGAAAACTAATGGCACTGGCTATTTTATGTATGATTTATACAAATATTTATTGAATGAAAAACCAAGTTGGGTAAAAGCTGCAAGTAAAAATATTTTAAATGAAGAAGACTATAGAAAGCATTTCAAACTAATGTATAGAACAGATATTTATTCATTTTTCGAAAATCTTGAATATCTAAACAAGCAATGCGATTATCTGATATTATCGAATATATTACATTTAATGAAAAATGAGCCAACATTATTTAAAGACAGTATTGACAAATTAAAAACCGGAGGCCTTATATATGCGCGTGTCAATCATCAATTAAATATTAATTCAATTAGAAATGGTCAAACTCCATTTACTGAGGAATGCTTCATCAATTTATTTAATGATGCAGGTTTTGAGTCGATTGATTATTTGCTTTTTGCATATCCAAAGCAAGACGAAAAAGAAAATAATATTGAATTTAAATCGAGCGGATACAAGGAAGGAATTTTATATTTTGGTGTTAAGAGATGATGAGAATCTGTGTTTCCAAATTAAAGTTGTAAAAGTAATTAGACCGCATGCTCGGCGAAATCCTTGTTATGACGGAATTGTTCAACCAATGTCTCAGTGAAATGATCGAGTGCAAGTAAAAATAAATTGAATCGAAAAAGAAGGAAAATATTTGAATTTATCAAAAGGAAAGATTCTTAAAAAAAATTAAAACAATTTGAGGACTAATGATAGGAATTTGCTCTTTATGTCTTATTGAAAAAGAATTAAAAGAAAGTCATATCTATCCAAGACACATTTATAAAAAGACCGGATTAATTCAAAAGAAAAGTAAAAATACGGTATTTGAAGTCAGACCTTATGACAATAACCAACCTGTTAAAAGAATTGAAGACCCGAATTGGGATGGTATAAAAACACCATTACTTTGTCATCAATGCGAACAAAAACTCGGTAATGAATATGAGAGTTATTTTTGTGAGGTTTTTTTGAATAGGGAGCCGCCACCAAAAAGGTATAATATTCAGGCAAATGTTACACGTAGTACACAAAGTGATTTTTTAAATCTTTCAAACTTGAATTACACATATATAAAATTATATGTGTTAAGTATTTTATGGAAATCTGCTCTGGTAAAGCAAATTTATTTATCAGACCGTCAAATTGAAAAATTAAGGCGAATGGTTTATAATGGTGATGCCCGCATGGATGATGATTATTCAATTCTTTTTGCTGCACCTAAAGAAATAAAGGATGGAGACAACCAATTAATTTCACCATTTATAAATTTTGATTTTAAAGGATGTAAAACATTTTATACCGTTATAGGTAACTATGCAATAACCGTTAGTCAATACGGCCCAACTACAATAGATTATGAATTGTATCAAAGCTGGGAGAATTATAAATTAAAATCTACCGGTGTTATGTCAATTGAACTAGCAGATTCTCAGCAGTGGCACATGTTAATTTTCAAATTTAACGGTCTTGGTGATACATTTGATAAGTATCAATCTGAATTTATTAAGAATAAACCTCCCGCTGCGAAAGATTTCCAAAATCTTTTGCCTTGAGCTGTGCGATTTCCCTGCATGCAATGCATTTCGGCAGGCAGGCCAGAATGCTCTGCGAATTTTCAGCGAAGTAGAATTCCTAGCTGAAAAGGATCATTAAAATCCTTTGTCTTGAGCTCTTGCTGAGTTTAGAGGAAAATATTTTATTAACTAAGTATTGATTATAATAATTAATCAATTTGTTATACAAGTACGAAATTTTATTTAATTCCTTGAGATATGAAAAAATTTAAACAAATAAGGGAGCAAGCATTGACTCGATGGGTCGTCGGCAAAAGATGGGAAATTGAAAATTCGAACGAAATCTTAAAATTCAATTGGAGCAATTCCGTAGAATGTAATATACAAAATCATGAGTTGACAGGAAATAAGCATATTAATTTTATGTGTTCAATGAATGATTACTGTATGCATATTTTTGATTTGTTAACTGATGCAAGATACGATGAATATGAACTTTCAAATGAAGACACTAAAAAGGAGGAATTGAAAAATACAGATGCGTTTTTATTCAGACAATATAATCGTTTATATATGTTTGGTCATGAAACTCTCGAAGTTCTTGTAAAACTATATATGTTTGGTACCAAAGTAAATGACAAATCTAATACTCGAAAAAAATTATCTTGGCCATATGAGGCCGGAAAAATGGACACAGTTGATATTATTTCACGATATGTAAACAAAATCGTCAAACATAATCTAGATGGCTTCCATAAATGTAACAATCATATTCCGGTATATTTTCAGGATGGAGAAGGGAAAATAAACAAAACGAAAAAGCTTATTAAAGCGTCTAATTTGACGGATGAGCAATTTAAGAAAGGAGATGTGAACGGTATAGTAGTTCCGAATTTGATAGGACTTATCGAATGTCTTTTATATGCGTATAATAAAATTGAAGAATTGTTTAATGACAAAAATAATTTACTGAGATTAATAGATCGATATGGTGAATAAGATAAGAGTTAGCAAAGGGATGGAACTTGAATTTTCTTTTGTTGTTTTGAAAACAGAAATGATTATAAAGCAACGGAGTAAGTATTAGGATTCATTTCAGTTAATAAGTCAAAATCAACATAAGTCATATTTATGTTTACAATGTCTTTTGCAAAAATGGTCAATTGATTTCCCGGTAATAAATAAAAAATACTATCGTCACCTTTTGATTCTTTAATATCAGTTTCATGATCTAAAATTCTCCTAGTAACCGCTTTAATTGATACAGCTTCGAGCGATCCGTCTTTTAAAAAATGATCAACCATTATTCCTCTATAGATTACATTTTGATTCACTAACTTTACAAGAATATCAACATAAGTAACATCAACAACTTTCAGGCTATATGACTCTTCGTTTTCTTTAAAGAAAGCAGTTTCACCATTTAGAATGTACCACCAAGGATTTGCTAATCTTAAAAATCTTATTCTTCGATGCCATTTCAATTCAAGGATTGCTTTTCTTAAAAAGATTCCTGACAAGGCGCCCCATGTCCAAACTACTAGATTATAAGTGCAAATACAAATGATTGATTTACGTGCTTCTTCAGAAAGCTTTTCATTTGTCTTGAAAATAATGCCTAAACTTTGATAGTTAATTTTCCAATCAGGACAGTACTTACTTATTATTAGAAGCGAAACAGCATGAAAGAATGAAGCAGCTGCTAGAAGCATTGCTGTTTCCCATAGGGCTGATCTTTCTAAAGTTGTTTTTTCAAAAGTTCCTTGGTAAAGAAGGGAGATGAAAAAAAATCCCGGTAATAGAAAAATTATAATTAGAATAGTATTTTCTGCAACTTGCATTATGTATATACCTGTTCCGGTCTCGTTTTTTTTGTACCGTGTTCATCTATCTCATAAATAATGATCTTATCTTGGTCCCCGTCAATGTTTTCAATTTTAATAAATTTTCTTCTTGCAGGATTGGTGAGATACTCTATCAAAAGTTTAACTTGATAGGGATCGTTAATAAGATTGCTTACTCGCTTGCTGATTAACTTTGCCATGTATTAATGTGCTTGTAATTTTCTAATTTTGGGCAAATATACCATTACTGATAGCGAATCCCAACTTATCTTATTTATATTTCTGTGTTAATATATGACATTATAAGGGTGAAATCAAGTAATCTAAGTAAGTATATTGCAATTTTCCGCCAAAATAGTAACCAGTTTGGTAAAAAATTAAACACATAATGTGCCCAAACGTTAAAGCAATAAATTTTTTTCAAATCTAGCCAGCTAGGCTATCTTTAACGAAGCGGGATTCTGCAGGGCATTAATAGTCTGAATCTGGATTTACTTAATTTTAAGATTTTCAGGAGTAGTACAAATTTATAATCCCGCTAAGAAGGATTTCCAAAATCATTTGCCTTAAGCTGTGTCATTTCCCTGCTTACAGTGCATTTCGGTAGGCAGACCAATATGCTCGGCGTATTTTCAGCGAAGTAGAATTCTGCCGCGAGTTAGTAATGCAAATAGTAAATAGAACCCTACTGCAACTTACAATCTTCTGTTGTCTTGATTGAAATACCAGCGGTAACTTTAAAATTAACCAAGAAGGAAATTAGAAAGGTATATCGAATGCTGCAGGAGATTCGTTTTTGGAACTATATCTGTGCGTATTCTTTTGGATAGGAAAAGTGGGAATCGTAAATCGAAAGCAAAAATTAGGCACTATGTAGCATGACGGAATTTATTTTTCAGTGAAAAATTTCTAATATATTAAACTTTATTTCAATTTATTTTCACTATTTTTTCTTCATTGTTGTTGACCATAATGCAATCAAAAAAATACAACAAATTCGATCATATATCATTTATTTCATGCATCAAATAACAAAGTCGCTAGTAAAATCGCGAACGATGTCGTTAAAAAATATAAGATTTAACCATGGCACAATCAAGCATCGAATGGACACAAATGACCTGGAACCCGACGACAGGTTGCAATAAGATTTCAGCGGGTTGTAAATTTTGTTATGCTGAAGTAATGTCAAGACGATTGAAAGCAATGGGAGTTGAGAAATATGAGAAAGGATTTGAATTTACGATTCAACCCGATTCGTTGAATGTACCACGTGAATGGAAAAAGTCTAAAACGGTTTTTGTTAATTCCATGAGTGATTTGTTTCATGAAAAAGCTCCATTATCGTATATTAAGAAAGTATTTAAAGTGATGAATGAAACCCCTCAGCATACTTATCAGGTATTAACAAAGAGAGCGGATATATTATATAAATATCACGAACAACTTAATTGGACGAAGAATATCTGGATGGGTGTATCAGTAGAAAATCAAAAGGAAGTTTGGCGTATAGATTATTTACGTAAATCAAATGCGAGAATTAAATTTCTTTCCTTGGAACCACTTATCGGTCCGCTTTCGAATTTGAATTTGAAGAATATCCATTGGGCGATTGTCGGTGGCGAATCCGGACACGGTGCCAGGCCAATAAAGCAAGAATGGGTGATAGATATTAAAAGGCAATGTGCCCATGCAGAAGTACTTTTCTTTTTTAAACAATGGGGACGGCCGGAATTTAATATAAATCCTGAAGACCCGACTATTGATTCCGAACACCCACAGCATGCTAAGGGCGGTTGTCAGTTGAAGGGAAGGATTTATAGGGCTATGCCCGACATCGCTTCTCCACCACCTGCATAAACAATTAGTACGATCCCAAAACATGATTTCGCTGCAATTGATTTCCAAAATCATTTGCCTTGAGTTGTGCGATTTCCCTACCTGCAATACATTTCGGCAAGCAGTCCAGGATGCTCTGCGAATTTTCAGCGAATTAGAATTCTGCCGCGAGTTAGTAATGCAGTTTCATTTTGTACTTTAGGTTTTGTACCCACGAAACCAGCCACTTTCTTGAGGATATAAACCCATTTGTTTTTGGAGTCTTTGATGCATTCTATTTTTTACTATTTATTTAAATTAACTAATTGCTGTTAGTATCATTGTGAAATTTGCTTTACAATATTAAAATAATTTCTATCTTTGCACTAATTCGCTTATGCGAAGGTGGAGGGCTGTATGGCCCTTGCCCCGGAAACGGGGTTTTTTTATGGAAGTTTTTTAAGCCCATATCCAATTATTTGATTTTTGTAGGTAAAGAATTTACCATTTTCGAGAATGGAAATAATAGAATCTGACAATCGTCGAAACGATTTTTTTAACCGCATATCTTCTTTCCCTCCTCTTGATTCAATCATTACATCGCCAAATGCCCCCTGAATATTTAGAAAAAGGCGAAACCGTTCCAGAATAATTTCCTGGCAGTAATGATATGGATCATACTTCCATGTTTCAGAGTAATTTGTATTATGTTCAAGTTTATCTAAAACTACACTAATCACAGTGTATTCCCATCTTGATAATAAGTTTAGAAACTCAGCATTGAATTTTTCTTCAACTTCTGGGTATTTAAGTCCTTGAAACGGGTATTTCTTATAAATCAATTCCTTTCGATGAAAAATAACGGGTTCATCAGGATGAGAGTTAAAATATCTTGCTTTTAGGGATTCGATTTCAGGCTGAAGCGTATTACTAACATACTGAAGATTAAAAATTACTCCCGTTAAACATAAAAACCGGTGTTCTTCATTTGATGAACTATTCAAATCGGAATTTCCGACCTCGTCAATGTAAATCCGATACTTCATTAAATTTCATTTATTTTTTCAGATAGTTGAGTTTTACCCCTAATCAGCGGAATTTTAAGAGAAGCGCATTTCCTACAGGTTAGTAATGCGAAAAGTAAATAGAATACAAGTTGCGTCTGATTTGCTTACCGATAATTCAGTAATGTTAGCTCCCATCTATTCTATTTGTGAATATAATAAAAAATTCTTTTTCTAAATAGGTTCATGGAAACTAAAATTTCAGATATTATACCCAATAGGATTTCGTTCTGGCGGAGGTATTGTAAGATAACCGCCACTTACGATAAAATTTATCCCTTTTCGAGTTATCGATAATCTATATTTGTCGTCACCAAAACCCGCAGAGGTGGTAACGAATTCATCTTGTAACAACTGATCATAGATTGCATCAATATGGGCTTTATTTTTCCTTTCAAATTCATTAAAGAAGCCTTCCACACCTTTTCCTCCATGATTCAATTGATAGAGTTTGTTCAATTCGGTTAAAACGTAATTGCAAACACTGTTTAATTGGTAATCCATATTTTTATAATTTTATTGTTCAATACAAAAGTAATTTGAAATCAGACACAAAAATTAATAATTGAAAGTCTGTAATTATTACAGCTAATAAAACTCTCGCTCGGTGATTTCTATGCGAGTAATACATTTAATAATTTCTTCTGCACTATCTTCGCATGACCACGTTGCTATACGTGCGTTCTCCGGTTAATCAATATTAATATTCATCGCAAGGGTTTCAAAAGTGAGTTAAAAGGAAATTCCCGCTGCGAAGGATTTCCAAAATCCTATGCCTTGAGTTGTGTGATTTCCCTGCCTGCAATGCATTTCGGCAAGCAGTCCAGGATGCTCGGCGCATTTTCAGTGAAGTAGAATTCTGCCCCGAGTTAGTAATGCAAATGGTAAATAGTACTCTACGGCAACGGACATTCGTCCGTTGTTATGCTTCAAAAAACAACCGGTAGCTTTTAAATTAATATTTACGAAGAAGATAAACCACATTTGCCGGACTTGCAGATGTACTTGCATTTAATTGATTTACAAATACATAGAATCGAGATATAAAAAATATAATCTATTAATTAAATTGTAATGTATATTTGCATCAACAGTACCCGTTTTGCATACCATATGAACTGCAAACGGGTCATTTTTTTTGTATTAAGGATGGCAAATAAACTTGCTTTAATAATCGCAGAACAAATTGATGCAAATCCTAATATTCAAATCTATAAACTTGGTTTTTTAAATAATTGGAATAAAGAACCATTGTGGCAATAAAAAATTATAGATATTACGAACAACTAAATTGGACAAAGAGCATCTAGGTGGGTGTATCAGTAGAAAATCAAAAGGAAATTTGGCGGTAAGTATTTTATGGAGACATTAAAAAGAATACCCGAGAATTGAAAATAATTTATTTATTTTTTATCTACATTTCCTTATTGTACATACTGCAATACTTTTTAATTTTAAAAGTTCTCAGACTTCTTTTGTCTTTTGATTTATTATCAATTGCTTCGCTTAGATATTGTTCAAAAACTTCAGGTTTAGCGGATGTCAGAGCCTTTAATTTCTTTTCACTGAAATCAAGTATTTGGCCGTTTAGCCCTTCAGAAATATAATCTTTTGAAACATCAGGATTTGCAGAAATCCAGGTAAGACTTCTGTTTCCGTTTTTATCAGTCGACATTTCGGTGTCAATGGCTTTTACATAACAACAGATTTTTCCTGTGTCAATTACAAAGTAACAATGGTTATTATATATCCTTTCTAATTGTCCCCATTGGTCGATGAAGCCCCAGTAAGGGAGTTCCTTTATTTTCTTATAAATAAAATCTTCATTTTCCGATACTAAAACTGATTCAGTATCAAAGACAAGTTTTCTTTTTCCTGTATATTTAATTCCCTGAACAGGATTATTTGCAACAAAATCACTATAAGTTTTATAAAAAAATCTTCCTGCAGTATCTACAAGTCCTTCATTATATTCTCGTAGCTCGGCAGTTTTTTGCGCTCTTCGTTCTCGTAACAATTCCTGTGGAGTTTGTGCTTTTAATAGCATTGTGCTAAAAAATAATACGAGTATTAACACGGTATTATTTTTCAGTAGTTTCTCTTTTAACATAATTCATTAATTTTATTTGATGGCTTCTTTTAACCGGTTTCAAATGTAATTATAATTTTCCAAAATATGTATGCTCAAGTATACACCGAGCGGTTAAATTTTGTGATTTTAATAGTCATGATTGAAATATGAATTATATTTTATGCTGTACGTATTTGTGAGTATTCAAATAAAATTAATTTTTAATTGTTTCTTCGATGGATTTGAACTTACAAAATTCCAACATTTGGAAGATAAAAATACTCTTCAGATTCTTTTCGAAATACAAAACCTTATAACCTTAGTAACCCAATGGCCTAACCTACGAACTACCTTATTACCTAATTCATTGCTTAGATTTAACATCTTTAAAAATAAAAAAAATAGTTGGTTGAGATAAAAATTTAAGAAGAGAATTACATATTTATTATTTTCGGGAAATTATAATTAACAAGAATTCCCTGTTCGGAGTATATATTTTGTTTTTGCGTTGAAATAATTTTGTATGTTTGATTTTAACAACCAGGTAGCTTAATTGAATAGATCAATCAAGCCGTTTATTTATTTTTATGTTTGAAACAATAATTTACGATTTTTCTAAATTTTTAATCCGCCTGGAGTCAAATATTGGAAGGAAGGCCACAGCAGCACTGATAGGAATATTTATATTCGGTTGCGCTTTACTTTACGGTCATTTTTCAATCAAGCCCCAATTTCATGGCATTCAATTTTCTTTACTTTCTGAAAACCCATTTGACTTTTCTTATAATAATCCACTCCGATATAGAATTTTAGCACCTCTTTTAGGATATCTGACTTATTTAAGAGGAGAGTATTTTTTTATTCTTCCGCTAATATTTTGCTATTTATTGATTTCAGGTATTTATTATTATTACAGAATTAGAGAATTTCCTCCGGTCGATTCTTTTGTCTTTGTCTGTTTAATTTCTTTCTCTTGTGTAATATTAATACCAATCTTTGCTCCCGGCTATACAGACATAGTAACATACTATTTTATTTTTCTTGCATTTAACCAAGTAAAAAAAATAATACTCGCTGCCATTTATTTTTCTCTGGCTTTGCTTAACCATGAAAGTGCGCTGTTCTTATTGCCGGGTTTAATTTTGTATTCATTAAATGAAAATAATATTAAAGGCAAGGGCGTATTCAGGACTATGATGATCTATGTGTTGGCATGCTTTCCACATATTATCTACAGGTATTTTGTAAATCAGCATATACAGCCATTATATAATATTGAATTTTACTTTTCAGAAGCAAATATTCATACAGTACTTAATGGTTTAATTCCAAATATACTGCCGGCTACTTTTTATGCTTTCAAATTGATATGGATTTTTCCTGTGATTTATATTTATCTTCTATTGGTAAAGAAAAAATTTAAGGATATAGTTGTAATAATTACTATACTGTGTGGAACCTTTGCGCAAATTATTATAGCGTATGATTATACGCGAATGATTGTTTTGGCTTTTCCGGCAATTCTTATTTCAGCTGAATATATAAGGGAAACTTATCCGAAAAAATTTGTCACTTTTTGTCTTATAGTTATACTTATAAATCTTTTAATAACTCAATACCAGTATAATTATGATGGAGCGGTTAAAATAGTAATAAATAAATCATTTAAAACGGAAGAAGAAAAATCTGCAATAGTTCTACATAGCAGCACGCCCGCCCGAATAAGTAGTAAATCAGATTCAAAGTTTTCAGGTAATCGAAAAATTTTCAACTTCTATAACACTACCGGGTTTTAATTGATTAAGATGCATATTGCCAACGCGGACTCTTACAAGTCTTAATGTAGGGAACCCAACAGCAGCTGTCATTTTTCTAATCTGCCTGTACTTTCCTTCTGTTAATGTGATAGAAACCCAGCAGGTTGGACCATGTCTGTCGTCTCTGATTTTTCTGCTGCGTTCGGCAAACCCCGGAGTTGTTTCAAGAACAAACGCTTTACACGGTTTTGTTTGATACTTCACATCGCGTATGCCAATTTCAACACCGGATTGTAATTTAAGTAATGCTTCATCGTCAATCAGGCCATCAATCTGTACATAATATTCTTTTTCGATTTTTTTACTTCGAATGTTTTCACTCATCTGTCCATCAGTAGTCAGTAATAGCAATCCTTCACTTTCTTCATCCAGTCGGCCAATAGCCATGGTGCCTTCCGGAAAGTCGTACAATTCCCCCAGAAGCTTTTTCTTTTTCAACTCACAGACGAATTGACAGAGGTAGCCATACGGTTTGTGTATTATGAAATGGCGATGGGTCATTTAGCGTTAACTTATTCGAATTTATCTCTAAGGCAAACCTCTAATAACCATTTTATTTTTCTAATATACTAAACATTTTTACAGAAAATTTAAATTCAATTTTTGAAAATATTCACAATAAAAAAGCTGAACCCGTCTAATATTGACAAGCTCAGCTTTTTTATAGAATTGTTATTATTAATATGGCTTAGTAACAGTATTCATTTGAAGTGTCACTGCAGTTTGAGCCAATAACCGGCCATTTATGGATGCACCAGTCTGTAAATTAATAGCTGTCTTTCCCAAAATTGTTCCTTCGAAATGAGAAGTGGTTCCAAGAGTTACTGAACCGGCTACTTGCCAAAAAATATTTTTGGCTTGTGCACCCCCGCTAAGTATAATATTTACAGCTGAACTCATCGTAAGTGTTCCTGCAACCTGAAATATCCAAACATCACTTGAACTTCCTGATAGTGTAACAGTAGAAGGGATAATTACATTACTTGTCCATTTATACAAACCTTTTGTAAGTGTAAGTCCGCCAATATTTCCCGCACCTAGATTGAAAAAATTAGGGTTAGGGCGTCCTGCTACATAGGTGTATGCTGTTTGCATATCATTTACAGCAGTTGTTAATTTGCTTGCGTTAATTACCCTGCAAGGTAAGGGACCGGCTGCATTAACGGAATAAATTACTCCGGATACTTCCGGGCAAGTTACAAGTATTGCAGCTCCTGTAATTGGGCTTGAACCGACATTTCCTGTAATAACTGAAGGTGATACATTCGTAACTCCGGATTTTGAAAGAATTACAAAGTCACCTGCTGCTCCCAGATTCACACTTTTCATATTTGATTTTCGAGCCATAGCTTCGTCCTGAACAGAAAGAGAAGTAGAATTTGTACTTTGTAAAGATGTATCCTGATCTTTTGTGCAACCTCCCATAAAGAGGATCAAAGATGTTGCTGCGATTGGAAGGAAATTTAATAATTTCATGATTTTATAGTTTACGTTTGGGCTTTATTACCCTAGTGTAAGGTCAAGCTACTAAAACATGGTTTAGTTATACAATTATATTTATTAATTACATTATTCACACAATTGAGGAAAACTACCTGTTATGTTTTCTTTAAAGAACTTAGGAGAATAGGTTTATTATTAAACTCAAAATATTTGATTTTGAAAACCACTATTAAGTTGGAATAATACACACTGAACTAATATATATTATCAAATTTTAGACAGTATTTCAGCTTTTAACTTTTCCATTGTTGTTTCAACTAATTGTAATGAAACATTTTGCTTTTTACTTATAGTGATTTTTAGAATTGCAAAAAAAGGCTTCTCGTTTTTGTATGCTGTGGCAAATATGGTTGCTTTTTCTCCCACAGGAAGTATTGCTTTTTCAAAATCTCTATTGCTAAACCCAAAACTTTTATCTTTCTTCTGATATCCGGGCAGATTAACATTTTCTTTGTCAAAAATCATTGATAAGTAGATATTGTCAAATTCATCTTGATTTTCAATACTAGTAGTTAAATCAACTCCCTGGGTAGTCGGATTGCTATATAGTTTATCAATGTTTGTCCATCCTAATTTGTTCAAAGCAAATATGTAATCGGTTTTTGGATCAGTTATATAGGGATTCAATCCTGATTCTTTTAACTGTTTTTGTTGTTCCGCTATTTCCTTTTTTCTTTTCTCCTCTGCTTTTTCCCATGCAAGTTGCTGCTGTTTTTCATTTTCAATTCTTTTCTTTTCAATTGCTTCTTTTTTCTTTTCAAATTCTTTATACTTCTGATTGTATTTCTCCATAGCTGCATTATAATCGCTACCTGCCTCAAAAACAGGCGATACTTTATAGCTTTTTTCTAAAAGTCCTCCATTATCTAAACCGGAAAAATATAGGGTATACAGTCCTTCTTCTTCTGTTTTTTTAAGATCGATAGACATCCACATTATTTTTGAATCCTCTGCCTTAAAATTTGTATTATCCATAAGTTTAAATTTGACATTTCTATATTGTGACAATTCAGGAAAGGATGAAGTATCAAATATCAATGATATTATCGTATCGGAGCCGCCTATATATTTTTCAGGTTTTTGTGGCGATTCAATTCTTTGCATTTTCGAATTTTCTATTTCTGTAATATTATTTTTCTTTTTTGAAAACGAATTATTTGCTTCTGTTAAAGTTGCAGATGTGTCCGAAAAGTTTATCTTAACCATGAGGTTTTGCGGATTAATCCAATTTAGTTTTTTTGTTTGTATATCATATTCTCCCGAATAAATCTGCATGGAATCTTTTTTATTTGATGTTGGTATAGCAACTTCAAGAGAACAGTTGCTTGCTATAGATAGATTTTCCGAATCCTTTGTGGCATTTAAATAAATCATTCCCCCACTCTGAAGGATCTTTCCGTTTGAAAGTGTTGTCATCTTTCCAAGAACTATATCAGCACGGCTGATGGCTTCTTTTAATTCAATGCTTACAGCTCCATTGACCGTATTCCCATTCTTGTCTACAAAAGAGTTTTTGTTAATATGAATACGTGTTCCGGACTTGCCTGTAAGGAAGGTGTCCTTATTAGCATCGATAGAAAAGATGGAAACCGGCAAATTTGTTTCATTAAAGACATTGTTAATGCTTTTTGATAACGGTTTTGCTGTTCTATTGCAAGCATATATACCTGCAATTACAAGTGATAAGGTGACGATTAGCTTTTTCATAGTATTTTGTTTTTTCTTATTAATACATGAATTTGATATAGGTAACCCTTCGGGCGTAAATATTTTTGACTATTTTAAAAATGGGTTACCTTTGGTCTTTTCGTGTATAAAGTACCATGACGGAACAATATTCTGATGCATTTCTGTTGCCATTGATATCCCGGGCCGACTCGAAAGCTTTCAATTATTTGTATAAAAAGCATTTTAATATGATCAGAAACCTGGTTGAGAAAAATTCAGGTACTGCTGACGATGCTTCTGATCTATTCCAGGAAGTACTCATTATTATATATGAAAAAGTGTTGGATAATAGACTTCAGCTTACCTGTTCGCTGAAAACATATATATACTCTATAGCACGGAATAAATGGCTGAATAAGTTAAAGGCTCAAAAGAGGTATACTTCTTTTAATAATTTCGAAAGTTTCATATCGATTGAAGAGGAGACTGAAAGTGCTCCGACGATTAATCTCGATAATTTATTGAATGAAATTGGTGAAGCTTGCAGGAAACTGCTTATTCTATTTTATTACAAAAAAAGATCAATGCAGGAAATCTGTAAAGAATTGAATTATTCCAATGCCGATTCAGTGAAAAATCAAAAGTATAAATGCATGCAACGATTAAAAAAAATGGCAGATAACAGTAAGTAATGGAACTTAAAGAAGAAGACATCGATATTCTCGACCGTTATTACAGGAATGAACTAACGGAAAAAGAAAGGGTTATTCTGCAATCCAGAATGAAAGAGAAGGATTTTGCTGATGTTGCAATTTCTTATCTTAAAACTATTGAGATTGTAAAGGAATTAGGCAGAAATGAGCTTCGATCAATTTTAACATCTGTCAAGAATGAGATTGAATCAGCAAAGGAATTTGAAGAATATAAACCGTCCAAAACAGGAAATGGATTCGGTACGGGTGGAATAATTTCAGCAATTATAATCGTGATTATTGCTTTTGTGGCTTGGATGTTTTTTTCAGGGAAATTGAATTCTGAAAAAATTCAGAATAGTTTTCCGGATTCTGAATTAGTTGATACTGTTTATCATTACAAGGTGCAAAGAGATACTATTGTATCAAACAAGACACGTTCTGAGAAAGGTGACACAATAATACATATCCATTCAGACACAGTTTTTGTGCGAGAACAAATAATGCCATCAAAGAGTAAGAGAGATTTAATTATTTCAAGCAAGCCTCGTTCTGAAAACAATGATACAAAAGTACGTAACCATTCAGATACAGTATCTGTGAGAGAGCTCATAGTGCCTTCAAGGAATATGGGAGCTTTATTTAAAGCAAATGGAAAGGCTATCCCTATTCGGGATTCAATTAATTATTTTATCAAATAGTATTAATATATTTATTATATAAGCCCTAACAATTTCGGTTTTAAATGACAAAAATAAATTAGTATTAATTTGAAGCGATACAGTATTCGATTTAAGTGTTGTTATAATTTAATAATCAAATTTGTCCTGAAATCAAATTATGGTTTTACACAGTGTCATGGAGTAACACAATGGGACTCAGAGCCTCCGTTTCTCGTGTTAAAATCACCAACCATTTTTTATCTCCCAAGACAACCCTTCCCCCTCCAAATCCGTCTTTAGAATATAGAACTAACCGCAATACCATGAAAAAATTATTCTACATTCTATTTGTAACAATTATATGCAGCATTCATGCAAAGTCAACCACTACAGACACCATTCCCAATGCTGGCTTCGAGCGATGGGTAAATTCTATCTGGGCTCTTGGTCCCGATTTATGGACTGTTAGTAATTTTGAAATCCTTCCGCCTTCAGTTGTTGCAGATTCATTTCCTTATTCGGGTTTTCTTGCTATGAAATTAATTAATTATGGCAATATTGTTCCCATAGCTTGGACCGGTTTTCCAATTACAAACCATCCAATAAACATAGGTGGTTATATGAAAAACCAACTCTATACAAACGATTCTGTTACGATCACTGTACAGATTTATTCTAATCAGGTACTGGTTGATAGTGGATATGGCATATTTTATGGTGGTATAAATCCAAACTATATTCCCTTTATTGTTCCTGTAAACCAGTCATCCATGTCTGCTGATTCTTGCATTATGTATATTACAGGCTGCAATACACCCGGATCAGAAATCATTTTCGATGATTTACAATTTGATTTTCAAGTTGGAATTAAGACTTTGGAAGAAGAGGGCGTAAATTTTTATCCCAATCCCTGCAAAGATCTTTTAATTGTTGAAATGAAAAACCCAGGAGATTTACCTTTATCGCTCTCAGCATTTGATATGAAGGGACGTCTATACAACAATGCTGTACATTTTGATAATACCGATTTTGAAAATGTTGCCATTAAACCGGGCTATGCTAAGTTTTATATAAATACTTCTTTGCTGAGCAAAGGTATATGGTTAATTGAGCTAAAGAATCAAAATACTAAAAGGTATTTAAAAATTGTTAAAGAATAGTTTTAATGAGATTTGTTATATTGTTTATAAGAAAAACTAAAATTACAATTTAATAAACAAACAATTTTCCCTGCCCGCTCTCTTTCCCTGAATTGAATTTATAAATATATACATTGTTGCGCGGTAATGTTATTTGCTGAGTAGATTGTTTGTTAATATTTATTTCAAATACTACGCTTCCCTTTAAGTCGTAAATTGTTAGTCGGCCTTGAACGTTTCCGCCGTTTACTGCCTCAACAGTTCCATTCGAAGAATCCTGAAAAATTCTAAAAGATGCCTGATTGATATCAGAATTTATTATGGAACTAGTGAAGTTACTATCAACTCCAAGTTTCCCAATAATAAGTGAAAAAGTTCCGGAAGCATAAACGTTAAAATTAATAGCTTCAATCGTATCTGAATTTCCCAATCCGGAGAAATTTGAAATTAAATTTTCCCAGCTGCCATTAAAAGCGGGATTAAATATAGCATAAGCAGATGAAAGACCATTTCTCTTTTTAAGCTCAATTGCAATTGAATCAATGCCGGAGCCTGAAGAGGATTTTATAACAATTTCAGATTTTAAAATATTGGAATTTGTGATAACATCTGTTGAGAATAAAGGAATTTCGTAGGTTCCTCCGGCAGCGGAAGACAAAGAGAGTGAAGTTCCGCCTGAAAAAGCATCGTTAAATTCATAATTAACAGTCGTATTGTTTTTATAAAATGTCCAGGTAGGTAGCATTGACTGATGCGACATATTATGCCATGGCCCGGAAGTCAAAATATTTCCATTGGCATAATAGTTTAATCCATGACCGGTATTGAAATCTGTTTGAAATGGAAAAGAAGTTATTGCCGTTCGTACAGGAATATAATGTACAAGTCCTTTCCAGGTATTGTCTGTTACAAAAGGATCTTCATCAATTCCGGAAAATATTTTTCTTTCAGAAGAATAAAAATTATTATAATCTGCAGGGTCGTTATTAAAGTTTGAAAAAGGACCATAGTTAAACGTAAAGTTCATTGCAAACATGGCGATGGAGGTCTTTGCAACACCGCCGGTAATAATATTATCAATCCACGTATAATCCGTAAACGCAGTTTGTGCAGGACGGCCCGGCCACATATCAGCTCCTGTATATACATTGAAAGGACTTAATCCAAGGTTGGTCGCATACGTTGCAGAGCTTGCAACGGTTGATGCCAGTGTCCAGTTATAATTCGTAAAAAGACCGGTGGAATGCTGGAAGAAATATGCATTGTTGGCATTTAGCTTATTTTGATAACTAATACTGCCGCTGGTAAGCATGGCATCATACCAAATTACTTCGCCGCTATAAGCACTGTCTAGTTTACTTACAAATAAAGATGCCAAACTACCTGTTGCACTATTAACGCTTGTTTCAAAATTTAAAATCCATCCGTCAAAGTTATAATAGTTGGCCATCTCAATCATTTTGGCTGCAGCAATGAAATTACCCAGACTGTCCTGTTGCAAAAAACTTTGTACCAGAGCCTGCGAACCTCCAAATACAGCAGGAGCCATAAAAACAGTTCCAATTACCTTCACACCATTTTTATGTGCAGCATCTACCCAAGCTTTAGAGGGAATGATTATCGGTGAACTTGCACTTCCACCAAACCAGGCAAGGATATCAATATATTGCCAGTGTGAAAAATTAAATAAATTGAATTGGTTTGCAGAGTCTATATAAGGTCCGAAATTATCCATACCATCCGGACAATAAAGTATTTTAGCGTTTGTGTCCAATCCACTGCCAATTTGAAAATTTGTTGTGCGAACCCTATCATGAAGAGGAATTAAAGAAATATTTGACTGGTTGGATATGGAAGGCTGCCAGTTTAATAGGTCATTTATGGTAAGCGTCAGATCTGCCTGACAATATACTCTTGATGAACTCGCAAGCAAAAATAATAGAAATGAATAGAATATTTTTTTTGAATTAATGAATCTTTTCAGTGTCATGAGTTGTTGGAAATATTATTTGTAGATAACAAGATAGGAATATATTGGGATGTTAGAAAACTTCAGCAAATTAATCATATTTAGGCTGTAGTTTTTTTCATTCTTAATATGCTAATTTAAAAAAAAACCGTTAATTTGTTAAATAACGGTTTATCTATTTTAACTCAATGTCTACCTCCCGTCGCGATTTCATACGTCTATCTACTTTTGCTGCATCTTTCCTAACTGTTCGGTCATCTTTTGGAAAAAAAAGAAATTCTTCAACCACAACAAAACCCATTGTCATTTCTACCTGGAACCATGGACTTCCAGCAAATGCAGAAGCATGGAAAATATTATCCAAGGGCGGCAGAGCGCTCGATGCCGTTGAAACAGGTGTGCGTATTCCCGAAGCTGATCCTGCTGTGAATACTGTAGGTTATGGCGGATTACCCGACCGTGATGGGCGAGTTACTCTTGATGCCTGCATCATGGATGAAAACGCAAACTGTGGTTCTGTTGCTTTTCTGGAACACATCATGCATCCAATTTCAGTTGCACGTATGATTATGGAAAAAACACCGCATGTTATGCTGGTTGGCGAAGGAGCATTTCGCTTTGCAATGGATAATGGTTTTAAAAAAGAAAAATTGCTTACACCTGAATCTGAAAAAGCCTGGAAAGAATGGTTGAAGAAATCAGAATACAAACCCATTGTTAATTTTGAAAATCATGATACCATAGGAATGATCGCTTTGGATGAAAATGGAAATCTTTCAGGAGCATGCACTACCAGCGGCATGTCGTATAAAATGCATGGACGAGTAGGCGATTCACCGATTATTGGTGCCGGCTTATATGTAGATAATGAAATTGGTGCAGCAACTTCAACCGGTGTTGGAGAAGAAGTAATTCGTATTTGTGGCTCTCATTTAGTAGTAGAACTTATGCGGCAAGGTTATTCTCCTGAAGAAGCCTGTAAAAAAGCAGTCGAACGTATTGTCAAAAATCAGCCGGAACGGTCAAAGACACTTCAGGTTGGTTTTTTAGCATTGAATAAAAATGGCGAATACGGTGCCTATTGCCTGCAGCCCGGATTTAATTACGCAGTATTCAGTAGTGCCGAGAGTAATATTATGAAAGACGGAAAAAGCTACTACAAAGGATGATTCTCGAAGTTCCGTGCGGAAATATTGAATCTGTTGAAACGGCACTCTTGGGTGGTGCAGATCGTATTGAATTATGCTCAGCATTATCCCTTGGCGGACTTACTCCAACGCTCGGTATGTTTGAGGCGGCGGCTGAGTATAAAATCGAAAAATTTATTATGATCCGCCCCAGAGAAGGTGATTTTGTTTTTTCAGATAAAGAATTCAAATGCATGCTGAGGGATATTGAATATTTCCGCAAGGCCGGAGCTCATGGAATAGTCTCAGGTATCCTTTTAAAAAATGGCGAAATCGATAGTATCCGTTGCGGTGAATTGATTGCTGCATCGCGCCCGTTGCCATTTACTTTTCACAGGGCTTTTGATCTAACTGCAGACCCGTTTCGTTCGCTGAATGTTTTATTGGAGTTGAAAGTTGATCGATTGCTTACATCAGGACAGGCTACCGATGCTTATTCCGGTCGTGAATTGATTTCAAAATTAGTTCAACGTGCGGGGAATAGAATGAAAATAATGGCAGGCGCAGGAGTTAACTTAGCGAATGTCTCTAGTATTTGTGAAACCACAGGTGTAAGCGAAATCCATTTGTCCGGCCGCGTGAAAAAGAAGAGTCAAATGCTAATACATAATTCTTCTGTGGTAATGGGGAATGAAAAACTTGATGAATCTTTTTATGAAGTTACAGATTCTCTTATTATTAAAAAAATAAGAGATTTAATGGATAAAAAATAATTTTAAATTTTAGTTTAATTCTCAGTGGCCGCACTTCGACTAAGCTAAGGAACTGCCTGTCTTGTCCTGAAATAGGTTTACACTAAAAAGTGTAAAAATGGACAAAAAAATTATTCAAAAAGCGGGTAAATTTTATTCTGAATCAGAAAGACATCAGATAATTCAGGAATATCTTTCAAGTGGATGTAC
>JANOVM010000070.1:0-128340 GCA_031417395.1 Bacteroidota bacterium | reverse complement strand
CATCGTTTAGAACCTTGGGATATTTGAGTACTTCCGTGTTCTCTTCCGTATTTTTAAAATTATTAGCGAGAGGGGCAGACGACCCCGCGAACTCTGGGTTATGAATCCTGCGCTCTAACCATCTGAGCTACCTCGCCGGTTAATATTTTAAAATATATGTTCGTTCGCCATGTTGAACACAGATTATACGTTTCTCATTTTTCAAACTAGAAAAAAATGGGCTGCAAATATCAGAATAGATTTCTTTATTGCAAATATTGAATTCAAATTCAATGATTATTCACAATCAAATTTTTCAGCAAATGATTTTAAACGTAAAAGAAAAACCCCGAATAATTTTCGGGGTCTAAGCTAGTATTATTCAGGATTGGTTTTTTTCAAATCCTGTATAGCATCTCGCATTTCCTGACAGGCTCTTTTTACGTCTTGAAGACCTTTTCGAACTCTGGTTCCCGCTGCAGCATTGCTTTTCTCTGAAAATTTAATTACATCTTCTTCAATTGCAGCTATCAGCTGTTTGATTTTTTCGTACTCTTTCATTGCTTTTTGTTTTTAGGTTTAACAGAAGTGTATGTGGGGTTATTAATAGTATTTAATATCAAAATGCGGCAATCTTATCCGACATGTATTCGCCAGCTTTCAATTTAACGTATGCTTTACTAAATGCTTCAATTGTATATTCTACATCTTTTAAGGTATGTCCGGCTGTAGGAATCAATCGAAGAATAATAATTCCTTTTGGAACAACAGGGTAAACAACCATGGAGCAAAAAATATCATAATTTTCTCTCATGTCGTAAATAAGATTCGTTGCTTCTCCAATAGTTCCGCTCATATAAACAGGAGTTACAGGCGATTGAGTTTTTCCAATATCAAAACCTGCTTTCTTTAAGCCGCTTTGAAGCGCATTAACTATTTTCCAGAGGTTGTCTTTCAGTTCGGGCTGACTTCTAAGTAATTCAAGTCTCTTCAATGCACCTATTACCAGGGCAGAAGGAAGCGTCTTAGCAAAAATCTGAGAACGCATATTATAGCGAAGGTATTCAACGACATCTTCACGGCTTGAAATAAATCCACCAATAAGTGCCATGCTCTTTGCAAAGGTTCCAAAATAGATATCGATCTGATCTTGTACTCCTTGCTCTTCACCGGTTCCTGCTCCGGTTTTTCCCATTGTACCAAAACCATGAGCATCGTCAACAAAAAGTCTGAAATCATAGCGCTCTTTTAATGCTACAATTTCTTTTAATTTTCCCATGTCGCCGCTCATACCAAAAACACCTTCAGTAATTACAAGAATAGAACCTCCGCTTTCACGAACGATTCTTTTGGCGCGTTCCAGTTGTTTTGCACAGCTTTCAATATCGTTGTGTGGGAAAACAAAACGCTTTCCCATATGCAGACGAACACCATCGATAATGCAGGCATGGCTCTCACTGTCATAAACAATTACATCATGGCGGTCAACAAGACAATCTATTGCAGAAACCATTCCCTGATAGCCATAATTTAAAAGTATGGTGTCTTCTTTATGCATAAAGGAGGAAAGTTCACTTTCCAGCTTTTCATGATGATTTGTATTACCTGACATCATTCGAGCTCCCATAGGTGAAGCAAAGCCATAATTTTTAGCTCCTTCTTCATCAGTCTTCCTTACTTCAGGATGATTGGCTAATCCCAAATAGTTATTAAGGCTCCAAATCAATCTTTCTTTTCCTCTGAAAACCATTCGGGTTCCAATATCTCCTTCAAGTTTTGGAAAGGTGAAATATCCATGAGAGTCTTTGGCATGTTGGCCAATAGGACCTCTGTTATTTTTTATTTTCTCAAATAAATCCACGTTGATTTCGTATTAAATTATTATTTCCCGCTTCAAAAAAATTAAAATAATCTATTCAGATTTTTAATTTTTCAGTCTATTATAATGGCAAAAGTAAATATTTTGGGATAAAAACAAACTTTTTTCTTCAATTAAGGGATATTTACTATTCCTGTAGATTCCCATAAAGTTTATTATTAAGGAGTTTCATATATAAATTTACTGCAAATAATATGACATAAACTACTATAATTTAATCATTTAAATTAACTAATAGAATGCGGCATTTAAGTTTTAAAACTTAAAAATTGTCAAATCGATTTTAAACCCTGATATTTGAATAATTAACCATATCTGATGAAAAAATTACTTTTTTTACCAATTATCTTAATTTGTCTTTCAAGTTTTTCCCAAAACCTTCAATTAAGAGCTAACCTCCCTTATCCGTCCATTCCTTTAGCAAATATTGGCGGTTATGTTGATTCATTGTCAAATGAATATGCATTGGTTGGAACTTACGATGGATTAGATATAGTCGATGTTACTATACCGACAAATCCGGTCATAAAATTTTCAGTTCCCGGGGTTGCTTCCGATTGGCGTGAAGTTAAAACCTATAGAAAATTTGCCTATGTAACTACAGAAGGCGGCGGTGGTTTAACAATAATAGATATGAGCTTGCTTCCCGATACGGTAATATATAAGCAATATACGGGTGATGGTTCTATATCCGGACAATTAAATACAATTCATGCTTTGCATTGTGATACTTCCATGGGATTTCTATACCTCTACGGAAGCAATATCAATTTTGGAAATACATTGTTTTTTGATTTGACCGATCCCTGGAATCCTGTTTATTCAGGAGAATACTCTTTTCCCACCGGAGGAAGTGATGCATATGTACACGATGGGTACGCATTGAACGATACGCTTTATGAAGCTCATATCAATTCCGGTTTTTTCGCTGTGGTTGATGTCAGAAATAAATCAAACCCTGTTTTACTTGCCACGCAAACGACTCCAACAACATTTACACATAACACATGGCTGTCTGATAACCATAAAACTCTTTTTACAACGGATGAAAACAGTGGATCTTTTCTTGCAGCATATGATATTTCTGACCTTACAAATATTAAAGAGTTGTCGCGTTTTCAAACTTCTCCTGGATCCGGTGTAATCATTCATAATACACATATATTAAATGATTTTGCAATAACATCATGGTATAAAGATGGTGTGGTAATAACCGATGTTTCCCGTCCAAGAAATCCAATTGAAGTTGGCAAATACGATACCTATACACAAGGCAGCGGCAATGGATTTAATGGATGCTGGGGTGTTTATCCTTTTCTTCGATCAGGTACTATTGTAGCTTCTGATATTGATAATGGTTTGTTTGTTTTAACTCCAAATTATGTAAGAGGATGCTACCTTGAAGGTGCAGTAAGTGACAGTATTACCTCTGCGCTAATTATTGGTGCTAATATTGTAGTTCAGACTACTACTTTAAGTGTTGTATCCGATGGTTTAGGTGAATATCGCACCGGTACAGCAGTTACAGGCACTTATGATGTGAGGATTTCTAAAGGAGGATATGTTACAAAGACAATAACAGGAGTGCAATTAACCAATGGTGTATTAACGATTTTAGATGTGCAGCTGGTGCCTTTACAATTAGGTTCTGTTTCAGGAACAATAACGGATAGCATTACTAACCAGCCTTTATCCAATGCAATAATTTTACTGGAAGGGAATGATGTTTCCTATACTGCAACAACATCTTCCACCGGATCGTTTACTTTTCCATCTGTATTTATTCAGGACTATACAGTTTATACAGGGAAATGGGGCTATAGAACAAAATGTTCAACTGTTACGCTTGCATTGGGAATGATTCTCGATGAAGAGATTTCAGAGGGTTATTACGATGACTTCAATATTGATCTGGGCTGGACAGTTAACGGTAGTTCTCCGAATTCATGGGAAAGGGGAGATCCTATTGGAACTTACAATGGAATAGGAATCGAAGTAAATCCTGAAGATGATGTTACAGGTGACTGTGGAAATAAATGTTTTGTAACAGATAATGGCGGTATACCTTTTAATTATTCTGATGTAGACAATGGCAATACCATTCTTAAATCTCCTGTATTTGATGCAACTATTTATTCTAGTCCGGTATTGAAATATTACAGACGATACCTTGACATTAATGGATCAGGCACTCCCAACGATACTATGATAATTACTCTGTCAAATGGCAGTGCTTCTGTTGTCTTGAAAAACATTGGTCCTAACGACCCGACCAATGGAACATGGCAGCAAGACACTTTTTTAATTCAAAATTTTATTACTCCAACATCCAATATGCAGCTTAGCATTGAAGTTAATGACCGAACTCCCGGAAATATTCTTGAAGGAGCTTTTGATCTTTTTGAGATTTCAGGTAACTTGATTTCCAATGTAAGAAACGAAAACAGCGTTTCTTCATCAATAATTGTTTTTCCTAATCCCTTTCAAAAA
Source organism: Bacteroidota bacterium (assembly GCA_031417395.1). GTDB lineage: Bacteria > Bacteroidota > Bacteroidia > AKYH767-A > 2013-40CM-41-45 > JADKIH01. The sequence continues at coordinate 123,992 of JANOVM010000070.1, read as the reverse complement.
GAAATAGAGCTTCGCTTTATGCTGAATAAAATCGATTCTCCCGGTTTGATTTTTATTAAAGATATGTTGGGAAAAACTGTTTATGAGAAGGTCTTATCGGGTAATGAAAATTCATTTCGGATAGGAGGGTTGCTGAAAACGGGGGTGTATATTTTGGGTATTAAAACCAATTCAGGTTTATTCGTAAAGAAAATAATTAAAGAGTAACGATTTTAGCGCATTTTCTTTGAAAAAACACGGATACGAATCTTTTTTTATTATCTTTGCAATCCTATGAAAATCCGCCTTTTTGCTTTAATTTCTATGTTTTTACTGTTCGTTTCATGCAGTGAATATAGCCGTATTCAAAAAGGCAGAGATATGGAAGCAAAATTGAACCTTGCCATAAAATTATACGAAAAGGGCTCTTATTTTAAAGCTTTGCCTCTCCTGGAAGAACTTATAACTATTTACCGTGGAACTCAAAAGGCTGAAAAGACTTACTACTATTACGCGTATACAAATTATCGTCTGAGTGATTACGAAGGAGCGGCTTACTACTTTGATAATTTTGCTAAGACTTACCCTTCGAGTGAATTTGCTGAAGAATGTGCATACATGCACGCTTATTGTTTCTACGAGAACTCATCCGATTTCAACCTCGACCAGACAAGTACCATAAAAGCTATTACCGAACTTCAATTATTTACGGATCGTTATCCGCGAAGCAACCGTTTGGAGCAATGCAATAAACTGATGGATCAGCTTCGGAATAAACTGGAGTTAAAAAGTTATGCCAATGCTGAAATGTATTTCGATATGGAATCGTATAAAGCGGCAACTACATCGTACAAAAATCTATTGCACGATTTTCCTTCCACCCAATTCAGAGAAGATGCTTTGTATAAAATCGTTAAAGCAACCTATCTTTTGGCAGAAAACAGTATAGAAGAAAAAAAAGCAGAACGTTACGAAGAAACTATTGCTGCGTATACGGACTTTGTCAGCGCTTTTCCTGAAAGCAGGCAAAAAAACAAAGCTCAGGATTACCTGGAATCATCACAGAAAAAACTCAGTAAAATAAATAATAAAGTTGTCCTTAAATAAATTAAATAATCGATCATGAATTACAAATCAGACGTTTCCTCTACTGTTACACGTAACATTCCTGAGTTCGAAAGAAAAACAGGAAATATTTACGAATCCCTTGTGGTTATTTCTAAGCGCGCTAATCAGATAGCAAGCGAAATGAAAGAAGAACTTAATTCTAAACTTTCTGAATTTAATTCTACAACAGATAATTTAGAAGAAATTTTCGAAAACAGGGAGCAGATAGAAATATCAAAATATTACGAAAGACTTCCCAAGCCAACACTTATTGCTGTTCAGGAATACACGGAAAACAAAATCTATTTCCGGAATCCTTCTAAAGAAACTGGTGAAAAATAATTGTTTGATAATTATTCAAACAGCTTTTAACGAATTAAATCCAGGACATAATACGTTTTGGATTTTTTCATTTCTAATTTCTCTACAATGAAAGGCAAACGTATTTTACTTGGTATTACCGGCAGCATTGCCGCATACAAATCTGCTTTTCTGGTTCGCTTGCTCATAAAGGCCGGTGCTGAAGTTAAAGTGGTCATGAGCGAATCTGCAAAAGATTTTGTTACTCCTCTGACATTATCCGTTCTCTCGAAGAACCCGGTAATGACGACTTCATTTAATCCTGATAACGGTGAATGGTATAACCATGTTGAAGCGGGATTGTGGGCCGATGCCTTTATTATTGCACCTGCCTCAGCGAATACTATTGGTAAAATGGCTCAGGGAATTGCCGACAATCAGCTTCTTGCCTGTTACCTTTCTGCCCGCTGTCCTGTTTTTATAGCGCCTGCCATGGACCTCGATATGCTTCAGCATCCTGCAGTAAAAGCAAACATTCAAACCCTCGGTAGTTTTAAAAGGCATTATATCATTACACCTGCGCATGGAGAATTGGCAAGCGGATTAACCGGCGAAGGAAGAATGGAAGAGCCTGAAAAAATTGTCGACATCCTTGAAAAATATTTTTATGAAAATCTGCCCTTACGCGGAATTAAAGCTCTTGTAACTGCAGGTCCTACCTATGAAAATATTGATCCTGTCCGATTTATCGGAAACCGTTCATCGGGTAAAATGGGATTCGCTATTGCCGAAGAGTTATCAAAAATGGGAGCTGATGTTAAATTGATTTCCGGTCCAACACATCTTTCGCTGAATGATCGTGGAGTGGAAAGAACCGATGTAAACACTGCCGATGAAATGCTCACTGCCTGTATGCATGACTTTGAGAAGATGGATATTATTGTTATGTCTGCCGCTGTTGCCGATTTTCGCCCCGGTGAAGAATCAACTGAAAAGATAAAAAAGAAAAATAATCCGCTTAACGTAGCGTTAGTACCCACAACCGATATACTTAAAAGTATGGGTGAAAAAAAACGCAAGAACCAGTTACTCGTTGGTTTTGCCCTTGAAACTAATAATGAATTGGCTAATGCAAAAGAAAAACTGGTTAATAAAAATCTTGATCTTATCGTTCTAAATTCATTGAATGACGTTGGTGCCGGTTTTGATGTTTCCACAAACAAAGTAACCTTCATTGAAAAATCCGGACGCGAACATTCCTTTGGAGTAAAACTAAAATCAGAAGTTGCCCGTGACCTGGTTAATTTAATAATGAACTCCTATAAAAAATAAAAAGATGTTACGATTTATTTTCTTTTCATTACTTATTCTAATACTAAGCAGCTCCTACGCTCAGGAGTTGAATTGTCAGATCGCTGTACTTACACCAAAGATTCAGGCAAGCGATAAAACGATTTACGATAAGCTGCAAAAAGACTTGCGTGATTTTCTGAATACAAGAAAATGGACAGACGATGATTTTCTAAATCAGGAAAGAATCGAATGCAGTATGACCATTACAATTGATGAAAGGGTATCAACCGATGATTTTAAAGCAAACATTCAAATTCAATCGAGACGCCCGGTTTATAAAAGTTCATACAATTCTCCTATGTTTAACCATCAGGATAATGACTTTACTTTTCGTTATGTCCAGGATCAAACCATTGAATTCGATGAGTCAAATATAAATTCAAACCTGACAGCTGTTTTGGCATATTATGCTTACATAATTATTGGATTGGATTATGATTCCTATTCGCCGGAGGGTGGTTCTCCTTATTTTTCCAAAGCAAAGACAATCGTTAATAATGCACAGAATCTTCCGGATGCCGGATGGAGGGCTTTTGAAGGAAAAGACAGAAACAGGTATTGGCTCGTGGAAAATTGTCAGAATATAAGTTTTAAACCCTTGCGTAATTATATTTATTTGTATCACCGCCTTGGTTTCGATAAATTTTCGGATAATGTAGTTGATGCACGTGCAGCAATAACCGATGCGCTTCCGAATTTGCGCAGGGTGTATGAAGATAAACCAAATTCATTCCTGATGAAGGCATTCTTTGATGCAAAGGCTGACGAATTAGTAAACCTTTTTTCTCAGGCTACTTCAGATGAAAAGAACAGAGCCTTGCAGGTATTAACACTTGTTGATCCTGCTAATACGCTTAAATATCAAAATATGTCAGGCGGGAAATAAATTTTGACTTTCTCCTTCGACCGGAAATAAAATACTAATTACAAGAATTAATTTCAATGAGTTTAAAATGCGGAATCGTAGGTTTGCCCAATGTCGGAAAATCTACTTTGTTCAACTGTCTTTCTAATGCTAAAGCCCAGGCAGCAAATTTTCCATTTTGTACAATCGAGCCGAATCTGGGTGTTATTACTGTACCGGATGAACGATTAACTACTTTAGAAAAACTGGTTCATCCTGAACGCACAGTTCCCACGACAATTGAAATTGTTGATATTGCAGGTTTGGTTAAAGGTGCAAGTAAAGGGGAAGGTCTCGGTAATCAATTTCTGAGTAATATCCGTGAATGCGATGCCATTATTCACGTTGTCCGTTGCTTTGATGATCCTAATGTTGTGCATGTCGATGGCTCGGTTAATCCCGTTCGTGATAAAGGTACTATCGATACAGAACTTCAGCTGAAAGACCTCGATGCTGTTGAGAAAAAGATTTCCAAAGTCGAGAAACTTGCCAAAATCGGAACGGATAAAGATGCCAAAAAATGCCTTGAAGTTTTGCTTGTTTATAAAAGCCATCTAGAGCAAGGGAAATCTGCCCGTAGCGCTCCGGTTCAGGAAGAAGACAAAAGATTCATTGAAGATATTTTTCTTTTAACAGCTAAACCTGTTTTATACGTCTGTAACGTTGACGAAGCCTCTGTAGTTACCGGCAATAAATTCGTGGATGCTTTGAAGAATGAAGTGAAGGATGAAAATGCAGAAGTACTTGTTATTGCTGCTGCCATTGAGTCTGAGATAACACAACTTGAAAGTTTTGACGACAGAACAGCATTCTTAAAAGACCTTGGACTTTCAGAATCCGGCGTAAGCAAACTGATTAAAGCTGCATACAGACTGCTAAGTCTATACACATATTTTACTGCCGGAGTAAAAGAGGTAAGAGCATGGACAATAACCAAAGGCATGTACGCTCCTCAGGCTGCCGGTGTCATCCATACTGATTTTGAGAAGGGTTTTATTAAAGCGGAAGTAATAAATTACAATGACTTTATAAATCTTGGTTCTGAAGCAGCATGCCGCGATGCCGGCAAGTTAAGCATTGAAGGAAAAGAATACCTCGTAAAAGATGGCGATGTCATGCATTTCAGATTTAATGTGTAAATCCTTATTGCATGACCAATTTTTTTCTTCTAATTACCATAGGCGTAAGTCTGCTTTCTTTCCGCGATGAGAGGATTACACAAAAATTAATTTTTAATCCGTATACAATCCATAACAGAAAACAATGGTATAGATTTTTTTCTTCCGGTTTAATTCATGCCGACGCCATGCATTTAATAATCAACATGCTGGTATTATTTTCTTTTGGAGGAATTGTAGAGTCAAATTATGCTGAAGCTTTTGGTGAAAGGGGAACTTTGTATTTCTTCATACTCTATGCGAGTTCGCTTGTAATGTCACAGCTTCCCACATATAATAACCATAAGCAAAATTCATTATACAATTCTCTGGGTGCTTCCGGCGCTGTTTCGGCCATAGTATTTGCGTATATACTTTTCGACCCATTAAATAAATTATGCCTCTACGGTATTCTTTGTCTGCCGGGAATACTTTTCGGAATAGCCTACATTGGCTATTGTATGTATATGTCCAAACGTGGGGCAGATAATATCAATCATAGCGCACATATGTGGGGAGCCATATATGGTTTTGCCTATACATTGCTTTTGAAACCATCGCTGCTCATAGAATTTTTTGATAAATTAATTTACTTCAGAAATGATATCTGACAATAAAGCTGTTTTTCTTGATAGAGATGGAGTACTTATTCGGGAAAGGGGGGACTATACATGGTTATTGGAGGACGTAACGATTAACGAAGGGGTAGAAGAGAGTCTGAAAACTCTTTCCGATTCAGGATTTCTTTTAATCGTTATTTCTAATCAATCGGGTATTTCAAAAGGATTATATAACAAGCAGGAAGCCGATTACATTCATTTGCATTTAGAGCGTAATTTTAACCTGAAAGGAATAAAAATTCTGGAATATTACTACTGTCCACATCATCCGTCTGTCAGTAATTGTATTTGCCGAAAACCCGATTCATTGCTTCTTGAAAAGGCAATGGCACGATTCAGAATAAATCCTGCCAAATCATGGTTTATCGGAGATGCTGACAGAGACATGGAAGCAGGAAAGAAAGCAGGCGTGCAAACGTTTAAACTGGATGTAAATGCCAGCTTGAAACCGGTTGTGAATTTGATTTTGAATATTGGCTGATTCTGAATTCCTATAAAGGAAACATTTTTTTAATGTTTTTATTCTGTGTAAAAAAAAATCTTTCTTTACCTTTTAACTGACTATTCGCTCGTAACTTTACCTCAAATTATATGTCAGTAACCTACATCAATTTTAACGGAAATATTGTGGACTCTTCGCAGCCTGTGTTTACAGCTGCAAACAGGGCTTTCAGGTATGGCGATGCAGTTTTCGAAACGATCCGGCTGATGCAAGGGGAGATTCTTTTTTTTGAAAAGCATTTATCGAGACTTTCAAGGAGTATGAAATTGTTAGGCATGAATCCGCACGACGACCTTACTTTTCATAATCTATATTTATCTATTCGCCATCTCGATCAGGTAAATAACCTGAAAGGAAATGGCAGAATTAGGCTTGAAGTTTTTAGGAATGATGGAGGCCTTTATACTCCTTATAGCAACGATGTTTCTTATGTAATGGAAACGACACCCATTGTTTCAAAGTCTTACCAGCTTAATGAAAACGGTCTAAAAATCGAATTGTACACGGATATTAAGAAGCCAGTCAGTGGTTTATCTAATCTTAAGTCATCCAATGCTTTATATTATGTAATGGCCGGACTTTATAAAAATCTATTAAAATCCGGTGATTGTCTTGTTTTAAACACTGACAACAGAATAGCGGAAGCTATTAGTTCAAATATTTTTCTGGTTTCTAAAGAAGTTATTTCAACACCCTCATTATCTGAAGCTTGTGTTGCAGGAGTAATGCGCGAAACAGTTATTGAACATTTAAAGAAACAGGGAATATCAGTACATGAAAAGGGGATAGCTATAGAAGACTTGTTAGCCGCAGATGAGGTATTTTTAACGGATGTTATAAATGGTATCCGATGGGTTGGTGCATTTAGAAACAAGAGATTTTTTAATAGTTTCTCCAGGAATATTCTCCAAGAAATCAACGAAAATTGCCAAATAAAAAAGGTCTGATTTCTCAGACCTTTTTTATTTGTTGCAAGTGCAACAGAAATTTCAATGATTATTTTTTAGCAGGAGCTGCAGACATACTTTCTGCCATAGCCATATTCTGCTCGCAAGATGATTTTGCTTCAGCGAAAGAAGTATTCCAGCTTTCGATTTTAGCTTGTGCATCAGACATTTTAGTTTTGAAATCAGCCATACCTTTTGTAACTTCTTCAGCATTAACCTGACCTTTCATTACTTTGTCTTTCCACTCAGTGAATTGGTTAGTAGTCTCATCCCAAGTAGTTTTAAAGGATGTGAATTCATTTTGCATACCTTCAAATTTTGATGCATCTTCAGTAGCTTTAGAAGCCATATCCGCGATTTTGGATTTCATCGCTTCGTCTTTTGAAGAAGCCATGCTTGCAACCATTGTGTTTTGTTGATTAGCAAATTCTTTAGCTTTAGAAGCAGTAGTTGCTAATTCATTACTCCAATTGGTTGCTTTTTCACCAAGTCCGGTCCAGTCAGTACCGAATTGAGTGATTTCTGACATAGTTTTTTCGTCAATTTTCTTCATGCAAGATGTGAAGCTCACTGCTCCTGCAACTAATAATGCTAAAACAAGTTTAGTTTTCATGATTTTTTTTTATTTTGGTTTTTTGAGGTTTATAGGGCGAAATTACCAAAAAGTAAAATAGAAAAATCAACAATTGTCCCTTACTTATTGACAATCTACGGTTTATTTCTCCTTGATTTCGGGTAGAACATTTCTAATGTAGTCAAATGTGCCTTTACCGCCGTTTTTCTGAGGAAAAACGCCCTGATTGGCTACTCTTATATCTTCTATGGTATAGAAAGCTTGAGGGTTTATTTCATTTATGAGGTTCCGAACAGTTGAAATATCCTTTCTTTTAACGATCATAAAGATAATCTTCACGGGTCCTTTGGCTCCTTGGCCGTCAATTATGGTCATACCGAGGTCCAGCTTCCTTAAGGCGTCTACCAGTGGCGACCAATTTACCGGAGTAATTATGCGCAAAACCTGAAGTCCAAGTGCAAGCATGCTTTCTATTTTAAATCCTACATAGGTTCCCATGGCAAATCCTGCTGCAAAACCAATATAACATAAAGGATTATCAAGATGACGCATTACCTGACGGATGGAGATTAGCCAAATCAGCACTTCGAAAAAGCCTATGATTGGTACAATATTTCTGAACCCTTTTGAAATAAAAATATTTCGAAGTGTTCCCAGAGTTACATCCGTTGTTCTCGCAATAAAAATTAAAATGGGTAGTACAACCCATTTGAATACTTCACCTGAAAAAAAGTCGCTGTTCATTATTTATCTTTCATTAAATGATTTACAAGTTTTGTAATTCCCAATCCTGCTTTTTCCCGAATAACGGTAAAGCCTTGTAATGAAGCTCCGTTCGGGTCGACGTAATATTTTTCAGAAGTTGGAGACGCGTAATTAATCAGTCCTGCGGCCGGATAAACAGCAAGCGATGTCCCTACAACAATAAAAATATCAGCTTGTGCAACAAGACGTGCCGCATCTTCAAGTGCCGGCACCATTTCGCCAAACCAAACTATATGTGGTCTTAGTTGATATCCCATTTCACAGCTTTCTCCTTCGTTTAACTCTTCCCCTTTAATTTTATATACTAGCGAGGGATCAAAAGTACTTCTCGATTTTAATATTTCTCCATGAAGATGTAATACTTTTCCTGATCCGGCCCTTTCGTGTAAATCATCAATATTTTGAGTAACAATTGTCACATCAAATTTTTCTTCAAGTTTAACTAGTGCAAGATGTGCTTCATTGGGTTTTGCTTTTTTTACTTGTTTTCTTCTTTCGTTATAAAATTCTAGTACAAGTTTTCTGTTTTTTTTCCAGGCTTCAGGCGTGGCTACATCTTCAATTTTATAGCTTTCCCATAAACCATCACTGTCGCGAAATGTCTTTAATCCGCTTTCTGCACTAATGCCTGCACCACTGAGAATAATCACTTTTTCCATTCTAACGAAAAGAATCTGATTTTAAGTAAAATGATTTATTCAATGTTCCAGTCTCCTTCCATTTTTATGCCATTCAAGAAATCCTTAATTTTTACTCTGTTCTTTCCTGACAATTGCAATTCTTCAATAGAAACATATCCTCCGGGAAGATAAATATTTAAATAAGTTTTATTATCTGTTTTTACAGTTCCTGCCGGGTACTTGTGTTTCTCCATAAATGGTTTCGCAGAAAAGATCTTCATGGTAAAACTAATGCCGTTTGAACTGCTAATCTGTGTATGAGCCCCGGGATAAGGACTGAGTCCACAAATGAAATTTGTAAAATCTTCCGGACGCTTTCGTTTATCAATACGCGTATTTTCTCTGGATAATTTTGGTGCAAGATTCAATTTCTTTCCTTCTCCAAGCTGTTGCTGGTCAAAAGTATAAACATTTCCCTCCTGAATTGTTTGCACCGATTTTAAAACTAACTGTGCTCCGGTCTCTTTTAGTCTATCGTGAATGTCGCCGGCAGTCTCATGTTTTCCAATCATAGAAGACTCCCTGAATAAAACTTTTCCTGTATCAACAGAATGGTCCAAAAAGAAAGTTGTAATTCCCGTTTCTTTTTCACCGTTAATTATTGCCCAGTTTATGGGTGCAGCACCCCTGTATTGTGGCAGCAGGGAAGCATGAAGGTTAAATGTTCCAAGAGGAGGCATGGTCCAGATAATTTCAGGAAGAATACGAAAAGCAACAACAACAAATAGATCAGCATTCAGCGCCTTCAATTCATCGATAAAACTATTATCTTTTAAATTTGCCGGTTGAAGTAATTTCAGGTTGTTAGCCACTGCATATTCTTTTACCGGCGAAGTTGTTAATTTTAGCCCTCTTCCGGCAGGTTTATCAGGGATAGTCACTACAGCTGCAATAGGGTACTTGTTTTCATGCAATATTTTCAGGGATGGAACTGCAAATTCCGGTGTACCGAAAAAGACTATTGTGTGAGCATTATTCATAGCGCAATTTACCTGAAAAATAAATTGACCTAACACGAGAAAAATAGAAGTTTTTAACCCTAAACGTTTATTTTTTTCCAGTGCATTGACTTTATGTAATAATATGAGGCTATTCCGGTAAAGAGCCAGTAAATAACTTCACTCATCCATAGCATTTCAACGCTCCAGTGGAAAACAAAAGCAGCCAGATAATTATAAACAAGGTAAATAACGATTGCGCCAATTTCAATATACAAAGCTGTTTGTGTAGCACCGGTGCCGCTTAATGCACTTATTGACACAATTGCAAAAGAAAAAAATAACATCGCTAAACTTATTATGCGTAGACTTCCCATGGAATCCTGAATTAAAACAGGGTCGTTTGAAAACAGACTTAACAATGGACCGGGTATCAGTAAATTTACGGCTATTATAAGTACGGTAATTAATAAGGTAATCCTAATAATCTTTTTTAATAAATGGAAAACTTCATCCTGTTTTCCCTGACCAATGATGTTACTGACCATGCTGTTGGCCGCAACTGAAAAACCCCATATTGGAGTCATGTTTATCATGTAAGCTCCTCTTACAATATTGGATGTTGCTAATTCATGTTTACCAATCTTTTCAATAAAAACAAAGAAGATGAACCAGGAGCCCATAGATAAAAGGTTTTGAACTACAAGCGGCAAAGACAAATTCATTATTTTTTTTGCCATGCCGGTGCTCACCAAAGAAAAACGAAATAACTGATAGCTCTTTATTCCCTTTTTAATAAATGTATAGGAAAAAATAAAAAGAAGGGAAATAAATTCTGCAATTGACGAAGCTAAACCTGCACCGGCAATTCCCATGGGCCTGAAGCCCCAGTTTCCGAAAATTAAGATATAGCAGAGCAGCATATTTATTCCGGCCATTAAAAAGGAATAGCTTCCGTATATTTTCGGTTGAGCAATGCCTACATAAAAGGAACGAAATACAGTTGCTATCATAATAAAAATTAATCCATACGAACGGTATTTAAGAAATTCACCTGTTGATTTAATAAGTTCATCGGAATTGAGTATCCATTGAAGGATGTAGGGAGAACCCCATTTTAAAACGGCAAACAATAGTATACTTATAAGCAGAAGTATGATAAAGCTATTATCGAAAATCTCTCCCACCAGCGATTCTTTTTTTTCGCCGGCACGTCTGGCTATCATTATTTGTGTTCCTGTACCAATCGATACTCCAATCATGGCAAAAGCAAAATAAAGAACACCGCCAACTGCTGAAGCTCCCAATTCCGTTTCTCCAACGCGGCCCAGGAAGGCTGTGTCAGTAATATTCAATATTGTCATTGCAATGCTTCCCGCTATCACGGGCATTGCAATTTTCATGATATCGCGGTATGAAGAATTTATTTGCATTTTATCGGCAATCCTTTTCTATGATGAACATTGTTTGTAGGTTAATCGATCATCAGTACCAATCCCTTTAGATATTCTCCCTCAGGATGATAAATATTAATGGGGTGATCGGGCGATTGCGAAAGCTGGTGCATAATACGGACATTTCTTTTTGTTTGAGCAGCTGCCTGAAAAACAAGTTTGCGAAAAAGCATTCTGTCTATTACCTGTGAACATGAAAAAGTAAAAAGTATCCCGCCTTTATTTACTTTCTTTATTCCTTCAGTATTAAGATTCCTGTATCCCACCATGGCATTATCAACAGCACTTAAATGTTTTGCGAAAGCAGGCGGATCAAGAATAACAATATCGTAAGTTTCTTCATTCTTTTTAAAGTAATTAAATACATCTTCTGCAAAGAAAGTGTGTCTGTCCTCAAATCCATTTAACTGTGCATTTTTGCCGGCCATTTCTGCTGCCTTTTTAGAACTATCAACAGAATGAACATGTGCAGCTCCTCCCTTTAAGGCATACATGGAAAATCCTCCTGAATAAGAGAATGTGTTCAATACTCTTTTGCCTGCTGAATAAGTTTCTAAAAGTTTTCTGTTTTCCCGCTGATCGATAAAGAATCCTGTTTTTTGTCCTTCAACCCAATTTACATTAAACCGTATGTCGTTTTCAATCGCTATTTTCTCCTCTAAGCTTCCAAATAAAAATTTATTATCAAATGGTGTGAGCCGTTTTTTTCCAAGCGTATCTCCACTTTTATCAAAAACAACATCCAATTTATTGCCATAGATAGTTTTTAATGCTTCCACTAAGTAGCCCGTTATTTTTTGCATACCTTCCGTATGGGTTTGTATAATGGCTGCAGTATCGTATAGGTCAATAATAAGTCCGGGCAAACCGTCACCTTCTCCATGTATTAAACGATAAATATTGGAATGCGTATTATTGGCAATTCCAATTTTAACCCTGTATTCATATGCGGCTTTTAACTTATTCAGCCAAAAGTCCTGTTCAGCATCTGTTCGTTCAAATGAGAATACTCTTACTTTAATTGAGCCATTGTGAAAATGACCTGTAGCCAGATAGTTTCCATCATGGGAGAATACTTCTACAATATCGCCTTCTTCCGGTTCTCCTTCCGTTTTCCCTACAGCTCCGGAGAAAATCCAGGGATGGTATAGAATTAACGATCTTTCCTTTTTGGGATTTAAAATTACCCTTGCAAACTTTTTCATTTCATGCAAAGGAAACCAAAAAGATGGAATGAAAAAATAAGAGCTAGAAATGAATGGGATTTACTGCTTAATATTTTAAGCACTATTATTTGCTTTGATTTATTATTGGTACTTTGTCATGGTCGGATTTAACCGCCGCGCATCCGCCGCGGTTACACACTGACAGTAAATCAAGCAGCTTATTTACTAAAACCCACAACACACAACTCGAACCCAACTCAAAAAATCGCCTTCTCTTAATTTCCTAATCATTCATTTACGTTTAACAAATATTCATTTGATTTAACAAGTACATCATGTAAAATCCTGAACCTGTAGGGTAGGAGAGCATCCTTTCCTGCGTAATCCACTCCAATCCGTGGACCTTTAAGCACAGCTTTTTCAGGAATCAGAATGTTTCTTTCCTCAAGCCATATTTCAGGTCCGGTAATCATTTTTCCCGAATCTGAATAATGAATACCCAAGGCTTGTGATACTGTTCCCGGCCCAATGCACAATTTAGAAACAGATAACTTAAAATTATTTCTTCTTTTTCTCATTGTGGCAATCCCTTCAACAGGGTAGAATGCGCGAATTAATATGGCATGCGGCACATCTTTTTTATTACTTACTATATTAAACAATGAATGTATTCCGTAGCATAGGTAAACATATGCTATTCCCCCTTCAGCATACATTATTTCAGTTCTTTCTGTTCTTCGCCCCCCAAAAGCATGTGAGGTTCGATCAACTTCTCCGTTATAGGCTTCCGTTTCAGTAATAATTCCCGATGTTAATTGCCCTTTAAATTTTGTTACCAGAACCTTGCCTAAAAGTGACTTTGCTAAAGAGACAACATTATCATTCTTAAAAAATGAAGATGGAAGTTTTACTGCTCTTTCCATTTTAGGAGATTCCCTTCACTGTAGTAAATTTGCTCATTGTCAATCAGCCATTCTATAACTCTAAGTGTTTTATTTTCTTGATTAGGATTAATGTGTTCCACTAATTCATGAAGGCCAATGGATTTTTTTAAAAGTTGTTTTTTTACTTCCTGATGTATATTGTCAAATTCCAGGTCACTAACATCTGCTTTATTTCGTTCCAGACAAAAGTCGCATATTCCACAACGGCGTGTATCCGTCTCACCAAAATAGGCAACAAGCATTTGACTTCTGCACCTGTTCTTGGATTCAGCATAATTCATAAAAGCACGCGCTCTTTCCATGTAGCGTGTTTTTCTATCAGCTAAAAATTCACGATCAATAATAAAATCCCTGTTGTCGAGTCTTTCTTCTAAAAACGTAAGTTGTGGAGTATCGTTTGCGGGAAGATAAGATACAATTTTTAAGCCGGTTAGAATATCTAATAGACGGAGAACTTCTGTCTTACTGATATTAGCCTTCCGCCCAATTTCATCTTCGCGTATTACTACAAAATCATCAAAAATCCCTTCGTAAGTCCTTAGTATTACTTTAATGAAATGATCGTATGAGGGATTTTTTACCTGGAATTCATATAAATCATCGGCACGATACGTAAAATGAATTCGCGATTGCATTCCAACCGAATCATTCAGGGATATTAATCCCTGAAGTTCAATAATCTTTAACGAATTAAAAGCTTCCTGTGAATTAAATCCGTAGCTATTACAGAATTCTCCAAGTTCAAAATCAAAACTAATCCCCCGTCCTGATCCTACAGGGAGTTTGAGGTAATTGCAGAGAGCCTGGTAAACATTTTTTATTTTACTCACTTCAGGAAATGTCGTTTCAAATCTGTGTTCAATTTCGGCTCTGTCGGACTGATTGTAAAGTAAAATTGCATACGATTTATCTTCATCGCGTCCGGCTCTTCCTGCTTCCTGGTAATAGGCTTCCAGGCTTTCGGGGGAATCCATGTGAACGACAAAACGTACGTTGCTTTTATCAATACCCATTCCAAAGGCATTGGTTGCAACAACAATTCTTGTTTTTTCTTTCATCCAGTTTCCCTGAATTAAACTTCTCGCCTGCGAAGTAAGTCCTGCATGATAATATTCAGCACTGATTTTATTTCTTACAAGGTATTCAGAAAGTTCTCTTGTTTTTTTTCTTGTACGGGCATATACAATTCCACACCCTTTAATTTTACGTACAATATTCAGCAGCCTTTTTAGTTTATCTTCTTCATAAAGCACTACATAGGACAGATTCTTTCTTTCAAAACTTTTCCTGAACACATTGTTTACAGGGAAGTTTAATCTTTTCTGTATATCTTCTTCAACAGAAGCTGTTGCTGTAGCAGTAAGCGCCAGAACCGGAACACCGGGAAGTATTTCTCTTACCTCGGCAATCTTCAAGTAGGCAGGGCGAAAGTCATATCCCCATTGCGAAATGCAATGTGCTTCATCAATGGCAATTAAATTAACCTTCATCTTTTTAATTCGCTCAATAAATATATCCGACGATAAGCGTTCAGGGGAAACGTATAAAAATTTTTCTTTGCCGTAAATGCAATTGTCGAGTGCTATATCAATTTCATTCCTGTTCATTCCCGATACTATAGAAACTGCAGGAATATTTTTTTTATGAAGGTTCTCAACCTGATCCTTCATAAGAGCAATTAAAGGCGATACAACAATGCAAATGCCTTCCTGAGCCATGGCAGGTACCTGAAAGCATATTGATTTTCCTCCTCCTGTCGGTAATAATGCTAACGTATCTTTACCCTGCATGACAGATACAATGATTTCCTTTTGCAAAGGACGAAAAGCATTATATCCCCAATATTTGGTTAATACCTGTTGAATATTCTGTTCAATCATTTTAAGGAGAAAAGTAAATTAAGCCAAATTAATAAATTAAAGCTGAAATGAAAACTTCAAAAAAGCAAATAAAATTCGGCTAATAGATTGACAGAAAAAGTCTTTATTTTAATCTTTCGAGTAAATAGTCAACTACATTTTTGTGAGCATCTTCGGCTAATTCTTGATTGTAATCCGGATTACTTGGATTTGCAAAAGCATGAACAGCCTCGTAGTTTTTAACGATTAGTTTTTTGTTTTTACTTTCCATCAGTAGTTTGAATTTATCGACTACTTCAGGAGTTATCCAATTATCCTTCAAAGCAAATATTCCAAGTACATCGGGAGATAATGTAGATATTTTTTTCGGGTCCGTTTCCGGCATGCCATAATACATAACACAAGCTTTTGCTTTGCTGCCTGCCATTAAACTTGCTTGTAAAGACCATCCACCACCCATGCACCATCCAAGGGTTGCTATCTTTGCTTTATTTCCGACATATTTAATGGAAGAATTAATTATCATTCGGCTGCGTTCATCTTTCATTTTTCCCATGGTACTTTGGGCTTCTTCGGGTGTTGTGGCAATTATGCCGTCATACAGGTCAATGGCCAAAATATTTACACCCGGAATTTCAGCCGATAATTTCTCTGCTTCTCTTTTAATATAGTCGTTCAATCCCCACCATTCATGAAAAACAAAAATCCATTTATCGGATGGCTCGGCAGATTTAACTTCAAAAGCTTTAGCTGCAGGACCGCTTGCGCAATTAATTGAAATCATTTTTCCATTTGAAGCCTCAAAGGTAAATGGTATTGGAGCTAAATGAGAAGAAGCAAAGCTGACATCGGCAGAAAGTTGGGCAAAGCTTTCTGTAGAGCTTTGCATACAACAACTTTTATTTTGAGCAATTGATAAAAAGGGAATTAAAATAATCCCCAGGAATAATTTATAAAATAAATTCATGATTAAGAAATAATTATTTTTTTAGATAATGTTACTCTTTAATAAACCGTGCAAAGGAGTTTATATTTCCCTTTCTTACTTCTATAAAGTAAATGCCGGGGTTAATATTTGAAAGTTGAATTTCCTGTTTACGGTTAATAATTTTTGAAGAATAGATTTCTTTACCTAGCAAATCAACGATTTGAATATTACCGCCAATGAATGCCTCTAGACCTTCAACAGATAATTCACTCTTTGCAGGATTGGGATAAACACCTATTGAAAAACCATTAATGGTAAATTCCTTTAGTCCTACTTGAACTGAAAATATTGTATCATTGTTTGGACACCCGAATGTGTCAACTACATCTACGCGGTAATCGCCATCTTGTAAAGCAAGTAAAAAGTAATTAGTATCGTTTAAGAGTATAGCTCCATTGTAATACCATTGATAAGTTAAATACCCTTGCTGTACAAAAAGCGAATCTCCAATTTGTGTAATGTTAGCAGGTGGAAGGGGAACAACATATAATAGGTTAACAAATTCAAGAGTATCGCTTAATCCGGCATTTGATGCAATCAATGTAACTGTATAATGTCCGGTATCGGAGTAACAGATTTGAGTAGGAGAAGTAACAGTACTCGTTGGAGTTGAAGAGCCGGGAAAATTCCAGGTAAATGAACTGGAATTTACTGAAAAGTTAGTGAAATCAAAACAACCTCCCTGGCATATTTCAGTATAGCTGGCAGTAAAATCTGCAGCAGGCAGTTGAGGTATATTCGTTTCACAGAATTTTATCATCCAAAAATCATAGGCCCCACGTCTGTCTTCTGATTTATAAGCTCCAATACCACCTTCGGACCAGTTAGCTATTGCATAGCAACCATCATACGTTTCGATCGGATAAGCATATTCATCTTCCCTGCCGACAAAAATTGTTTTATCCCATAATTTTGTTCCTGCCGAATCCATTTTTACAAGCCAGGATTGTTCAAAGCCAAAATTATTTTCTGTTTTATCTCCACTTATATTAGAATAGGATGCACATCCCATTAAGTAACCGCCATCACGAGTAGGTGTTACATAACCAAATGCGTCCTCAACCCATTCTCCTCCAAATCGTTTATCCCATTGTTTTGAACCGAGAGAATCTACTTTAACAATCCAGGCATCACCTCTGTCTAATATATTTAAAGAGGTATCCCTGGTTACCTGTGAAACATCACCCGAGCTGTCGGAAATGGTATATCCACCCAAAATATAACCGCCATTCATTGTTAATTCCATGGATAAAAGATTGTCATTATCACTACCACCAAATCTTTTATCCCAAAGTTTAACACCATTTACATCTGTTCTAACAATCCAAAAATCTTTATTGCCTTTAGAATTACTGGTTACTTCAAAACTGCTGTCTGACGAAGTTGTACCACCTAGAATATAGCCAAGGTCAGTGGTTTGACGAACAACATATAACTCGTCGGAGGAATTACCACCGTATTTTTTATCCCAAAGCCTTGTTCCATTTTTATCTGTTTTCAGTATCCAGAAATCACTTCCTCCTCTGGAATTTTGAGAAACATCGCCGCTACTGTCTGAAAAAGTCCAGCCGCCAAACATAAATCCGCTGTCAGCTGTTTGAACAACGGAACTAAGCCATTCCGAATCAATTCCGCCGTATCTTTTATCCCATTGTTTAATTCCGGAGGCATCTGTTTTTACAGCCCAAAAATCCAAGCCGCCTTTTGATGGCTGTGATATGTCAAAACCACTGTCGGAAGCAGCAAAACCTGCTAGTATATAGCCACCATCAAGTGTTTGCTCAACTGAGAATAATTTTTCGGAAAGACTTCCGCCAAATCTTTTTTCCCATTGCATATTACCGGTTGAATCGGTTTTTACAATCCAGTAGTCATATCCTCCTCTGGTTTGTTCAGAGATTTCTCCGCTGCTATCGGAATTTGTATATCCGCCAAGGATGAAGCCGCTATCGGCAGTTTGGCTTAATGATGTTAAGGTTTCAACATAGATTCCACCGTAAGTATGGTCCCACTGTTTGGCCAAATAGGTCTGTGATAAACCGGTTAAAGTTAAAATAGGGAAAAGGAGGGAGGTAAGTATTATTTTTTTCATAGGGTTTTTTGTAGAACTGTAAAAATAGAAATACTTTCACAGTTTTACAATAAACAACTTTATAATCTATACCTGTTTTTGATGGTTTATAAGGATATTTAATCACATTTTAATGACTGTTTTTGAAAACCGTCGAATGCCGCTTTCGCATGCACTCAGACCTTAATTCACCTAATCCTTTGACCTCTCAGCAATTAAACAGAGACTTCCTTTTTTAAATTTCTAAAAAGAAATTCATTCTTTTTGTCTACGTCCAATTCAATGACATCATCCTTATTTACCTTTCCTGCAAGAATCTGTTTAGAGAGTTCATTAAGTATTTTTTTCTGCATAACCCTTTTCAATGGCCTGGCTCCAAATTGCGGATCAAAGCCAAGTTGAGATAACCAGTCTATAGCATTGTCGGTTGCAGTCAGAGTTATTTCATTTTCTTGAAGCATGCCTTGTATTCCTTTAAACTGAATTTTTACAATTTCTTTAACTTCTTCACGAGTCAAAGGCTGGAACATGATTACTTCATCAATTCGATTTAAGAATTCAGGACGAATAGTTTTTTTCAATAAATCATATACTTTGTTTTTGGTATTGGCTAAAATCTCTTCTCTGTTTAATTCCGTCATCGTATCAAAACTTTCCTGAATAATGTGCGATCCAATATTAGATGTCATGATAATGATCGTATTTTTAAAATCTGCTGTTCGGCCTTTATTATCTGTTAATCGGCCATCGTCCAAAACCTGAAGTAAAATATTGAAAACATCGGGATGCGCCTTTTCAATTTCATCAAGCAATACAACAGAGTAGGGGCGTCTTCTAACGGCTTCTGTTAATTGTCCTCCTTCATCATAACCAACGTATCCCGGAGGCGCACCAATCAAACGCGAAACGGCATGTCTTTCCTGATATTCGCTCATATCAATTCTGGTCATGGAGTTTTCATCGTTGAATAAAAATTCAGCAAGTGCTTTTGCCAATTCTGTTTTTCCAACTCCCGTTGTTCCCAGAAAAATAAATGAACCAATTGGTTTTCGTTTATCCTGTAAACCGGCACGACTTCTCCTGACAGCATCACTCAAAGCAGAAATGGCTTCTTCCTGTCCGATTACACGCTTATGTAATTCCTCTTCTAAGTGTAAAAGTTTTTCTCTTTCACTCTGAAGCATTCGGTTTACAGGAATGCCTGTCCACCGCGAAACAACTTCGGCGATATCTTCTGCATCGACTTCTTCTTTAATCAACGCTTTATCCACCTGCATAACGGCAAGTTGCTTTTCAAGATTTTTAAGTTTCTCTTCAGCTTCTCCGATTTTTCCATAACGTATTTCAGCTACCTTGCCATATTCCCCTGCGCGTTCAGCCTGATCAGCTTCTATTTTTAAGGCTTCTATTCTTTCTTTACTTGATTGAATTCCCTGCACAACCTGCTTTTCCGATTCCCAGCGGCCTTTTAACTGATTGCTTTCTTCCTGAAGATTGGCAATTTGCTCGGATAATTCTGTAACTTTTCTTGTATCTTTTTCACGTTTGATGGCTTCTCTTTCAATTTCCAATTGCATGATTCTGCGGTTGAGTTCATCCAGCTCTTCAGGAACCGAATCAATTTCAAGTCGCAGTTTTGCGGCGGACTCATCAATAAGGTCAATCGCTTTATCCGGTAAGAAGCGGTCTGAAATGTAGCGCTCACTCAACTCAACAGCAGCAATAATAGCTTCGTCTTTAATACGTACTTTATGGTGTGTTTCATACCGCTCTTTCAATCCGCGTAATATGGAAATAGCGTCTTCTGTATTAGGTTCTTCAACCATTACTTTTTGAAAACGGCGTTCAAGTGCTTTGTCTTTCTCTACATACTTTTGATATTCTGCAAGAGTCGTTGCACCAATGGCACGCAATTCGCCTCTGGCAAGAGCTGGTTTAAGAATGTTAGCAGCATCCATAGCGCCTTCACCACCGCCGGCACCTACAAGCGTATGAATTTCGTCTATGAAAAGTACAATATCACCTTCTCCGCTTATTACTTCTTTTACGACAGATTTTAATCGCTCTTCAAATTCTCCTTTATATTTTGCTCCGGCAATAAGAGAACCCATGTCGAGTGAAAATATTTGTTTGCTCTTCAGGTTTTCCGGTACATCTCCATCAATTATTCTGTGTGCAAGCCCTTCAGCTATGGCTGTTTTACCGACACCCGGTTCTCCAATAAGGATTGGATTGTTTTTTGTGCGGCGTGAAAGTATTTGTAATACGCGCCTGATTTCTTCATCCCGCCCAATAACAGGATCAAGTTTTCCCTGGCGTGCGAGTTCATTCAGGTTTCGTGCATATTTATTTAAGGCATTGTAAGTCTCTTCTGCGCTTGCACTGGTAACTTTTGAACCTTTTCTTAATTCAAGTATGGCTGATTTAGCATCCTTTTCATTCAACCCTTCTTCACGAAGCATTTGGCCTGTTTTATCTTTAGAAGAAATAAGAGCCAGCAAAAGATGTTCAAGTGAAACAAATTCATCTCCCAATGTTTTTGCCAGGGATATTGATTTCAGGAAAAGTTTATTGCTATCGTCAGAAAGATAGATTTTTCCTCCTTCAACTTTTGGTAATGAATTCAGAATAGTGTTTAGGCCCGAAGATATTTTATCAATTTTTACATTGACTTTTTTAAAAATGAACGGAAGAATACCATCGTCAACTTCCATTATTCCTTTAAGTATATGTCCGGGTTCAATTGATTGTTGTCCGGCCGACTCAGCATTTTGCTGGGCAGCCTGAACAGCCTCCTGCGATTTTATGGTGAAATTATTAAAGTTCATATTTTTCGTTTTTCATTGTCGATCAAAGAAATTGCCATGATTATTTGAGGGGCAATTTGTCATTAATAATTGATTTCTGCAGTCAATTTGGCTATTAAATTATTTTATTTAACTCGATTTGTCATAAAGAAACTATTAATCAATTAAAAAGCCCATGATAGAAATCATGGGCTCTTTAATTTAGGGTTAATAAAAAGAAGAATCTATTATTTTATAACCAATGCAAAATTATTATTCTATTATTACTCTTCGAACTATCCTTTGATTTTCACCATTCATATCAACAAGATAAATTCCTTTTTGAAGATCTTCCAGATTGAAAATTTCAGAAAAACTACCTGCTGATCTCGCTCCTGAAATAAGAACTTTAACTGTTTTACCTGTCAGGTCAAAAATGGAAAGAGAAACAGCTGAAGATTTCGTAAGCGTAAACGAAGCCTTATAAGCGGATGAACCTAATGAATTGAAGCTAAAATTTGCTTTTAAGTCAGGTGAATTAATTCCATTAACTAAAGCAGTAATTGTTCCTGTCATGGAAGAGTGAATATTACATTTGAATGAATAAGTTCCATCCACAGTAATTGGGTATTCCAATGAATCATTTACTGAAGCAATGGCATGACTCCAGGTAGCAGCACCTGATGGTACACTCGTTGAAGTAGTGGTATGATTACCACTAATCCATGTCCAAACAATAGTATCTCCGACGGTTACAGTTAGTGTATTCGGAGAAAACACATTGCTAGCTACAGTAATGTTATGCTTTACGGCGAATAGATTACCTGTAACTAAAAGTGCAAAAGATAAAAGAATTGTTTTGTAGATTTTTTTCATAGAAGAGAGTTTTTTAAATTTAGGAGTAAAATTAGACATTTAGAAACTAATATGGTTAAAAAAGTTGCTGAACGGGTAAAAAGAGTTGTTGAATTGGAGTAATAAATAATTTTTTTCAAATAAGAACCTGTGTTAAAGCAAAAAAGGGAATTTAACTTCTGTTAAATTCCCTTTCAGGTTTATTGTATGATTTGAATTATTGCTTAACAAATGTTCTTGTACTTGTTCCGAAAGATTCAGCTACTATTTTATAAGAAAATGTTGTTGCGGCTGGATTTGAATTATTAAAAGTTTCATTTATACCTTCTAATAATTCACCATAAACTACTTGTACAGGTAGATCAATTGACATTGTATCAGGCGTTACAATATAAGCGGCAATAGCAGAAGTTCCTCCAATATGGTCGGAAACATATAAGCCATTATCAAGCTTTACAAGTTTTGCAATCACACCGGTAACCGCTCTAAGGTAATTTCCTGAAATATCAAAGTTGGGGTCCAAACCTGCTGGTGGGGTATAATCCAATACCAATACATTTCTTACAGCTTGTGTTTTAAAGCCATTGGCATTAGCGGCTTCATACGTTACTTTATACATCCCTTGTGTAGTAACATCAATTTCATTGGATATTGGTTGAATTTGTGACTGAGCACCTGATACATCGTCAATTAAAGTTGCGCCCAGTTCTGTATAGGTTCCATTTATAGGCAAATGAATAATTTCACTTCCATTTACGTTAATAGTTGGATAGGTTACTTCTACCACCTTAGAAACAACATCCGGATCTTTTTTACAAGAGTTGAGAATAAATACTATGGAAAGTATAAGGATATATAATTTTTTCATTTTTTTGTTTTTAATATTTTGTTTAATTAACATTTACTTAATTGTTATCCCACCATACTTTATCTGTAATAGATGGTTGACCGGGAAAATTAGCATTTCGTGTTAATTCATTATCGGGGTATAATAATCTTCCCGGGAATACTTGTCCAAGAAGTGAATTTGCTGATACCGTAAAGAAATCAGGGTATCCGGTTCTTCTGGATTCTATCCAGGCTTCATTACCTTGTTTTCCGCACATGGCTATCCATTTTTCAGTTATAATTCTTTTTATCTGATCCTCTGTTGTTCCTCCGGTTGGAAAATCAATATTTGGTTGCGTATAATAAAAAAATGGTGTAGAATCAGTAATGCCAAAGGATGCAAAATTTTCTGTTATTGCCTCTTCATACAGTGACTTTGCACTTCCTGATAGTAAACCCCTTGCAGCTCCTTCAGCCTGAAGAAATAAACTTTCATAACCTGACATAAGAATTACGGAAGCAAGGGCAGACGTTTCATCGTCAGCATTAGCGCCTGTCACAGCACCGGGTAAAGCAGCCGGAAAGCTGACAAGTGTATCGTATTTACCTTGCGGTAAGCCAACATAATCCGGTCCGGTGGGAACATATAAATAGTCAATACGTGCATCGCTATTTGCCAACATATAATCAATAGCTGTTGCACTGGCTACTATGTTTTGAGTGGAACCCACTTCAACAATTGCAGAATATAGAGGGTTTGTATTTCCTCCCTGACTCGTATAATCTAATTTAACGTTTTCACCTGCAGCAAGAAAATCAGCACCATCCAATGACTGAACAGCTGTATCTGATGCAGGGTTTATATAATGTAATCTAAGAAATACACGCAGTTTAAGTGTGTTGCCGAATTTTCTCCACATTCCCATATCACCATGGAAATACAAATCATCTGTACCCGGAACGAAATCAGAAGATTCATCAATCAAACCATCTGCATCATTTAACAATTTAATAATCCCATTATAAACGGATTCTTGACTATCGTATATCGGAGAAAGTAAACCTTCTTCAGCCCTTAAAGCCTCAGAAAAAGGAATACGTCCCCAGTTATCGGTCAAAACCTGGTAAGTATAAGCTTCCAGAATTTTTGCAATGGCAATATAATTATCCCACTCTTTTAAGGTTGCTTTTTCACGCATTTTTTTTAAATCCTGTAATGCATCAGCATACAAGATTCTCCAGGGGTCATCAAAATCATTAGCAGCAGGACTATACTGTTCAATTGTTTTGTATTGTGATGCACTAGAACTTTGAGTCCAATACTGAGCATAGAATCCTCCAAAAATTTGAAGATTATTTCCCATAACATGTGCAATTGCTGCCTGGGCGGAAGGTAACAAGACCTCAACCTCAACATCCAACGGATTGTTAGGGTTTTCATTTATATCAAGAAATTCTTTTTTACAGGAAGTAACACTGAACAACAGAATTAAACTTGTAAAAACAATTTGTGTAATTAGTTTATTTTTTTTCATAATTTTTCTTTCTATTGGATTAAAAAGTTACTTTAAGATCAAAACCGAAATTTCGTTGAGACGGGTTGGCTAAATACTCAAAACCTTGCGCATTACTTGCACCACTTGAATTTAGTTCAGGATCGGTATATTTATTTTCTTCAGGTGTCCAAAGATAGAGGTTGTTTCCAACAACACCTATACTGGCACTTCCAAAAGGTGTCTTTGTAAGCCATTTAAGTGGTAATTGATACGATAAATGTACTTCCCTCAACTTAGTATAAGAAGCATCTATTACGTGCCTGCCTGCAGGAATTGAAGCAGTGTAATAATCGTATGGATTATAAGGTGTAGTATTTGCAACCGTTTGTCCATCAGCTCCAATATAAACTGAATTAGGATAAACCTGAATATCGCGATTTTCCGATTCTTTTGAAGTTCCAACAAAATCTAGAAGATCTTTTGTTCTGCTAAAAAAGGAACCTCCACTTTTCATGTCGAAAAGAAAGCCGAATGAAATACCTTTATAGGTAATTTCTGTTCCCCAAGACATTTGAAAATCAGGCTGATAGTTTCCAACGTTAATGAGATTTGGAGTTGTTTTTGGGTTTCCTGTTGCAGAATCTACTATTACCTGTCCTTGTGAATTGGTTAAAAGATCAACTGCATAAAACGCTCCCTGCGGTTCACCAACCTTGTTAACAATGGAAAAACCGGAGAAACCACCTAAAATAAGTTGATCAACCCCCTGGAAAAGAGAAATAACTTTATTTTTGTTTTTATAATATGTTCCAAATAGTTCCCATTTCACTCCTGATTTTGTGATTAGTGGAAATCCGCTGATTTCTATTTCAATCCCTTTATTTTCAACTTCACCTGCATTGACTGTTTGAGATGAAAATCCTGTTGCTGGAGAGATAGGTAGGTTAAAAATTTGATCCTTTGAGTTTTTTATGTAGTAAGAAGCACCAACACTTAGCCTGTTATCAAGAAAAGAAAGATCAGTACCAACTTCAAATTCTGTAGAGAATTCAGGTTTAATATTTGTATTGCCTAAACGATTGCCGGTTGAATAGCCAATGATATCATTAAATGGAAAACTGGTCGTACCCCAACCTCCATCAATTTCTGTTCTGGTATAGAAATTTGAGGGTAAATAAGGATCCGCATCATTTCCAACTTTCGCATAACTCACTCTAATTTTACAATAGTTAAATAAATTATCTTTTAATTTATCATTAAACAATTCAGAAGCGACAAATGAAGTATTAACTCCGGGGTAGAAATAAGTATTATTATCTGCAGGCAATGTTGAAGACTTATCAAATCGACCATTTAAGCCTAAGAAAATCATGTTTTTCAATGCAAAATTGAAATCTGCATAATATCCATAATTTCTGATTTTTGATAAGGAGTTATTTGCATCAACAGGGCCGGCACTGTTGTCAAGATTATAGTATCCCGGAATTCCCAGTCCTGATTGAGGATTTGTTTGAGCAAAAGTATTCGTCACAACTCGTTGCCTGACATTGTATCCCAAAATTAATGTACCTGTTAAATCCTCTTTAAATTTATGATTAAAATTAAACATCAAATCATTATTATAACTCGTGAGGTTATAAATATCTTCTGAATATTTTCCCTGATAGTTTTGGTTGTTATTTAATAGACTGTAGTAAGGAGCGTCAATTGGCAAATAATTATATTTTTTCCATTTCTGAGTTCTTCTGTCGGAATAAATATCTCCACCAAGCCTATTAGTGATTGTCAACCAACTCCATTTGCTATATGAAACGCTAATGTTTCCGAAAACACGATCAACATTGTTATCGTTTTTAAAATTTTCTAAAACGAAGTAAGGATTTAATGCATATGCGGCATAAAATCCATACTCACCCGTAATGTCATTGTATGCATTAAAAGGATCTTCTAAATTTTCTCCTTCAGTAATAGGAATATCTCTTGGTGTTTGAAGCAGGTTAGAATAAATGGACTGATCCTGTTGCCCTCCTGTAGGAAGCATACTTGAGATGTTGGAATAATTTAATGAAATACTTGAAGAAAAATGATTGTTTAACTGTGTACTTCCATTAAATAAAATATTGTATTTATCGTAAGTTGTGGTAGGAACGATTCCTTTACTTTTTAACGAAGAAACAGAAAAATAATAAGTGCTTTTTTCTGAACCGCCTCCAAAGGCAATATTATTAGTAAATGAAGTGCCTGTATTGAAGAAGTCTTTGGTATTATCTTCAAGTGCAGAATATGGTTTTACTCTTTGCTTACCATCGATTTCCTGACCCCATGGTCTTAATTTATCATCAAAGGGCAAACCCCAGCTAAAATTTTCCCTGCGGTCATCCTGAATTCCACTTAAATCACCCTGACCGTATTTATTCTGAAATTCAGGGAACTTAAGAACATTAGACAAGGTTAAATTGGAATGAAATGAAATTTCCATTTTAGATGTTTTTCCTGCTTCCGCGCGTTTCCCTTTTTTTGTAGTTATCATTATCGCTCCATTAGCTGCGCGTGAACCATACTGTGCTGCTGCACCCGGTCCTTTCAATACAGAAATTGATTCTATGTCATCAGGATTAATATCATTCGCCCTGACACCATAATCAACTTGATTGTTCAAATCATCGTCAGTACGAAATTGTCGGTTATCGATAGGAACTCCATCAATTACAATTAAAGGCTGGTTTTCCCT
Organism: Bacteroidota bacterium; assembly: GCA_031417395.1. GTDB lineage: Bacteria > Bacteroidota > Bacteroidia > AKYH767-A > 2013-40CM-41-45 > JADKIH01. The sequence goes on along the minus strand of JANOVM010000070.1, from coordinate 96,988 downwards.
TGTAAGTGAAGAACCTCCGCGTAAAACAATTCTTTGAGAACTGCCCGGTGATCCGGAGAGTGATGTAATGTTTACGCCAGCAACCTTACCTTGTAAGGCACCAATAATATTTGAGTTCTCACCTGAATTAAGTTCTGATGAGCTTACTTGTTGAGTAGCATAACCAAGACTTCTTTTCTCACGCACAATTGCATTGGCAGTTACTACAACCTCATTTAACTTTGTTATGTTAGGCTCTAACGTAACATTTAAGGTACTTGATGTTGTTAATTCAACATCCTTAGTTTTCATTCCAAGAGCAGAAATTTTTAATGTTTTCGTTTCTGTAGGAACCTGCAGTGAAAACTTACCATCAATATCCGTAATAGCTCCTTTAGTTGTTCCGGGTATTACAACACTGGCTCCGGGAATGCCAAGATTATCCTGCGATGAAATTACCGTTCCCGAAATTGTTCTCTCTTGCGCTATAACTTGATGACATATAAATGCCAGCAGTAACGCCATTAGCGTAAATGTTTTTCTCATAAGATTGATTTTGGTTAAACAAAAATTTTGTTGTTTCATTTAAATTCGGTTCAAATTAGAGAATTTTAAAGCATAGTTAACAGTATTTAACAAAGATTTTATCAGGTAAGTGTCATAAAGTATTGATAATAAATCAATAAAGTTATTAAATGTTAATTAATATTTTATACAAAAGCGATTTAGCTTTATTTATGAATATTTTCAAAATGTCATTCGTTGAATTTTAATCAAATTCAAACTTTACTATATTTTGATGTACTTTTTAGGTTCCTATTGAGTGCTTATTATTGCTCTGATTATAAACAGTATGAATGGCTTTGTTGGAAAAAAAAAGTAAAAAACTTGACTGGTATTTTGAAGCAACCTTACTTTTGCACCCATAAATTCAAATCTAACTAAACCCTAAAAACATAAAAAATGAAAAAACTACTTTTAACAGTTGCTTTAGCTTCATCAATCGTTGTTGCTAATGCACAAACAATGACTTCAAAAAACGGTACACCAATTTTACCTGAAGCAGGTGATTGGTCAATTGGTTTTGACGCTAATCCTTTATTGCGTTATGTAGGAAACTTCTTTAATCAGGCCGGTACTAATAACATTGGCATGTCTTACCAAGAAAACATGGTTATTGTTGGGAAATACATGAAAGATGCTAATACTGCTTATCGTGGAAAAGTTGCTTTAAATTTTGGTTCAAGCACTACAGAGGTTGATCCTGAAGGAACACCGGGTGGTGACAGTTTAACAACTCCAAGCAAAGTAAAATTAAGCTCAAACGGAATTACCTTAGGTGCCGGTATACAAAAATACCGTGGCAAAGGCCGTTTACAGGGAATCTACGGTGCTGAAGCAAATGTTGGTATCGGCGGTGGTAAAACTACACATGAATTTGCTAAGCCTTTTAGCGCAACTTCTCCTATCGGTAGTACTCGTGTTGCTGAAGTAAAAAATGGCAGCTCATTCAGCTTTGGTGTTCGTGGTTTTATTGGTGCTGAATACTTCTTTGCTCCAAAAATTTCTTTTGGTGCTGAATACGGTTGGGGAATTTCAATCGGATCAACAGGCGCTAGCGAAGCAACTGTTGAATCTTGGGATGGAACTACAGTAAAATCTACCACTTCAAAAGGCAGCAAATCCTCTAACTTTAACGTTGGAGTTGATAATGCAAGTGGTTCAATTACTTTGAATCTTTATTTCTAATAATTACAATATATCTTAATAAAAAAGTCCGGTTAAAGCCGGACTTTTTTATTTTCTATTCTTCCCGACTCATCTCCCTGGCAATATCTCTTTTCTTAATGTCTTCCCTTTTATCAAATGTCTTTTTCCCTCTGGCCAAAGCAATTTCAAGTTTGGCAATTCCTCTTTCATTGAAAAATATCTGAACAGGAATAATTGTATTTCCTTTTTCTTTCATTTTCGATTGAAGCTTTCCAAGTTCCGCTTTGTTCAATAAAAGTTTGCGCATTCTTTTGGGCTCGTGATTATTATAAGAACCGTGACTGTATTCAGAAATATGCATATTCTTTATCCAGAGTTCATCATTAATAAATACACAAAACGAATCAGACAAATTCGCTTTCCCTTCACGGATAGATTTAATTTCCGTACCTAAAAGCATAATTCCTGCCTTGTAAGTAGCAAGAAAATTGTACTCAAATCCGGCTTTCTTATTCTTTATGGAAATTGTCTTTTGTTTCGACATGGAGTTTTATTTCGTTAATTCGTTATTCCGATAGCTATCGGATAGCTATCGGATTAACGAATTAAACTTCACAAAGCTACAATAAAGAAAAACTACTCAACCTTTGTAACTATTAAAACAGGGATATTTACTTTGTGTCTGACTGCATCTACGGTAGTTCCTAACAAAAAATCTTTAAAACCTTTATGACCATGGGCTCCCATAATGAGTAAATCCGATTGAAATTCCTTTACAATCTGCGGAATTGCTTTTTTTGGGTTTCCGTAACCAATCTTAGTTTCGATTTGATAACCTTTTAGTTTTAACTCTTCTGCGTATTGGTTTAATCGAAGTTTATCCGAATGAAACTCATAATCCCTTATTTCATTTTTCATTACAATTGCTCCTGCAGATTCAACAATGTGAATCAACAAATATTCAGAACGTACACCGCCCTGAGATAGGGCATGACTTATTGTTTCTTCGTCTATGGATGAGAAGTCCAATGCAACAGCTATTCGTTTATACGGTTTAATTTCCATAAATTGAATCGGGTGAAAAGACCCGTGTGGTCCGGGAGTAACAACTTTAATTGTTTTCCGAAGTAAAGGTTGAAAGGTAATATACAATAATAAAAAAGCTGCTCCAATAATTAACGGTATTACAATGAAAAGCAAAAGAATTGGATTGTCTGAGGTTTGTGTCCATTCCTTAACTTGAGAAAAAACCAGTTTGGCATTTAAAGAGACAATTAATGTAGTTGATAACCATGCAAATAATTTTACATAGGAAGGAATTACAAATTCCTTCATTCTCACCTTATCACTTACAAAATGAATAAGAGGGATTATGGCAAATCCAAGCTGCAGGCTTAATATCACCTGTGAAAGTATAAGCAACTTTCCTGTCATACTTTCTCCGTAATAATTTATTACCAGCAAAGCAGGTACAATAGCTATTAGCCGGGTTAGTAATCGCCGTATCCAGGGGGCAATTCTTAGGTTAAGATAGCCTTCCATTACAATCTGACCGGCCAATGTTCCTGTAATAGTCGATGCTTGCCCGGCTGCTATAAGTGCAATGGCGAAAAGTTTTGGTGCCCATACCGATCCAAGGAGAGGTTCTAAAAACCTGTGTGCGTCCTGAATCTCTGCAACTTCATACATGCCTTGTTTGAAGAATGTAGATGCTGCAAGTATAAGAATTGCCGCATTCACAAAAAATGCAAGATTTAAAGCGATTGCCGAATCAAAAATGTTGTACCGAATTGCTTTACGAATTCCCTGAGGTGTCTGTTCGAATTTTCGTGTCTGTACCAAAGAAGAATGGAGGTACAAATTATGGGGCATTACCGTAGCTCCAATAATTCCTATTGCAATATAGAGTGCAGCATCGTTTGGTATAGAAGGTATAAATCCAAGTATAATTTCACCTGCATCCGGTTTTGCAAATATCATTTCTGCCAGAAAGGCCATACCTATGATAGCAACAAGACCTAAAATAAAAGCTTCCATTTTTCTAATACCGAAATTTATAAGAAAAAGCAGGAGGAAAGTATCCAGCACAGTTATGGTTACGCCATAAATTAAGGGTAGTCCGAATAATAAGTTTAAGCCTATTGCCATACCCAAAACCTCAGCCAGATCGCAGGATGCAATAGCTATCTCTGCAAGAATATACAAGCAAATATTTACAGGTTTTGAATAGGATTCACGGGATGCCTGAGCCAAATCTCTGCCACTCACAATACCTAATCTGGCACTAAGACTTTGAAGAAGCAATGCAATCATATTGGATAATAGAAGCACCCAAATAAGCGCATATCCAAAACGACTCCCGCCTGCAATATCGGTTGCCCAATTCCCCGGATCCATATAACCAACACTGACCATATAAGCAGGACCTGCAAAAGCGAAAAAGGTTCTGAACTTTGAAAGTTTTTTTGTTGTGTCTACTGATCCGTGTACTTCAGCTAAAGATAAATCCTTGTTTTTTTGATTCATATGTTGCAAAAATTTAAGAAGTTTTTTTATTACTTGATAACACTTATTAATAAATTTCGAGCTACATCAACACTAATAAACTTTAACGATTTACTTCCCGCTAAGGCAATTTTCATGGATCCGTCGTAATCCGTTATTTGTTTTACGGTAATTTTTTTTCCAAGAGTTAAACCTTGTTTGTCAAGGTATTTTAGAAAATCAGGGGAATGGTCAATTACTCCGCAGAGTTCATACTTAATATCTTTTAGCGCATTAGTTAGTAGAATTGTTTTTGGTGAATAAAAATTCCCCCTTTCATCGGGAATAGGGTCTCCGTGCGGATCCCATTTGGGCTTTCCCAAAAAGGAATAAAGCCTTTTTACAAGACTATCGGATTGTATGTGTTCAAGCTGTTCGGCTATATCATGCACTTCATCCCAGGTGAAACCAAGTTTTGATACAAGAAACAATTCCCATAACCGATGCTTGCGAATAACACCAACAGCCGATTTCTCGCCCTGGGTAGTAAGGGAAACCCCCTGGTATCGCTGATAATTAACCAGTTTTTTTTCGTGTAGTTTCTGAACCATGTCGGTAACGGAAGCAGGTGAGGCCTCTACAGCAAGGGCTATGGCATTGGTAGTTATTTTATCGGATTTCTGTTCGCGAATCTTAAATATAGCTTTTAAATAATTTTCTTCAGAAAAGGATAATTGCATAATTAAATATTTTAGACAAACCTAAAAAAAATATTCGAACTACCTAAATAATATTTTTAAGATTTTCAACATTATTCAATCTCTCTTCGTACTTTTACTCCGTGAGTTTTTACAAAGCGATAATTCGTCCGGTTTTATTTTGTTTCAACCCTGAAAATGCCCACGATCTGGCATTTCGCCTTCTTAAACTAATTTTTAAGATTCCCGGAGCTTCCTTTTTTTCTTCAAAAATATTCTTGGTCGACGATAAACGCCTTCGCAAAAATGTTTTTGGAATTGATTTTCCGAATCCTGTCGGACTTGCAGCAGGCTTGGACAAAAATGCCGGCTTTGTTCAGGAACTTGCTTGTTTTGGATTTGGATTTATTGAAGTGGGAACAGTTACTCCTCTGCCACAGCCGGGAAATGAAAAACCAAGAATGTTCAGGCTTCCTGCTGACGAAGCCCTGATAAACAGGATGGGATTTAACAACTTGGGAGTAAAAGAAATGTCTCTTCGGCTTAAAGGCCGGAGAAGCAGAATTATTGTAGGTGGAAACATAGGGAAAAATAAAAGTACCCCCAATGAACTTGCTTTAAACGATTACGAAATCTGTTTCAGAGAGCTTTTTTCTCTGGTTGATTACTTTGCAGTCAACGTAAGTTCTCCTAATACTCCCGGACTAAGATCCTTGCAGGATAAGGGCCCGTTGCTTGAAATTCTTTTACGTTTGCAGGTAGTCAACGATGAACTTTCGGTAACAAATAAATCATCCAGGAAACCAATTCTGCTTAAAATTGCTCCGGATCTTAACGACAATCAACTAGATGAAATTATTGAAGTACTATTGAAATCGAAACTAGACGGTGTAATTGCTTCCAATACTACAATCTCAAGGGATGGACTGAAAACTTCAAGCGAAATTGTTCATCATTCAGGTGCAGGCGGGTTAAGCGGCAAACCATTGGGAAAAAGATCGACAGAGGTAATAAGGTATTTGTCTACCCATTCTAAAAATCAATTCAAAATAATAGGAGTAGGGGGTATTCATTCATCGGAAGATGCTTTGGAAAAAATTAAAGCAGGTGCTGATCTCATTCAAATCTATACCGGTTTTGTTTATGAAGGACCTGCATTGGTTAAGAAAATAAACAAAGCTCTCCTTCGAAGTTTCCAATAAATGTTACTCAATAATTATTGCTTTAAAGATACGTGTTTTAGCACTTTCGCTTCAATGAAAAATATTATTTCTTCAGCCACATTTTTAATTTGATCACCGGTACGTTCTAACTTTCGCATGGTTGAGATAATATTAAGAGATGGACGGATCATCTCCGGTCTGGCTAAAATAATTTTTTCTACTACCATATCTGCATTACCGTTAATTTCATCCAGCAAATCATCTTTCTTAAATATTCCTCTGGCTAATTTAGTGTCTTCATTATCAAAAGAAGTTTTTACATCATCGATCATTAAAATTGCCATTTTAAACATCTCATCCAATCGTGTTGCTTCCAGTAGCTCTTTATCAAACGGGACTTTCGCTTCTGATACATAACGACAGATACCATCGGCAATATCGCCTATTCTCTCGAGGTTGTAATTTATTTTCAATGCAGCCAGTACAAAACGCAGGTCAATTGCAACAGGATTGAAAAGGGCAAAAATATTTTCACAATCCTTATCAATTTTTAACTCCAGTGCATTGACTCTCTTTTCATTATAATTTACTTCACGGGCAAGTTCTTTATCCATGGTAGTCATTGCAAGATGCGTCTTCGTTAATTGCATTGAAATGATTTCAAACATTTCAAGAATTTCGTCTTTCAATCTTTTTATTTCTATATCGAGATGAGTCATTTATGTAATTCTTTAATTTATTAATTTGTTAATCCGATAGCTATCGGATTGATAATGTTTACTTTAATTTTCCTTAATTAGCTATCCGATAGCTATCGGATTAACTAATTAACGAATCATTTATTATCCAAACCTCCCCGTAACATAACTTTGTGTCTGGGCTTCTTTTGGATTTGTAAAAATAATGTTTGTATCGTTATATTCAATCAATTCGCCCAGGTAGAAGAAAGCTGTTTTGTCGCTCACCCGGCCGGCTTGCTGCATATTATGAGTTACGATGATAATCGTGTATTTATTTTTTAGCTCGTAAATTAATTCTTCAATTTTTGCTGTAGAGATCGGGTCAAGGGCGGAAGCAGGTTCATCCATCAGTACAACGGATGGTTCAATAGCCAATGCACGGGCAATGCATAAACGCTGTTGCTGTCCACCCGACAATTCAAACGCGGATTTATGTAACTTGTCTTTTACTTCATTCCAGAGCGCAGCTTGCTTAAGCGATGTTTCAACTCTTTCTTCAACGTATTGAGTATTGTTAAGTCCGTTAACTCGTAAACCATAAGCGACATTTTCGAATATAGTTTTTGGAAAAGGATTTGGTTTTTGAAAAACCATTCCAACTTTTTTTCGGAGTTCATCGATGCGTATATTTTTGGCATGGTAAATATCTTTTCCATCCAGTAAAACTTCTCCTTCAATTTTAATACCGGGTATTAAGTCATTCATCCTGTTAAAAAGTCTCAGGTAGGTTGATTTACCGCAACCCGAAGGACCTATCAAGGCTGTTACCGTATTTTGTTCAATGGCAATGTTGATATTTTTCAATGCCTGGAATGTGCCGTAGAATAAATTTACTTTTTTTGTTTCTATCTTATTCATTTGTGTCAGTTCATTTTTACCTTTTTTCCATAATATCTTCTTAAAGCATTGGCTGCAAGATTTAAAATTAATACAATCAATACTAACACAAGCGCTGTTCCATAAGCCATATCTCTCGATTCCTGGATTTTGGTGCCACTGGTTGAAATAACGTATAAATGATAGGGTAGTGCCATCACCTGGTCAAAGATGGATGTTGGTAATTTGGGTAAGAAGTAGGCGGCAACCGTAAACAGTATAGGCGCTGTTTCACCGGATACTCGTCCAATGGATAATATCAGGCCTGTAATTATATTCGGATAAGCCATGGGCAAAATAATCCTTCGTATGGTTTGAAGTTTGGTAGCACCTAAAGCGTAACTTCCAAACCTGAAGGAATCATCAATTGCAATCAATGCTTCTTCTGTAATCCTTATAATAAGAGGCAAGGCCAATAACCCCAGGGTTAAAGAACCTGCTAAAATAGAATCGCCAAATTTCATTGTCTTAACAAATAGCGCCATTCCAAAAAGTCCAAAAATAATGGATGGAATGCCGGCCAGATTGTTTGTCATTAGTTTCACAAACCTCTTAAACCAGCTGTCAACAGTATATTCATGGATATAGATTCCGGCCATTACTCCCAGCGGAAAAGCAAATAGCATGGAACCGAGAACGAGACAAAATGTTCCAACGATAGCCGGATATATTCCTCCTTTGGTCATGCCGTCTTCAGGCATCTGCGTTAAAAAATTCCAGTTAAGCATGTGCCAACCGCGCACGAAAATAAATTCCAATATATAGAATAGCAGCAGCAGTACCAGTAAGGTTAATATTCTGAATGTCCAGAAGGCTAATTTTTCTTTAAAGTTTTTCGACATATCAGTGATTCATTTTTCTTTTTGTGTTGATGGACTGCACCCAGATATTAATTAGCATGGTAATTATAAATAAAACACATCCCAAAGCGAATAGTGCTTTGAAATGAACTCCACCATAAGGTGCTTCACCTAACTCTGCGGCAATAGTTGCCGGAATTGTACGAACCGGTTGTAACAAAGTATGTGGAATTACAGCAGCGTTTCCGGTTACCATTAAAACAGCCATGGTCTCTCCCATAGCTCTTCCAATTCCCAAAATAGCTGCAGCTGAAATTCCCGACATGGAATATGGTATAATCACTCTTCGTATGGTCTGCCAGTGATTGGCTCCCAGTGCCAGTGAAGCTTCTTTCATACTTCTGGGCGTATTGCGGATTGCATCTTCAGAGATTGTTATAATTGTTGGAAGTGCCATTATTGCAAGTACAATACTTCCTGCCAAGGCTGTTTCACCAACGTCTATTTTGAATACATCATGAATCATCGGTACAATAACAACCAGTCCGAAAAATCCATAAACCACAGAAGGTATTCCTGCAAGCAATTCAATTATTGGCTTCAGTATTTTTCTAAATCGTTCGTCAGCAATTTCTGCAAGATATATTGCTGCAGCAAGTCCAATAGGAAGGGCAAATAATACAGCGAAAAATGAAACAAGAAGCGTCCCAATAATTAGTGGCAAAATTCCAAGCTGAACTGCCGGATCTGCAGTAGGAAACCATTCTTTCCCCAATATGAAATCGGGAATGTTGTTTTTATCAACGGTAACTCTTTTCCCGCTAAAGGATTTATCAATATACTTTTCAGGATAAACGGCCAATAATTCAGGCATATTTGCAACAAGAGAATCTATTTTTGCAGGAAGAAATTCAAAATTTTCACCAATTTCTTCTTCAAAAAAGTAATTGTTTACATCGTTAATTGTAAACGTGAGAAGGGTATCATCTTTTCCTCCCAGTGTTTTCCAATTGGTAATTTTCTGATCGAAAATATCTTTAATCTGTGCGGGTTTGAGTTTCTCTACCGGATTATTCTTATTAACAACAAGAACATTATGATTTTCAAGTGGAGAGGAGTTAAACAAAGAAAACCCTTCCCGAAAAAGAAAGAGTACAATTAATAAAACCGTAAGAGAAGAAATAGAGCTGCTTATCATTAAAGCCCCTTCTACCAGTTTTTCGAGAAGTCTTTTAAATTTTTTACTCACAGAAAGCAAATTTACTCATTTGTAACAATTATTTAACAATCGTTAATTTAATAAACGAACAGCAGTGAAAAATCACCGCTGTCGTTTAATAAAACCTTATTTCTTATCTAAGACTATTTTAAAGATACGTAGCCAACTTCATCAACAATTTTTTGTCCTTCCGGTGATAAAATATAATCAATAAATGCTTTTACACTTGCTTCTTTTGCTGTAGGATAGTAAAAGTATAGCGGTCGAACAATTGGGTAAGTTTTATCCTTAGCAGTAGCTATAGAACCTAAAACGAATTTTTTTCCGTCATAAGAAACTGCTATATCTTTTACTTCTTTCGTCATGTAAGCAAGTCCTACATAACCAATGGCTCCTTTTGTCTGACTTACCGACTGAATGATTGCACCGGTCGCCGGCATGTTAAGAACAGATGATGCGTAATTTTTTCTGTTTAATACGTGGTCTTTGAAGAACTCATAGGTTCCTGAGCTTGTTTCACGTGAGTAAACCACAATCGTCATATCGTCTCCGCCTACTTCTTTCCAGTTTTTAATTTTACCGGTGTAAATTCCCTCTATTTGCTGACGGGTTAATTGTGAAACTTTGTTTTGTGGATTTACAATTACCGATAATGCATCGTTCGCTACAATTACTTCTTTATAGGCACGACCGGCATCTTGCATTTTCATACGCTCATCCATTTTTATTTTTCGGGATGACATTGCTATGTCAGTTGCGTTGTCTACTAAAGCAGCAAGACCTACACCGCTTCCTCCTCCAATTACTGTTACGGATTTTCCGGCATTCTTTTTCATGTATAATTCGGCTTCCTTTTGTGCAAGTGGTAATACCGTATCACTGCCTTTGATTACGATTTTTTGTGCTTTTGTTGAAATAGCGGTGAACGATATAGCGGTGAACGCTATGGCTACTATTAAAATTATTTTTTTCATTTTTTCTTTTTTAGTATTTAATTGTTGTTTATTTATTGTTTAGAATTTTACCTGAACACGCAGGGTAAAGACATTGTCAAGTAGATCCTTTGTGTAACCGCTTAAATTTGAACTTGTTTCATTTTTTACCATATCATAATAACCTGTGATTTTTACATTGGCGTCCCAACGATACGCAAGACCCAATCCAAGAGTTGTGTATTTTAAATCAGTTGCATTACTCTTTTGAAATCCTGTTTTTTTAACACCTTGGCCTATTTCATCTCCTTTTAGGTCTGTATTTGCATCATACCAATCGTATTTTACGATGGCTTGCCATGGTGATTGACCAATGTTTTGAAGTAAGTAGAAATATGCACCGTTGAATTTACGGATATATACATATCTTGTTGATGTTGTATTTACTGTTGTCGCTGTAGTTGTAGCAGCACCAGTACTTGAATTAATAGTTGTTGTATAGGTTGTTTTTGTAGAAGGTTGTTGAATAGCAGAAGATAAACTTGTAGATGAACTTGAATCTGCCGGTTGCTCTCCTTGAATATATTCTCCTCTTATAGTTGTCAATCCCAAAAACCAATCAATACTCACCTGACCGTCAAAACCAACATAACTTCTTTTTGTTTTATCGCGGTTATTAATAAAAGTACTAACAACGGTATTTTTCTGGTCTATAATAAATCCTTTAACACCTAAACTATCAGACCCGAATTTGTAACGATCAGAAGAATCTTGTCTGAAACCGCCATCATAAAACGATGCACCTAATCCCCATTTTACTCTTTCAGATTTAGTTGAACGGGTAATTGCTAAATGTCCGATAATATCTTTAAATTTATCAAAATCACTTGTGTTTACGCCGGCACTCGGAGCACCTGTGCCATTAAACATTCCAACATCTAATTTTATCCAATTCCAGCGTGATGTTTTAGGAGCCTGAATAGTTAACATGGCTCCCAGATCTCTTTCATTCGGAAATATTATTTGTGACATTCTACCACGCTCAGGTGATTCACGCAATGCTGATGAGTAAACTATTTCATATCCAAAGGGTCTGTTTTGCATACCTGCTGTTACTGAAAACCAACCTGACCAGGGATCAGTAAATTTTGCATAAACATCTTTTATTGTTAAGCCTTTCTGAGAAATATCAAATTGCAATACATACTGTGAAGTTGACCAGCCTTTTTCACCCGCTGCTGCATCGTATTGGAATTTTATTCTTCCGCGTCGTAAATAAAATCTTTTATCAACTCCATTTTCAAAGTCACCACCCGCAAAACTTTTTGTACCCCCTGAATCAGCTACCTGGTATTGAGCCTGAATGTAGCCGCTGAATTTTAAACGATTCTTTACATCAAGGGTATTTAAAATACCTTCCACGGTTCTTGGCAGTGTATCAGTGTTTTCTTGTCCTTTGATTTGAAAAATTGTTAAGAGCATTAATGATAATGTAATTGTAAGTAGTTTTCTCCGTTTCATGTTTGATTATTTTTTTCTCAAAGAAACAACCTCATGGTTAACGTATGGTTTGTTTAATATTAAGCTATTGTTAAATTAATAGAGTTTTTAGCTTATCCTTTTGTTTATTTAATGTAACATAATGCTCTAAAATAGCACATGTATTTATATAAATAACTAAATATCAATAGTATATAAATTATGCGCAAAACCTGTATCCTATCCCTTTTTGTGTAGAAAAAAAGTCTGATCCAATTTTTTTTCTAAGCCTTAAAATATGAACATCAATGGTACGGTCCTTTTTTACCGGTATCTTCTTCCATACTTTATCGAAGATTTCTTCCCTTGTATAAATTCGGCCCGGATGCTCTGCCATTAAATAAAGTAATTCGAATTCCTTCTTAGAAAGAGTTATGGGTATTTCATTTAATTGCACGCTATAGGACTCTTTGTCAATTATCAGATTTGCCTTTCCTTCTGTTTGTATTGTAATTTTGGAAATTGTAGAGGATGGCTTTAGCCTGGAATATATTCTTTTTGTAACCGATTTTTCACGTATTGGTTTTCGGATAAAATCATCAGCACCACTTTCAAATGCTTTGATCTCAATGGCTTCGTCCTGATTTTTTGAAAAAACAAAAACTTTAATTTTCTTAAAATCTGTTGTTGTTTTAAGTAGCCAACAAAATTCAAAACTTGAAATAAAGGATTGATCAGCATCTATAATAAACGCTTCAGGTTTCTCTTGAGATAGATTTTTAATGGCCTCGGAACTATTTTTAAAGTACTTTGAAGAGTAGTTCAGTTTAGAAAGTTCTTCCGTCAAATCAATAAATTCACTCTTTTTATCTGTTACAACCCAAACCATAATTTTTATCTTTTAAGTTTAAACTTGTTTAGCTTTTAAATAACTCTTTAATCATACTTAAGAGAATGGAAGGTCGGATAGGTTTGGTAACAAAATGACTCCCTCCGGCCTCTAAAGCATTCAATGATGTATATTCATCGGAATCAGCTGTTAGAAACAATATGGGAGTCTTTTTTAATGTTTCAGATCCTCGCATCATTCTGCAAGCTTCAATTCCCGTCATACCAGGCATTCGAACATCCATTATTATTAAATCAGGTAAATTATTCAGTGCTGAATCAATTGCTTCATTACCATTGTAAGCAGTAAAGACTTCAAAATTGGCTTTATTCAAATTATAGCTTAAAATTTCTACAACATCTTGTTCATCATCGACAATAAGTACTTTCTTTCGATTTTCCATTAATTTTCTTTCAAAATTACGTTAGTGGTGTTAAAGAGGCATTACCTGCAGGTGAATTAATTGTTAACATTAATCCTTACCGTTTTTTATCTTTTTAAACTATTTTCGCTTTCATGAAAAGTAGAAAAACCATAACACGTTTTGCTTGGGGAACTGTCGCAGTTCTTGTTCTTGTTGTGGCAGTTATGGGGATAATTATTTATAAAAAGTTGTTTACTGCAAATATTACAGGTGTTAAAGAAAAGGATCAATTCTTATACATCCACACTAATTCAACATTTGAAGATGTAGTTCAAACATTGAAATCCAGTAATCTTCTTTTAGACGAAAAGTCTTTTCGATGGACTGCCCATCAAATGAAATACGAAACTCGCATTAAGCCGGGTAAATATCTTCTGAAACCACGGATGAATAATAAGAATCTCATTGCTCTATTAAGATCCGGAAAACAAGTACCTGTTAAGGTAACATTTAACAATATCAGAACCAAAGAACAGTTGGCTCAAAAAATCAGCGAACAGGTTGAAGCCGGTCAACAAGCTCTGTTAAACCTGATGAATGATGCGGACTACACAAAAAGAATTGGGTTTTCACCGGATAACATATTTTCATTGTTTATTCCGAACACATATGAGTTTTACTGGAACACCTCTGCAGACAAATTAATCATGCGGATGAAAAAAGAGTATGATAAATTTTGGACTGCTCAAAGAATGATTCAGGCAAGAAAAATAAATTTTACTCCCATACAGATTTCTGTCCTGGCTTCTATAGTACAAATGGAAACAAATAAAAATGATGAAAAGCCCGTCATTGCAGGAGTTTATATTAATCGTTTTAAAAAGGACTGGAAGCTTGAAGCGGACCCTACACTGGTTTTTGCTTTAGGTGATTTTTCAATTAACAGGGTTTTAAATGTTTATAAAGCCATTGATTCTCCTTACAATACTTATAAGTACAAAGGATTACCTCCGGGCCCGATTTGTCTTCCTACTTCATCATCTATTGATGCAGTTTTAAATTATACTACTCATAAGTATATGTATTTTTGCGCGCGCGAAGATTTTTCAGGCTATCACAGTTTTGCATCAACCTATAATCAGCATTTAATTAATGCAAGAAGGTTTCAAAAAGCGCTAGATAAGAAAGGTATTACATCATGATTATTTTCATTGAATTTCTTCATTTTTGAGTTAAAAAACAATATTATTACTTATTTTGCAACTTTATTTTTCATTCCCGTTCAAATTGAAAAGTAATAAAATATTAGAATTGCAGCTTGAAAAAAATTCAAGTTTATAATTAATAACACTATGGAAAAAATTAAATTTGGAACAGATGGCTGGAGAGCCATAATTGCAAAAGAATTTACAGTAGATAACGTTGCTCGTGTAAGCGAGGCATGTGCAAACTGGTTATTGAAGAACAATAAAGCGCCCGTAGTAATTGTCGGCCACGATGTTCGTTTTGCTGGCGAACTTTTTGCTGAAACAGTTGCAAAGGTTTTGGCAGGTAAGGGGGTAAAAGTATTGTTAGCAAAAGGCTTTGTTTCAACTCCCATGATTTCATTGGGAGCTGTTCAACATAAATGTGATCTGGGTATCATAATAACCGCTTCTCACAATCCACCTTCTTATAATGGTTTTAAATTAAAAGGATCCTACGGAGGTCCGCTTAAGCCTTCAATGGTTCAGGAAATAGAAGATATGATTCCGGATCGCTGTTCCTTGAATTATGAAAATTCTTCTATAGATGATATTAAGAAGAATAATATGTTGACTTATGTCGATCTGGAAAGCGAATATATTAGTCATGTAGAAAAGAATTTTGACCTAAAGGCAATTCGCAATTCCGGTTTGCATTTTGCATATGATGCAATGTATGGTTCCGGACAAAATGTTATGAAGAAGTTGTTTCCGGATATAATTAAACTTCACTGTGATTACAATCCCGGATTTATGGGACAAGCCCCGGAACCCATTCATAAAAATCTCACTGAATTCAGTGAAATGATTCGCAAGAATGGAACTATTGATTGCGGTCTGGTTACCGACGGAGATGCTGATAGAATTGGCATGTACGATGGCAAAGGTGATTTTATTGATTCCCATCATATCATTCTTTTATTAATCCATTACCTTGTAAAATACAAAGGGATGAAAGGTAAAGTATGTACAGCTTTCAGTACTACTCCTAAAGTGGAAAAACTTTGTAAGCATTATGGACTCCCAATGGAAACCGTTAAGATTGGATTCAAATATATCTGTGAAATTATGATTAACGAAGACGTCCTTCTTGGCGGAGAAGAAAGCGGTGGTATAGCAATTAAGAATCATATTCCGGAACGGGATGGAATATGGATGGGACTCGTTATTTGGGAATTCATGGCAAAGAGCGGTAAAAAATTGAACGACCTTATAAAAGAGATTTATGAAATTGTCGGTCCTTTTTCTTTTGAAAGGAATGACATGCACTTAAAAGAAGAAGTTAAAAATACAATTGTAAAAAATACGGCAAGCAATTCTTATAATGCTTTCGGAAAATACAAAATTCATCGGATAGAAAATCTTGACGGATATAAGTACTTTTTTGACGATACGAATACGGAATGGCTTTTAATCCGTGCCTCCGGTACAGAACCTGTTCTTCGTGCATATGCCGAATCTCCAACCCGGCAAGGTGCTTTGGAAATACTAAAAGCTGCAGAGCATACTCTTTTAAACACTAATTAATTTATCATGGCTCACGATATAGACTACACTATCCTTGGTGATGACATGCAGGCCGTTGAAATAACCCTGGATCCATCAGAAGCTGTCAGAGCCGAAATAGGAGCCATGCTAAGCATGGAAGATGACATTCAAATGCAGACATCTTCAGAGGGCGGTATTTTTCAGGGATTAAAAAGAATTGTTTCCGGTGAAAATTTCTTTATTACCAGTTTCCTAAATAATGGTTCTATGCGAAGAACGGTGACATTTGCAGCACCGTATCCGGGTAAAATTATTCCCTTGAATTTATCCGAATTAGGAGGGAGCTTTCTTTGCCAACGCGATGGTTTTTTATGTGCTGCACAAGGTGTAGAAATTAATGTTGAATTTACCAAAAAGTTAGGAGCAGGATTTTTTGGTGGAGAAGGTTTTATACTTCAGCGTTTATCCGGTGATGGCAAGGCCTTTATTCATGCAGGCGGGACCATAATCAAAAAGGTGTTAAAGGATAATGAACGTCTTCGGGTTGATACCGGTTGCCTTGTTGCTTTTCAGCCAACTGTCGATTATGACATTCAATTCATTGGTGGATTTAAGAATGTCCTTTTCGGCGGCGAAGGATTATTCTTTGCTCAATTAAAAGGGCCCGGAATCGTTTATCTCCAGACATTGCCTTTTTCAAGGCTTGCGGACAGAATCGCTTCTGCTTCCGGTTTTCTCGGAAGAAAAGACGAGTCCAGAGGGATAGGCGGATTACTCGGCGGAATTATAAGCGGCCGCGATTAATTTTATTTGCTTCCGCTTGTTTTTTTATTTGCCTTTTGAGTTTCCATTATTAGGAATAGAAATCCTATAATGTAAATAATCATTGCAATAGTAGTGAACCACGTCATAGTATATAGTATTAAAGTTTAATTATTGAATTTAGCGTTGACTTTCCTTTTTCATTTGTGAATACAATCATGTAGAGACCTGCAGGATAGTTTTCCAGGCCAATAGAATGCTTACCGGTTTCACCCATTATTTTTATCTCGGAAAGTTTTTCTCCGTCAGCATTTATAAGACTTAACTTCCCTTTTTCCTTCGGATCCAATTTCACTGTAATTTCCTTGCTGGCCGGATTAGGATAGATAGAAATATCTTCTGTTTCATTTACGGTCTTTAATCCGTTGGCAGAATAGAATACCGAATCAGATGTTACACGGCAGTTATTTTGATCCTCAATAAGTACAGAATAATACCCGCTTAGTGCAATATCAAAGGTCATTGAATTGGCAGATGGAATTTCAGAGCCGTTTAAAAGCCATTGATAACTATTCGATGGCGATGCCGTTATCGTATTTCCCTGTAAAGAAATTACCGGTGGTAAAGGGGCAGGGTGAACAATAATATAACTCAACCGCATGGAGGATTGGCTTCCATATGAATTGCCTGCAGTTAGCATTACGTCGTAAACTCCGGGCTGATTATAAGTTACTACTGGATTTTGTAAGCTTGAAGTTGAAGGAATTCCTCCGGGAAAGTTCCATTGCCAGGATATGGCCCTGACAGATAAATCACTGAAAGTAACTTCTTCGTTTGCGCAAATTTCTTTTTTGTCTGACTTGAAATCTACAACAGGTGAATTGCAATTGCCTATTATTACATCGAAGCTTCGGGTTACCGAATAATAGCAGGTCTGAACATTTAGCGAAACCGTATAAACTCCCGTTGTAGAAAATGTAAATTGATTTACTCCTTGCAGTGCTATGGGCAAATTATTCAGATACCACTGAGATTGTGAAGCAAAAGAAGATGCATTTGCTATTTGAATTGTATCTCCTAGACATGCATTTATGTCTGTGCCTAAAAATGTTTCCGGTATCTTACAGGATAAATTTAACAACCAGATATCTGCTGAACCATGCAATCCGGCTACATCACCGTTGTTACTGAATGTATATCCCGCAAGTAGAAATCCTCCATCCGGATTTTGTATAACTGAGGCCGGGCGGTCGTTTCCAGAACCTCCGTAATTGTGACTCCATTCGGCATTTAAATTTCTATCAGTTTTATATAGCCAAATATCTTCAGCACCACAATTATTTTGAATATCTGTGTCTGAAGAAGTACTCCCTGAAGTAAATAGATAGCCACCATCGGCAGTTTCAAGAATAGAAAACAGGTTATCGCCTCCGGAGCCGCCAATGTTTTTCTGTTTAATAAGATTTCCGGTTTCACTAATCTCTATTATCCAGCTGTCGCTGTAACCGTAATTCGAATTAACATTTCCATCGGATGAACGTGAATAGCCGCCTATGAGAATTTTATTTTGTGAATCAATTAATATGGTCTGGGCAGTTTCATAGTTGCTTCCACCAAAACTTTTTGCCCAAATGGTGTTTCCCGAATAATCGAATTTTACAATGCTCAGGTCGTAATTACCATGTTGACTTGTTATTAATCCCGAAAGGGAATTCGTTGTTCCTGATGCGTAAATATTACCCAGAGTATCTTCTGCTAAAGAATAACAAACATCAACATCATTTCCTCCGGCAGATTTTTGCCACAATAAGTTTCCATTTGTATCCGTCTTAAGTAACCAGAAATCCTGGTCGCCATTGTTAGCCGTTAAATCTCCATCTATAGAGTAAGAACTTCCGCCAAGTAAAAATCCACCATCTTTAGACTCAATAAGTGAATAACAAAGATCTACCTGACTGCCTCCATATACCTTCAACCAAAGAATAATTCCATTCGAATCCACACACATTAAAAAACAGTCGAAGTTTCCGTGATTTTGAGGGATATCGAAATTGTTGGAAGATGAATACCCTGAAACAATCAGGTTTCCATTTTCCTGCTCGATTAATCCGGTTCCAACATCAATAGAAGTCCCCCCGATTGATTTTTCCCAGAGAATACTGCCGTTTGTATCGAGTTTAGTTAGCCATATGTCTGTCGATCCTTTAGTAGCTGAAATATCACCGTCATGTGAATCAACATTAGAAAGTAAAATCAGTTTTTCGCTTTTTAATCGCTTTATTTTAACCGGAATATCAAGCTGAATACCACCAAGGCATTTTTGCCAATCTTTCAATGGGGGAGCTGCAGCCTTTAAATTCTCTGAAGCGCTCAAAAGAACAAGTATTACTACAATAAAAATATTAAACTGATACTTCATTTTCGACCTTAATGGGATTAATGAAGCAATAATCGATCTGAGGGAGCCTCTTTACAATATAATTACGTAAAACGTTGAATATGTTATGCTAATGAAAGCTATCTAAAGCTTAAATTCATTAAAAATTTGATGTTTTTTGTAGAATTATTAGTGTTTAGTCTTAATTCTTTATAAAATCTACATCTGTCAGTTTTCTACCAAAAACGTAATATCTAATGATCTCCCTTGGCGTTATAAGAGATGGAAAACACTTTGAAACTGATCTATTTTATTAAACAATCCCGTAAGATTGAGTAATCCAATTCAGAATAAAAATCTGGATAATATAATCCGGCCCCGTAAGGCCGGATTTATATTTTTTTGGAAGTCCCAATAATAGCTTTTAAGCTAACTGGTTTTGTCTTTTTTATTCCTAAGTAAAAGAAGCCGAAAAGCATGGAATTATAAAAAAGATCACCTACTAATTGATTTTTAAAGAAGGGGATAGCCATTTTATAGCTTTCCATTGTTCCGCTGATAGTCATAGGATACAATCCCAGCTCCCAATACCAAAATGGGAGGTTTGTAATCAAAAAGAACACAAGAGATGAAACCAAAGAAGCGAATGCAATAGAGAATATGTTTTGTTTGTTCTTAATAAATATTCCCATAAAAACCGTAAAAGCAAAACAAGTATAGACAGGAAGCATACTGAAATGAAAACCGAGAATCATATCAGTAAACAACAAAACAGATATTGGAATTAAAAATGCCAGACGCTTATCTTTTACAACTGCACCGGAAAATAATGCAATAGCTCCAATTGCCGTAAAATTAAATGGATGAGGAATAAAACGTGTAACAGCTGCCACAACAATTAATACTAGGGCAAGGACGAATGATCCGGATAATGCTTTATTTTCTTTCATAAATTAATTCTTGTGCAAATTTATGTTTTATTCGATAATAATATCAAACTAATTATTAATTGTTGAAAGGATGCTTTTCAGACCATTTTTCTCCCATTTCCTCACTAAAGGAGTCTAAGATTTTATTAACCAGGAAAGAGGTAATTTTGCCCTTTATGTAATAGTAATCATTAAAATATACCGGTTTACCGCCAATATTTGCTTTGGCTTCACGTGCAGTTCTTCCAAGTTCCAATTCATTTTTTTTCATTTCAATAGCTTTTTTTAATCCATCCAGAAGCATATTAAAATAAATATTGAATTTTTTGTTAAAAGCATAATCAATACCTAAGTAATGCATTTCAAGAGCATTATTGCGATCAATATACGTTGCAAAACCGATCATTTTATTTTCAAAAAAATATCCCCATAAAGAAAACATCTCAGGGAACCGTTTTTTATATTCAACAAGATAGTCTGAATTTACCAGTCCCATTTTAATGACCTGATTTTCCCTGACCTGGCAAAAGAGATTATCAATAGTTTTAATTTCCTTTTGCATATCTTCCAGCGTTAACTCCTTCCTGATCAAATTTTTTCCATTCTCAAGGATTTTTTCCGTTCGCTTTCTGTATTTTTTGGAAAGGTTAAGTATGTAATCTGAAAGTGTAGACCATGATTTTTTTAAAGTCATTGTCATTGTTAAGTCGGTAGGATACTTTTTCAGACCGAACTCAAGCATTTTGGCTTCAGAAAACTCATCATCCAAATCCTTTAAAATAAATATATCGCATTTGTACTCCTTGGCAATTTTTAAAGAAATCCCGATTAATTCAGCCTGATTTATTTTTGAAGGATCGTAATACAAAGAGGGAAAATTTACGGCAAGTATGTTTCCACAAATAAGTATTTTAACAGGTCTGATTTTTAAAAACGCTTTTGATAAAATGGAATAAAAGAAAGAATTTTTTAATTGAATATTTTTTTCGGTAAAATTTAATTGTTGAAAATAAAATACACCGTAAATCTTTTTGTTCTCACCGTCTTTCTTTTTAACGACTGTGTACAAAAAGGAAAGGTCTAAAGGCTTAGAGTATTCAATAAACTCAAGATAATCTGTTTTAAAAGATTTACAAGGAATCTCTTCCAAAATAATTTTTAAATCAGAATCAAGTGAATCAAAAATTGAAACTTCATTATCTCCTGATTCAAAAAAGGATAAAAGCATAAACTAATACAAAATTAATTCTGATGGCATAAAAGTAGTTGTTTTTATCCATGGTTTTACTGTTGAAGTATTTATCTTTTGTTTTGAAAAAATGTTATTGCAAAAACTAAAAAAATCCGGTTTATGCCTAAACCGGATTCTTTTATTAAGGAAAATAAACTTGAAAATAGTTAATATGCTTTGAATATTATAATTGGCAAAAAACTATTCAATCAGCCTGAGAAAATTCTAAGGCCCAAATGGCGTTATACGATGAAGATTTAATGGTAATTTGTTTTCGAGTATTGATAAATCAGTTGACTCAGTATAGTAATCAAAGTTTATATCTCCGTCACTATATATTGTTTCAAACTGACGTGCTAAAATTCCTAAACTGTTAATGTCGTTTGCATCAATACCATAATCCTGATTAACATCGCCTGTATAAATTACATAAACTCCATTTACAAGTTTCATGTTGTTACCATAAGCTTTTGATAATGTATCAGTAAAATTATACGTAGTGTCTTCACCTGCATAAAGAATTAGTCTACTCCATGTTTCAAGACTGTTTCTGTGTTTGACCACAATATAATAATCACTATTAACAACAGAGCCGGGTAGCCAGATAGTTGCATAACCGTTTATGCTAATTGCCGTTTTAATATTAAATTCTTGTACGGTATCAGGGGTAATTAATTTTATGTAAAGTGAATCAGCAATTGTATCAGCTGGATTAATAAATGGCGCCATTGTTCCTGTGGTGCTGTTGTAAAGTCCCTCAATGAATGCTCTAACAACTAAACCGTTATTTCTTAATTCTGTAAGAAAAGTATTTGATTGACATGTAGTATTAAAGCCTGCACCGTTGCCGGGTAATACAGCCCAGTAATAGTTTTTAAATGACTTCAGTAAACCTGTATTCACGAAAGTATCGGTGGTTATAGTGAATACATTTACCGGAGGATTTACAATATCAAATAATACCTTGTAGCTTGTAGCTCCCTGCACAGGTTCCCATAATAAACTAATACCATCTAATGTAACTCCCGTATCGCCTGTTGGCGGAAGCAGGAGTTGTGAACAGGAAGGAGTAGGTGAAGTAACTGCCACTGAGAAACTGCCGCTTCCCGGTCCTGCCGTTGCATGGTAAACCCTGAAATAATAGGTGCTATCGAGCATAAGTCCGGTAGCTGTTAATGTTTCCTGAATTCCATTGCCCCAGAAGTTAACACAATTGATAGGTGTAAAACTGCCGCAAGTTCCTCTGAATAGTTCAATAACTCCATTAAAACCGGTATTGCTGTTTAATATTATAGTTTCAGTTGTATTAATAGCCGTGAATTTATACCATACATCATCATCCGGGAAAGTCCCGGCAACAGAACAAACCGGAATGCCTGCAGATGCTGTAGCACCTAATGTAGAAGTGCCGGCAACGAAATTTGCAATAGCTGCAACCGGCAAAAGAATACTAGTACTGCATTCATCGTTAACAGGAGGAACGGGTGGAGCACTAATACATATAGAAAAATCTCCACTGCTGTTAGAACCCCAGCTTGCTCCTTTATTATATACACGCACAAAGTAAGTTTGTCCTATAGTAAGAGTTGTTGTATTAATAGTTTCAATTCCTCCTGTTCCAAAATTATTTGCACAGGATAAAAGTGTGTTAGAATTATTGAATAATTCAAGTGTAGGATCGTAATTTCCGGATCCGATAACTTTTATTTGTGTAATTGAATTCGCCGCAACAAATGAAAACCAAACATCATCATCTGCCAGGGTTGATCCTGCAGAAGAACAAACTGCAACTCCGGAATTAGTGGCATTTGCACTTGAATAAATTGTGCCGCAAATACTAACGCAAGGACTTGGATTGACAGAAAGTGCTATTGCATTAACTTTGTTATCGTTTGAAGGAGCAAGAGATGCCGGTGGTACATAAGGAGTATAGGTACCGGGAGTAAAACGAATCTTTGAATTACATTCAGGAATTTTATTTAACTGAAATGATGGAGTTAAACCGAAATTTCTTGTAGCTGCTGTTAATTGATTCAAAACTTGTCCTGCTGTAGGAGGTGTACTAATTGTTGCAGCATTGAGTCCGCAGCTGTATGAATAATTTAAATTTGACAAACCATCAAATCCCTGCATGTTTCCATAAATAAATTCAATTTCATTGGTGGTTTCATACAGTTTTACCTGAAAATTGAAATCGGTTCCTGAGCTATTAAAGGCTTCAAAATTTACCCATTCTAACGTAAGAATTCTATTAGGTGCTATACCTGATACTTCATACTTAATCGAATTATCGAGTAATAACTGTGTACCACCATTTCCCTGACAATAAATATCATCCCAAAATGGTGCTAATGTAAGAGGAGAAGTAGGAGCCACTCCGTCAGATAGTGAACTGTTCGAATAACCATAGGGACTAATACCCTGACCTGTAGCTGCACTTCCGGTATTAAACGTTAAGAATCCATTAGTTGATACAAGGAATGATGAATAAGTATTACCACTATAATTAAAGTTAAAACCAATAGGAGTTGGATTACTAAGATTATCATCCGTATTGGTAGAATTATGCCATCCCGGTATAGAAGTTCCTGTTGAAAAAATTGAATTGAAAGTTACATTAGTTGATCTAGTAACATTATAATTTAAAGCTGCTGTTGTAAAAGAAATAGTTGCACATCCTGCTGCAAATAAACCGCTATTTTGTGGCACAACTTTCCAGTAATAAACCGTATTCGCTGTCATAGCAGTGGGTGGCGTATAAGTAGTTCCAACCTGATTCGTTGACACCAATGGCGGACTAGCTGCTGTACCAAAATAGACATCATAACCTGTTGTTATTCCGGTCCCGGCAGCCCATGTTAAACTTGCATTAGGTAAAACACCTAATGCAGAAGCTGCAGGCGACTGATTTATTACACAACCCGGAGCTGCCTTCGTTGTAAATTGAATGGTTGTGCAGGTTGTTGGTTTTGCTCCATTGTTACTCGGAACCACTTTCCAGAAATAAACAGTATTTGCTGTAAGTGCAGGAGGGGTATAGGTTGTACCTGCCTGATTTGTTGAAACCAATGGTGGACTAGCTGCGGTACCAAAGTATACATCATAACCGTTTGTTGTCCCTGTTCCGGCAGTCCACGTTAAGGTTGGTGTAAGTGTTATATTCGTTGCTGAAGCTGCAGGACTAACATAATTAACGCATCCAGGTGCAGCAGCAGTAGTAAATTGAATAGTAGTACAACTTGCAGGTTTAGCTCCATTATTAATTGGAATTACTTTCCAAAAGTAGACTGTATTTCCAGTAAGTGCCGGCGGAATATAGGTTGTTCCTGACTGATTTGACGATACCAATGGTGGACTCGCAGCCGTACCGAAATATACATCATATCCTGTTGTCGTTCCAGTTCCGGCTGTCCACGATAAAGTTGGTGTAACAGTTACATTGGTTGCAGAGGCAGCAGGACTTACATAATTAGGACATCCCGGTGCTACTGCTGTTGTAAATTGTATGGTAGTGCAACTTGCAGGTTTAGCGCCTTGGTTTGAAGGAATAACTTTCCAGAAATAAACTGTATTGGCGGTAAGTGTCGGCGGTGTGTAAGTAGTCCCGACCTGATTTGTTGAAACTAAGGGGGGACTTGCTGCAGTACCAAAATACACATCGTAACCTGTAGTGGTTCCGGTTCCGGTAGTCCAGGACAAAGTAGGAGTTAATGAAATATTTGTTGCAGATGCAGCCGGACTCACATAATTCGGACACCCCGGAGCAACAGCAGTCGTAAATTGAATTGTTGAGCAGCTGGCCGGTGATTGACCACTATTTTTTGGAATTACTTTCCAGAAATAAACAGTGTTTGCATTGAGTGCAGCAGGAGTATAAGATGTTCCGGCTTGATTTGTTGAAACCAATGGTGGACTGGCTGCAGTACCAAAATAAACATCATAATCAGTAGTAGTTCCTGTTCCGGCTGTCCAAGTTAACGTTGGTGTTAATGTAACGTTTGTTGCCAGTGAAGCAGGGCTAACATAATTAGGACATCCCGGTGCTGCTATTGTTGTAAATTGAATAGTTGTACAACTGGCGGGACTTTGACCATTATTAGTTGGTATTACTTTCCAGAAATAAACCGTATTGGCTGTTAAGGCAGGAGGCGAATAAGTAGTTCCGGCCTGATTTGTAGAAACCAATGGTGGACTTGCAGCTGTTCCAAAATAAACATTGTATCCGGTTGTTATACCGGATCCTGCTGTCCAGGATAACGTAGGTGTTAATGAAACATTTGTAGCAGAAGCAACAGGACTTACATACGTAGCACATCCCGGAGCTGCTAATGTTGTAAATTGAATAGTAGTACAACTTGCCGGTTTAGCTCCATTATTATTCGGAATTACTTTCCAGAAATAAACGGTATTTGCCGTAAGTGTTGGCGGTGTATAGGTTGTTCCGACCTGATTCGTTGAAACTAACGGTGGACTGGCAGCAGTACCAAAATATACATCATAACCGGTCGTTGAGCCAGTTCCGGCAGTCCAAGATAAGGTTGGAGAAAGTGATATATTTGTTGAGGATGCAGCCGGACTAACATAATTAGCACATCCGGGAGCAACAGCAGTAGTGAACTGAATAATTGTACAGCTTGCCGCCTGAACACCATTATTATTCGGAATTACTTTCCAGAAATATACAGTATTTTCAGTAAGGGCAGGAGGTGTATAGGAAGTTCCCGCTTGATTAGTTGAAACTAATGGGGGATTGGCTGCTGTACCAAAGTATACATCATATCCTGAAGTAGTTCCTGTTCCGGCAGTCCATGATAAAGTTGGCGTAACAGTAACATTGGTTGCAGATGCAGCAGGACTTACATAATTAGGACATCCCGGAGCTGATGCTGTTGTAAATTGTATTGTTGTACAACTTGCCGGTTTTGCTCCATTATTATTGGGTATTACTTTCCAGAAATATACTGTACCGGCAGTAAGCGTAGCCGGTATATAAGTAGTGCCAGCCTGATTTGTTGAAACTAATGGCGGACTTGCTGCTGTACCAAAATATACATCATAACCTGTTGTTGTTCCTGTTCCAACGGTCCAGGAAAGAGTAGGATTTAAAGAAACATTTATTGCTAATGATGCAGGACTCACATAATTTGGACATCCCGGTGCAACAGCAGTAGTAAATTGAATAGTTGTGCAACTTGCCGGAGAAACACCACTGTTATTTGGAATTACTTTCCAGAAATAAACAGTATTTGCATTAAGAGCAGGAGGTGCGTAAGTTGTCCCTGCTTGATTTGTTGATACTAATGGCGGACTGGCCGCTGTTCCAAAGTAAACATCATATCCGGTAGTTATTCCTGTTCCCGCTGTCCAGCTTAAAGTTGGTGTTAAAGAAACATTTGTTGCCAATGAAGCCGGACTTACATAATTAGGACATCCGGGTGCTGCTAATGTTGTAAATTGAATAGTTGTGCAGCTAGCGGGCTTTACACCATTATTATTAGGTATTACTTTCCAGAAATAAACCGTATTAGCTGTAAGCGTTGGAGTTGTATAAGTAGTTCCAACCTGATTTGTTGAAACTAATGGAGGACTGGCCGCTGTACCAAAATAAACATCATAACCTGATGTCGTTCCGGCTCCTGCAGTCCAGGATAAGGTTGGTGTTAATGATATATTGGTAGACGACGCAGTCGGACTCACATAATTTGGACATCCAGGGGCTGAAGCAGTTGTGAATTGAATAATAGTACAGCTGGCTGGTTTTGCGCCATTGTTATTAGGAATCACACTCCAAAAATATACTGTACCTGCTGTAAGTGTTGGTGGAGTATAAGTTGTTCCGGCCTGGTTGGTTGAAACAAGTGGCGGACTGGCAGCTGTTCCAAAGTAAACGTCATAACCGGTTGTTGAACCTGTACCGGCTGTCCAGGAGAGCGTTGGCGTTAATACTACGTTAATTGCAGAAGCAGCAGGACTCACATAATTGGGACATCCCGGTGCTATAGCTGTTGTAAACTGAATAGTAGTGCAACTTGCCGGTTGAGCACCCTGATTAGTTGGAATTACTTTCCAGAAATAAACAGTATTTGCAGTTAATGTCGGCGGAGTATAAGTAGTTCCGACCTGATTTGTTGAAACCAGTGGTGGACTGGCAGCTGTTCCAAAATAAACATCGTATCCGGTGGTTGTACCTGTGCCTGCTGTCCAGGATAAAGTTGGTGTGACGGAAACGTTCGTTGCTGATGCAGCAGGGCTTACATAATTAGGACATCCAGGTGCAACTGCTGTTGTGAATTGAATGGTTGCACAACTTGCTGCTTGAGCAGAATCATTTCTGGCTACTATTTTCCAAAAATAAATAGTGTTAGCTAATAAAGTTCCGGGTAAATAAGTTGTACCGGATTGTTTATAAGATACCCTCGGAGGAGAAGCAGCTGTACCGAAATAAACATCATAACCATTATTATAACCGGAACCGGCTGTCCAGCTCAAAGTAGGTGTTAAGGAAACATTTGTTGCAGATGCTGCAGGAGATGGACTAGTTGTACATCCCGGAGGTATAGCCAATCTGTATGATGTTCCGGAAGTAATAGCCGTTGTATTCGAATTATTAACTGTTGCTGAACTTGCAGTAGCAGTGGAAGTAGTTATACTTACATAATCAAGAGCAGTTGTTGAACCTGCAATACCTACTGAATAACCACCCGCGTTTGCAACCATATTTGTTCCATAAACGAATTGTATATTATTGGAAGTTTCTGAAAGCCATACCTGGAAATTTGCTCCTGCAGTAGCTGGAGTTTGAATAGTAACTTTCCAATCAACTATTAAAGTTCTGTTTGGTGCAGTACCAATAACTTTATAAACAACTGCTCCCCCTGTTGTTGATAGGTTATCCCAATATGCAGTGATATGAGGAAAATCAGTTCCAGTTATGAGAGAATTCGTTGAGGTCGACCCTACAACTGTTGCCCCTAATCGCATTAGCCCATTCGAACTTACTGAGAACTGCGTATATGCTACTGCATTTAAAGTGAAAGTAAATCCAATATTTGCTACTGCTGATGCAACATTATCCTGCGCTGCTGCAATGAGAGATGTAGTACCGGTCGACATTGGATCAACCGTACCCGTGCTTGCAGTAAAGGAATAAGTATTAAGCAATGCATTTGCTCTGGGAACAAATCCACAACTTAAAAGAACCAGCAATAAAATTTTACGTTTTAAAAACGATTTAAGATCAATTTGTAATTTTTTATACATGACTTTAATTAATTAATTTGTAATACTTCCGGAACATTTTTAGGTTTTCTATTATTTGAATAGTTGATTACATATTTTCAACTTTTCGTTAATAATAAATCGGGCAATCTGAGATTTTTAATACATGCCGATACCCTTACAAATATAGCCTTTTAATGGAATTACACAATTTTTTTATGTAAATTTTAATTGAAGGTTAATCATTTGTTTACTTTTGAATTTTATACGTAGAATTCAATGCTAAACTTAGCCGGGTTTTCTGTTCCCTTTGAGAAAACAGAAAGTTATGATAAACTCATAATTGATTACCTGAAAAATGACGAATTTTTAAATAAATTCTATGATTTTGACGATTCACCGGATGGAATTAAACTCCGAATTGAAAATTATGATAACCCAAGGCTTGAACGGGAGCTTTTAAAAAAAACCCTGATCAATCAATATGCCCAATCAGGTATTCAGGAAGTTTCTGAAAAAGTTAATAAAAACTTACAATCCCTTTCTTTACCAAATACCTTTACAATAACAACAGGCCACCAGCTTAATATTTTCGGAGGCCCTATGTATGTACTTTATAAAATTATTTCGGTAATCAATACAGCTGAACAACTTTCCAAATTGTTTCCGGCTTACAATTTTGTGCCTATTTTTTGGATGGCTACTGAGGATCATGATATTGAGGAAATTTCCTCGCTTTCTCTGTTTGGGAAAAAATATAAATGGGAAAGTACATGGAATGGATTATCCGGAAAAATGCCATTGGAAGGACTTGAGGTATTAATTAATCAAATTACCCAGACTTTTGGAAACTCTGTTTTCGGAGAAAAGCTTTGCCAAACAATAAAGGATTCTTATTTGTCAAGTTTAACGCTCACAGAGGCCACCAGAAAGTGGGTAAATGCATTTATGGGTATTTATGGACTAATTGTGGTTGATGGAAATGAGCCGGCCTTAAAACGAAGAATCAAAGATATTATAGAAGAGGAAATTCTTCATCAGTCTTCCTCAAAAATTATTAATAACACTATTCTTGCGCTTGAAGAGAAATACCACGTTCAGGCTCGTCCAAGAGAAATAAATCTGTTTTATACAGGTGATGATTATCGCGAGCGTATTGTTATGGATGGAGATAGGGTGAAGGTCCTCAATAAAGATATTGTTTTTACACGTGAAACTATAGTACAGGAAATCGAAAAATCAACAGGAAGGTTCAGCCCTAATGTTTTATTGCGGCCGTTATACCAAGAATCAATTTTGCCGAATATTGCTTATATCGGAGGACCCGCTGAAGTCGCTTATTGGCTCGAATTGAAAGATCTGTTTAATCTTTTTAAAGTACCAATGCCTGCTGTTTTACTTAGAAGCTGTGCAGCAATCTTGGAGAAAAACATTTTAGATAAGCTTGAGAAATATTCTATTAGCGACACAAATCTTTTTTTACCTGCTGATGATTGGATACGAAAATTTATAGAGAATAAAAAAGAAGATCAGTTCCCAATTGAAAAAGTATCGCTTCAAATTGCCGGTGAGTTTGAAATACTTGGAGCTCAAATTTCAAAAATGGATCCCTCACTTTCTCCTTTTATAGAAGCTGAAAAGCAAAAAATAAAAACATCGTTTCTAACACTCAAAGAAAAAGTAATACGTTCTCAAAAAAAGAAAAACGAAACAGAAGTCAGTCAGATTCAAAAACTAAAAGAAAAACTTTTCCCTTCGGGTAAACTTCAAGAAAGGGAGGACTCCATGATACCTTATTATTTAAAATGGGGAGATCGTTTTATCGAAATGCTAAAAGAAAATCTAGAACCTTTTAAAAAGGAGTTTTATATTTTAAAAGAAAAGGAATAAAAAAAATGCAAAAAAAAATGGGGGAGCCCCCATTTTGAATAAAATATTTTAAACGTTCTATTTGAAGTTTACGGGGTCTTAATTATTAATCAATAACAATTTTACCACTTCCTACTAATTCGCCGTCATTCATCAGACTATAAGTATATAAACCCTCAGAAAGGCCGTTTCTTCTAAACGCATATCCTTTTTGTGCAGATATTACAGGAATTTTTTCTTCCCTTGTTAATCGGCCTGCGATATCATACAAATTCAATTGGTATTCACCTTGTATAGATTGATTGTTGCTTGAAATAATCAGATTGGAATTTTCTGATATTGGATTAGGATAGAAAGAAGCTGTTGCTTTAACTGTATTTTTAACCTCATTAATTCCTGAAAGTTTCCATATTTCATCAATTGGCTTTGCTGAAACACTTTGTCCTGCATAGGGAAGGCCATACATATCTTCAAGCGTTCTTAATAAATCGTAATGATTGTAACCGGTCAGATAGTAACTTCCCGGTTGTACCATTGGACCGCAAATTATTAATGGAATATGATTCGTTGGTGTAAAATTATCTTCATCGAACGTAAGGATGAAAAGACTATTATTTGTTTGTGCCCAATTTATGTAATTCTGTAAGTGGTTCTGAACCCACTGATCGCCATTGGTAATTCTATAGGGATCTGCTCCATCATGCATGTCGTTTGCCTGATTTGGAATAACAAAGCTTAAAGTTGGAAGCTGATTATAATCGGTAGGGAATTCATTCATTGTTAGATTATTTCCTGCCGGAATTTGATTGGTTCCCGTTCCCTGCCAGTTTACCCATGGATTATGTTTACGGGCGTAGTTACCGGAACTGCTTGTATTTGATCCAACATAAGGAAGGTCTTCTGAATATCCACGAAAACTAAAGCCTGCATTAATCAACAATGAACCCAGATTAGGCGTATACCAAGGTGTTCCTGATGGTGTACCGTCTGAGGTCACTCCCTGGTTACTCCCTGAAAATAACATAATGTAATTAGGCTGACTAGGATGAGTTAATCCGTAAAACTCTGTCATGTTTGCCGATTGAGAAGCAAGAGTATTTATATAAGGAGCAGAAGTTGAACCGATAATTTGATAATAATCGTGATTCTCCATAATACAGATTACAACGTGATCAGGACGTGGAATAATTGCTTTAGCAGAATTAATTCCAATACTAAAAAGCGAAACCAATATCATCAAACCAATAATACAGTAGCTGCATCTAAATGTAATATCTTTCATTTCCGTTTGTGTTTAGTAAGTAAAGTTAAACTTGAATGTAAATAAATGGTTGTAATTTGGAAGTTATATGAAGACGATCAATTAATTATAGAAGTAAATCAGTAAGTTTATTGTTTAAAATCATTGATTTTATTGGCATATATGTAATTTTAGTTAATAATATTTACAAAATGATTTTGGGCTTGTGATTGATAATCAAGCTAATGTGTTTTTAATATTAAATTTTAAATTCTTATTTGTGGCTATTATGAAGACAAGTAAAAGAAAGAAAATAACAAAAACAAATCTACTTCAAAAATGAACAGAAACATTAATTTTTCTAATACTTTTGTGCATGCATGAGGTTATTTTAATCGCTGATTTCGGTTCCCAATATACCCAATTAATTGCCAGGAGAATTAGGGAGTTTAATGTTTACTGTGAAATCTACCCGTATAATCACTTTCCTAAGTTAAATAAGAATGTAAAGGGCGTTATTCTTTCCGGAAGTCCTTCTTCAGTTCGTGATTCAAATGCTCCATTCCTTGACCTTTCTGAAGTTCGGAAAAATGTACCTGTTCTTGGTATATGTTATGGCGCTCAGTTGATGGCTTTTCAAAATAAAGGTGAAGTGTCTGCTTCCGGTCTTCGTGAGTATGGCAGGGCTCATTTGAAAACAATAGATGCAAAAAGTAACTTATTTAAAAACATTAATCCCGGGTCAACTGTTTGGATGTCCCATGGTGACACTATTTCTAAGGTTCCTGATAATTTCAATATTCTTGCCAGTACTGCTGATGTGCTTGTGGCAGCATATCAGATTACCGGTGAACAAACTTTCGCTATACAGTTTCATCCCGAAGTTACCCATTCTTCAGATGGTAAAACATTATTAAAAAACTTTCTGATTGATATTTGTAAATGTTCCTGTGATTGGACACCCGCATCCTTTATAGAAGAAAAGATTTCAGAACTGAAATCAGTTCTCGGAAACGAACAAGTTGTCTTGGGATTGTCAGGAGGCGTCGACAGCTCTGTTGCTGCCGCTTTGCTTCATCGTGCCATTGGAACTAACCTTCATTGTATTTTTGTTGATAATGGATTATTACGTAAGAATGAATTTGAATTGGTACTGGAATCGTATAAACATCTTGGATTAAATATTACAGGCGTAGAGGCTAAAGAGCAATTTTATTCTTCGTTAAAGCATTTAACCGATCCGGAAGAAAAACGAAAAGCGATCGGCAAAACTTTTATAGAGGTATTTGATAAAGAAGCTCACAGAATTAAAAATGTAAATTGGCTTGGCCAGGGAACAATTTATCCTGATGTTATTGAATCTGTCAATGTAAAAGGCCCTTCCGCTACAATTAAAAGTCATCATAACGTAGGCGGTTTGCCCGAAAAGATGAAAATGAAGGTTATTGAACCGCTAAAATCCCTTTTTAAGGATGAAGTTAGAGAGGTTGGACGTCAATTGAATTTAGATAACAATATACTTAACCGTCATCCGTTTCCCGGACCGGGACTGGCTATAAGAATTCTAGGAGAAATAACACATGAAAAGGTACAAATTTTGCAGGATGCAGACGAAATCTTTATTTCTCTTCTCAAAAAGCATAAGCTTTATGAAAAGGTATGGCAGGCAGGTGTTATTTTATTACCCGTTCGTTCTGTTGGGGTAATGGGTGATGAAAGAACCTATGAAAATGCTGTTTGCCTTCGCGCGGTGACTTCTATAGATGGCATGACAGCTGACTGGTGTCATTTGCCGTATGAATTTCTATCTTTGGTTTCTAATGAAATAATTAATAAGGTTAAAGGAATAAACAGGGTAGTTTATGACATAAGTTCCAAACCACCTGCAACAATAGAATGGGAGTAATGCATTCATTATTTTTCATTTCTTTCAACCTATAAATATGATCAACAAATTGAAAAAAATCATTGGCATTTTACTTTTTGCTGCATTTATTATTCCTGCAAACGCAAATGCTCAGTCATTGTCATCCAGGGATACTGCGAATGTTCATTTTCTTAATGCTCGAAAATTTTACATCTATAAAGTTGAAAAAGGCGAAACATTATTTGGAATTTCTCAGAAGTTTGCAATTCCTCAGGAAGAAATTCTTGAATTCAACCACGATATTTCAAAGAATGGTTTAAAAGCAAAAATGAAATTGTGGATACCTGCATACAGCTGGCTAAAAAAGGATTCAATAGAGAAAATTGTATTAAAAGAAGTTATTCCGGCTAAGTATACTTATAAAATTGCAATCATTACCGCTCTAAATATTCCAAAACAGTATACTGAAAATGATTCTTCCGCTTCTTATATTAATGAACCTCTGAGTGATGAACTGAAAACGAATCTTGAATTCATTGAAGGTATTGCGTATGCAGCTGATGTATTAAAAAGCGAAGGAATAAAGTTCCATTTTTATTATATCGATTCAGAAAGTGACAGTTCGAAAGTTTTGCTAAAGCTTAGAAAAAGTGAAAATCCGGATATGATTATTACCAATGAAAGTAATAGTGTTTTAAAGGGAATATCCGCTTACTCCCTTGTGAAAAATGTTTCTTTGATTCCTTGTGCATTAAATTCTTCTGAAATAATCAAAGACAATAGTAAGGGATTGTCATTACTTCCTTCTTCAGGTAAACAATGCGAAATGATGGGGAAATTTTCAAGAGAATATTTTAAAAATGCCTATTTAATTACTTTAAAAACGTCAAATCAGAAAGAAAATGATCGTTCTGAGTTTTTTAAAAACGGTTGGTTATCTGTTAAAGAATCTTTTCCGCGTCGCATCGATTGCACCAAAGGCAACGTTGCAGGAATAGCAGATAGTTTATCAAAGGGGAAAAATAATTTAATTTTTATTCCTTCATCCAATGAAGATTTTGTCTCTACTATTTTGAATTCATTAAAGTTGAAAATTCCCGATTATGAATTCACTGTTATTGGTTTACCAACCTGGCAGTATTTTGAAACCATTGACCAAAAAACAATTGAAGATTGTAATGTATTCGTATTTAATTCAGGATTTATTGATTTCAAAAATAATGAGGTTTTCAAGTTTCGGAAATTCTTCCGTGAAAAATATTATTCTGAACCTTCCGAAAGCGCTTATCAGGGCTATGATGCTTTATGGGTTGCCGGTAAATTATTTTTAAAGTATGGTAATAAAATAGCGATTGATGAAAACCAGAAAGTCATTGAAGGTATTTATTCTCTTTATTCTTTCGATCGCATTAGTGGTGGAACAGGATTTGAAAATAGAAACATTCATGTTTTTCAACCGGGTAAAGATTTATCAAATGATCTTACCAAAAATAATATTCTGAAATAACCTGATTTTATGCAAAAGGAAATAGCAGGTTGGTTCCGTCAATTGCAAAATAAAATTTGCCTGGAGCTTGAAAAGGCTGATTCAAAGGGACGATTCAGTGAAGATAACTGGGAACGACCGGGTGGGGGAGGAGGGAAAACCAGAATATTAAGAAACGGAAACATCATTGAAAAGGGGGGAGTCAACTTTTCAGAAGTCTTTGGTCCCGCTACAGATTTTTTAAGAAAACAATTTAATGAAAGCGCTGAATCTTTTTTTGCTTCCGGAATATCTATTGTTTTGCATCCTAAAAGTCCTGCCGTTCCTATAATACATATGAACACCCGATATCTTGAAATAGGAAATAAATCGTGGTTCGGCGGCGGCATTGATCTTACCCCGCATTATATTGACAAGGACGATGCCCGCTTTTTTCATGCTGCATTAAAAAATATGTGCGACGAATTTAATCCTGAATTTTATCCTTTGTTTAAAAATCAGGCCGATGATTATTTTTTTATTCCTCACAGAAATGAGACGAGGGGCATTGGCGGGATTTTTTATGATCAACTGCAAGGAACAGATAGTTTCTCAAAGGACGAAATTTTCAGATTTGTTAGAGCTACCGGCGAATTATTCGCACCTGTATACACAGATCTTATGGCGAAAAATTCAGAGAAAATTTTTACTGAAAATGAAAAAAAATGGCAGCGATTAAGGCGGGGACGCTATGTTGAGTTTAACCTCGTTTACGACAAGGGCACTAAATTTGGCTTAGAGACGAATGGTAGAACAGAATCAATTTTAATGAGTTTACCGCCTCAAGCCGATTGGGAATATGATTATAAGCCCGAGCCCGGCAGCAAGGAAGCTTTTACATTATCACTTTTGAAAAAAGGTATCGATTGGATAAAAAAAATTTAATAATTAATAAACCATTTTGCATATTTGCAGTTAAATAACAACATTATGACTTCACACAATCATTCTGCTCCAAACGAAAACAAAGGCATTTGGTATACGTATTTTGGTAAAGGCGGAGCTTCTGTTTTTGCTTTTTTGATTATCCTGCTATTATTGACGTGGATATTCAGTGTTTTGAAATGGGGTTAATTGCCCTTCAAAACCTTTTAATTTTTTGAAAAGCTTTTTATTTTATCAACATAAAGACTGTCTTCCGCATAACATTTCCCCAGGAATTTCAGGTAAACTTCTGAAAGGTTAAAACTCTTTTGCTGCCAGTATTTATAATCTTTTATACAATCTTCCCAGTTTTCGTAAACAGCATAATTATTATACCGGGTATATTTCTTTAATTCTTTCTGATTCCCATTGATTACCAGATTTATGGATGGGAGATAAATACCGATTGCAGAAGTATTTCGCTTTGCAGGAAAACGCATTCCCAACAGATTATTTGTCCGCTGTGACAGATACGATTCAAGGTTACCTGATTCAATCATTATTTGTGCGTAAACCTGTTCCGAACAAAGAATATTGTTTTCTTCAAGAACTACTTTAAGGTTTTCTTTATTTAACGGCCTTACGGGGCTGCTATGCATGATCTTTTTATACCCGGAGGAGAAAAGGATCTTGGAACTTGAAGAAAAATCATTGAAGGAAAGAGTGATAAATACCGTAAAGAAGAAAGCAAATACTATATGACTCCAATTGCGGGAAACTAAAGAAGTAAAGGAGTTCATGTAGTTTTTACAGTTCGTATTCATACAAATATTCTGATCCTTTTGTTTTTGTACTTTGTTAGATTGACAACAGCTCGTTTTCATATTTTTTTTTTAACGTGCAATTGGAAATACATGGTGGTGTATTATTTTCAAAATCAAAAGTATTCTAGCACAATGCCTTACTAAACATTTTTTGGTAGATTCATTGAATAAAATGGGTTAATCGTCGCCAAAACTCCGCAAAGGTTTTTTTGGTGCACAGGAAGTTCTAGATTCTAAATGGATATCAGTTAAAATCCTTGAAAAACCTTAAAAACGTGTAATTACTCATAAATGACCATAATTGAATAAAAAACAATATATTTTGTCTTATAATTAATATTATGTTAAATGGATTCGCGAGAAATTCCCTATTTACTCTCTTAACAGTTTTCCGGAAATTATTATTAAAAATTCTGGACCAAAAAAAGCCCGGTCTAAACCGGGCTTTCATTTATTTCTTTTCAAGAAGTACTTTCAACTTTTCATACTTCTCCATCTCCCCGATTCTGACGTATAATTGCTTTAAGGAATTTAATGTCCCATCATATGTGGTTACATCATCCTCTGTTTTTTGAGGATTTTTTTCCAGTGCTTTCTCTAAAAACGGCTCTGCTTGTTTAAACTTCAATTCAAAATTTGTTTTAGCTTTTGAATACTCCTCGTTTGATTTAAGGTTATTTGCTTTATTGGCCATTTCAGCTGCCTGGTTGAAATACATTGCTCCTAAATTGTAATTCAATTCGTAATTATCAGGGCTAATCACTAATCCGCGTTTGTAAGCATCTTCAGCTTTTGAAAGATAATCTGAATAGTTTTTTGGTTTAGGCAGTTCCTTTTGATTTGCATCCCTTGGATTTGCAAGATTGTCAAACGTGCTTCCTAGCGCCAAATACAGACTAGGATTATTGGGATCTTTCTTTGTAGCTATATCCAGGGATTTCGTAGCTTCTTCATTGCGTCCGCCGGATAATAACAGATTTATTTCAGCAAGCATTAAGTTAATGCTGTCCGGAAAAACACTTCTGCCTTCCTGCAAAATCTTTAAAGCCTTTGCAGTATCATTA
Source organism: Bacteroidota bacterium (assembly GCA_031417395.1). Taxonomy (GTDB): domain Bacteria; phylum Bacteroidota; class Bacteroidia; order AKYH767-A; family 2013-40CM-41-45; genus JADKIH01. The sequence goes on along the minus strand of JANOVM010000070.1, from coordinate 59,153 downwards.
TCAAACTTATACAAGTTAGATAAATTTAGGTATATATTATTATCAGGATATTTCATGCTGATCAATCTGGAATAATACAATTTTGCTTTTTCAGGGTCACCCGCACGTTCAGCACTGTATGCACTATTTAAAATTACAGATGTGTCTCCCGGAGTAATTTTTTGCACTGCTTCGAAGTTAATTAATGCGCTTTTAAAGTCTTTTGCTTTAAAATCCTCAACTCCCTTTTCAAAAACTTTATTGGCAAGCATTGGAATCCTTACAAGGGTTATTTCTTTTTCCCATTCATTCTCCGGTTCCAGCTCATTGGCTTTCTGATAAGCCTCAAAAGCAGTCATCAGACAATTATTGCACAAGGATCCGTATTTCTCATTCTTGTATAATGCATGGTAAATTAATCCACGGTAATACCATGTTTTTGCCATTGACTTACTTTGCTCGTTAAGAGTTGCTTCATCAATCGCTTCTTTAGCCTTGTCATATTGCTGATAAGGTTCTTTATAGAAATTATAAGCTGTTTGAACTTTCGCTTTCTGTGCTATAACATAACTAATAGTAATACAGAAAGTTATTAATGTTAATGTGAATCTTTTCATATTAAAGGTTGTCGTTTATTATGTTAAATCAGGTTGATTATCTTCATTAATATCCGGGTTCAAACTATCTGTTGGAGAATCCGGATTTACTTCAGGGTTTTCTGAATTTCGTGCTTGTTTTTCGGCATCATCAATTTCAACTTTAGCTACAGATGCAATATCATCGTCTTCATCAAGGCGAATCAACCGCACTCCTTGCGTTGCCCGACCCATTAAACGTAAACCATCGACATTCATTCTTATTGTGACACCTGATTTATTAATAATCATTAAATCGTCATCACTTTGCACCACTTTTATTGCAATCAGATTTCCTGTTTTATCGGTTATATTGATCGTTTTCACCCCTTTGCCGCCACGGTTAGTTATTCTGTATTCTTCAACTTCTGAACGTTTACCGTACCCTTTTTCTGAAACAACAAGTACTGTATCCTTTACGGGATCGATTACACAAACCATTCCAATTACAGCGTCATCGGATCCATCCAGCGTTACACCTCTAACACCGGTAGAATTCCTGCCCATTGGACGAACGGTTTCCTCTTTAAATCGAACAAGCTTTCCTTTCTTTGTGGCCAGCATGATTTCATTAGTACCATTTGTTAATCTGGCTTCCAGTAAATGATCATCGTCTTCTATATTGATTGCATTAATTCCGGATAACCGAGGTCTTGAATACGCTTCAAGTGCAGTCTTTTTAATTGTACCATTTTTAGTACACATTATGATAAAGTTATTCATTATGTAATCCTGATCCTCAAGATTTTTTACATTGATGAACGCTTTTACTTTATCATCCGGTGATAAACTGATAAGGTTTTGAATAGCTCTTCCTTTTGAAGTTTTATTTCCTTCAGGAATGTTATAAACTTTAAGCCAGTAACATTTACCTTGTTCAGTAAAGAACAACATATAGTTATGGGTTGATGCAATATAAATATGCTCAACAAAATCTTCTTCACGTGTAGAACTTCCTTTAGCTCCTCTGCCGCCGCGTCCTTGTATTCTGTATTCGGTGAGAGCAGTTCGTTTGATATAACCTAAATGAGAAATAGTGATTACAACGTCCTCATCGGCAATAATGTCTTCCATGGAGATGTCATCTCCGGCAAAAACGATTTCTGTTCTTCTTTCATCACCGTATTTGCTTTTTATTTCAGCCAACTCGTCAGTAATAATTTCCATACGAAGCTCTTCGCTTGCAAGAACGCTGCGATAATACTCTATAAGCTTCATTAGCTCATTATATTCATCTCTGATTTTATCTCTTTCAAGTCCGGTCAGACGTTGCAGTCTCATTTCGAGAATGGCTTTGGCCTGGATTTCTGAAAGCTTGAATTGAGTAACCAAGCCGTCTTGCGCAATCTGAGGTGTTTGAGATGCACGAATAAGTTTAATTACTTCATCCAGATGATCTAATGCAATTAAAAGTCCTTCTAGAATGTGAGCCCTTTTTTCTGCTTCCGCTAATTCGAATTTTGTCCTTCTAACAACTACTTCATGTCTGTGGTTGACAAAGTGAACAATCTGGTCTTTTAGATTAAGTGTCATCGGTCGTCCGTTGACTAAAGCCACATTGTTTATGCTGAAAGCTGTTTGCAGCGCAGTATACTTATAAAGATTATTCAACACTACATTAGAAATAGCATCTCTTCTCAATTCATAAACAATACGAATTCCATCGCGGTCGCTTTCGTCCCTGATATCTGAAATGCCTTCTATTTTCTTTTCATTAATCAGGTCAGCTGTACGCTTTATCATTTCAGCTTTGTTAACCTGGTAAGGAACTTCAGAAACGATAATTCTATCTTTTCCCGAGGCAGTAGTTTCAATGGTTGCTCGTCCTCTCATAACAATCCGACCGCGTCCTGTCAAACTGGCTTCTTTTACTCCGGTATAGCCATAAATAATTCCTGATGTCGGAAAATCGGGAGCTTTAATAAAATGCATTAGCTCTTCAATCGTAATATCCTTGTTTTTAATATAAGCAATAGTTCCATCAATGACTTCACTAAGGTTATGCGGGGCCATATTGGTGGCCATTCCGACTGCTATTCCTGAAGCTCCATTAATAAGCAAATTCGGAACTTTGGATGGTAAAACGGTTGGTTCCTTTAAACTATCATCAAAATTGAGTGCGAAATTAACGGTGTCTTTGTCAATATCGGCTAACATTTCCTCTGCGATTTTTCGGAGGCGGGCTTCTGTATACCTCATGGCTGCAGGGCTATCGCCATCCATTGAACCAAAATTTCCCTGTCCATCGATTAAAGGATACCTTAAACTCCATTCCTGTGCCATTCTGACCATGGCATCGTAAACTGAGCCATCACCATGTGGATGGTACTTTCCAAGTACTTCCCCTACGATTCTGGCCGACTTTTTATAAGGTCGGTTGCTAAAAAGTCCAAGATCAAGCATGCCATAAAGCACCCTCCTATGAACAGGTTTTAGTCCATCCCTGACATCGGGTAATGCACGGGAAACAATGACAGACATCGAATAATCGATGTAAGCCGTTTTCATTTCTTCTTCAATGTTAATTGGAATGATTTTCTCTCCGTCTACCATTTATTAATTATTCTTTAATTTGAGGTTTAAACATTAATTTCAGCAAGAATTCTTCAAAGTTAGTATATTACAATTACTTGATAAATACCTGCTTTTGAAGCTTTATCTTTGATTCACATAAGGTTTCATATCCTTGCTTAATTAGGCCCGAATTTACATAAATAAACTGAAAGATTGGAAATACAGGCAAACAGATTTTTGTTGAAAAGTATATCTGTCCTAATGACAGTATATTGTCATTTGCACATTAATTGCACTAGCGGATTTAACTAATAAGTAATTTTGTTGATATCTTACAATAAGATCATAAAACCTAAATACCAACTCAATCGTTATATATATAAAAACTAATAATTATGGAAGCTAAATTCTCTCCCCGTGTAAAGGATGTAATCTCCTTCAGTCGTGAAGAAGCTTTACGTCTGGGTCACGAATATATCGGTACGGAACACCTTCTTCTCGGGCTCATTCGTGAAGGAGAAGGAATGGCGATAAAGATTTTAAAATCTCTCGGCATTAATCTCGGCGAATTAAGAAAGTCTGTGGAAAATTCTATTCGGGGCAGCTCTACTACTCCAAGCAATATGAATAATATTCCTCTGACCAAACAAGCAGAAAAGGCTTTGAAGATAACATATCTTGAAGCTAAAATCTTTAAAACTGATCTCATTGGCACCGAACATTTATTGTTGTCTATTTTAAAGGACGAAGACAATATTGCCACACAGATTTTAAATCAATACGGAATAAATTATGATATTGTCAAAGAAGAACTTGACGTTATCAAATCAAATTTCAAATCCGATGCTTCTCAAAATCCTGCCGACGATGATCCGTATGCTAAGGATGATGAAGGCAGTAGCAGCGTTTCAGGAAAGAAAGGATCGGATTCAAAATCTAAAACTCCAGTATTAGACAATTTTGGTCGCGATCTTACAAAAGCTGCTGAAGACGGTCGCCTGGACCCTATTGTCGGAAGAGAAAAAGAAATCGAAAGGGTTTCTCAAATTCTTTCCCGCAGGAAAAAAAACAATCCTATTCTTATCGGTGAACCGGGAGTTGGTAAATCAGCAATTGCTGAAGGTCTTGCTCTTCGTATCGTTCAGCGTAAAGTTTCAAGAGTTCTTTTTAATAAGCGTATCGTAACGCTTGATCTGGCTTCTCTAGTTGCGGGTACAAAATACCGCGGTCAGTTTGAGGAAAGAATGAAAGCTGTTATGAATGAACTGGAAAAATCTCCCGATGTCATTTTGTTTATTGATGAAATTCATACCATCATTGGCGCCGGCGGTGCTTCAGGATCACTGGATGCTTCGAATATGTTCAAACCTGCACTTGCCCGCGGAGAAATACAATGTATTGGTGCTACCACTCTTGATGAATACCGTCAGTATATTGAAAAAGACGGGGCTTTAGACCGCAGGTTCCAACGTGTTCTTATCGAACCTGCTTCTGTAGATGAATCTATTGAAATCCTCAATAACATTAAAGAGCGTTATGAGGAACACCACAATGTAAATTATACTCCGGAAGCAATAAAAGCCTGCGTAGCACTTACCTCCCGTTATATTACTGACCGCTTTTTGCCGGATAAAGCTATCGATGCTTTAGATGAATCCGGTTCACGCGTTCACATCACAAACATTCATGTTCCAAAAAATATTTTGGACCTTGAAAACAAGGTTCAGGAAATTAAGAGTGAAAAGAACAGGGTGGTCAGAAGTCAGAAGTATGAAGAGGCTGCAAAACTTCGTGACTCTGAAAAGCAGCTTCTGGAACAATTGGAAACTGCAAAACGTCAATGGGAAGAAGAAACAAAAACCCACCGCTATACAGTTACCGAAAACGATGTTGCTGAAGTTGTTGCTATGATGACAGGCATTCCTGTTACACGCGTTGCACAAACAGAAAGCAACCGTTTAGTAAAAATGGCCGATGAACTTAGAGGCAAGGTCATTGGACAGGATGAAGCTATTGCAAAAGTTGTAAAGGCAATTCAACGTAACCGTGCCGGATTGAAAGATCCTAATAAGCCAATTGGTACCTTCATTTTCCTTGGTCCTACCGGTGTAGGTAAAACTGAACTAGCAAAAGTTATTGCCAGATACCTTTTTGATTCTGACGATGCTTTAATCCGCATTGACATGAGTGAATACATGGAGAAATTTGCTGTATCGCGTTTGATCGGTGCACCTCCGGGATATGTTGGATATGAAGAAGGCGGGCAGCTTACTGAAAAAGTAAGACGTAAACCATACTCTGTTGTACTTCTTGATGAAATTGAAAAAGCACATCCTGATATTTTTAACCTATTGCTTCAGGTATTGGACGAAGGTACACTTACTGACAGTCTGGGCCGCAAGGTTGACTTTAAGAATACCATTATGATCATGACTTCAAACATCGGGTCCCGTCAATTGAAGGACTTCGGTCAGGGTGTTGGATTTCAAACAAATGCTAAACTAAATTCAGCTGACGATCATTCACGCGGAGTTATTGAGAATGCTTTGAAAAAAGCATTTGCACCTGAATTCTTAAACAGGATTGATGATGTAGTAATGTTTAACTCACTCCAAAAAGAGCATATTCATAAAATCATCGATGTCGAATTGGTTCATCTTTATAAGCGAATCTTTGAAATGGGCTATAAAATTCAACTTTCAGATGATGCAAAAGACTTCATTTCCGATAAGGGTTTCGATGTAAATTATGGTGCGCGTCCGCTTAAAAGAGCTATTCAGAAATACCTGGAGGATCCGCTGGCTGAAGAAATAATAAAAGCTGAGCTCGTAGAAGGCGATATTCTTGATGTGAGTTTTGATAAAGAAACAAGCACTTTGAAAATTGCCGTTGTAAAACCAACATTGACTCCACCGGCTCCTAAACCGAGTAGCCGGAAAAAGAAAGAGGAATAATTATATAAAAAAAAGCGGGTTCTCCCCGCTTTTTTTTTTTTGCTTTTTAACTTGTAAATTTTTCCATGATTTCATTACTTATACCGGTAGTTGAATACCCCCCGTCGTGGTAAAGATTTTGCATGGTAACCATTCGCGTCAGATCTGAGAAAAGAGTAACGCAATAATCGGCGCATGAATCAGCACTTGCATTTCCCAAAGGAGAAACCTTCTCTGCAAAATTGAAAAATTCATCAAACCCTTTTATTCCTGATCCTGCAGTGGTACGGGTTGGCGATTGTGAAACAGTATTGACTCTTACCTTTCTGTATTTACCATAATGGTATCCGAAACTACGGGCTATTGATTCAAGCATAGCTTTTATATCAGCCATATCGGTATAAAAAGGATAAGTTCTCTGTGCTGCTATATAGGTTAAAGCAACTACACTGCCGCCTTCATTAATTGCATCAAGCTTCATCGCTACGCTAAGCATTTTATGAAGAGACATAGCAGAAACATCAATTCCTTTGCTGAAATAATCATAGTTACTTTCAATGTAGGAAATATTTTTTCGAATATTCACTGACATCCCAATTGAGTGAAGCATAAAATCAATTTTACCACCCAGCTTATCCATGGATTGATTATACAAATTGGTCAGGTCTTCAATAGATGTTGCATCAGCAGGAATAATCTCTGATTTAGTTTCATCGGCAAGCTTCTTAATTTCCCCCATGCGCATGGCAATCGGTGCATTCGTTAAAATGATGGAAGCGCCTTCTTCGTGACAACGTTTGGCAACCTTCCAGGCAATTGAATTTGAATCAAGAGCACCGGAGATAATTCCTCGTTTTCCTTTTAAGAGATTGTGTGTCATAAAAATATTTTTTTTGCAAATATAGCTTTTACTGAAAATCAATTACGAATTTTAGTATTTTAAAAGTTCCTTGGCGTTTTCCATTGCAACGGCAGTTGGTTTATCGCCGCTTAACATTCTTGCAACTTCAACAATTCGCTCATCGTACGTTAGTTTTCGCACCTTAGTATAGGTCTTTTTTCCTGTAACTTCTTTATAAACAAAGAAATGATCTTCTCCCCTGCTTGCTATTTGAGGCAGATGAGTAATGGCAAGTAATTGATGAGAACGCGAAAGGTCCTGCATTACTTTGCCGATCTTAAATGCAGTTTCTCCACTTACTCCTGTATCGATTTCATCAAATACAATTGTGGGAAGTTCCATCAGATTTGCAACACATGCTTTCAGGCTTAACATAAGTCTGCTTAACTCTCCACCCGAAGCAACCTTGTTAATGTCAGCATAAGCAATGCCTTTGTTTGCTGAAAACAAAAATTTTATCTGGTCCCTTCCTGATTCATTTATTCCATCATCTCCCCTGTCCGTAACATCTATTTTTAATACTGCTTCAGGCATTGAAAGTTCAGCAAGAAGCTTTTTGATTTTGGCTTCAATGCCCGGAATAGATTTTTTTCGATTGCCGGAAATTTTTTCCGATAATTTTTTAACTTCTTTAAAAAGTAAATCTACTTCTTCTTTTGTCCGGGTGATTGATTCTCCCAGTGAACCGAAAGAAGCAAGTTTTGAATCTATTGAATTGCGCAGCTCAAGTAAAGCCCGATCATCCTGAACTCTGTGTTTTTGCAGCAATTTGTTTAAAAGATTTATCCTGTCGTTTACCACTTCAAGTCGCTGAGGATTCACACTTATTTTTGATGCTTCCTGAAGGATTTCAAAATCGATATCTTTAAGTTCTATACGTAAATTTTTTAGGCGGTCGAGAGAATTGGCTATTCCTTGAGAGTACTTGCCCACTGCGGCCAGCTGATTAATTGAATCAGAAATTGTTCCTAATAAATTAATATCAGTCCCATTAACAGCATCGGAAAATTTTTCTATGCTACTGATTATTTCAGCAGCATGTGTTAGAGCGTTCAATTCCTCTTCAAGCTTTACTAATTCACCTGAAACAATGCCGGCTTCCATTAGTTCATTAAACTGAAATTGAAGATAATCCTGATCAGCTCTGGATCTTAGTTCTTCTTCTTCCAGTTTTTTTAATTGTGCTTTACTAAGTATGTACGATGAAAAGGCAGTTTTTAAATCATCCAGTAATGTCTGATGATTTGAAAATGCATCAACAATTGAAAGTTGAAAATCAGATTTATTCAACAGGAGTGTTTCGTGCTGAGAATGAATATCGACTAGTAGATCCCCCAATTCCCGAAGCACGGAAAGATTGACGGGAGTATCATTTATGAACGACCGTGATTTTCCATCCTTACTTATTTCACGATGTATAATAAGGTCTTCTTCTGCATCAAGATCAGATGCATTTAGAAAATCTCTTACTTTAGGATTTGCATAAAAGTCACCTTTAATTATGCATTTTTTGCTTGTGTCAAGTAATGCAGATGAATCTGCTCTTTCACCAAGCAATAACCCTAAGGCACCCATTAGTACCGATTTTCCTGCACCGGTTTCTCCGGTGATAATGTTAAGCCCTTTTCCTAAATGCAAATGAAGTTCATCTATCAATGCATAATTTTGTACAAATAATTTCCTGAGCATGGGTGTGAAGATAGTAAAGAGCATTTGATGATCGATCCTCAAATAATAAAAAAGGTGGATGAAGAATCATTTTTCAGCTTTTGTTAACCGTTTTCTTTTTTAAAGCATCCATTTTTTAACATTTGAAACATCATAAGAGAATAAGGGAAATATTTGATGTTGAATATTTGTTGCTTTTTGCATTAATTTCATAAAAAGAATCGGAACACCAAATAAAATTCAAATTATCTAGTTTAGAAAAGTGGTGATCATTGATGCGAGAGTTTCATGTCTTATTACCCGCATATATTACTTCAAAATATTAGATGTCAATACATGGTATTCAGCTCATTTGAAGATGTGAACTCTACCTTAAATTCAAATTCAAAATGCCCTCTTCAATTTATTGAAAACGTTGTTCATATCTTTATAAAGCCTTATAGATCTTGCTGTATTGACATATTTACCTTTAAAACCATAATAAAATAAGGTAATTCATGACAAATAAGCTCAAGACTGAGCCTGCCGAGGAAGTTAAAAGTAAAAGGGAACGCACAAAAAAGGAAAAAGTAACGATAGGCCATCGTTTAAACAGTATTCGTAATTTTTTTATTGATGAAAGGACACACAAAGTTTTCGGCCTTTTATTGATAATGACATCCTTTTTTCTTTTAATCTCTTTTTCTTCCAATTTATTTACATGGAAGTTTGATCAAGCCATTGCGGCATCCGATTCAATGTGGCAACTTCTGTTAAGGCCCGATGTTGAAGTTTCAAACTGGCTTGGCAAAATTGGTGCGGTTACAGGTCTGACATTTCAAAACGATTGGTTTGGAATAAGTTCATTTGTATTTCCATTTATTCTTTTTCTTTTTGGCGTAAGAATATTGTGGTCTTTAAATCTTCTGCCTATTGGGAGGAGCATTCGGTATTCAATTTTCACATTAGTATGGCTTTCAACTTTCTTAGGGTTTATTTTTCATAAGTCTTCTTCATTACTCATTCTTGCAGGTGGGTATGGATACCGTATGAGCCAGACTTTAAATTCTGCTATTGGATTTATAGGTACCGCTACCCTGCTTGTCTTTTCTCTGCTAGGATTTTTAGTTGTGGCCTTTAATATTCCATTGCATTGGAAAAAGGAAACAAAAGATTTTGAAAATGAAAGCGAAGCAGAAGAAGAAACGACTGAAGTTCCTTATAAAAATAAACTTCAACCGCTAGAGAAAACTGAAAATGTCGTTGAATTGGAACTGGAGAACAAGGAAGATGATTCTGAAGAAGAGGAAGAAGAAGAAAGCGCTTTTGTTAATCTTGATGAAGAAGAGCCTGTTGAAGAAGTGGAAGAAGAAGATCAAGTCCAAGAATTGGAAATCACTCCTATCCTTTCTGCTGTTAAGCCTGATGACGGTGAAGTTTTATTGGAAGTTGCTGCCATAAACGATGAGGAACTTGTTATTGAAGGTTCCGATGAATTGCCTCATGCGCAAGGCGATTATGATCCAACGCTTGATCTTTCAGAATATAAATATCCAACGCTTGACTTATTGGAGAATTATGGCGACAAGCGAATTGAGGTTAACAAGGAAGAACTGGAAGCAAATAAAAATCGTATTGTAGAAACACTCAGTCATTACAACATTTCAATTGAGAAGATTAAAGCAACTATCGGACCCACGGTTACGCTTTTTGAAATCGTTCCACAGGCAGGTGTTAGAATTTCTAAAATAAAAAATCTTGAGGACGATATAGCATTAAGTCTGGCAGCTCTTGGGATACGAATCATTGCCCCTATTCCCGGTAAGGGAACAATAGGAATAGAAGTTCCTAATCAAAAACCGGAAGTAGTTCCAATGAAAAGCATATTGGGTTCTGAAAAGTTTGTGAATACTGATTATGAATTGCCCATTGGTTTAGGTAAAACCATAAGCAATGAAGTTTTTGTGGCTGACTTAACCCGAATGCCTCACCTGTTAATGGCCGGTGCTACGGGACAAGGTAAATCGGTTGGTTTAAATGCCATTCTTGTTTCATTGTTATACAGGAAACATCCCGCCCAGGTAAAGTTTGTATTAGTTGATCCTAAGAAGGTTGAATTGACCTTGTTTAAAACAATTGAAAGACATTTCCTCGCTAAATTACCCGGAGAGGCTGATGCAATTATTACAGATACCAAAAAAGTAATCCATACACTCAATTCATTATGTATGGAAATGGATCAGCGTTACGATCTGATGAAAAATGCTCAGGTAAGAAACATCAAGGAATACAATTCAAAATTTATTGCCCGAAAGCTTAACCCTGCAAACGGTCATAAGTTTTTACCATACATAATTTTGGTTGTTGATGAATTTGCTGATTTAATAATGACTGCCGGTAAAGAAGTGGAAACACCAATTGCCAGATTAGCTCAATTGGCGCGAGCAATAGGAATTCACCTTATAATCGCTACGCAAAGACCATCTGTTAATATTATTACCGGAACCATTAAAGCCAACTTCCCGGCACGTATTGCTTTCCGTGTAACGTCTAAGATCGATTCCAGAACAATTCTTGATACAGGCGGCGCCGACCAGCTTATTGGTCGTGGTGATATGTTATTATCGACCGGAGCTGATCTGATACGTCTTCAATGCGCTTTCGTAGATACACCGGAAGTTGAAAGGATTACGGAATACATTGGTGCTCAACGAGGTTATTCTGATGCTTATTTATTGCCTGAATACGTTGATGAAAGCGGTGAAGGAAGCAGAGATCTTGATCCTGATGACAGAGATCCTTTGTTTGAAGAAGCAGCTCAGTTAATTGTGCAGCACCAGCAAGGTTCAGCTTCTTTATTGCAAAGAAGGTTGAAATTGGGTTATAACCGTGCCGGTCGAATAATTGATCAGCTGGAAGCAGCCAGAATTATCGGTCCTTTTGAAGGTAGTAAAGCAAGAGAAGTTCTGATAAAAGATCCTATTAGTCTTGGACAGATTTTAAATGGCTTGAAGGATAGATCTAATTAATTAATTACTAAGCAATTGTATAAATTGGAATGTTTTTTGTTACATCGCTGAAAGAAGTACTTTTACACAAAATTCCAATCAAGATAATGAAGTATAAAGTCATTTTAATTTTATTGTTTTTTTCATCCACAGCGTTATTTGCTCAAAATGATAAAAAGGCAACGGACATATTAAATGGGGTAAGCAAAAAATATAAGTCCTTTAAGTCACTTAAAGCTAATTTTTCAATTCTTGTTGAAAATCCGAAGGACAATTCAAAAGAAACTCAAAAAGGAACCCTATTTACAAAAGGTCAGAATTATAAGCTACTGATTGCCGGGCAAGAAGTGTATAGTGACGGTAAAACGCGCTGGACATATTTAAAAGATGCTAATGAGATACAGATTGACAACCAGAAGATAGATGAAAATGCCATCACACCTTCTAATATTTTTACTATGTATGAAAAGGGCTGGCTATCAAAATTTATTGAAGAAAAGAAAGTAAAAAATGTTACTACTCAAACAATAGAATTAATCCCTTCTGATGGCAAATCAAAAAACATTTTTAAGGTACGTTTAGCCATTAATAAAAGTGAAAAAAATATTTTATCTGCTAAGATTTTTGATAAGAATGGATCTTTTCAGACTATTACAGTAGAGAAATTATTTCCTAACTCATCCAACGAAGATTCCATTTATATTTTCAATAAAGATAATTATCCCGGATCCGATATTGTTGATCTGCGTTAATTGACAATTCTTTTTTTTCTTAATTTTGAATTTTTAATTTACTTATTTAATAATATTCGTATCGGAAGGGATCTATTATTATGAGTTGTTATTAAAGAATGGATCAGAAAAGGGAAGTTTTTCTATTCAACGATAAAATAATTAATTAATGATTTTTTACCTGGAAGCCAAATCGGCTTCCTTTTTTTGTATATTTGATATAATGAATCGCTATCTATTAATCTTACTTTTTCTGATTGCAGCTTATTTTCAGCCTTCATTTATTATTGCCCAAAACAATAATGATAATAGTAAAGACTTTCAGATTTTCCTTAAGCAGCCGGCAAAATTAATACAGCTTTTATTGTATGAAAAGAATTTCACGCCCATTCAAGGCACTCTTTCAAAAGATAAGAAGTCGATAATTATAAAGAATTATGAAAAGGGATCAAAGGTTAGAGTAAAAGTACTTTATGAAGATGGAACCGTTGAAGAGTTTTTAAAAAGTCCCTGCTATATTGATCCGGTTATTTCATAACTAAAATTATTTACTGATACCGTATTGCAACCTGACCTGAAACTTTTTTTGAAGTATGCCTAACCGTTCAGCACTTCTCTTTGATATTTTAATCAAGACATCTTCGTTTTCAGGAGTATCAGAAATTATTCCAATAACTTTAACATAAACCTTGCTTGAGTTTGTAAAATTTATTACTTTAATAATAGTTCCAACCGGTGCTATTCGGTGATAAGCATAATATTTTTCCTGATCTGCATCAGCCTCATCAGACCAATAAGCAAGACCTTCTTCATTTACTTCCTGACGACCGTTACCAAATACCACCTTGTCTTCTACAGGTTCAGATGCATTCGCTTTTTCAACAGAAAAGCTGCTATCAACATCGTAATTATAATTAGTTATTGGAACAGAGACTGAAGATGCACCCGGTATACAAGCACCGGCAGGATCCATTTCTGACTCATCAACAGGAACAGCAACATTAATTTTTCTCATTTTTTTATTTCTGATTTCTGTATCTAAATTTTTTGTTTCCTGAGCAGGAGTGTTTTGAATATTGATTTCAGAATTGGTTTTTGGAGATACCGGAACAATGCCAACAATAAGTTTCTGACCGGTCTTCAAGTTGTTTGATGTTAGATTGTTCCACTTTTTAATTTGATCAACAGAAACTTTATAAATCTTAGAAATACCGTATAATGTCTGTGAGGCCGAAACAATATGGTATTTGCAATTTTCTTTATCCTGAACATTTCCGGAATCAATATAGTTTTTATTGAAAAATGGATCGTTTGCTTTTAAAGGAGCGGTTGGAATAAGTAATTCTTTTCCTGCAATCAGTTTATCTCCTGAATCTTTGTTAGCCAAACGAAGTTGAGTATAATTAATGCCAAATTTTTTAGCAATACCATTCCACCCGTCTCCAGTTTGAACGGTATATACAAGATATTTCTTCCCTTCTATTGATCTGCTTGGGAGATCATACGATTGACTAGCCTGACAGAATAGTGTACTGAAGTTAATCAGAATCAGCAATAGATATTTCATAATGCAAAAATAATAAGTAACGATTGATATTATTTTATATTTTATTTTGACTTCGTGAAATAAGCATTAAGCCGGCAAAAGTAATTGCACCATTTACTATTAGCAATTCAAAGCCGAACTTATAGCCATTCAGAAATTCTACTGAATTTTTATTAAGAATATAGCAAATAATTGGAGACAATACACAAACAAGAGGAACCATTTTATCCGAAGGCAATTTATGAGTCAACAATCCAAAAGCAAACAATCCTAATAAGGGACCGTAAGTATAGCCTGCAATTGTGAATAATTCATTAATAACAGCTTCATTGTTGATGATTCTAAATAAAATTATTAGAAAGAACAAAATGAAAGCAAAACTTAAATGGACGGTATGCCTTATTTTCTTTTGTTTTGCTTCTGTCCAGCTTTTGTTTTTCATATCAAGAAAATCAAGGCAAAAAGAAGAAGTAAGCGCTGTAAGGGCACCATCAGCACTTGGATAGGCGGCTGAAATAAGTCCTATAATGAAGAAAATAGCTGCAGCCATTCCCAAATTATTAAGAGCAATAACAGGAAACAAATCGTCAGTACTGCGGGTAGGAATAGCAATGCCTTTAACAGAAGCAAAAACATATAATAAAGCCCCCAGAAATAGAAAAAGAAGGTTAATAAAGACAAGGATTATGCTGAAAGTAATCATGTTTTTTTGAGAATCTTTTAATGTTTTAACGCTGATATTTTTCTGCATCATCTCCTGGTCTAAACCGGTCATGGCAATTGCAATAAACATACCGCCAAAGAATTGTTTCAGGAAAAATGACTTAGATTTCCAGTCATTATTGATCAATTGGGTATATCCCTTTTCAGTAATATTGGAAAAAAGTCCACCAAGGGATAATCCCGTTTGCTGAATGATCAGATAAACTGCTAAAACGACTGCCAATAACATAAAGGAGGTTTGAAGGGTGTCGGTCCAGACAATTGTCTTCACCCCACCCTTGTAAGTGTAAAGCATAATTAGCAGGATAAATATAGCAACTGTACCCCAGAATGGGAAGTGCCAGCCATCAAAAATAAAGGTCTGTAATACGTTTACAACAATATATAGCCTGAAAGATGCTCCAATGGTTCTGGAAAGAATAAAATAAAAGGCCCCGGTTTTATGGCTCCAGAATCCAAGCCTTTTTTCAAGATAGGCATAGATGGAGGTCAGATTCATCCTGTAATATGTCGGAAGTAGTACGGCAGCAATTATGGCATACCCAAAAAGGTATCCAAAAACAACCATCATATAGGTGAAATGAGATGTACTGACCAGTCCGGGAACAGACATAAATGTTACCCCTGATAAAGAAGCACCAATCATTCCATAGGCAACCAAGTACCACTTGGATGACTTATTTCCTATAAAATATGATTCATTGTCAGCGTTTTTGCTTGTTCGCCAGACGACATAAAATAAAAGAGCCGAATAAGCGATTACACATGAAAGAATAATTGTTGGAGACATGAAAGAGGTTGTGAATAAGAACCGAAGTAAGTAATTTAGCGCTCATAGTTTAGGGATACACATCATATTTATTAACACAGCACTTTGAGTAGTTTTTCTTCAAAAATACTGGATTCAGCAGTACAGGAGTTCAGTCGAATGCCCGGCATCGGTAAAAGATCAGCCTTGAGACTTGTATTACAT
Source organism: Bacteroidota bacterium (assembly GCA_031417395.1). GTDB lineage: Bacteria > Bacteroidota > Bacteroidia > AKYH767-A > 2013-40CM-41-45 > JADKIH01. Next base: position 43,563 of record JANOVM010000070.1, on the reverse strand, counting down.
CTGTTAAAGGTTCCTGCCGGTGATGCAGAGCGTTTGGGCCAGGCTATTCTTCGACTTAGGGAAGGGGTTGTTTACTGCCGAATTTGTAAGAATATTTCTGACCAGGAAATTTGTGGCATTTGTTCCGATTCCCGACGAGATGATTCGGTAATTTGTGTTGTGGAAGATGTTCGGGATATAATAGCAATTGAGAACACCAATCAATACAGGGGCAAATACCATGTATTAGGTGGAATTATTTCTCCAATGGATGGCATTGGTCCGGCAGACCTTGAAATTCAATCGTTACTAAATCGTTTGAATAATAGCCCTGCTCAGGAAATTATTATGGCATTGAGTGCAACAATGGAAGGCGATACAACAGCCTATTATATTTTTAAAAAAATTCATCAATCAGGATTTTCCGGATTTCGCTTCTCCATAATAGCTCGTGGAGTATCTGTTGGAGATGAGCTGGAATATGCTGATGAAGTTACACTTGGAAGATCAATATTGAACAGGGTTCCATATGAAAATGCTATTTCAAAATAATTTTCATTCCGGATAAATCATTTTTACCTGTAATCTAAATTTCTTTTTTATGGAGAATAAATTTATGAACCATTCAGTATGAAGCTTTCCGTAATAATTGTTAACTACAACGTCAAATATTTTCTGGAACAATGTTTACATTCTGTACAGAAAGCATTGGGTAAGCTCGAAGGTGAGGTTTGGGTTGTTGATAATAACTCAGTGGATGGATCTGTTGAAATGGTTCAGCAGAAATTCCCAACGGTAAAAATTATAGCTAATACAGACAATAAGGGATTTTCCAAAGCGAATAATCAGGCAATCAGACAAGCGAACAGTGAATACATTCTTCTACTGAATCCTGATACTGTTGTGGAGGAAGATACCTTTTCTAAGGTAATCCAATTTATGGATTCACATCCTAAAGCAGGCGGTTTGGGTGTTAAGATGATTGATGGCAGCGGAAAATTTCTTCCTGAATCCAAAAGAGGTTTACCTACCTACGATGTAGCGTTCTACAAAATATTCGGGCTGTCCGCACTCTTTCCTAAATCAAAGACCTTTGGAAGATATCATTTGGGATATCTTGACGATTCTAAAATTCATGAAGTAGATATTTTGGCAGGAGCTTTTATGCTTTTAAGAAAGTCAATACTGGAGAAGACCGGTTTGCTCGACGAAGACTTTTTTATGTATGGTGAGGATATTGACCTCTCTTATAGGATACTCAAAGCGGGAGCCAAAAATTATTATTTTCCTGAAACCAGAATTATACATTATAAGGGAGAGAGTACAAAAAAAAGCAGCGTAAATTATGTTTTTGTTTTTTATAATGCCATGATCATTTTTGCTAAAAAACATTTTTCCAAATCGAATGCTTCGTTATTTTCATTTTTCATTCGCATAGCAATTTATCTTCGGGCTTTTACTGCTTTGTCATCAAGATTTATTAAGCATATTATTTTACCATTGCTCGATTTTATAGTGGTATTTGCCGGAATTTATTTTATGAAAAATTACTGGAGTGCAAATTTTTCTATTCGTTATCCTGATGAGTATTTAAAGATTGTTGTTCCTTTATATTGTTTTGTATGGGTGTTTTCTATCTATTTCAGTGGCGGATACGACCAGCCGATTAAGCCTTCAAGAATAATCCGTGGAGTTTTTTCAGGAACACTTCTTATTTTGGTTATTTATGCACTTTTACCTGAGGGACTTCGATTTTCCAGGGCACTTATTTTATTAGGGGCTTTTTGGGCAAGTGCATCTATAATTGCATTACGTTTCATAATAAGCTTGTTTTCGCAAAAGTTTTCACTTGCCGATGCTGTTAGAAAACGATTGTTAATTGTTGGCAATGAAGAAGAAGGAACCAGGGTGCTTTCACTTTTAAAGTTATCGGAGACAACGCATAATTTTATTGGTTTTGTACTTCCCGATACATCCGAAAAAAATTCTAATTCAAGTCCTGAATATACAAAGTATTTTTTAGGCAAAGCAGAGCGATTAAGAGAACTGGTGGAAGTATATACAATTGATGAAATTATTTTCTGTGGTAAAGACGTTACTTCACAGGAAATCATAAATTTTATGTCTGAAACTTCAGGTATTAATATTGAATTTAAAATTGCACCTCCTGAAAGTCTTTTTATTATTGGGAGCAGCAGTGTTGAAAATCCCGGTGAACTTTATATTATTGACATCAATAGCATAAACAACAGAATTAACAGGAGAAATAAACGCTTCATCGATATTGTATTGAGTGTATTTTTTCTTGCCGCATTGCCGGTTGGGATGTTTACACATAAGAAAATCAGTGAGTTTGTTAGAAACATTTTCCTGGTTTTGACCGGTAAATTGTCCTGGGTGGGATATGCCGGTAAAACAGCGAAACTGCCTTTTATTAAAGGAGGGGTATTAAATCCTTTAGACAGGCTGGATGGGAGAATTAGTGATGATCTAACCATTAACAGACTTAACTCATTATATGCTAAGGATTACCGTATTTACACAGATTTAAATATTATTCGAAAAGGTTGGCGAAATTTGGATAGAAAGCCTGTTTAAAGACTGTTATTATTTTTAAATTTGTACGTTCATTATTCATATTAAATTAAACTGAATGATAAAGTTGATCATGCCCAAAATGGGAGAAAGTGTAGCTGAAGCGACAATTTTAAAATGGCTTAAGAAAGAAGGAGATACTGTTGAAGCAGATGAGCCTATTTTAGAAATTGCAACAGACAAGGTTGATTCAGAAGTCCCCTCCCCTGCTTCAGGAATTTTATCGAAATGTCTTTTTACTGAAGGACAAGTAGTAAAAGTTGGAGAAACCATAGCAATGATTTCATTGGAAAAAGATGCAACTTTTAACGAAAATCCAAAACCTGAACCGGTTAATGAAATACGGGAGAAAGTAGTTGTAAACAGCAACGGATCTTCCAACAAACCTGCTTCAGAGACAATTCAATCTGAAATTCAAAAAGCATCATCCGGTAGGTTTTATTCTCCATTGGTAAGGAATATAGCTAAGGAACAGGGCATAAGTTTGCATCAACTGGATGATATTAAAGGAAGCGGTTCCGGTAACAGACTAACCAAACAGGACTTGCTAAACCATATTCAGGGACAACCTCAAGCAATTACTGAAGTCGCAACCCCGGTTTATCAGGCTAAAGAAGAAGCAAAAACAATTCAGGCTCCTATATCCTATTCTTCTGTAGGCGGGCAGGTTGAAATTATTGAAATGGATCGTATGCGAAAGTTAATCGCCGATCACATGGTGATGTCTAAACATACTTCTCCGCATGTGACTTCATTTGTGGAAGCAGATGTCACCAATATGGTTCGCTGGAGAGAAAAAATAAAGGGTGATTTCGAAAAAAGGGAGAAAGAGAAAATTACTTTTACTCCATTGTTTATTGAAGCAGTTTGTAAAGCGATAAAAGATTTTCCAATGATTAATATTTCTCTCGACGGTACTAAAATCATCGTAAAGAAAAACATCAATATTGGAATGGCTGCAGCCCTTCCTTCGGGTAATCTAATAGTACCTGTAATTAGGAATGCTGATTTCCTCAACCTTACGGGTCTGACAAAGGTTGTAAACGATCTGGCAAACCGTGCACGGAATAATAAATTAAAGCCGGATGAAATTCAGGATGGAACATTCACAATAACAAATGTAGGTACGTTTGGCAATGTTATGGGAACCCCAATTATTAACCAGCCCCAGGTTGCCATTCTTGCAACGGGTGCTATTCGTAAAAAGCCGGCAGTTATTGAGACTCCCGAAGGTGATACTATAGGTATCAGACAAATGATGTTTCTTTCTTTATCGTATGATCATCGCATTGTTGATGGAAGCCTGGGAGGAAGTTTCTTGAGGAGAATTGCAGATTATTTAGAAAAATTTGACTTTTCCCGTCAGATTTGATTATTTTTATTTAAATTATTACTATGTCTAAAAGGATTTTTCCCATCCTCATCATTTTTGTTTCTTTTTCAGTTGCATCTTTATACGGGCAAAAAAAGAAAAAGGAATTACCGGTTCTTTCTGCAGAGGAAAAGAAAATGGTAAAGAAAGATGCATCAACCATGTTTACGACTACAGATTACCGTGGAGCGTTAAGTGCATATTTGGATTTGTACAATGCCGATTCGCAGAATGTTGAATACAACTACCGTTTAGGTTATTGTTATCTGGTAACTACTGTAAATAAAAAAGCCGCATTAAAACATCTGGAATTTGCAATACAGTCTAAAAAAGATTTGAAAAACGAATGGTTTTATTACCTGGGACTTGCCTATATGTATAATGATAAGTGGGATGAAGCAATTAAAGTTTTTGAAGAATATAAATCTTTAACGCATTCAAAGCCCATTAAAGATTTTCCACTTCCGGACAGGTTGATTGAAAATTGTAATAATGGAAAGGAGTTATCTTCGCATCCTGTCAATTGTAAATTTACGAATTTAGGCAAGAACATTAATACAGCATATGAGGAATATAGTCCTGTAATTTCCGGGGATGGCTCATCTTTATTTTTTACATCCAGGAGAAAGGGAAATGCAGGCGGTTTCATTGAGGATTTAGGAATATATACTGCGGATATTTATTTCTCTTTGTGGAAGGATACCCTCTGGACAAAATCGAAAAATCTTGGCGTTAGTGTAAACACAGGTTGGGATGAAGAGTCCGTTGGTATTTCACCCAACGGTGACCAACTCGTTTTATATTTTGATAATGAACAAGCTTATGGAGACATAGGTATTTCTCTTCTGAAAGGAAAAATGTGGCAAAAACCAATTATGCTTCCGCTTCCTATAAATACAAAGGAAGAAGAGTACAGCGCTTGTTTTTCATCTGATTTTTTGACCATTTATTTTTCAAGCAATAGAAAGGAAGGAATTGGTGGAAAGGATTTATGGATGTCACAGAAAACTGATGGTATATGGGGAAAGCCGGAAAATCTCGGGAAGGGTATTAATTCAGTTTTTGATGAAAGGAATCCAACACTTAGTCTTGATGGAAAACGACTTTACTTTAGTTCAAAAGGTTGGAATAGTATGGGTGACTTCGATATATTTTGTTGTTATCGGGATGAAGCCACAGGAAAATGGTCGAAGCCTGTTAACATTGGGTATCCAATAAATGATGCCGATGACAATTCAGGTATTTCATTTACAGGAGATAATCGATTTGCTTATGTTTCTGCGTGCCGTCGGGAAGGTTTTGGTGACAGAGACATATACAAAATTGAATTTTTAGATACATTAAATCATCCCTTTGCTCATGTAATTAGTGGTAATGTTTCCGGCGGAGGTGGTAAGGTTGCAATTAGAAAAGTAACATTGAATAACTTGAAGACCGAAGCAAAGCAGGAATTTGCCACTCAAGCGCAGAGCAGTCAATTTGTAATGGTTGTTCAACCCGGTGAATATTCATTTAAAGTCGAGGCTAAGAATTACCAGGCATACACTGATTCAATTGTCGTAAACGATGACTTCCCACCTGCCAGAATAATAAAAAATGTGATAATGAACTCTTCCAAATAATATATGAAATTAAACCTTAAACGCCCATTGGTTTTTTTAGATCTGGAAGCAACCGGACTTAACGTTGGAAGTGACCGTATAGTTGAAATTGCTTTATTAAAAATTCAACCAAATGGAAAACAAGAGCCGAAAGTTTCTAAAGTAAATCCTACAATTCCCATTCCGGATGAAACATCTAAAATTCATGGTATATATGATAAAGATGTTAAGGATTGTCCGACTTTCTGTGAGCTGTCGCAGGAATTGAATGCTTTTATGGGAGGTTGTGATTTGGCAGGATATAATTCTAATAAGTTTGACATTCCTATGCTTATAGAAGAGTTTACCCGATGCAATATATTTTTTGATATTTCAACAAGGAAGCTCATTGATGTTCAAAATATTTTTCATAAAATGGAGCAAAGAACATTATCGGCCGCTTACCAGTTTTATTGTAAAAAAAGTCTTGTTAATGCCCATACTGCAGCGGCAGATACCGATGCAACCTTTGAAATACTTGAGGCACAGCTTGACCGGTATGAATCGCTTAAGAATGACATTGACTTTTTATCTGAGCTTAGCAGTATTTCTAAAAATGTGGATCTGGCGGGAAGGATAGTTTTCAATGACAAAGGTGAAGAGGTTTTCAATTTTGGGAAATACAAAGGTCGCAAGGTGCAGGAGATCTTCAGTGTAGAACCTTCTTATTATGACTGGATGATGAAAGGAGATTTTGCCTCTAATACAAAAACGGTAATCACTCAATTACGGTTGAAGGATTTCAAGAAATAAAATTTTCTTTTCAAGAAGGAACTAGTACCATGAAAATTATTGGCATCGGCAGGAATTATGTTAAACATATTGAAGAATTAAAAAATGAAGTTCCTACGGAACCTATTTTTTTTCTAAAGCCCGACACTGCTTTACTCCCCTCCGGTAATGCTTTCTATTTACCGGATTTTTCCAAAGAGATTCATTACGAAGCGGAACTGGTTTTAAAGATAAATAAAGAGGGAAAAAATATAGACCCTGAATTTTCGTCCAGGTATTATGATCAGATTACGGTGGGAATTGATTTTACAGCTCGGGACATACAGGATAAGCAGAAAGCAAAAGGATTACCCTGGGAACCTGCCAAAGCGTTTGATCATTCAGCTCCTGTGGGAGAAATGATAGCGTTAAATGAACTTTCTGATCCGAAGAATATTTCTTTTCATCTTGAAATAAACGGCAAGGTCGTTCAGGAAGGCAACAGTAACCTTATGATCTATTCCTTCGACTACATAATTAGTTATGTTTCAAAGTTTGTAACCTTGCGAAAAGGTGATTTGATTTTTACGGGAACTCCGGCGGGCGTAGGTCCTGTTCACGAAGGAGATCTTTTGGATGTTTTCCTGGAAAATAAGAAGCTGTTAAAGGTGTTTGTAAAGTGATTTTTTTACAAGACTTCCACACGAACTATTAAAACAGCTAAATAAAAGTTTACTTCCCCTTTGTTGTATCAAGATTGGTTGCGCCTATTTCCATTGCCGGATCAGAGTTGTTAATGGATTCTTTATTCATATTCACAAGCCATTTGCCTTTTTCTCTTACCATCGGCAATTGCAACTCACCTTTTTTACCATCTTCCAAATAAAAAATAGTAGCATTATCGCCTGTTATTGTTTCTCTTAATATTTCATACTTTATTTCTTTCAAAGTAGTATCTGCACTAATTTTTTTGAAACCATTCATCATATTAAGAAGGTTTTCAGTTTCTGCAGTCCCGTATTGTTTGGCTGCATCAAAATTTTGAACGCTCATTTCTTGGAAAAATTTTTCTGCTACTGCTCGAGGTGAATCGGATTTTCCACAACCGAAGTTTAGAAGGCTTGTCAAGACAAGAAGGTAAATGAATAGTTTTAGTTTCACTTTGATTTAGTTATTAGAAGAATATGAATAAATTAGTTTCGAATTAGATGATAAATAAATGTTATCGCAGGCAACATATTGTACACCTGAAATTTCTGTCAAAGGTATAAAATTTTTATCTCCCGAAGCCTGTTGAAGAATTCTGTAAACTAATTCTGTGCAATACATTTTATCATTGCTTTTCAAATCGAATTTTTTGTCGAATTCAATATTTTTGGAATAATAATCTGTTGCAAATGAATCAATCAAAACAGGCGAAATATTGACTCTGTAAACGGCAAAAGCGTTAGCCTGAAGAGGGTCGATAAAGCCGGTTAGAAGCTCTTTTTTCATCTTTCCCGGTGAATTTGATTCTCCTCCGATAATATGGTAAATATAGATTTCTCCATTTTCTCTATGAACAATGCCGGCATGAGAATATAATGGACTTTTCAACGAAAACAAGCGAAAAGCAGAGCTGATTACACCTCTTCCATCTCTGAAAATTAAATCACCAGATCGAAACAAGGAATCAGAAATATTATGCCGACCGGAAGCAGCAGGTATTTTCGATCTTGTATCTGCTAAAATTTTGTCTGTCGTATAAAGATAAACGAAGAAGCATCCAATAAGCATAACAGTTAAAATCGGAGCTAACTTTTTCATCGACTTTACATTCTTTCAGGTGAATCAATGCCTAATAATCGCAAACCTTCACTAATAACAACAGAAGTAAGTTTACTTAATTGCAAACGAAACAAAGTAGCAAGATCGTTGGACTCATCAACAATGATATGATCGTGATAAAAATGATTGTATCCTTTAGCGATTTCATATACGTAATTAGCTACCAGAGCCGGACTGTAATTTCGACCGGCCTCTCCTACTATGAAAGGATACTGATAAATCAAGCGAAGAAGATTTTTCTCTTCCTTAGAATAAGTATACTGTGTAAAGTTTTTCGAATGGCTTATCCTTTCTCCTCCTTTTCTTAGCACCGATTGAATTCTGGCATACGTATATTGAATAAAAGGACCGGTATTTCCGGTTAAGTCAATACTTTCTGCCGGGTTAAAGAGCATTCTTTTTTTCGGGTCAACTTTTAAGATAAAGTATTTTAGCGCTCCCATGCCAAGGGAATGATACAATTGCTTTGCATCAGGTGAATCATAGTCATCCAATTTTCCCTGGGCTTTAGTAATCATTTCAGCCTCTTCTGTGATTTCTTTGATCAGGTCATCACCGTCGACTACAGTTCCTTCTCTGGATTTCATTTTTCCTGAAGGAAGATCAACCATTCCATAGGAAAGATGATACAAACCTTTGGCCCAGCTTTTATTCATTATTTTAAAAATTCCTTTCAGAACTTTAAAATGATATTCCTGTTCATTGCCTACTACATAAATCAATTTTTGTAAACCGGGATAGTCATCAAAGCGCAATTGGGCTGTCCCAAGGTCTTGTGTAATGTAGACGCTGGTGCCGTCGCTTCTAAGCAGAACTTTTTGATCGAGGCCTTCTTGTGCAAGATCGACACGGATTGAGCCATCTTCAGAACGGAAAAAGTAATTCTTTGTAAGGCCATCTTCCACAATTTTTTTACCAAACAAATAAGTTTCTGATTCATAATAAATTTTATCAAAACTAACTCCCAGTTTATCATACGTTTCTTTAAAACCTTCATAAACCCATCCGTTCATGGTTTTCCAGAGATTTTTTACTTGCGGATCACCCGCCTCCCATTTTAAAAGCATTTCTTTTATTTCTGCCTGTAAGGGTGCCTGCTGCTCGGCTTCTTCTTTCGTTGCACCTTGTTTTACCAGTGTATCAACCTGCTCTCTGAATTTTTTATCGTATAGGACATAATATTTGCCAACTAGATGATCCCCTTTCATTCCTGTAGAAGCAGGTGTTTCATTATGGCCCCATTTTTCCCAAGCAAGCATGGATTTGCATATATGAATGCCTCTGTCGTTGACGAGGTTAACCATAACTACTTTATGGCCGTTGGCTTTTAGTATTTGGGAAACCGAAAAGCCAAGCAGGTTATTTCTGATATGGCCAAGGTGTAACGGTTTATTGGTATTAGGAGAAGAGTATTCAACCATTAAATAGCCCGGAGGAGTGTTTCCTCTGATTAAAGTATCGGAGAAAAGAATTGTTGGATCAAGAGTTAATTTTGTAAAAAAATCAAGCCAAAAAGTTTCACTGATAACCAGGTTTAAGAAGCCTTTTACGACATTATAGCTCTTTAAGGGAAAAGCAGACTTAGAAATATATTCTCCAATGTCTGCGGCCGTGGCTTCCGGCGTTTTTTTAGAGAAACGAGTAAAAGGAAAAACAACAAGTGTAACATCCCCTTCAAATTCCTTTTTAGTTTCCTGAAATTCGATGGACGATACTTCTATCTTAGTTTCATAAAGAATTTGAATGCCTTCGGCTATAATTTCTTTAATGGAAGTTTCAAATTGCAGAGAGGTTGTTTGGCTCATTATTACGTTGTAAGCTGACTGACTACCCGTTGAAGAATTTCAAAAGTGTTTTCAGCCATTAGATTTTCTTTATCAAGTGTTGGATTGACTTCTGCAATTTCAAAACAAACAACACGCTCGTTTTGAATAAGTCGAACGAGTAAACTTCCGGCTTCCTTTTCAGTAATACCGTTTCGAACAGGAGTACCGGTTCCTTTACTGATGGATGAGTCCATGGAATCTACATCAAAAGATATATATATGTTCGGGCATCGATTCAAATGAGCCAGTGCATCGCGTGCAATCTTCTCAACACCGTTTCTTTTTACTTCGTTGGTTGAAAACGCTTTTACTTTATGCTTTTTCAATAAATAGGACTCTTCAGGTTCTACGTCTCTAAGAGCAATGTAAACAATATCGGCATAATCGATTTTAGGGGCAATGTTTCCTATTTTTTTAATACGGGCCCAGTATTCCAGTGTCTCTTTATCCGGTTTATTCATTTTATTCTGTGCATTATCTTCACTCAATACAGCTGATAATGGCATGCCGTGCATATTTCCCGAGGGAGTTGTCCAAGGTGAATGTAAATCAGCATGTGCGTCAATCCAGATTACTCCAAGTCGCTGTTTGGGGTATGCCATGCGAATTCCTGAAATAGTTCCCGCAGAAGTGGAATGATCACCGGCAAGGACAATAGGAAACTCATTATTCTTTAGCGAATTTTTAATAACATTGGCAAGGCGCTCAGTAACTGCCAGAATTCCTTTTATTCTTTTAGCATAAGGGCTTCCGGTAGATTCAAAGAGGAGCTGGTTTTCAACAGGAACTTCAACAGTTTCTATTTTTCTGAAAAGGTTGCTTCCATAATCCAGGGCGGCAATTTTTATTGCATCCGGTCCAAGGCTTGCTCCTCTGGTTCCGGCACCGATTTCAGACTTGACTTCTACGAATTTTATTTTTTTCATTTTATTAAATTTTTTTCATTTGAAAAATATCTTCTGCAACGTTAGTGTATAAAGTAAGTTACTTACATTCGCTAAAAATTTAGCATCCGACTCAACTGCATTTAGGCACTTTTATTTAAACAACTCATAATCCCTGATGAAGAATACTTATCGCGATTTAATAGAACAGACTTTTTACTTTCCGCAGGAAGGTTTTGAAGTAATCGACAACCAGCTCCATTTTTATGGTATTGACCTGATGGAAATTATCAAGCAATACGGAACGCCCTTAAAGATTACCTACCTGCCTAAAATAGGATCGCAAATTAAGAAAGCAAAACGGATTTTCAATGTGGCTATTGCTAAAGCAGATTATAAAGGCACTTATACATACTGTTATTGCACTAAAAGTTCTCATTTTAGCTACATCCTGCATGAAGCTCTTAAGCATGATATTCATCTGGAAACCTCTTCGGCTTTCGATATACCTATTATCAGGTCGCTTTATGCGGAAAAAAGGATAGATAAAAATGTTTTCATCATCTGCAATGGATATAAACGCCCTCAATACATTGATTATATAGCTGATTTAATCAATGATGGCTTTGAAAATGTCATTCCTGTTCTCGACAGTATGAATGAACTTCCCCATTATGAAAAAAAGATAAAGGGAAGAAAGAAGGTTAAGGTTGGAATACGAATTGCCGCTGAAGAGGAGCCTAATTTTGAGTTTTATACCTCACGCCTTGGCATGCGATACGATGAAATAAAGGATTATTATTTAAAAAACCTCAAAAAAAATTCTCGTTTTAAGCTTAAAATGCTGCATTTTTTCATAAACACAGGCATTAAAGACACAGCATATTATTGGAGTGAGTTACATAAATGCGTCGACGTATATTGTGAATTGAAAAAGGTCTGCCCTGATCTGGATTCACTTGACATTGGCGGCGGATGGCCAATCCGGAAAACTCTGGGTTTTGAATATGACTATGAGTATATGGCTGAGCAAATAATCAAGCAGATCAAATCTACCTGCCGGGCCAGAGGAGTTGAAGAACCCAATATATTTACTGAGTTCGGCAGCTTTACCGTTGCTGAAAGCGGCGCTACCCTATTTTCTGTTATTGACAGAAAACAACAAAACGACAATGAGCTCTGGTATATGATTGACAGCTCATTTATTACCACTTTACCCGATACATGGGGAATAAAACAGAAGTTTATTCTTCTTGCTTTAAATCATTGGGATAAGGATTATACCAGAGTTAATATAGGAGGACTCACATGCGACAGTGACGATTACTATAATACAGAATCGCATGTAAACCAGGTTTATCTTCCGCAAGAAGAAGCGTTGGTTGAGGATCCTTTATTCATTGGTTTCTTTCATACAGGCGCATATCAGGAAAGTCTTGGCGGATATGGCGGTATTCAACATTGTCTTGTTCCGGCTCCGAAGGTTGTTATTATTGACAGAGATAGTGAAGGAGAAATTACAACACGTCTTTTTGCCAAAGAACAAAGTGCTAAAAGCATGTTAAAAATTTTGGGATATTAATTAATTTCTATGGTAACAGGATTAGGAGGTGTTTTTATTAGATAAATTCAACTTCTGTAGCACCGTAACCATATTTTTCAGGCGGAGCATCGTAGTAACGAATATTTGGTAAACGTTTTAGCTCCTCACGAATCGAGCTTCTTAAAACACCATTACCAACTCCGTGAATAAAGGTAATTTTATGAAGCTTGTTTAAAATAGCCTGATCCATTTCATAAATAAAATAATTCAACTGGTAGGAAATAATTTGCGAGCTTGACATTTCCGAGTGTTCTTTAATGAGCTCTTCAATATGAAGATCAACTACTTTTTGCCTTGTCAGAACGGTGAATTTTTCCTGTTTTGTTTTTCCTTTTCTAAGTGCATTCCTTTTTTCTTCTTCTTCAGCAGACTGTTTGTATCTATCGAGAAGCTTTGAAATGTCAACATATTCGTCTGATTCACAATTATATAATGGCATTAGTAAAACCGTATCGTCTTTTTTATAATACAGTTTTCTGTAATTAACATCCATAAAATCAGACGAATTAAATTGAAGGGATTTTATAGCAGGTGGCCTGGGTTTAAATTCATTGTTTTCAAAAAATAAAAACTGAAATTCAAAACCATCAAAGCGATGAAGTTCATCTTGTGAGAATATGCCAATAAATTTTTCTCCGCGAGATGACATTTGACCGGATCCCAGTCCAGATCGTAAATCCTGATGTTTTCTTGAAACAGTAAAACAAATGGAAAATTGTGTATTGTTTATCAATAACAGTTCTACATCAGTTGTTAAGGGACTTTTTTCATCCATGAGCCTGACGGCAGCATAGATAGTTTGGTCCATTTCCAAAGATTGAATAATGTTGGATATTGAAGTAATTTGTATTGGTATTTTTTTTACTTCAGGAGGATTAAGTTTTTCATCAGTTTCTCTTATATGACTTTCATCTAAAACCAATTCGATCAGAACTAGATTCTTTTCAAGACTTATGTGTGAAAATCCATGAGAATCTATCACTTCAACCCTATCATTTGTTAAAATACGACTAACTTTTCCTTCTATGGACTCATTTAAAAAACGAACAATATCACCGGGCTTTAGCTTCACTTTTTAGTTATTAAACTAATTGCAAATTTATTTTTAAAGGTTGATTTTAATCAGCAATAAAAAACTATTTAACCTTATCTTTGCACAAGTTTTTAAATTCGGTATAAAGCCAATTTTTAAATATTTTTTAACAGAAAATGGAATTACTGCATCAACTCTTTGATTTTATAATGCACATAGATAAGCATCTGTTTGATATTGTAAGTCAATACAATAACCAAACTTATCTAATTCTTGCTTTAATTATTTTTTGCGAAACAGGATTGGTTATCACTCCATTTTTACCGGGTGATTCATTGCTTTTTGCTGCCGGTGCATTAGCAGGTGCCGGCTTGCTAAATATCTGGTTATTAATACCAATAATATTTATTGCAGCATTTATAGGTGACAATTTAAACTTCACAATTGGCAATTTTCTGGGCCGTAAGTTGCTTGAATCAAAAAGCAGGTTGATTCGGAGAGATTATCTTGAAAAAACTCATCTTTTCTACGAAAAGCATGGCGGAAAAACAGTTATCATTGCACGGTTTGTTCCTATTATCCGGACATTTGCTCCTTTTGTAGCCGGACTAGGCAGCATGCTGTATAAACGATTTTTACTGTTTTGCATTGCAGGGAATCTAATATGGATTTTCACATTTACTCTGGCAGGTTACGCTTTAGGAAATAACCCTTGGGTTAAAGAAAATTTTTCTATAGTGACCCTGGGGATTATTCTTGTTTCCGTTCTGCCAATTGTTTTCGGAATCATTAAATCAAAAATTGGCAAAAAGAGTACTGTGTAATTAAATGAATTTAGTAATTAAATTAATATGATGAGAAGATTTGGTTTATTTGGGCATCCCCTAGAGCATTCTTATTCCCGGAAATTTTTTATGGAAAAATTTCAGCGCGAAGGAATTGCTGATGCTATCTATGAAAATTACGATACTGAGAACATATACGACCTAAAAAAAATAATCAGGGATGTTCCTGAATTGGTTGGGCTGAATATTACTATACCGTTTAAGCAGGAAATTATTCCCATGCTTGACAATCTTGATGATATTTCTCAAAAGATAGGTGCTGTCAATACTGTTCGTATCGTACGACAGGATCAAACAAAGTTTGAACTTTTCGGATATAATACAGATGCCTGGGGTTTCGAACTTGCTATTCGTCCAATACTCAGGCCGCATCATCGCCGGGCATTAATACTTGGAACGGGTGGTTCAGCAAAAGCGGTTAGTTATGTTTTTCGTAAGCTAAATATTGAACATTTCTTTGTAACCCGTGAAGAATCACGTTTTCATTATTCGTATGCAGATTTGAATGCAAATACAATGAAGGCATATCAAATTATTGTTAATACAACTCCATTGGGAATGTACCCTAATGTAGATTCATACCCGAATATTCCATATGAATTCCTTACACATAAAAATCTATGTTTTGATTTGGTTTATAATCCTGCACAAACTAGATTCTTAGAAAAAGCAAAGGAATCGGGAGCTTTTATTCATAATGGTTTCAGAATGCTTAGACTGCAGGCTGAAAAATCATGGGAAATTTGGAATGAGCCCATTTTCGCACATTAAATTTAGGGTTTTAGTTTAGTAATTTATTTTTTTCATGCCTTTTAAATTAACAAGCGAATTTCAACCAACAGGTGATCAGCCACAAGCAATTGATCAATTGACTCAGGGCCTTTTGCGTGGTGATAAAGCTCAAACACTTTTGGGAGTAACCGGTTCAGGTAAGACTTTTACTATTGCTAATGTTGTTAACAGAATACAACGGCCTACGCTTGTATTAAGTCATAATAAAACCCTGGCTGCACAGTTATACGGTGAGTTCAAACAGTTTTTTCCTGAGAATGCTATTGAATATTTTGTATCGTATTACGACTATTACCAGCCGGAAGCATTTATACCTACAACGAATACTTATATAGAAAAGGATCTTGCTATAAATGATGAAATTGAAAAACTTCGATTAAGCACTACTACCTCACTTCTATCGGGTCGTGAAGATGTTTTAGTTGTCAGTTCTGTTTCCTGTATTTATGGTATCGGTAATCCTGATGACTTTAAAGAGAGTACTATTCTTGTCAAAGAAGGTGACAGAATTAGCCGCAATGCATTCCTTCATAAATTGGTTACATCTCTGTATTCAAGAACGGAAACAGATTTTACAAGAGGCAAATTCAGAGTACGGGGAGAAACTGTAGATGTTTTTATTGCTTACGGAGATGCCGCCTACCGATTTAATTTTTTCGGAGATGAAATTGAAGAAATTGTGACGATAGACCCTGTTTCGGGAAGAACAATTGAAAAAAATTCAGGAGTTACAATTTATCCTGCGAATATTTTCGTAACGAATCCTGACAGGCAGTTAAAGGCGATTTGGGACATTCAGGAAGACTTAGTCAGGCAGGTTGAGTATATGAAGTCCCTAGGCCAGCATCTGGAAGCAAAGCGCCTGGAAGACCGTGTGACGTATGATTTGGAAATGATACGGGAGTTGGGCTATTGTTCTGGTATTGAAAATTACTCCCGTTACTTTGATGGCAGAGAGCCGGGGAAACGACCTTTTTGTCTGCTTGATTATTTCCCGGATAATTATCTAATGGTTATTGATGAAAGCCATGTTTCAATTCCTCAAGTCCGTGCCATGTATGGCGGAGATCGTTCAAGAAAACAAAATCTTGTCGAATATGGTTTCAGACTTCCATCAGCTTTAGATAACCGTCCTTTAAAGTTTGAGGAATTTGAAAATCTTATTAATCAGGTAATTTATGTAAGTGCCACACCCTCTGAATACGAATTGATAGAAAGTGAAGGAATAATGGTGGAACAGGTTATCAGACCAACCGGACTTTTGGATCCTGTAATAGAAATCAGGCCTGCCGTTACTCAGGTTGATGATTTACTGGAGGAAATTGACAAAACAGTAAAAAATGGAAATAGGGTTTTAGTAACAACACTTACCAAAAGGATGGCTGAAGAGCTAACCAAATACATGACGAAATTAAACGTTAATTGCCGTTACATACATTCAGAAGTTGATACACTTGACAGGGTTGAGATTCTACGTGACCTGCGATTAGGAAACTTTGATGTATTGGTTGGTATTAATCTTTTACGGGAAGGATTGGATTTACCTGAGGTTTCCCTTGTTGCTATTCTTGATGCAGATAAAGAAGGATTTTTAAGAAGTGCGCGCTCTCTTACTCAAACCGCCGGTCGTGCTGCCAGAAATGTAAACGGCAAAGTAATTTTTTATGCCGATAAAATTACGGATAGTATGCAGCGGACTATTGACGAAACCAACCGCAGAAGAGAGAAACAAAGAGAATACAATATACAACATGGCATTACTCCTGTTCAGATTACACGATCAACAGAAAGTATTATGAATCAAACCAAGGTGGCTGACAGAAATGTTGCAGAACCCAAAGCGTACATTGAAAGTGAAATGATGAATATGGCTGCTGACCCTGTTGTCAAATATATGGGACAAGATGAATTAAAAAAACTAATTGCACATACAAAAAAATCAATGGAGAAAGCCGCTAAAGAGCTCGATTTTATTGAAGCAGCAAGATTAAGGGATGAAATGTTTGGATTAGAAAAGTTGATGAAAAAATAAGAATTGAAATTATTAAACAATCGGACGTATACTTTAATAAATTAATTTAATACTTGAATCATGAAAGAAATAACAGTGCAGGAATTAAAATCAAAAATGGATAATAAAGATGACTTTCAATTAATTGACGTAAGAGAACCGCATGAATATGATATTTGCAATTTAAACGGAGAATTAATTCCTGTTGGTTCAATTTTTAATGAAGTCGAAAAAATTTCAAAAGATAAACCTGTAATTGTTCATTGCCGATCCGGTGCCCGAAGTGCTGCAGTGATAAGCGAATTGGAGAAAAGACATGGTTTTTCCAATCTGTTTAATTTAAAAGGGGGCATACTGGCTTATGCTAAAGAAATTGATCCTTCTCTATCGACTTATTAAAAATTTTCTTTTGAAGAATTTTGCTTTAGCTCTCAAAAATAGAGGGCTTTGTATTGCGGCTTCCCTCCGCTTCTGAATTCAATTGCAGGAGCTGGAAGATGAACAATATTTATTATCCTGAATAAAGACGAAAAGAATGCTGATTGAGTCTTTATCTTTGACAACTCAAAATCAACAGAAAAATAATATTGTCTGTAACGATCAAAAGCAGGAATAATTTTTCCGTTAACTATTTCAGGATTTGTTTTTCCGCCTGTCATTCCTTCTGCTCCAAATCCAATAGCTAAACTTAGCCATTTCGGAAATACTGAATTTTTAAAAAAGCTGTGAGGATTAATACATACCCAATTGGTCAACCCATTGTAATCCTTAATTATATTTTCGAATATATTTTCACCGAGTAATTTGGGTCTGTATGATGAGTACTTAGTCTGATGAAAAGAAAGTTTTAATGTTATTCGCTGTTCTTTCCAGTGTAACTCCTGAAAAGCAAAAGATGCCAGACCAATTGAGTTCGCCAAAATATCACCACCGCTAAATCCCCATTCTTTTGAAAAGCCATCGAATACTTCTATGGTTGTTTGATACAAACCTGTAATGGCAATGCCATAGAGTATAGATTTCTTATTTTCATACCCGGCCCATTTGTAACACTTTGAAATTGATTTTGAAATTAAGTAAGCATCCCATGTATGAGCGAATTTATCCATTTGCAGCCATTCACTATTATCATTAAAAAAATGAAAAGAGGAACCGGGATAATCCTTGTACCATTGTGTATAGAGCCAGTACATGCTCAATCCATACGTTCCGGAAATGGAGTAATTTAATAAATTAATTCTTTTTTTGTTTGCTTGTAAAGTATTTGAAAAAAAATGGATTGAATCGGTAAAAGCAGTATCTGATGAAAGTTTCGAAAAAGTGGGTTCAGATGCTTGTGATACTAAAAATTGAAAAAATGAAAAAAGAAGAATAAAAGATTTCATATAAAAAGTAAATCTTTATAAGATAATTGAGGTGTAAACATTTTATCTAAAAAGGAATACAGAACCTGTTTTGCTTTTTGCAGTTCCGTCTATATCATAGGTGACAATGTAATTATAAATACCTTCCTGCACTAACTTACCTTTGAATTGACCATCCCATCCCAGATTTCTATCTTCTGATTTAAATATCAACTCCCCCCATCTGTTAAATACCAATAATTTATACAATTCCGTTTGCGAACCAATGACATTGAAAACCTCATTGGAACCGTCGCCATTAGGTGTAAATGAATTAGGAATAATTATGTCGTTTATACAATCTTCTACTATGGAAATAGAGTCAGAAGCATTACATCCGGATGAATTTGAAATAGTAACAGAATAAATTCCTGCTTTTTTAACAACATAATTTGAATCCGAAGAATTATCCTGCCATTTGTAAGATCTGAAAGAGCCGGGAAATAAAATCACTTGTGAACCGGAACAAATAGTAGTATCATTACCTAATGAAACATTTGGAAAAGCTCCGGGACCATTGGTAATTGATACTGTATAAGTTCGATCACAAGAACCGGGTTCCATTAAGGTAACGGAATAATCGCCAACAGGCACATTGTTATTTATGTTTGAGTTTAGAGTTGGGTTGTTTGACCATGAATACGATAATCCCATTCCGGGGTTTTGGACCAGAATTTCCGCTTTGCCATTGGAACTACCGAGGCAACTGACAGGTGTAGCATTTGTTAAAGCGGAAAGTATTTTCACTTGTTTGACAATTTGTGTATCGGCTGAACAATTGCCTCCTGTTTTTAATGTAATAAAAAAATTTCCACCTGTTGTAAAAGGATGAGAGGAATTAACACCCGATGACTTATTGTTAATAGATGCTGTATCACCAAAATCCCAGTCCCAATATGTATGACAATTCGGGAAAAGTTCCTTTACACTTACACTTGATCCTCCAGTGCAGGCGATTTCAAAATCAACAGGGAAATCGGGAGCATTTGAGATTGTAAAATCGTCGAAAGCTAAACCGTCATAATCGTTGCAGGTTGTTCCGCTTCCAAAAGTGAAACGAAATTTAACTTGCGGTTTATTGGCCAGGTTTTTAATGCAACGAGTTGCTAGCTTCCATGTTCCGCTGCCTCCACCTCCACTGCATGAACCGGAAGATGGTTTTACCGTTCCCGACCAACCCTGGGCATTATTGACAAGTCCATTCAGGTTTATGATAGACGAATTAGTAAACCAATTTTGATCAGTACAAGAGTTGGAAGAGTTCATTGAACCGACATTGGACCATGTAGTGCCGCCATCAATGGAATATTGTAAGTTACCACCATCATAAGTTCTTTCAGTGTCCCAGAAAATCAGAAAAGAAAGAAAAGGTCTGTCGAGTGAAGTAAAATCAAAACATGGACTTCCAACCCAAGACCGTTCACCATAATTATAAAAAGAAGAGACAAGTCCGCCGGTGATCCAGCATTTTGAGCCGGCACCGGCGGAATTAATAGTCGTTTTTGAAGGACTTCCCCAAGCCCAATCATTATTTACACCTCCACTTACCCAATTTGCAGTGCCAGTTTCAAAACCCTCTATGAAAGGAAAGGTATTGATTATAGCTGTGCATTGAGCATATTGCTTTTGAGATAGGAGGAAAAGAAATAACGTCAGGCACTTTTTAAGAAGCTTCACATTGATGGATTGGGGGATATGCAAAATAACGATTTTTTAGCATATCAGGCAAGGCATCAATGGTTAAAGTCCTTGTATTACTTTATCTTTCGGATACTTCACTTTATAGCCAAAACGAATTTTTTTAGTTTCTCCCGGTTTTAGATCAAGTTTCCAGTTAATCATGCCTGTTTCACTATTGTAATTTCCTTTAGATAATTCGCCGGTAGAAATTTTTATCGATTCATCGGTTGATAATGGAACCTGATCGTCAAGGGTAATTGTAACATCATCCTTTTTATTGTTTCTGATTGTAGTTTCAAACAAAAATTCCTTTTCGACATTTCCTCCTATGAACTTTGTTGTATTCATGTCCTTAACTTTATCACGTTTTATTACTATTCGTTTATCACGACCGAAAGAAAGTAACAAGGTATCGAGTGCAGATGCTGGATTGATGTATGATTCGCCGACATAACTGTTTTCGAGGTAAATTTTAGAAGATCCGGGAAGCAGATTGAGTTTTTCCCATCCTGTAATTTTAGCTGCCAGGAAAGCATCTTTGTCAATTTTTGGAGTACCGTAATAAGCAAAATCTGCAGGTAGATTAAAAGATTGAATGTCCATTAAAACATCTTTACTATTTGAAAGTATGGTATAAGGTATTTGAATTTCGAATTCAGTGACGAGCTGATTTTCCTCCATTCGAACCATATCAGGCATTGCTTTTACAATCTCTTCTTTCTTTACAGAGAGGAGCTGCGATTCGATAGAAGCAGGAGCGCTCATTTGCCTCATACCATCCTGTCTATATTGAACAGGTACATAATACCTAAGAAACCACGGCTGTAATTGTGGTTTATTGCCACCCAATGTAGGGTTGCCTGTAGATAAGGTAACATTAACTTTCTCCCAGTTTTCGCCGGTGTTCTGATTAACATTTGCTTTATACATTAGAGAAACTTCACTCTTTGTATTTTTAGCACGAATATCATAAGATGGTCTCCAGGATGCACCCTGGCAATAGTAACTAAGCTCAATTTCAATATTAGCTTTTTGTTTAGCTGAAATATCGACTAAAATTGTTCCGTAGGGCTTGTTGATTTTTCCGTTTTCCTGTTCAATTTGTTCGTTGATTCTGGTAATTTTGTCATTGAGCTTTACCTGCTTTTTTTCTATGTCCATGACCTTGCTTTTTACCTCTATCATGCGGCTTCTATAAAAATCTATTACTTTTTTTAAATTGTCTGCATTGATTCCTACGTTACTTCCACCAATACTTTTATTGGCGTTTAGCATGGCCGTTTCCTCAGTATAAACAGACTTTAGCATGTTGAGTTCATTCATTTCAGAAGTCAGGATTTCAAGAGAGTCTTTTAACTTTTTCAACTCCGGCGACATTCTTTTTTCTTTCAGATAATCCATTTCAAATGATGTTGAAAGAACCATAGCTTCGCCGTTAATTGTTGCCGTAATTGAGCCCTGGTCGATTTGAGAAGATAAATTTTCAATAGCGAGTCTGGTTATACCGGCTTCGACACTCGTACGCAGAACCCTGTTGATCTGGGCTCCTGAGACAAAAACTTTTACATCTTTAATGTCTGAATTTACAATGCTTTTCTCCGATTGAGCGGAAGCACAAAAACCTGCAAAAAGCAAGTATGCTAAAAGTGATTTTTTCATATGTGTTTATTTTGTGTCCTGATACAGGAGTGGTTAAATTTCCATAACAAAAACTGTTTTTACTTTACAGAAACCCTGCCAACTTTTCTATGGAAAATATTTTTACTTGGAAGTTACTACAAAAACAGTTCTCCTGTTCTTAGCACGTCCCTTTTCTAAATCATTACCCGCAACAGGAACCGTTTCTCCAAATCCTTTATGTGAAATTCTTGAAGGAGAAATTGCATGAGACACTAAATAATCAGCTACAGCCTTTGCTCTGTTTTGTGAAAGAATCATATTATCAGCCGGTTTACCAATATTATCGGTATGCCCTTGTATTGCTACAATAAGTTTTGGGTTTACTTTTAAATATTCGATAAATTCATCTAATACCGTTTTAATGGTGTCGTTAACTTCATAGCTATTAGTAGCAAAAAGAATGTCATTGATCTCATAAGTTTTACCAACTTCCAGCTTCTTTAATTCTATATCAACTTTTTTAGGTTCGAAATTAGTTGTGTCTTTGGCAGAAACATATTGCGATTGAAAAGCATATCCTTCCTTTTTTATTGAAACCAAAAGATCTTCTTTGAAATCGACGACGAAAGCATACTCCCCTGTAACAGAATCTACATCGACCTGTGTTATTTTTTTTGAATTAGCTGTTTTAATTTGAATGGTAGCAGGAATTGAATCTTTATTATCGGGACCGTTCAAGTCTCCTTTCTGAAAATAGACCCTGTTAGGACGAGCTTCAGGATACAAATCAAAAGAATAGATATCAAAACCGTCGTTTTTTGTTTTAGAGAGTTTATTGGAAGCGAAGTATCCTTTTTTGCCTTCAAGACTTACAAAAAATCCGACTTCATCTGCTTCTGTATTTATAGGGTAGCCAAGGTTTACAGGTTTTTGAAAATTTCCATTTTCATCCATCTGGCATTTATAAATATCATAGCCGCCCAATCCCGGTAAACTGTCGGAGGAAAAATAAAATGTCTTACTATCACTATGCATGAAAGGCGATTTATCATTGCCGTTTGTATTGATATTGTTGCCTAACCTGACAGCTTTTTTCCAATTTCCTTCATCGTCTTTTTCAGTTTTATATATATCAATACCACTTAATGGATCCCGTGCAGAAGCAAAATAAAGTGTTTTACCATTGGAAGATATAGTAGGTTGAGCATCCCATTGTTTAGGATCGTTTATTTCAGGCCCCAGGTTTCGAATTTCTGTCCATAGACCGTTTTTAAAATCGGAAGTACAAATATCAAAGTTGCCTTTAACGTTGACGGTAAAGAACAAGTGTTTATTATCAATAGTTATTGTAGCGCCGCCTTCATTATTACTGGACCCTTTATTAAAGGGATCTTCCATGGGTTTACCTCTGTCGTATTTTCCATCTTTTTGTATATGAGCGATCATGAACTTTTCTACACTTTGTGGTGTGAGCATGTTTTTTGCTGTCATTTCAAACCTCCTGGTAAAAAAAGCTAATTCATTGTCGGGAGAAATGTAAGGAAGATATTCAGGGTCGGCAGTAGAAATATCAGAAACAGGAACAGGGTTGAAAGGAACCGGATGAGCAATTAAATGTGCCTTTGAAAGCATGTTTTCCGCCTTAGCCGCTTTATCTTCTTTAATGCGGTCATACTCTAAAAATTGTTTCAGGTTATCTTCGCAATCACTCCATTTTTTTAATTCGAAATACATCCATCCTAACTGGAAATAAATTTCCGGATCAAGGTCAGGGCAAAGCTCAATTACTTTTTTATAATTGGCTTCAAGTTCTTTGTCCTCTTTTCTTTTAAGTGCAATATTTCCCTGAAGAAGATAAGCATCGGCAAATTCAGGATCGGCGTCAATTGTTTTTGAAAGCAATTCTTTTGCGTCTTCATATTTGCGAGCTTTATAGGACTCCATAGCCTCCTGGAAATATTTGACTGCTTTTTTATTCGTTGATTTTGGGCAAAGACCATCTTGACCATAACCATCTACAGAGAGCAGAATAAATATAATTATTGAAATAATTTTTTCGGGAGAAAAATAAAAGCACTTCACAAACAATTTTATTTATTTTAGTTTAAACGGGTTCAACTTATTAATTTCCTCTTTAGCTTTCTTCTCAGCGGCTCTTTTAAGGCTATCAGCTTTTGCCTTAGCCTTTGCTTCTGCTTCTTTTTTTGCTTTTTCAGCCTCGCCGACTAGTTTTTGTTTTTCAGCATCAAGTTTTGCAGAGACTTCTTTTTTCTTCTTTTCAATTTCTTCTTTTGCTCTTGCTTCCGCTTCAGCTTTTTTTGTTTCAAATTCTTCTTTAACTTTGGCTTTTAAATCATCCATTGCTTTTGCACCTGCTTTATTTAAATCGGTTCCAATTTTTGGATTCGGAACGGTACCTCCAATGGTAATGTTTACTGGAACAACATCGCCAACATTAAAATTAGCACCTTTTGAATTTGCTGAAGAGACCAGGTTATTTAGAACGCTATTGGCCGCACCTCCGAAGGAAGAACGAGGAATCTGCGTTGCCATAGTGTAATCGATAGTTTCATCAAAGCCATTGGAGCCCTGAACTGTCGCTTTTATTCCGTTCACGTTAATGTCAAAAGGATCAACATAAACTCTGCCGTTAACAAATTTAAAGGAAGGGTTAACGGAAGGCAAAACAAATTTTTTCCATGATTCCATCTTTAATACATCAGCAACCTTATTGAAAACAGGGAAATTGGAAACAGTCACATTGTTAGCCAATAATTTACCGGCTCCTGATAAAGTTTTCAATACCGGCTGCATTTTTTGATCCAGGTCTGACACCATATTCATATCAACTGAAAATTTACCCATGCAATTCTTGGCGATTGGTGCCATTTTACCAATGGTTTGGAATGAAGATGTTGTTTTTTGAATGTCAAAATCATTTATGCTTATAGCAAAATCAAAAGAAGGTTTTTTAATGTTTACAGAAGAATACCCTCCATTAAGTTTCATACTTCCATCCATTAATTGCATTTGAACATCTTTCATTCTAATGCTTTTATCTTTGATTACAAGAGCTCCTTTTGTATTTCCAATGGAAAGGTTTTGATAGAGCAGTGTTCCAATAGAAGCGTTAAGTGTAAAGTCAATATTTTCAGGTACATCTAATGGAGTTATTTGAGAAGTATCTGTTGTGCCCGAAGCTGCGCTTTCAGTCCCCATAAATTCATTGAGGTCAATTGTTTTAGAATTCAAATTCAGATTTCCCGTTAATTTTTCATTCTTTATAGCATACGCTAAAACATTATCCAGTGTGCCGTTTGCATTGAAATCGCTTTTGCCGATTTTAGCAATGAATGAACTTAGCAAAAAGTGTTGCGGATTAAAAGCAAGTTGCATCGTATTAATTGCAATAGGCTGTTTGGTATCTTTTGATGAATAGTTCATTCCTGTTATGCCAAAATTTCCACTTGCATTGAATTCGTCGTATCGTTTTTGGTCTATGGAGGATAAACGGCCTTTCGCAGTAAGATCGGACGTTATTAAACCACTTAAAGTTGTTCCTTTCTCCAGCGGGACAAATTTTGAAATTCCTGATAAATCAATTTTTCCTTTGAGGAAAGCGTCAATGTCAGGATCTGAAACCGGAGTTTTAAGAATGAGTTTTGCATCAAAAGGATTTCCATTCATTTCTGCATGCAAACGGGAAAGATTGATAGTTGTATGATCAGGAATTCCGTCAGGATTTTTAATTTTCAGATCGACGAAAACATTGGCTACAGAAGAAGGCAAAGAAGGGTATTTGAACATCCCTTTATCAATATTAACATTTAAATTAAATCCTGGCATAGAACCAGCATTGTACCTGCCTTTAATACCTCCGTCGAGTTTCATGGTACCGGAAGATTTAAGGTCTTTAAAGTTTTCAGAATAAACAGCAGGTATTAAGGACAAAAAGTTTCTGAACTCTGATTGGGCTGCATTGAATTTCAAATCCATGTCAATATTGGTATCGGGCATGGCAACCCATCCGTTAAGTCCTAGTTGTAATTCGTTTAGTAGTATTTTATTCTCTTTGAAAGTGAACTTCATATTCTTCATATCCATATCAATGTCAGCCTGAATATCAGCTTTTGCTTTACTGATATATTTAACGCCGCCATAGGCCATATCGGCAAATTTAATGTCGGATTGGGTCTTGAGTATAAAAATATCCTGAGTAAAATCACCACTGCCGGTATGATTAACACCCTGCAACTTTAACATAAAAGGCATGGTCAGATCATTGTATAAAATAGTTCCATTGGTGACAGAATATTTTTGTAAAGAAGCTTTGAAAGAAGAAGGTTCAGAAGCTTTTGAACTTTCACCGGAAGATTTGGCAATATCCCAATTTGCTTTTCCCTCTTTGTTTACCAGAAAATTCATAACAGGATCATCGATGGCAATTTTTTTAATTTTTATTTCTGTTCCTTTGATTACACTCATGATATCGAGGGTTAAACCGAAGGTTTTAGCATAAATGAGCGTATCTTCTTCAAAGGGAGCTATGTTTATAATAGAAAGGTTTTCAATATTGACTGAAAGGTTAGGAAAACTTCTTATTAAAGAAAGATCCAGGCTGCTGAAATTAAATTTTGCATTAAGGTTTTTATTTGCTTCTTCCTTAATCTTTCCGATGATTTTATCTTTAAACAGAAATGGAGCAGCAATTAAAAAAATTAAAAGAAGCAATAAGAAGATGCCCAGGAATTTTAGTACTTTTTTCATTGTATTGGTTAATTATTGATTGAATATTTGGAAAACAATTTTGGGATTAGTTAAACTTCAGTTTTAAAATGATTTTTCGGTTAATGTAGAAGACCTGTTTCTTAAAAGGTGATCGGCAAGTACTAAAGCAGCCATCGCTTCTACAATTGGAACAGCTCGCGGCACAACACAAGGATCATGCCTTCCGGAAGGAGAAAGTTCTACAGATTCTCCTGAATCATTAACCGTAGACTGGTTTATTTTTATGGTAGATACAGGCTTAAATGCAATACGGAAATAGATATCCATTCCATTGGATATTCCACCTTGTATTCCACCGGAATTGTTGGTAGCAGTAGTTACTTTTCCATTTTTTATTAAAAAAGGATCGTTGTGTTCAGAGCCCTTCATGGTTGCACCATTGAAGCCACTTCCATATTCGAAACCATGAGCAGCATTAATGCTTAACATGGCTTTACCAAGGTCAGCATGAAGTTTATCGAAGACCGGTTCACCCAATCCTGTGATTGAATTAGAAATAATACAAGTAATGATTCCACCGGTTGAGTCGCCTTCTTTCTTCAATTGTTCGATATAACGAATCATATCGGCTGAAATTTTCTCATCCGGACATCTTACAATACTTTTTTCTGTAAGGGAAAGGTCGATTTCAGAAAATTCTTTTTCCAGTTTTATTGAACCGATTTGAGAAACGAAAGCATTTATTTTTATTCCTGACAGATCAAGCAATTGTTTCGCGACAGCACCACCTAAAACCCGGGCAGCAGTTTCGCGGGCACTGGAACGGCCGCCACCTTTATAATCGCGCAAACCGTATTTAGTCTGGTAAGTATAATCGGCATGAGAAGGACGGAAAACATTTTTTAGCGATTCATAATCAGAAGGAATATAATCCATATTCCTAATAATAAATGTTATTGGAGCGCCTGTTGTTATTGCATCCAGCAATCCTGAAACAATTTCAAATTCATCTGCTTCTTTACGGTCAGTAGTAACGATTGATTGACCGGGCTTTCTTCTGCTTAATTCAGATCGAATTTTTTCTAAATTGACTTTTAATCCAGCCGGACAACCATCGATTATGCCTCCAATGGAAGGACCGTGCGATTCTCCAAAGGTTGTTAGGGTGAAAATTTTACCGAATGTATTTCCTGCCATGGGAAAGCGAAATTACTCTTTTAGTTAATTGCTATTTTGTACAAAAGGCAACAGGAATTAACAATAAAATACCCCTAAATTGTTAATTGTTTAAGTTTCATGTAAATGAAGAAAAAGAAAAAAACTTTCACTTTATTCACCATGTATTGACTCGGTAATTGAAGGTTAAATTGTTATTTTCGGGCACGAATCCGCCTTTATGAGCCTATTAATCAAAAACATCAAATTCCTTGTGCATGTCGAAGAGCAGATTCGGTTGAGATATTGCGGAGAGGAAATGAAAAGCCTGAAGACTGTTTCAGATGCTTATCTGCTCATAAAAGATGACAGAATTCATTCTTTCGGAATATCTTCAGAAGATAAACTTAGGGATATACGTATGAATCATTTGCAGCTTACTGAAATAGATGCTGCCGGCGGACATGTATTTCCATCCTGGGTTGATTCTCATACGCATCTGGTTTATGCAGGAAGCAGGGAAAATGAATTCGTTGGAAGGTTAAATGGACTAAGTTATGAAGAAATTGCCGAACGTGGCGGTGGCATACTTCAATCAGCTGCCAGACTCAGGCTGGCTTCTGAAGATGATTTATTCGAAAGTGCAAAAAATCGTTTAAATGAAATTATGCTTTTGGGAACAGGATCTGTAGAAATAAAAAGCGGATATGGACTGGACATGGAAAGCGAATTAAAAATGCTGCGAGTTATTAAACGATTAAAGGAAAAATCATCACTAACAATTCGTTCGACTTTTTTGGGCGCACATGCTGTTCCGCAGGAATATAAAGGAAATAAAAGGGATTATCTAAAATTGTTGATTAATGAAATGCTTCCGGCAATAGCAGAAGAAAAGCTTGCTGACTATTGTGATATTTTTTGTGAAAAGAATTACTTTACAAAAGAGGATGCTCTGGAGCTTTTTAATGCTGCAAATAGATTTGGTATTATTCCAAAAGTACATGCAGAGCAGCTTTCACATTCGGGGGGAATACAGGCGGGAATAGAATCGAATGCCAGGAGTGTAGACCATTTGGAATTTGCAAGTGCAGAAGATATTCTGCTTCTTAAAAAATCTGAGACCATGCCGGTTTTGCTTCCCGGTGCACAGTTTTTTTTAGGCCTTCAAAATCCTCCTGCAAGAGATATGATTAATGCAGGCTTGTCAGTTGCCATTTCAAGCGATTTCAATCCGGGAAGTTGTCCGAGTGGTAACATGAACCAGATGGTTTCCTTTGCCTGTATACTTTACAAAATGACACCGGAAGAAGCCATACTTGCTGCCACAACTAATTCTGCTTATGCCATAAATTTAAGTCATGAAACAGGAAGTATTGCCATTGGGAAAAAGGCGAATTTGTTTATTACAAAAGAAATCCCCTCCTATTCATTTCTTCCTTATTCTTTTGGAAGTAATTTAGCGGACAGGATTATACTTAATGGTAAATTAATGAATAAAAATAGTTTTTAGAAATTATTCAAACATGATATTTAATTAAAAGATAATGAAAAAATTAATTGAATGTGTACCCAATTTCAGTGAAGGAAGGGACATGGGAATTATTAAACAGATAACAGACAGGATTGAGAGTGTAGAAGGAATCAGACTACTGAATGTTGATCCGGGAAAAGCAACAAACAGGACCGTAGTAACTTTTGTGGGAGAGCCTGAAGCTGTTATTGAGGCGGCTTACAGAGCAATTGAAAAAGCTTCTGAACTCATTGATATGAGCAAGCATAAAGGAGAGCACCCCCGCATGGGAGCAACAGATGTTTGTCCGTTAATTCCAATTTCGAATATTACCAATGAAGAAACAATTATTTATGCAAAGAAGCTGGGCGAACGTGTTGGAAACAATCTTAAAATCCCTGTTTATCTGTATGAAGATGCACAGAGCAATCCCTCCCGTAAAAATTTAAGTGTCATTCGTGCGGGAGAGTACGAGGGTTATTTCAAAAAGATAAAATTAAAGGAATGGCAGCCTGATTTTGGACCTGCAGAATTCAATGCTAAAAGCGGGGCCAGTGTTATAGGTGTGCGTGATTTTCTTGTTGCATACAATGTTAATATCAATACTACATCTGTTCGAAGGGCCAATTCAGTAGCCTTTGATGTGCGCGAGAATGGAAGAAAGGTTAAGAATGAAAAAGGAGAAGAAGTTGTTGTTGCCGGTACATGCAAGTCGGTAAAAGCCATAGGATGGTTTATAGAAGAATACGGTTTGGCTCAGGTAAGCATGAACCTGACTAATATTAATGTTACACCTTTGCATATTGCTTTTCATGAGTGTGAGAAGAGTGCAATTGCCCGGGGTATGCGGGTAACAGGGTCTGAACTGGTTGGATTGGTTCCAATTAAGGCATTAACTGATGCCGGCAGGTTTTTTCTGGAAAAACAAAACAGGTCATCAGGGGTTTCTGAAAAGGAATTGATAAGAATAGCAATTAAAACACTAGGTTTAAATGAACTTACTCCTTTTATACCTGAAGAGAGAATTATAGAATACCTATTGGAAGAAAAGGGAAATGATAAACTTGTTAGGATGTCACTTACAGGTTTCGCCGATGAAACAGCTTCGGAATCACCTGCTCCCGGAGGCGGATCAATTTCTGCCTATGTAGGAGCACTTGGAGTTTCTTTGGGAACGATGGTAGCCAATCTCTCTTCTCATAAAAAGGGCTGGGATGAGCGATGGGAAGAGTTTTCAAAGTGGGCGGAAAAAGGGCAGCGTCTGAAAAAAATGTTGTTAGATCTTACGGATGAGGACACAAGGGCTTTTAACAAGATTATGGATGCTTTCGGTCTGCCCAAAGGCAGTGATGAAGAAAAATCAGTCCGTAAGAAAGCGATAGACGCAGCCACTGTTTATGCAATTGAAGTTCCCTTCAGGGTAATGAAATTATCCTTAGAATCGATGGAAATCATCAAATCCATGGCAGAAATTGGTAATCCCAATTCCGTTTCCGATGCCGGTGTTGGAGCATTGTGTGCGCGCTCAGCAGTTTTGGGAGCCTATTTAAATGTAAGAATTAATGGAGGCTCGATGAAAGAAGACCCTTATGTTTCTAAAATATTGAAAGAAGCGGGTGAAATACGTGACTTAACATTGATAAAAGAAGCCGAGATTCTTTCAGTTGTTGAACAAAAAATGAATTGACAACAAATGAACCTTTGATTAAGTTTAACGTAAGATAATAATGCGAAAATGTAATTTTTCGTTTTAACTTTCGTTAAATTGACTCATGGTATCTTCAAGGGCGTATAAGCGATTTTTTTACTCCTTCCCTATTCAGCTATTCATAGTATTGCTGAAGAAGAATCACTTATTGTTACTGTATTGGATTGTCCTTTTCGGATGGGTAACAGGTTCCATTTCGAATACTTTTGGAATTCCCTACTTATTTCTGGATCCGGAGTATATGGGAAATGTCGGGTTTTCCTCCTTTTTCATAATGGGATTTACCACCGGTAGTTTCATAATGGTTTTTAACATATCCAGCTATATAGTCAACGGTTTTCGGTTTCCATTTATTGCGACACTATCGCGCCCATTTCTTAAATTTTCACTGAATAATTTTATTATACCCGTTTTATTCGTAGCAACATATCTAATAAATATTATTTTCTTTCAGGCGAAAAATGAATACCAGTCTGTTTGGAATATTTTTTCTCAGGTTATTGGATTTATTATCGGACTGAGTCTTATTGTACTTACAACACTTACCTATTTCTTCAGGACTAACAAAGATATTATCCTCATGTTTGGAATGGAGTCATCAGATTCCAATCCCAATGCGCCCTTTGCCCAGCATTTAGTATCAGAAGAACGCAAACAAACCACCCATACTCATAAGAAAAAAAGAAACAAAATCAGAGAAAAAATATGGCGGGTGGATACGTATTTATCTACTCCATATAAAGTAAAGCTTGTCAGAGATACGGCGCACTATTCCAATGAAATGGTTGAATCCGTTTTCAGGCAAAATCATTTGAATGCGGCAATCATAGAAATAATTGTCTTTGGGCTTTTTATTTTAATGGGTTTATTCAAAGATTTTTCTTTTTTTAAAATTCCTGCAGGAGCAAGTATCATTCTGATATTTTCTATGTTTATCATGTTAAGCAGTGCTTTTAGGTTTTGGTTAAAGGCTTGGGCAAACTCTTTGTTTATATTAATTTTCCTGATTTTCAATTTTATTTCTCAATACGGCGTCTTCAACTCAGACAATAAAGCGTATGGGATGGAATACAAAAAAGGAAATTCGACCTACAGCATTGATAGATTTAATGAATTAAGTAATCCCAAACAGGTAGCAGACGATTATAATTCCACTTTGCGAATTCTGGAAAGATGGAAGGATAAATTCATTGCAGGCTCTAAGAAGCCTAAAATGATTTTCATAAACTGCTCCGGGGGAGGATTGCGTGCTTCGATCTGGTCTTTTCGAATGATGCAGATGGCCGACAGCATTACCAACTATAAGTTTTCTAAATCTACTCAATTAATTTGCGGTGCTTCCGGTGGAATGATTGGTGCTGCTTATTACAGAGAAGTATATCTTCAAAACAGACTTGGTTTATTGAAAAGCAATAACAGTATAAAAAACATAAACAACATTGGAAAGGACCTTTTAAATCCAATTGCATTTAGTGTAACAGTAAGTGATTTGTTTTTTAATATTCAGAAATTTAAGGAAGGCGAAACTTTTTTTGCAAAAGACAGAGCCTATGCTTTCGAAAATCAGCTAAACGAGAATACCGGCTTTGTTATGAATAAGCCTTTATCATCTTATAGAGAAGTTGAAGCCAGCGGAATAATTCCAATGATGATTTTTTCGCCAACTATTGTAAACGATGGTAGAAGATTGATGATTTCGCCACAGGATATAAGTTACATGACTAACCATACCGATGATTCTACATTTACATTTGACAATACAGTAGATGAGGTTGAGTTTCGTGAGCTCTTTAAGGATCAAAAGGCGGACAATGTTCGTTTTACAAGCGTTTTGCGAATGAATGCTACATTTCCATACATCTTACCTGCCGTAAGCCTTCCCAGCGAGCCTCAGATACATGTTATGGATGCCGGTATCCGAGACAATACGGGACTAAAAAGTTCGCTTAGGTTTCTTTATATTTTCAAAGACTGGATTGAGGAAAATACCAGTGGAGTTATTTTTGTTGATATAAGAGATTCACACAAATCGCGTCCAATAGAAAACAAACCGCGCAAAAAGTTAATAGAAAATATTATCACTCCATTGGGAAACATTTACGGAAACCTTTTGACCATTCAGGATTATAATCAGGACGAAGCGTACGAATATGCCAAGGGTTGGTTCAATGGGAAATTTAACTTCATAAAATTTGAATTGCCAACAAAAGAACAGGATATTTCACTAAGCTGGCATTTAACAACAAGAGAAAAACAAAGTGTTTACAATTCTGTTTATCTTCCTGAGAATGTAGAAAGCTTTAAGACATTATTGAAAGTCATGAATGATCTTGATTCAAAAAGTCCTGTTCTACTGGCTGAAGATACAGACAGTGTTAAAACAACAATAAAAAGTAAAATGTTGAATTAAAATTTTAGCAGATTCAACAATTGATTTTCAAATCTTTTTTTCGGAAGAAAATTCATTTCTAAATCGACATTCATAGGAACAGGAGTATCCAGACTTGCTGATCTGATAACAGGAGCGTCGAGTTCTTCAAAGCAATGCTCAGCAATATGTGCCGCTATCTCCCCTCCCAGTCCACCGGTTAATGTATCTTCGTGAAGAATTATCACCTTGCCGGTTTTACGAACGGAATTTTCTACTGCTTCTTTATCCCATGGTAATAAAGTTCGAAGATCGATAAGATCTGCTGATATTTCAGGATGTTTGAGTAGTGTTTCCAGAGCCCAGTGAACGCCGAGTCCATAAGTAATAATGGAAACCTGCGTACCTGATTTTACCGTTTTTGCTTTCCCTATTTCAATGGTATAATAATCGTCGAAAACCATTTCAGAAATACTTCTATAAAGTGCTTTATGTTCAAAGAACATTACAGGATTTGGGTCTTCAATGGAAGCCAGTAAAAGACCTTTTGCATCGGAAGGAAAAGCAGGATAAACAACTTTAAGTCCGGGAGTATGAACAAACCATGCTTCATTGGACTGACTGTGAAAAGGACCTGCATTAACACCTGCGCCGGTAGGCATTCGTACAACAACATCAGCATTTTGACCCCAGCGATAATGCGTTTTAGCAAGGTTGTTTACAATCTGATTAAATCCGCAGGTGACAAAATCGGCAAACTGCATTTCAACAATAGATTTCATTCCATTAATGGAAAGTCCAAGAGAAGCTCCAAGGATGGCCGATTCACAAAGAGGCGTATTTCTTATTCTGTCTTTGCCAAACTCTTCTACAAAGCCTTGTGTAGCTTTAAAGACACCGCCATATTCTGCAATATCCTGTCCCATGATAATTAGTTTATCATATTTTCGAAGAGCAGCTCTCATTGCATCGGTTATTGCGTCTAAATATCTTTTTTCGGTTTGTTGAGGAGAGGTATTGCTGATTACCGGTAAAATATTTTCCTGATAAATATCTTTTATCTCCGTTTCAGTTTCAACTTTAGGATTAGACTCAGCAAATGTTATTTCAAGATTTTTTTCAATTTCAACTTTATAATCACGGCGCGTCAGAGCAATGAAACCTTCATCAATGATCTTTTCTTTTAGTAAAAAATTTTCAAAATTATTTAATGGGTCTTTTTCTCCCCATTTTTCAAACAATGCAGGGGGAACATAATTTGTTCCTGAAGCTTCTTCGTGGCCTCTCATTCTAAAGGTCATACATTCAACTAAAACAGGATGCGGATTAGCGCGAATAGACTCAGCTATTTTTGAAAAGGCAGAGTATGTTTCAAGTATATTATTGCCATCAATTTGAATAGCTTCCATTCCATAGCCAATGCCTTTATCGATGAATTGCTTCATCTTAAATTGCTCGCCTGAAGGAGTTGAAAGACCATAGCCATTGTTTTCTACAATGAAAATAACAGGCAGGTTCCAGACAGCAGCGACATTGAGGCTTTCGTGAAAGTCTCCTTCGCTGGAGCCGCCATCACCGGAAAAAACTGCAGTAACTTTTTTCTTATTGTTTATTAGGTCAGCCAGAGCAATTCCATCGGCAACACCCATTTGAGGACCCAGATGAGAAATCATTCCAATAATATGATGTTCCTGAGTACCAAAGTGGAAAGAGCGGTCTCTTCCTTTAGTAAATCCACCTGTTTTTCCCTGCCATTGAGAAAAAAGGCGATTTAATGGAATTTTACGGGTAGTAAAGACGCCAAGGTTTCTATGCATTGGCAGAATGTATTCATCTTGATTCAATGCCAGGCCAATACCAACTGCAATTGCTTCCTGTCCAATTCCGGAAAACCATTTGGCAATTTTCCCTTGTCTGAGCAGAACGAGCATTTTATCTTCAATCAGTCTGGGAAGCAGTAATTCTTTATAGATACTTCTGAGCTGATCGTCACTATAAGCTGACCTGTCGTAATTCATAGTACTGATTAAATCGTGACAAAATTATTGAAAATAGCTTTGTATCTTTGAAGTAGTAGAAATACTATTATGGATATACAATTTTTCATTTTAGTGGTGCTTTTCGCAGCTGCATCATTTTTTTTTATTCGTCGCCTTTTCCTTCAATTTTCAGGAAAGAAGAAGTCGGGGTGTGAGAAATGCAATATCGTTGAAAAGCCCTTTATAAATAATCCTCCAATAAAAAAGGAGTTTCAGTAACTGAAACTCCTTTTTTATTTCCGAATGATCGGGGATTACTTTGGCATTGTGTCTGCAGCCATTTTAGCAACTGAATCCGTCATTGCATTAGCTGAATCCTGCATAGCAGCAGCTTCTTGCATGGTACCGGATGCATTTACAGCCTGATCGATAGAATCCTGCATTGCCTTTTCAGCAGCAGCTTTATCTTCAGCGCTAGGTCCGCAAGCAACAAGTGCAATAACACCGGCAGCCATCAAAATAGAGAATACTTTTTTCATTTGAATATAGGTTTGTTTTGTTTTTAGTGGGCGCAAAAGTATGGAAATAAATTAGAATTAACAAAATAATTCCAAAAAATAACAAATACTGAAAATTCTCAATAATATGTTAATTAGTGGCCACGACCACCTGTTACTTTTTTCGCCTCTTCAACTTTCTTCTGAATAACTGTTTTAGGCTTTGGTTTAGGCTTTACAGATCCTTTTTTAGCTTCAGCCTCAGCTTTTGCAATAGAATCTGCTTTCATTGCCATAGCCATCGAATCGAGTCTGGCTTTTTCCATTTCTACCTGAGCTAATGAATCAGCAGTCATTTGAGCTTGTACGTTAGAAATTGAATCCATGCGAGCTTTTTCAGCAGCAGCTTTTTCTTCAGCACTTGGTCCACAGGCTACTAATAGCGCAAAACAAGATGCAGTCATTAAAGAGAGTAATTTTTTCATTGGTTAAGGTTGATTTCTTTGTTTTTTAGTGGGGCAAAAGTACATTTTGAATTAATAAGAACAAATTATTTTTAGTTTATTTTGATAAATAATTAATCATATCTTTGAGCTCTCAAAACCTTTAAAACCCCAAAAAATGAAAAAAAATGTAATTCTTCTTTCTTTATCTATGATTGCAATTGTAGGAACCATGTTAACCGGTTGTTCTAAGGACGACACAACAGCCCCTACAATTACCCTTACAGGCGCTTCTTCAATTGAATTATCACTTAATAGCGGACCCTGGACCGATCTTGGAGCTACAGCTAATGATGATGAAGATGGAGCTGTAACTGTAACATCTGATGCTAGTTCAACTAATCCTAATGTAAATAAGGTTGGAACTTATACAATTTCTTATACAGCTCAGGATGCTGCAGGCAATGTTGCAATTGAAGTTAGAACTATCCGTGTAAAAAATGATGCTGAGAATTTTGCAGGTTTATACCAGGTGCATGATACAGTACCGGGAGCATTTTTTGATTATGCTCAGACAATTACTGTAGATAGTTCTGTAAATAACAGAGTTCATTTCAGCCGTTTTGCTGATTATGCTAATAATACAGGAATTTATGCTACAAAATTAGGAAATGGAAACCTTGAAATTCCATTGCAGACAACTGCAACAGATATCGGAACAGGTTCTAACCCATGCGATATTGCTACTCACCAGTTTTCAAGTACAGGTTTTACTTCTAATTCAACAGGATTTGTCTTGAATTATACTGATGCATTAGTATCGCCTTGTTCAGGTACAACTACAGGTACTGCTACTTATACTAGACAGTAATCTAATTTGGTATTTTACAAGCCGTCTTCTTTTTCAGAAGACGGCTTTTTTTTGCACCTAATTTTATCCTTACTTTCGTATCAATGGTAAGTTCCGGCAATAATTTCAGCTTTCTTCTTCGTCGAATTCTGTTGCTTTTATTTATTTATTCATTCTGTAGGTTATTATTTTTAACCTTCAACCATTCTTATTTTTCAACGATAGGTATTTCACTTTTATCGAGGAGCTTTTTTTTCGGCTTAAGATATGATATAACTGCCATTGTAATAAGCAACATTTTTTTTATTGTACTACACCTCCTCCCCTTTCAATTTTTTTATACAAAATCTTACCAGCGAATTTTACTTGGTTTATTCCTGGCAGTAAACATTCCTATGATTCTCTTAAACTGCATAGACTTTGGCCTGTATCGCTTTACAGGAAAGCGGTCAGGCTCAGAAATATTCAGCATTATGAGTTTTGGAAATGATTTTGTTAATACAGTTCCTCGAATGATTATAGATTTTTGGTATCTGGTAATAACATTCTTTGTACTTGCATATTTGCTTTATCGCTATTATCCCAGACTCGTATTTTCAAAAACATTTGGTGGAAGTCAGTCAAAACGATTTATTATTTCACCAATTGGAAAAGGCTTATATTTTATCCTTTTTTCTGCATTAACCTTTGTTGGTTTTCGCGGCGGCATTCAGTACAAGCCGTTGAATATTTTAAGTGCTTCAAAATACGGTACCGGAAAGATTACAGAACTGGTACTAAATACTCCTTTCACCATTATTAAAACCTATGGTAAAAATAAACTAGAAGAAATTAATTGGATGTCGCAAAAGGAGGCTTATTCCATTAATCCATTGATCATTCAGCCGATTCCAGGAAAGGAATTTTCTAAAAAAAATGTTGTAATAATAATATTGGAGGGTTTTGGCAAGGAGTATATTGGTTCACTAAACACCTACAAGGGCTACACACCCTTTCTGGATTCACTGATAAAGGAAAGTCTTGTTTTTCCCAATTCGTATGCCAATAGCAAGCGCTCTATTGAAGGTATTCCTGCAATTGTGGCCGGCATGCCTGCGTTAATGCAGGATCCATTTATTACTTCCGCTTATTCGGGAAATGCTGTTACGTCCGTCCCCCTATTACTTCGGAAGGAAGGTTACAACAGCGTATTCTATCACGGAGGAACAAATGGTACGATGGGATTTGATAATTTTTCAAAACTTGCCGGTTATGATCGTTATTTTGGTCGTACGGAATATGCTAACGATGGTGATTTTGATGGAAGCTGGGGTATTTACGACGAGCCGTTTTTACAAAAGGTAGCATCGGATATTAATGGCTTGAAGGAACCCTTTTTAGCTACAGTATTTACATTATCTTCTCACCATCCTTATAAGATTCCGGATAAATATGCTTCCTATTTTCCTGTTGGCTCCCTTCCTATTCATAAATCAATACGTTATGCCGATTATGCCTTGAAGATGTTTTTTGAATCAGTCTCCAAATTAAAGTGGTTTGAAAATACTCTTTTTGTTATTACTGCTGATCATACAGCTGAATCAGAATACTCTTTTTACAGGAACCATGTTGGATTATTTTCTATTCCAATTATGTATTATTGTCAGAGTGACAGCTTACTTAAGGGTAAAAATAACATGACTACACAGCATATTGACATTCTTCCTTCTATTATGGATTATCTTGGTTATCGATATCCGTTTTATGCTTTAGGTAAAAGCGCTTTTAATAATTACGGAAATAATTTTGCAGTGAGTTATATTGATGATACTTATCAATTAATAGAAGGAGAATATGCATTGTTCATGGATACACTAAGAAAAAACTCCATGTATAAATTTTCAGTTGACAGTGCACTGACTAATAATCTGGCAGGAATTGATACGGTAAGAGAAAGGAAAATGGAAAATAAATTAAAGGCTATCATTCAGCAATTCAATAATTCTATTATTCACAATGAAATGAAGCTGTTTCCATGAAGAAGATCCGTTTTATTATCAATCCTCATTCGGGTATTGGAAAAAAGGAAATGCTGCCTGAACTAATACAATCTTCAATTGATAAAACTATTTTTAATGCTGAAGTATGTTTTACAAAAGCTCCTGGGCATGCGACAGAACTCTCCAGGGAAGCAGTTGAAAACGATTATGACATTGTTGTAGCTGTAGGCGGTGATGGTTCTGTAAATGAGACGGCATCTGCGCTTATTAATTCGAAAACAGCTTTAGGCATTATTCCAACCGGCTCAGGAAATGGTCTTGCCCGGCATTTAGGCATACCTGTTCATTCAGGCAAAGCAATTGCGGTTTTGAATAGCGGAAAGATTGATGTTATTGATTCGCTATTGGCCAACGATCGCTTTTGTATTGGTACATTAGGCGTAGGTTTTGATGCGCATATTGCTCATTTATTTTCCCGTACAAAGAAAAGAGGATATTTCACTTATATAAAACTCGTACTTAAAGAATTCGCGTCTTTTAAAGAAAAGAAATTTTCTTTTTTAATAGACGGTAAACACTTCGAAAGAGATTGTTTTATGTTAACCTTTGCCAATTCCTCTCAGTTTGGAAATGATGCTGTAATTGCTCCTTTTGCTGATTTAAAAGACGGTATTATTGATGTTTCAATAATGAAAGGGTTTCCGGTAAAAGCTGTACCGGTAATAATTTACAGACTGCTGCATCATTCCATACATTTTTCAAAATACTTTGAATCGCAGCGGGGGGGGGATATTGTTATAAAGAATAGAGGGTATCTTGCAGGTCATATTGATGGGGAACCTGTGTACTTTGACGGAGATTTAAAACTAAAAATGAATTCTCTTTCAATAAAAATAATTGTTCCGGCAAATAAGTAATGAAAAGATTACGATTATCATTGTCTTGATTATATTTGTTCTACAGAACTCTTCAATTTCCGATTATGTCAAAGAAAAATAAAAGTGGCGGAATTGTTTACTCAACAAATTCGAAATTTATTTATGATACTAAGCCGAATGAGCATGCAACAGTGCCTCCTTCTCAACAGGAACTCAGAATTTTTCTTGATAAAAAAAACCGTGGCGGCAAAACAGTTACTATAGTTTCCGGTTTTTCCGGCAAAGAAGAAGAGCTTGAAAAAATTGCCAGGGAATTAAAATCGAAATGCGGGGTTGGCGGATCTGTAAAGGAAAGGGAGATTATTATACAGGGAGATCACCGTGACCGTATTTTATCTATACTCACAGGGGCCGGATACAAAGCGAAAAAAATTTAATTTCACCTTTTAAAATATTCAGAAATTTATTTTCCGGAGACAATCTTGTTTTTCTCTCTGATTTTTTTGTAAATCCTGATTGCGAGTAAAAGAATAATAGAAAAAACCAGAAGTCCGGCAAGTCCATAGATCCAGTCTGTACTATCTTTTAGGATAACAATAAAAATAATGGCGACAAGAAAGACAGTAGCCACTTCATTCCACAAACGCATTTTCATTCCCGAATAGCGGCAATCGTCTCTTTGCAGCTGCTGAAAAATTCTACCGCAAAGAAGATGGTAAATGGTAAGTCCGATAACGAAGCTCAATTTTACCCAAAGCCAATCCGGTATTTGTGAACCAAACATTCTTACCAGTAGCCATATTCCAAAAATCCAGGTTAATATTGCCGAAGGCCATGTTATGCCATACCAAAGTCTTTTTTCTGCAACTTTAAAATGCCTGATAAGTACATTTTTTTCAGCATCGGGCATATCATTTGCTTCAGCGTGATAAACGAATAAACGGACAATATAAAACAAACCTGCAAACCAAGTTATGACAAAGATGATATGGAGAGCTTTTAGGTAGAGCATTGTGTGTGTGGGAATTTTAGTACAAAGCACTAAGCCCGGCTGGCGGCTAAAACTTTTTCATATATTTTTTCATACTGAGGCAGAATTTGCCAGATATCGAAAGTGCGGGCATGATTGAGAGCTTGTTGTTTAAATTTCAGAAGACGGTTTTCATCTTCCAGAATATAGATTGCATTTTTGGCCATATCATCGATGTCGCCTACTTCGCTCATAAATCCTGTTTCGCCGTTGACATTCAGTTCGGGTAAGCCACCTGTGTTTGTAGAAATAACAGGAACCTGACAAGCCATAGCTTCAAGAGCAGCGAGACCAAAACTTTCTGTTTCAGAAGGTAAAAGGAAAACATCGCCAACGGATAATATTTCCTCAACGACATCCATTTTACCAAGGAAACGAATATGTTCTCCTGCCGGAGATTCTCTGCTTTCTTTTTCGCAGCGATCTCTGTCAGGACCGTCGCCAATCAATAAAAGTTTGGAAGGAATTTTTTCTACGATCTTATTAAAAACCTTAATTACATCGCTGACACGTTTTACAGGGCGAAAATTTGAAGCATGAATTATTAATTTTTCATTGTTCGGAGCTATAGCAATTCTAAAATGATCTTTTCTAAGTTTAGTAAAACGATTTAAATCAATGAAATTTGGAATAACTTCAATCTCTTTATCGATTATAAAATTTTTATAGGTATCAACTTTTAGAGAATCGGATACAGAAGTTACGGCATCGCTTTCGTTAATGGCAAAAGTCACTACAGGATTATAACTTTCATTTTTACCAACAAGTGTAATGTCTGTCCCGTGGAGAGTCGTAATGAAAGGAAGTTTCAGGCCATGAGATTCCATTATCTTTCTTGCCATATAAGCAACAGAAGCATGAGGAATGGCATAATGAACGTGCACCAGGTCAAGTTTTTCAAAAAGTGCTACATCAACAAGCTTACTTGTTAATGCCGTTTCGTAAGGAGCATATTGAAAAAGAGGATAATCAGCAACACTGACTTCATGATAAAAAACATTTTCAACATAGTGATCGAGACGAACAGGCTGGCTGTAAGTAATAAAATGAACGCAATGGCCTTTACTTGCGAAAGCTTTTCCCAATTCTGTAGCCACTACACCACTTCCGCCGAACGTTGGGTAACAAAGAATGCCGATTTTCATAAATAAAATAGCTTATTAATTGCAAATGTAGTACTTAGGTTTTCAATTTGCACTATTGGATTCATTAAGAAAGGAATTGTAAATAATTTCCTGAATAACAGTCCGAACATTCATTTTGGAGAGCTTTTCATTGGATGCTGTAGGATAAACTCTGTTGGAGAGAAAAATATATATTAATCCATATTCAGGATCGGCCCAGGCGCATGTACCCGTAAAACCCTGATGACCGAATGTTAACGGTGAGGCTGCTTTTGTACAAGGACTTTGTTTAGCTGTATCTGTTTCGGGTTTATCGAAGAGTAGTCCTCTCCTATTATTAGCAAACTGTTTTCCCGTGAATAAATCAACTGTTTCGGGTTTGAAAAACCGTTGTCCGCCGTAAGTCCCCTTATTCAAAAGCATTTGCATTATTATAGCAAGGCCATTTGCATTACTAAAGAGACCTGCATTTCCTGAAACACCACCAAACATTGCAGCAGCAGGGTCATGTACAAAGCCATGTATTAGTTGCTTACGAAAAACAGTATCGATTTCAGTGGGCACAATTTCCTTTAAAGTAAATTTATTTCGAGGATTAAAGCCGGTTCGGTTTAGCTTCAATGGTTTGTAAAAATTATCATCAACAAATTTTTCAAAATGAATCTTTGTTATACTCTCAATAATTTCCTTCATCAGAATGGGCCCCAGGTCGCTGTATACATATTTTCCCTTATCGGTCATGGAAGAAGTATATATTCTGTTCAAAATTGTGTCCTGGTAATTTGCTTTTAAATAAATACTATCTGCAACATGAATAGAAAACAATTCATTTTTCGTAGAGCGATAAATTTTCTTCTGCAGGTATCCTGAGTCGGAAAGGGTTTCTTTATAGAATGGAATCCATGATTTGAGTCCTGCCTGATGTGTTAGCATATCACTTAGTGTGATGAGCTTTTTGTTCCCTTTTTTAAGTTCAGGAAGATATTTTGATACAGGCGCATTCAAATTAATTTTTTTCTTTTCGTACAAGCGCATAGTGGCTAATGCTGTTGCGGCAATTTTTGTAATGGAAGCCACATCGTAAAGATCGGAGTTAGAAATACTATCGGCAGAATCATAAGTATCTTTACCGAAAGATTTTTGGTAAACTACACTTCCATTTCTTGCGACGAGCACCTGGCAGCCCGGCGCAGCACCGGCGCGAATAGCATTTTGGGCAACGCTATCGATTTTGTTCAAAATGATTGACGACATACCTTCTGCTTCGGGCAAAGTGTATCTAAGCCGTATTGGTTGAGCAGAATTAAGACCTGAATTGCGTTTAAATTCTTTAGATACATTGACGGGGATTTTTCCTTTAGCATCCACTCCACCCATTATTATCTGTGCAGCTATGGATTGTGTTATGGGAATATCTTCATAAGCCAGAATTAAAGAATGCGCTGACTTTAAATTATTAAAGCGAGTAAGCGTATATGCATTACCAAAACTGA